>CAJTVT010000005.1 GCA_910580015.1 uncultured Lachnospiraceae bacterium
TGATGGCTGGAATACAAAAGCAGATGGCACTGGACGGTCTTTCCCGTCAGGAAGCCTTCAGTGGTTTTCAGAGGATATGATTCTGTATGCAACCTGGAAACCGGCAGAAGTTCCATATACAGTAGAGCATTACAAGCAGGATCTGGAAGGAGGAGGTTATACTCTTTCGGAGGAAGATACGGAGAGTCTTTTGGGGCCAACCGATACACTGGCGCAGGCCCAGCCTCTGTTATATGAAGGATTTAAGGAGAACATGCTGCACGAATCCAGGTATGATTCTGGAAGAGTCGAAGCAGATGGAAGCCTTGTATTGAAGTTATTTTATGATAGAGAGGTCTATCAGGTGGACTTTGACCTGAATGGAGGAAGTGGCGAGTCCCCAGAAAGCCAGTCTGTGCGTTATGGAGGATTCCTACAGCTTACAGAAGATCCAAAGCGTGCAGGATATACCTTTAAAGGCTGGTATCTGGATGAAGCAGGGACCGAGGACAGCGCTTGGGATTTTTCACAGACGGTGGAAGAGAATACAGCGACCCAGGAAGTGACCCTTTATGCAAAATGGGCGGACGAGACGGCGCCTGTGCTTGGAGAAGCGTCTTTTGGAGAAGGCCATACGAATTTCTTGCACTGGCTGATTGACCGAAAGGATATGAGGGTTACTGTGCCCATCACAGAAGAGGGAAGTGGGGTAAAACATGCGAAATACGTGTTGATCCCAGTGGAAGAGGAAACTGGAAAAGAAGAAGCTCGAAAAGCAGAAGGACTGTTTTTGAAAGTCTATGCAGCGTCAGGAGAGGAAGAGACAGAGGAATGGCCTGAAGAAGTGGAAGAGGGCATGAAGAAAGCCAAGGTTTACGAAGAGGATGGAGAGATTCATGCAGAGTTTACCGTAGATGGAGACTTTAAGGGAAAAGTAGCCATGATCTGTACAGACCATGCAGGAAATGTCTCAATTCGAAAGATGTTGACAGCAGTGGACGGAGGAATTATTCTGGAAGACCATGCGCCAGAAATTCAATTTAAAGTGGGCAGTCAGGATCCAGAAAAAGGAACAGCATCCATAGACGTACAAGTGCTGGATCAGCAGCATGGGGTAATCTCAGGTGGAATTGCTGGCATATCTTATCAGGTGGACGGCGGAACGCAGATGGTTTTGCCCAAAAAGGAATTTAATGAAAAATTTGTCGAAAAGTTTAAATTCAGTGTAGAATTTGAAGGAGAGGGAAAACATACCCTAAAGGTAGATGCAGTGGACAATGCTGGCAACAAAGATGCCCGTGAGATGGCTCTTGAAATCAGCATGAAAAAGCCAGCCGTCATAACGAGGACAGCATCCAAAGGAGGAGAACCTCAGACCGGAGAGCGGACACGTGTGGAAATCTATGCCACCATTTCCATGATTGCTGGATTTACTTATCTTCTGTTGTACTTTAAGACAAGAGAACACGGAATGACAGAAGAGAAGAAGGAAGAGTTGGTGTCTAAACTGGTAAATTGGGCCAGAGGTGCAGGAGGAATGAAGAGAATCCTGGCTCTGACAGCTATCTTTTTGCTACTTGCCTATTACCACAGCATTGGTAAGAAAGCGTCGAAAAACTGGAAGGAAGTATGTGAAAAATAGGAGACAGTACCGCTCAGTCTATGGGCGGTACTTTGTTTCCATATAAAATTTCTTTTTGTGAATTGTAATTGTAAAATTATAGGAAAATCGGATAGACAGGGGAGCAATGGTAAAATATAATAAAAATGAGTACAAATTATGAGGAGAAAATACAAATGATTAAGGTAGGGATATGTGAAGATGAAAAGATTACAAGAAATTTCATCGCAAGAATGCTGGCACAATATTTTAAGTCAAGGGAGATTGTGTATCAACTGAGGGAGTACGAATCTGGAAAGGAATATATTGAACAGAGGGATGAGACAGATATTTTGATTTTGGATATCGAAATGGAAGGGATTACTGGTATTCAGTTAAAGGATTGGTTGTGGAAAGAGGACGAAGATGTAAAAATACTTTTTGTTACAAACCATATGGAAGAGATGCAGGAGGCATTTGGTAGAAATGTGTATGGATTTTTACAAAAGCCTTTGGAACAATCCCCGTTCGAGAAATATTTGAATCGGATGGTTGAGGATATTGAAGAAAATCGTGGTCTTGTGATCAAAGGTGTAGATCAGGAATATGTGATGAAAATGAAAGATATACTTTATTTTGTATCAGAGAATAAGTACAGTCGTGTTGTGGTCAAAGGAACAAAATATTTTTGTGTGAAAGGCTTGGGTCAGTGGGAGGAAGAATTAAAAGAACAGTCATTTTTTAGATGTCACAAATGTTATCTTGTAAATTTTCGGAACATTTATAAAATCGGAGATGAAATATGTATGACAAATGGTGATAAAATCCCAGTCAGCAGAAGGAAGGGAAAGGAATTAAAGGATTCATATCGGGAGTATATTATCAGAAAGGCACGGTAAAATATGATTTTGATGCAAAATTTAATTCTAGAATTTATTTATCTTCTAGAACAGATGCTGATGGTATGCGGAATTTGCTGTGTCCCTATTAAGAGAGATAAGAAATTTCTTGTCTTTGGAGGGATCTTGTTTGCTGGTTTGTGCATGTTAGATATTTGGATTGGATATGATAATATGCTTGTTTTAACATATCGAGTCTATGTGCCACCAGTGATTGTTATGTTATGGACAAAGGGGAAAATTTTTCGCAGGCTGATAATTTACATATGCAGCATGATGTATCTGCATCTGCCATATTTATGCATTGATTTCTTATTTTCAGGAATTCTAAAAGTACCTGTAACAGTTTTAAGAGAAAACGCCAACTATAAAATTGTCAGAGGACTATTAACTTGTTTAATTCTTGTAATTTTTTTATATAAGTCAAAAAAGATTTTAGGATATGAAGAAATCATCCGATCGCTTCCATCCAAATATTTCTTCATTGGATGCATTTGCAGTTTTTCAGCATCTTATATTGAACATTATTTTGAAGATATAATCTGTATGGTATATGGAAAAGCAGTTCGAATGTTTTTTGTTACAGGTTGCATGGTGGTTATGAATGGAATGTTTTATACTCTTGGCATAGGAGTTGCAGTGTTAGATTTGCTTCGAAGAAGATATAAGGAAGAAAGCAATCTAAAGGATCAATATTTGCAGATTACCAAGGAGTATGCTCAGACGGTCAAAGACAATGCCAGAGAAACCAGAAAGATGCGTCATGATCTTCAGGCACATATTGGAAGTATGCGGTATTATATGGATCAGCAAGAGTATCAGAAAGCAAAGGACTATCTGTTATCGATAGGGGAACATATGGCTCAGACAGTCCGAAAAACCATGTCGGTCAACCATGAGATAGTGGACGCTGTCTTGTTGGAGCAGCAAGTGCGGGCGGAACACTTACAGATTGTCTGGAGGGTGGAAGGACTGCTGCCAGCAGATTGGGAGATTGCAGATTTCGATTTATGTACCTTATTTTCTAATCTGTTGGCAAACAGTGTGGAGGCATGTGAGAAGGTGCCACTGGAGAGGAGATTTATTCATCTGGAAATTCGTATACTGGGCAATAATCTGGTGATAGAGCTGGAAAATCCAACAGAGAGTAAGAAAAGGATTGAGAATCTTGGGAGTGTGACCAGTAAAAAGGATGTTCATAATCATGGATATGGAATTTCAAATATCAAAATGGTGGTGGAACGGAACTTTGGAGAGATCTATTTTAGTCATACAGACGATGTGTTTACGGTGCGGGTGCTGTTTCAGTTGAGAAACTGACCGTTTACTCCAAATTTCGACCTTTTATTCTCTGGTGGTTGCAATATCGCCCTGACAGTGCTTACAATGGTAGTAGGTACTTGCGGAATTATCGGGCTGTCAGACTTTCCGATTATATGATTCAGATAGTTTTGCAAATACCGAATAGTGGGAGAAAATGGAGGTGGTAAGATGTTACTGGGTTACAATGCGTCGTTATGGGAATGGATGAAAGAGTTTTTTGGATGGGATTTTTAATATACAAATTTTAGAAAAAGCTTACAAAAGAGAAAGCATTGTCTCATCAGAAACAACGCAGAGTACAAAAGAAGTAAAAATAATTTACCAAAGAGGAACTGCGATCTGTCAAAGAGAGCAGGAAGTTACGAAAAGGTACTGGATCTGTCAGAGAGATCCAAAGCTTGTAAAAGAGCATTGGAACTGTCGGAGAGATTTACGAGAACCAAAGAGGGCTGGATCAGTCACAGAGATCCATCGATTTACAAATGAGGAGATTGCGGCTTTTACATGATAGAAGCTGCAAGTGAGGGAAGTATTTTCAGAGATAAACTACATAAAAAAGTGGATTTTTAACTGAAATCGGAAAGTTTGCAGAGAGAACTGTATGATATGAAAATATGGTACAGTTCTTTTTGTGTAGATTTTTAAAACTATATGTATACTTTCTTTTGCTTTGCCACCATAAAAGCAAAGAAGAATCCCCAGACTGTACGCGACTACGGTTCGGGGATTTCGTTCTTTGTCCACATGGAACTTTTGCATCTCTTTTTGCCGAATGGCATTATGTTACTCCAGCGGTTAAATATTACAGTTTTAACTTGTCTAAATTTCCATCTGCCACGTTGTCATCAATCGTTGTAACCTTTGCTACAACGCATTCTTCCGCCTTGCAGATGAAAATTTATCCTGTGTAAAATTCTGCGATATTTAACCGCCAGAGTAATATATAACGCACTAGCTAGTATAAATTCGATTTTTGCATCCTGTTTGTCATTGGTATCATTCTGTATGATCTCAATATCAGCAAGAACATGCTTTAATTCTTTTAAAATTGTTTCTTTAGCGTCAAGAATCACATTCCTGACAAATTTTGGAGTTAAAGGTTTTTGTCCTTTTTCAGCCCTAAGTTTATTTATATCCATTACTTTTTTTGAACGGCAATCCCATCCTAGATATTCTCCTGATTTGGATGTATAACTACATTTTTCTAACGAATTTATAATGCAAAAGGTTAAAAGATTCCTAACATTCTTAGAATATTGAGATTTATCTCTCCAGGAAGCAATGAAGTGAAAAAATTTTTCATTTTCTTCAGGATATGCATTCTGTTTGACACTCCCCATGCCTAAAGGCAGGAGATTCTTGGTAGCTGCCGAAAGTTATCGGCTGACCAGTTCATTTCTGATAGGTCGTACTCCAAGTTAGGGCTATGCCATTAGCCCTCGCAGAGCAGAACATATAGTCCTCTACGCAGTTTGTCTATTACCAACAAACTCAGTTGAGTTACATATATTCATAGCACCTAAAAGGTCTCTATGGATATGGAATCCACATTCACAAGTATAGTTTCTATCATCAGCGTGATGTACGCTTCCACAGACAGGACAAGTCTGACTTGTATATGTTGGATTTACATACTCAACGGATATTCCTGCTAACTTTGATTTGTATTCTATAAACTGTGCAAGTCTATAAAATGACCAAGTATGCAGACTATGATTGTTTTTACGACTTTTTCTTGTCGCAGAGCGAATATTTTGAAGCTGCTCTAATTTAATCACTTTGACTTTGTGGGCTGCTGCTGTTTTTACAATCTCATGACTTAACTTATGGTCAATATCACGCATTATGCGTTGTTCCTTATCATTCATTCGCTTAACAGCTTTTATCTTTTTAGAAGTCTGTAGTTTTTTGCGAAGATAAGCATAGTGTCTCCGAATATATTTGTTCTTACGACCATTGCCATAGAACTTAACGCTGCCATCAGAACAGTATGATACCGCAGGGCATTTGATACCTAAATCAATACCCATGCTATTACCATCTGTTTTGAGTTCAGGTTCAGCGACTTCATATACGATTTGAGCAACAAGTGCATGGTTCTTTGTTACAATACGCATCGTACCAAACTTTGCACAAGAAAATAAGGATTTCTGGCGTTCTGTTAGTTTTACAAAAACAGAAATACGTTTTGATTTACCCTTTATCATTACTGGAAACTCAATACAATTATCTTTTATCTTATAGTTTTGATTATTGATATAACAGCAAGGCTTCTTTAATATTGGCAGATTAGGTGCTTTTACTCTGATAGCGGAACCACATTTTATGAGATTTCTGTTTTTAAGAACCGCCTTATGACAGTATTTGTAGTGCTTCTTTACGATAGATTTTGCATCACGAATGCATTGATTCAATAATGCACTTGGAATATCAGCACTTACATCAGCAGTAGTTGTCTTTGCGATAGAGTGACCGCTTACAGCATCAGAAACAAGACGATTAACAGTATGTATATATTCTGTCATAGTCTCTGTGATTAGAGTTTTCTGATATTCAGTTGGATAAACTTTCACTGTTTCGGAAAGCTGCATCATATCACCGCCTAAACATTTTTCTGATTCTCGATATATTGCTTAATTACAGCAAGTGGAGCACCACCAACTGTAGAGACAAAATAACTGTTTGTCCAAAGACTTGGAAGTCTTGACTTTAACCAAGGAAATTCTTCTCTTAATATACGAGACGAATAGCCTTTGATTTGCTTAACTGCTTTGTGAATACCAAATTGCGGGTCTACTTCCATAAGTAGATGCACGTGGTTTGGCATAATTTCTATTTTAATAATTTCGACATTAAGCTGCTCGCATGTTTGTTGTATCAACTCCTTTAAGCGAACATCAACACCGTTTACTAAAACGGAACGTCGATATTTTGGACAAAATACCACATGGTACTTACAAGAATAAACCACATTGTTGTTTGATTTATATTTCATATAAGTATTATATAGCTCAAAGATATCTAATACAAGTACAAATTGAATAATTTTGATTAAATTAATGGAAGAAGTCGCCTTATATCCCCATTGCTAAAGCAAGGGGATATAAGGCGATATTCGGTAATTGTAATATAAGGAGTAGATTTATTGTAATTGGAGGGAAGATTTAATGCTTCAATATCTTTGATAAGAGTTTTAATTTCATTTGTATCATATTTCAGTATATCTTCTTTTGCCTTTATGGAGACAGAGGAAATTGGCATAATATCATAACCGATACTATTAATTCCTATCATTTGACAAACTAGGCCAGTGGTGCCTGATCCCATAAACGGATCCATTACCCAATCTCCCGGATTAGCCTCCATTTCATCAAGAAGTATATTTACAAGATTAGAAGAAAATCCTTCCTTATATTTCAACCAACTATGTATAACTTCTTTTTTACTCAATTGGTGACTAACAATTTGGCGATTAAACTTATCTGTTATATCAAGAACTTTTGAATATTTTTTTTAATTTCTTTTCTTGCTTGATCGGGGCAAAAATCATTGGCAGAAAAGTTGTCCACCAAAAAATCATTAATAGGCATTTTTATAAATGAAAGCTGTTCATATATTTGTTGTTCCATTTTTCACCTCAAATTCTTAGTAGCCAATTACAATATTCCACAAGTTGGTTGATATTTGTTAAATTACCTGCATTTGTTATTGTTCCTGTTTGTAACTTACATCTGTTATATATCTCTGTTGTGTAATATCCATATTTATTCCTTTACTTTAATAAACTTGTACTTCATTCTATTCTCAGCTAAAGATTATATCATACCACTCCATAATATTCACTCACATTTATTCTAAAATATACAAAATTTCATATAAACATATAATTTCCATACATACCTTCCATTCTATCTCTTTCGCAGGAAATCAAAACGTTAGAATGGTATCTATTTTAACCTTTTTTTGGTATAATAAAAAAGAGTAATGGATTTATATAATGTCAAAGACGGCTTGTGTTTTACACATCTCGATGTCTTTGAACATTGATTTTTTGCAAATAATAGGGATGTCAGGTTGACTATTATTATCTCTTTTTTTACAAATGTTTCCTGAATTTGATGATAAATTTAATAAAAGGCGATATTAAACATACAGTAGGACAGAAGATGAATATAACTTTAATTCTGATTATATATTGAACTCTGTTAAAGTTAATAAAAATATAATCTAAAAACAAGAAAGAAGGAAGGCTATGAAGAAATTTAAACGTATATTTATTATTGTAATAGACTCCTTGGGAGTGGGGGCGATGGAGGATGCAGAGAAATATGGGGATGCAGGAACGGATACACTGGGTCATATCTCTCAATCGGTGGAAGAATTTCAGATTCCCAATCTTCAAAAATTAGGAATGGCAAATCTTCATTCAATAAAACAGGTAGATCCATTAGAAGTTCCAATGGGATATTATATGAAGATGAAAGAAAAAAGTGTTGGAAAAGACACGATGACAGGCCACTGGGAAATGATGGGACTTTATATCACAAAGCCATTCCGAACTTTTACAGAACATGGATTTCCGCAAGCCTTGATTGAAGAATTATCTAAAAGGACAGGACGCACAATCATTGGAAATAAAAGTGCAAGTGGTACAGAGATTTTAGAGGAACTTGGGGAAGAGGAAATTGAAAAGGGGCATATGATTGTGTACACGTCAGCAGACTCCGTTCTTCAAATCTGCGGAAATGAAGAAACGTTCGGATTGGAAGAATTATATCGCTGCTGCCAGATTGCCAGAGAGATCACAATGAAAGATGAATGGAAAGTGGGACGTGTCATTGCAAGACCCTATATTGGAAAAAGACGAGGAGAGTTTCAAAGAACCAGCAATCGACATGACTATGCTTTAAAGCCTTATGGAAAAACGGTCTTGAATGTGTTGAAAGATGCAGGTTTAGACGTAATCTCTGTGGGGAAAATATATGATATATTTGATGGTGAAGGTTTGACAGAGTCCAATAAATCAAAGAGTTCTGTCCACGGAATGGAACAGACCATTGAGATTGCACAACGAGATTTTACAGGCCTGTGTTTTGTGAATCTTGTGGACTTTGATGCGCTGTGGGGACATCGCAGAAATGCAATTGGGTATGCCAAGGAATTAGAACGTTTTGATATCAAGTTAGGCGAACTTTTGAAAATAATCACAGAGGAAGATTTGCTCATCATCACCGCAGACCATGGAAATGATCCAACTCATACAGGGACAGATCATACCAGAGAGCAGGTGCCATTTTTAGCTTATTCGCCAGCAATGAAAGGAAATGGAAAGCTTGACGATACGTCTACGTTTGCGGTAATTGGCGCCACGGTTGCGGATAACTTTGACTTGGAAATGCCAGAGGGAACGATTGGAGACTCTGTTTTAGGTTATCTTAAATGAATGATAAATTAAATTTAAAATATATTATGTTAGATTAACTAATTAATTCTAATAGGAAAGGGATTGTTATGGATAAAAAGAATGTTTTGAAAATGGTTGATCATACCCTGCTGACGCAGACTGCCACCTGGGAAGAAATCAAGGAACTATTGGACGATGCAAGACACTATGGTACAGCTTCTGCCTGTATTCCAGCTGCTTATGTAAAACAGGCAGTGGAATATGTGCAGGGACAACTTCCGATCTGTACCGTAATTGGGTTCCCCAATGGTTATAGTACAACTGCGGCAAAAGTTTTTGAGGCAACAGATGCGGTATCGAACGGAGCTGGTGAGATTGATATGGTCATTAATATAGGATATTTAAAAGATCACAGATATCAAGAGATTGAGGAGGAAATTCGTAAAGTTCATCAAGCATGTAGTGGGAAGATATTAAAGGTAATTATAGAGACTTGTCTATTGACCAAGGAAGAGAAAATAAAAATGTGTGAAATTGTGACAAATGCAGGGGCAGAATATATCAAGACTTCCACGGGATTTTCCGAGGCAGGGGCTGTCTTTGATGATGTAGCGTTGATGCGGCGACATGTGGGAAATGATGTAAAGATCAAAGCGGCAGGTGGAATTGCGTCATTTGAAGATGCGGAGGAATTTATCCGACTGGGGGCAGAACGTTTAGGAACAAGTAGACTAATAAAAATTATGAAAAATACAGATACAGAGACAACTTATTAATTCTTTCATTAATAAATTCTCTTTCGATGTTTTGAAAATTTCATGGAAATTATGAATCATATTTCATAAAAATGGGATTTAATAAAATAGAAGGAGGCACAAAATGAGAGAACAATTGGTAATTAGGCACGGATTGGTACATGATGCGGTTCACCGAAACCCATATATGGCAGATATTTTGGTGGAGGAGGGGAAGATTAAGAAAATACTTCCAAAGCTAGAGGAAGATACCATAAAAAATGCAAAAATATTAGATGCGGCAGGTCTTTGGGTTTTTCCTGGCTTTGTGGAAGCACATTGTCATTTGGGTCTGGATGGTTATGGGATAGGATTTGAGGGAGCAGATTATAATGAAGTGACAGACTCTTTGACGCCACAGTTATCAGCAGTTGATGGATTAAATCCCCAGGATGAGAGTATTCGACTTGCAATGGAAGCGGGAGTGACCTGTGTGGCTGCGGGTCCAGGAAGTTCGAATGTATTGGGAGGAACATTTACCGTATATAAGACAGTTGGCAAGCGGATTGATGATATGATCGTGAAAGAGCGAGCTGCTATGAAATGTGCATTTGGTGAAAATCCTAAAGTTTGTTATAAGGAGAAAGATAATTACTCGCGAATGAGCACAGCCTCTAAGATTCGAATTATGTTGATGCGCACGAGAGAATATCTAGCAAAACAGGAGGCGGCTGGGGAAGATATTTGGAAGCGTCCTCCTTATGATCCTAAGTTGGAGGCTTTAATTCCAGTGATTCAAGGAAAACTTCCTCTGAAAGCTCATGTTCATCAAGCCAATGATATATATACAGCGATCCGAATTGCAAAAGAGTTTCAGGTAGGTCTTGCTCTGGATCATTGTACAGATGGTTCATTGATAGCAGATGATTTGGCAAAAGAAGGTTATTCAGTCGCGGTGGGGCCATCCTTGGGCCATGCCACTAAATTCGAACTAAAAAATAAAAGTTTTGCTACTCCAGGGGATCTCGTTCAGGCAGGGTGTCAAGTGTCTATTATCACAGATTCACCAGTGATTCCACAGCAATACCTTGCGTTGTGTGCTGGACTGGCTGTAAAATCAGGTATGGATGAGTTTGATGCTCTCAAGGCAATCACCATTCAAGCAGCGAGACATATTGGTGTGCAGGATAGAGTAGGTTCTCTGGAAGTTGGGAAAGATGCAGATCTTGTGATAGCTTCTGGAAATCCTCTTGTGTCAGATACAAAGATTCAATTTGTTATCATTGATGGAAAAGTGACGTATTCTGTCAAGAAATAAAATGATCCTATAAAAAATAAGTAAGAATGGAAGGAAAGCGCTGCCTTGCGGCAACGCTTTTGGGGGAGTAAATTTATGAAATGTTTCATGGGGTGCCACATCTTGGGCGGTGGCACCGCCAATATATGTAAATAACTTTCTCAACAAAAAAGTTAAATTATTGTTTGTCGAAGCTGATAACGGTGCGCGCTTTGTATGTCATCAACTTCATTTGATAAAACAAGTATAGGATATAAATGTGTGCAAAGTGTGGACATTTTCTAAAAGAAACATAAAGATTTCGAAAGAAATTATGAAGAAATGGTAAAAAAAACGTTAGATAATTTTTGAGATGGGATTTTACAATATTTTTTTAATTTGAGAATGTGCTATTTCAAGGATTTGTGTATTGAAATATATATTTGAATATAGTAGAATGACAGTTACCAGGCGGATAGAGACGGACAATGCATACATGGCAACCATGCTTGGAAAATAAGTTTAAATTTTAGGAGGGTTCGTTTATGAAAAAAATCAAAACGTTACTTTTAGCATTTGCAATTGTCCTCACTGCGTTGCAGTCGCCGGTGCAAGTTTCAGCGCATGGTCACGGTTCTGGAGGAGGAAATGGAGGACACCATACGGAAACTTACGGTCCATGTAGTGTATCAGGATGTAATGTCTCAGGGCAGCATCAGCATGGAAGTAAACGTTACAGCGGCCATTCTGGACATTGTGTAACCTACAGTCAGTGCAATGTCTCAGGGTGCAACAAGACCAAAGGTCATACCCATCATGGTAAGTATTATTATGGTCACTCGAACAGCAAGGTATACAGCCAATGTAAAGTGTCAGGATGTGATAAGACCAAGAAACATAAGCACAATGGAAAATATTATTATGGACATTCCAGCAAATGTATTACCTACAGTCAGTGTACCGTATCAGGATGTGACAAGACGAAAAAGCATAAACACAATGGAAAATGTTATTATGGACATTCCAATGGTAAGAAAGTCTATAGTCAGTGTACCGTGTCAGGATGTGATAAGACGAAAAAGCATAAGCATAGCGGCAAATACTACTATGGCCATTCAACGATAAAGAGTTATTAAACCATAATTCGTTTTCAATTGTAAGTGGCTGTGCAAAAGAAGGCCACTTTATGGGAAATAGGCTGATATTTTAATAACATTAATTTAAAGATGGGACTGTTGCATGAAGGATATGGCGGGATATGAGAATTTTAAAGCAAAGATATTTCATATTCTGTCTGTCTAATCTCCGATGTGACAGTCCCATTTACACAGGAGGGTTACGGAATGGAAAAATCAAAAGTATACTTTACAACTTTTAAAACTTCATTTTCTGAGAATTTACCAGCCAAGTTAAGGCGTTTGATTCTCACAGCAGGAATCAAAGATATTGATTTTACAGATAAATATGCAGCAATTAAAATACACTTTGGGGAACTTGGAAATCTTGCGTTTTTGCGTCCAAACTATGCTAGGACAGTGGTGGATGTTGTAAAAGAATTGGGAGGAAAAGCATTTTTGACAGACTGCAATACACTGTATGTTGGAAGCAGAAAAAACGCTCTGGATCATCTAGATACCGCCTATCAGAATGGATTTTCTCCTTTTTCTACTGGTTGTCATGTGTTGATTGCAGATGGACTAAAAGGGACAGATGAAGCGTTGGTTCCCATCGATGGGGAATATGTGAAAGAAGCCAAAATAGGCAGAGCTGTAATGGATGCAGATGTATTTATCTCTCTGAATCATTTTAAAGGACATGAAATGGCAGGGTTTGGAGGCGCCTTAAAAAATATTGGTATGGGGTGTGGTTCCAGAGCTGGAAAAATGGAGATGCACAGTGAAGGAAAACCTTACGTAAATCAGGAAAAATGCATCGGATGCAAAATGTGTACGAAAGTGTGTGCCCATGAAGGTGTTACAGTTGCAGATAAAAAGGCATCGATCAACCAAGAAAAATGTGTGGGTTGCGGTCGCTGTATCGGAGTATGTCCAAAGGACGCTGTGGAGCCTTCTTTTGGCAAATCCAACGATGTGATGAATTATAAAATGGCAGAGTACAGTAAAGCAGTTCTTGGAGATCGTCCGCATTTTCATATTTCTATTATCTGTGATGTATCTCCCAATTGCGACTGTCATGCAGAAAATGATATTCCTATTATTCCAAATGTAGGGATGTTTGCCTCCTTCGATCCAGTGGCACTGGATGTAGCCTGTGCGGATGCCTGCAACCGTCAGCCCGTCATTGCAGGGAGTGTGCTGGCAGGATCAGAATGCCATGAACATTCAGAGCATGATCATTTTCATATGGTGCACCCAGACACTAATTGGAAGTCATGTGTGGAACACGCCCAGAAAATCGGGATTGGCAATCAGGAATATGAATTGATAGAGATTTAGAAAGACCAAATGGAGATATAACGTGAAAATTTATATGGATAACTGTTGTTATAATCGACCTTATGATGATCAGACGCAGATAAGAATATATTTGGAGACAGAGGCAAAATTATACATTCAAGAACAAATCAGAAATGGTGAATTTGAGCTTGTGACATCCTATATGTTAGAATATGAAAATGGGAAAAATAGATTTTCTCATAAAAAGAAAGCAATTGCTGAATTTATGGATACAAACGAATCATATTATGTTGGAATTGAGAGGCAAGTAGAAGCAAGGGAAATTGCAGAGCAAATTATGAAATCTGGAATAAAAAGTGCGGACGCACTTCATGTTTCATGCGCGATTTTGGCAGGATGTGATTATTTTATTACAACAGATGATCGTTTATTGAAATTTCATACATTGGAAATCAATATCGTAACACCAGGAGAATTTATTAGAAGATTGGAGGCAGAAGAGTAATGAAAACCTCTGTAGACATTATGGACGCCGGTTTCGCGTGTTTGGTTGAAAATCTTGGAGTAGTTAATGCGGAACGGTTTGTGTCTATGATTAAGAGAGAAAACTTTGATTATACAATTTGGAGAAGAGAATATTTTGATAAATTGGATTTAGATCAGATTAGTATCGAGGCAGAAGAGTATGTGCATAGACATCCGCACAGTGGCCGTGGCATAAGGGTTTAGAAATGGAACACGCCCAGAAAATCGGGATTGGAAATCAGGAATATGAATTGATAGAGATATAATATAAAAATTATGAATTGATAGAAATATAATATAATTCTAAAGAGTTGTCGCATATAGAAAATAAAAACATGATATGGTACATGCAGGAAGTATAATCTTCCATATCTTGTGTTTTGTTTTTTTAATGTGACAGCTCTTTGTTTTTTTGGTAATCTTTTTGGAATTTTTTAGTAAATATTACCTTGAATTAAAGAAATTTATCTGATATAATAAAAACACTTTATATTAAATATGCACAAAAACATTGGCAATGTGACTGATGAAAATATTAAAATTTTCAAAAGAAATTAGGGATTATCAAGAATAGTGTGGTGATTGTATATAGTAAAAGTGCTATTTTAGATAAGGTTTTTGCTAATGTGTTTCGAAAAAATGTGGACAGAGAGGATATCCGGTCTAAAGTGCGTTTGAAGATAATTTTCTAATTCAGATGGTTTTCTATCAGATGTTTCCCTTATTTTGTGGAAGGTTTATGATAACGGAATTTGGCATAGATATGCTGCAAGCTTGGGGATACAGGAGAAGATATTCAAATACGCTCTGAGAAAATATGCTATAGGAGGTGATTATCTAAGTAAGGCGGATATACTCTCAGATTTCATTTTTGAGGGAATTTGTGCAGATGTTAAGGTTTCAGAAACTATTGGCAGTATGGGTGGGTATTTAGGAAGGTTTCATGGAGGAATATTTCTATCCATACGGACGGAAAAATAAACCTTAAATTTGATAATAGGGTTTATTGAATCAGTGAGGTAATTGCTTATGAAAAAGCGAACAGTAACAAAGTTATTGAGCTGTGCTCTGGCTTTCAGTGTTGCAGCCACCGCAATGCCTGTCACAACATGGGCAAATGAAGTTCCAACCGCTGAGGAATCTCTAGAGGGCGCGGAGGACGAGAATGCGGTTCAAGAAGGTGCGGAAGATGTGAAGGAGAATACAGAAGCCGCAGGACAGGAGACAACAGAGACAGTAGCAAATCCAGAGGATTCCGGCAATGTAGAATCAGATGTGGTAGAAGGGGAACAGGAAGTCGTAGCACCAGAACCAGAGGAATCTCTTGGCAGGTCAATCCCAGTAGACGGAAAGAATGACGAATGGACACAGGATCCAGATACTGTAATTGGAGATGATGCAGTTAACGATATGATGAATGGATATCGGCATTTTAAGGCAGGATCTGGAAATGGAAATGATGCAAACAATCCAAGTGGTTATCCAGCAATGTTTGTACATCCTAAAACCTTTGATTTCACCCAAGACGGTTATTTCGAGTATGAATTGTGGCAGGCTGACATCAGCAAGACACGGTTTGGTATCTATTTTGATTATGACACCCCAGCAAAAGGAATGTTTTTGGGATGTGATCCAGGCGGATGGTTTTGGCAGAAATATGGCAGTGATGGTGATTATTCTCATCCAGGTGGAAAGCCAGCAAATGGTGAGTGGGTAAAAGTAAGAGTAGAGTGGACGGCAGAAGGAAAGTTCAGCATGTATGTTGGCGACCAGAAGTTGGTTGATAATTTGGATAGTGGTCTTGAACATAATCCAGATGGCAAGATCGCTGTTAAGTGCGGTGGATGGAATTCCGCAGATCTTACCGAAGTATTTTTAAGGAACATTTATTATCCAGGCCAGGATACGGTGGAAGGCAACCATATCACAGGTAAGGTTGTAGATGAAAAAGGCACTCCGCTCTCTGGAGCTCAGGTAGTGACTGGTGCGACAACGGTTGAGACGAACGAAGATGGAACATATGATTTGGAAGTTCTGGATGGGGATTACACTGTTTCAGCATCTAAGGATGGATATGTGTCAGCCAGTATCGATGTTACAGTAGAAGGCGGCAACGTGTCAGCCGAAGATATCGTTCTTTATTCTGCGAGTGCTTTCGAGACAGAGACGTTGAGCACGGAAGACATGGATGTGAAGGTTGCAAAAGATTTCCCAAGTATCGTGCAGTATGAGATGAAGAAGGGCGATCTGAAAGATAAGATCTTCTATGGACAAGTAGAAAGACTGATGAACATTAAGATCAATGGCACAAACATCAAAGTCGAAAGAGAAGATGTAACATCTACATTTACAGATACAAAAGCAGTCTATGAAATGGCTTTAAAAGCAGAGAATATTGACTGTGTGATCACAGCCGAGATCAGCGTAAAAGATAATACAGCATCTTTTGATATTACAAATGTTGAGAATAATTTGAAAGATACCTTAGATGCCAATGGTTATCAGTTATATCCAGTGCAGACCATTGAGATTCCAAACCACAGCTTGATTTCTGTTAACAGCGGACAACAGAACGCTCATTTAAAGGGTGCGAAAATGTCCACAAACACCAGGATTAGCGGTGATAAGGATTTCGATGTGACAAAAGGCATGAAGCTTAGCAATAATGCAGCTACAGAAGATTTCATGTATGGATTTATCTCTAATAATGAGATGAGTGCAGGACTTTGGAGTAACTCTGAACATGAAGGTACACACGTGGCGGCTTATGTACAACCTGGCGCTTCTTGTAATACCCGTGTAATTGCGACAGCTACAGATAAAGAGGATGTGACCACTTTAGGATTGGCAAGCGCTATGTGGTATTATGACCGAAGAGTGGAAACAGATGTTGTGGTTGACAGAGTAACAGAGAATGGACAGAATAAGAATACGGTAGAAAAGCGTACTTACGTGGTAGAACATGAGATTATGCCAAGTGCAAAAGTGGCAATTGCAGGAGATGATAATGAAGACGGAGATATCGACTGGCAGGATGGTGCAGTAGCATTCCGTTCCATTATGCACAACCCATATAAAAGTGAGGAAGTGCCAAATCTGGTAAATTATCGTATTGCTATGAACTTCGGAAGCCATGCGGCTAATCCATTCTTGATGAATTTGGACGGAGTGAAAAGAGTATACCTGAATACAGAAGGTTTAGGTCAGAGCGTCCTGCTGAAAGGATATGGTTCTGAGGGACACGATTCCGGCCATCCAGACTATGCTGATATTGGAAAACGTATCGGTGGTGCGGAAGATATGAACAAGCTTCTGGTGGAAGGTAAGAAAATGGGCGCGGTATTTGGCATCCATGTCAATGCGAGCGAGATGTATACGGAGGCAAAGGCATTTAGCAATGAACTTTCCCAGGGTAATTTTGGATGGAACTGGATCGACCAGGGTATTGGTATCAATTCTCGTTATGACCTGGCTACTGGTTCCAGAGAGAATCGTTTTAAGGAACTGAAGAAAAAAATAGGCGATAATCTTGACTTTATCTATGTGGATGTATGGGGAAATGCAACTTCTGGATGGGACAATGAGGATTCCTGGGGTTCCAGAATGCTTGCACGTGAAATCACTGGTCTTGGATGGCGTTTTGCAACAGAGTGGGGATCTACACAGGAGTATGATTCCACTTTACAGCATTGGGCGGCAGATTGGGAGTATGGTGATCATCGTGCGAAAGGAGAGAACAGTGTAGTAATGCGTTTCCTGCGGAATCATCAGAAGGATTCCTTCGTTTTAGATTGCCCAACATTTGACGGTGCAGCGCAGGGTCCTCTTTTGGGCGGTTTGAATATGACAGACTTTGAAGGTTGGCAGGGACGTAATGATTATAAGAAATACATAACAGTAATGTTCCGGCATAACGTGATTACCAAATATTTGCAGCATTATCAGGTAGTAGATTGGGTAGATGGTGAGCCAGTTCAATTGGCTTCAGGAGAGACCTGGATCCCAGAAATGCAGGTTACACTGAGAAATACCAAAGATGAGACAGATAATACAGAGCTCGTAGTAACCAGAAAATCAAATGATTACTCTAATCGTGCTGAATACAGAAGTAGAACCATTAAGTTAAATGATGTTGTGATTTCTGAAGGTGCACCTACTGGTGGTGACGGAACAAACCCTGGAAATGAGAAATATTTGATTCCTTGGAATTGGGACTGCAATGGTAATGATCTGGCAGATGAAGATCTGAAAATGTACCATTGGAATACCAAGGGTGGAACGAGTACATGGACATTGACAGAAGACTGGAGAGGTTTGTCAAATGTTGTGTTATATAAGCTGACAGATGAAGGCCGTAAGGATAAAAAGGTTATCCCAGTCGTTGACAATCAGATTACTTTGGAAAATATTGAAGCAGAGATCCCCTATGTAATCTTTAAGGGAGAAAAAGCGCCTCTGACGGTAGACTGGAAGACAACAAAACATGTCTATGACACAGGATTTAACGATCCAGATATGGAGACACATAGAACAGTTACTGGTTATGGAACCGCAGAAATCGTAGACAGTGTAGGTTCAAATAATATGTTGAAGCTGGAAGATAAGGTTTCTGTGCAGACTACCCTTACAAACCTTGAAGCAGGTAAGAAATACGCATTGTATGTGGGCGTGGATAACAGAAGTGATTCCAAAGCTCACGTGACGGTGACCGGAGTTGACGGCAAAGTATTGGGAACAAACTATACAGAGAGATCCATTGCTGTGAACTATGTGAAATCTGACCAGCATCGTACCTCCTATTGGCAGTATCCGAACAGTGGTACCGTGGCTGGAAGCACATTGAGCTACTTCCAGAACATGTATGTGTTCTTTACAGCCGAAGCAAGCACAGCTCTTTTAACCTTTAAACGTGAAGCAGGAGAAGGAGCAACTTATTTTGACGATGTTCGTGTGGTAGAGACCGAGATGGATGCTATCAAGGCGACAGATAAGAATGGAATTACAACGGTTCTGGACAATGATTTTGAGAATAATGTACAGGGAATTTGGCCGTTTGTAGTTTGTGATACAGAAGGTGTAGAAGATAACCGAATCCATCTCTCTGAACGGAATGGAAGATATACGCAGGCAGGATATATCAGCAAGGCTGTTGATGACGTGCTGGATGGTAATTGGTCCTTGAAGGTAAATGGCTTGTCACAGAGAAATAATCTGATTTATCAGACAATTCCTCAGAACTTCCGCTTCCAACCAGGCGAGGAATATAGTGTATCCTTTGATTATCAGATGGGTGGCGATGGCGTATATGAAGTGCGCTTAGGCGATGGAAGCAACCGCAATGTAGAGAGTTGGGATTTAACGGCTGCGGTTGGTGAGACAAAGAGATTTTCATTTACCTTTACCGCAGATAGTGAAAATGCACAGAACTGGATTGGTATTTTCTCCACGCAGCAGCCTTCAGAGACTGGCGGATTTTCAGGAAGTTTACTTGATTTCAGTGGTTACAAAGATTTTATCCTTGATAATATCAGGATTGAAAAGGCAACAATGAAGATTAATAGGACTTCTGCGGAGGTAGATTCGGCAGAGGAGATCATACCTTTGGCAGTATCATTCCGTGAGGATATTGATCCAAACACCAATGTGGTATGGACTTCTTCTGATGAAGAGGTAGCACGCGTAAACGGTGACGGTGAAGTATACTTTGTAGGATTTGGAACTGCAAAGATTACTGCAACAGCGAACATTGATGGTGTGGAAGTTTCCGTATTCTGTTATGTGAAGCTGAGAGATAGCGATTTTAAGGTAGCTACTTTTACAGATGTATGGGCAAATACAGAGGAAGCAGCTGGAGAAGACGGACGCGCTGTTAATGTAACAGATAGAAATTCAGCGACTTTCTGGCATTCAAATTGGGCAGGCGCTGGATTTACGGTTGCTGAGGATAACCCAGCAATTATCACTGTGAAATTTAAAGAAGATTTCACCGAATTTGAAAATGTGGCGTTCCGCCAGAGATCAGCCGCTAATGGTTTGATTAAGAAATATGAATGTATTGTGGGTGACAGCTATAATGAGGACACTTTCACAATTGGAGGTACCAATGGAACCGACAGGTTTACCACAGGCACAGTAACATCCACGCATTCTGGTTCTGGCGAGACAGAAGTATTGAACCTTCCAGAAGGAACCAAGGGACATTACCTGCAAATCCGGGTATTGCAGGGCTCAGGTAACTTTGCATGTATGGCAGATATTTTGATGGATTCTTTGGTTTCCTTTGATACACCAGAAGAAAGAGCCATTATGCAGGCAAATAAAGATGAGCTTGCAAGACAGGAAGAGCAGGCTGAGTCTTTGAGAGATGAGCTGAAAGAGGCAATTGCAGCAGCAGCAGTGATTTATGAAGCTGGAGAAGGCAATTACTCTGCAGTGACTTGGGAAGCATTTGAGGAAGCTTATAAATCAGCAGTTGCAGGACAGAACGCTACTGGATTGAAGAAACTGCAACAGTTAAAGACCAATCTTGTAACAGCACAAGAGAAACTGAAAGTTCTTACCGATGATGAGAAAGAACTTGATAGTAATCAGAATGCGTTAAAGAAAGCAGTGGCAGCAGCTAAGGCAGTCCTTGACGCAGGCAAAGGAAATTATACCGAAGCAACTTGGAGAGCATTTGAGGAAGCCTATGATTCAGCGAAATCTGGTCAGAACTCTACAAGCAATACAACCTTAATCAGATTGAAGAGAGAGTTGGAGGAAGCTCAGGCAAACCTGAGAGAAACTACAAGTTCAGGACTGGATGAGGAAGTGCAGGATGCTCAGGGTGAATTAAGAAAAGCAGTGAGACTTGCAAAAGTTGTGCTTGATAAAGGCAAAGGAAATTATACATCAGCAAGTTGGACAGCATTTGAAGCAGCCTATGATGCAGCGAAAGCAGGAGAGAATTCTGTAAGTATCACCACCTTGACTAGATTGAAAGCAGAGTTGGAGGAAGCTCAGGCAAATCTGACAGAAGTAACCGAGCCTGGCGTAGATGAGCAGGTAACAGAAGCACAGAACGCATTACAAGAAGCAGTAGATGCAGCAAAGACTGTGATCGAAGCAGGAAGAGGAAACTACACAGTGGCAAGCTGGGGAACCTTTGAAGAAGCGTACGACGCAGCAAAAGCAGGATTAACTTCTACAAGCGTGACAAGGCTGAACAGATTAAAGGCAGAATTGACACAAGCTCAGGCGGATCTGAGAGAGATATCTGGGGAAGATACTGAGATAGCACAGGCACAGGCAGCATTGAAAGATGCAATCGATGCAGCAAAACCTGTAATCGAGGCAGGTATCGGCAGCTATACAGTAGAAAGCTGGAGAGCATTTGAGGAAGCATACGATGCAGCGAAGGCAGGTTTGACTTCCACAAGTTTGACCACATTGAACAGATTAAAGACAGATCTGGCAAATGCACAGAAAGATCTGACAGAATCATCTGGAACAGATACTGAGGTGGCACAAGCTCAAAGAGCTCTGAAAGATGAAGTAGATGCAGCGAAGACTGTGATTGATGCAGGAAAAGGTAATTATACAGCAGCAAGCTGGAGAGCATTTGAGGAAGCCTATGATGCAGCAAGGGCAGGCCTGACTTCCACAAGTGTAACAACATTGACTAGATTAAAGACAGAGTTGGCAGATGCTAAGAAGAATCTGACAGAATCATCTGGATCAGGTTCAGATGCACAGGTAACAGAAGCTCTGAAAGCATTGAAAGAAAAAGTAGATGCAGCAAAGGTTATAATTGATGCAGGAAGAGGTAATTATACAGCAGCAAGTTGGAGAGCATTTGAGGAAGCCTATGATGCAGCAAACGCAGGATTATCTTCCACAAGCATAACTACTTTGACCAGATTGAAAGCAGAGTTGGAAGCAGCTCAGGCTGGTTTGACAGAAGGAAGTGGATCCGACACTCAGATCACTGAGGCTCAGAATGCGTTGAAGCAAGCAATTGAGACAGCAAAACCACTTATTGAAGCAGGTAAGAAGAATTACACAGATCAGAGCTGGGAAGCATTTGAATTTGCCTATGATGCAGCAAGGGCAGGTGAGACTTCCACAAGCGTAACTACCTTGACCAGATTAAAGACAGAGTTGGAAACAGCACAGAAGAATCTGGAAGAATCAGACGACAATGATGTGAAGAAACAGTTAGAGGCAGCAAGAGATGAACTTCTTGCAGTGATTGAACTGGCAGAGCCGATCTTTGATGAAGGTATGAAGAATTACACCACATCAAGCTGGGAAGAATTTGAATCTGCATATACAAGCTCTTTGACAGCGAAGAAGACAGGAAGCATTTCCAAGCTGAAACGTCTGACAGAAAGACTTACCAATGCAATCAATGATCTGGAAGAGAAGATGAAGGTTGGAGATACCATCACAGTTGGCAAGGTGAAATACAAAGTAACCAGCACAACGAAGAAGACTGTGACAGCAGTAAAGGGAACCGATAAGAATGCAACCTCTATTTCTCTGGCATCTAAAGTAAGAATTAAGGGTGAGACCTGCAAGGTTACGAAGATTGAGCCAAAGGCATTCTACAAGTATACAAAACTGAAGGATATCTATATCAGCAGTTATGTGACATCCATCGGAAAATCCAGCTTCCAGGGATGTACCAAATTATCAAGAGTAACCATTGGCAAGAGCGTAACAACCATCGGTGAGAGCGCATTTAATGGCTGTACCGCATTGAAAGAGATCGCAATTGGCAAGAAAGTAAGCAAGATTGGAAAGAAAGCATTCTATAACTGCAAGAACCTGAAGAAGGTGCAGTATCTTGCAACTGCTGTTAAGAAGATTGACACGCAGGCGTTCAAGAAGACGAATGCAAAGATGACAGTTACACTTCCGAAGGGAACATCCACCAAGAAACGTAACAGCATCAAGTCTATGATGATCAAAGCTGGAATGAACAGCAAAGCAACAGTAAAATAAGTTATTGTAAGAAATTATAAGAACTAAGACGCTGCCGTATTTTAGATGTAAAATATCTGAGATGCGGCAGCATTTTTGTTTTTTGGTTTTAATGATAGAGCATAAATTTATCAATGAAATAAGTAAAAGCTTGTAAATTTTGGTAATATTTTTGGTAATGTTTTTCTTTTTTTTACTAAATTTTAGCTTGAATTAAAGTTATTTTTCTGCTATACTTAAACTACTTTATATTTAAAATGCACAAAAATTGTTGACTTTGAAAGGAAGAGGGCATGAAAATAACCCAATAAATTTCAAAATGCGCCCAAAATACAGTATATATTGTTTCTAGTAAAAATACTATTTTGGGTGATATTTTTGTCGATATCTCTTGTAGAAGGGAGCGGTATGAGAGAAACGGAAGCCATCGGCAATATGATATAGGGGGTGGTTGATAGGGATTTACAAGTTTTCTTTCAGGTTCTTTTCTGAGGTTTTGTGCATGATTACTAAAGGTTTGCTTTTGGCAGGTGAAAATGTTTTCTGAAATTTGGAGATTCTCGTGCTTGTCTAAAGGGGACTTTTGTAAAGTATGTAACTATCAACCAAGAGGCTGTGATTCGCAGCAGCAGAAGTATCAAGTAACAAGTTGTTAGAAACTATTGACAGTATGGATGTACATAATATTACATAAGGTTTAGCCAGAAAAAGTTTCATCCATACCACCAAGAAAGAATAAGCCAGAGATTCGGTAATCGGGCTTATTGTGTAAGAGGTAATTGCTTATGAAAAAGCGGACGGTAACAAAATTATTAAGCTGCATGCTGGCGTTCAGCATGGTAGCTACCGCAGCGCCTGTTACAGCATGGGCAGATGAGATTCCAGCAGCCCAGGAGGCATTAGAGGATGCCGGGGATGAGGGACAGGCAGCGGTTCAAGAAGACACAGGAGAAGTGCAGGAGGATACGAAACAAGAAGACACAGAAGTTGTGGAAGAACCAGAGGATCTTGGCAACGTAGAAGCAGACGTGACAGAAGGAGCTGCAACGCCGGAGCCAGAGGCAATTGTTGGCAGATCTATTGCAGTCGACGGAAAGTATGACGATTGGGCACAGGATCCAGCTACAGTAAAAGGGAATGATGCGATCAATGAAGTGACAGACGCAGGTTTTCTGCATTTGCAGTCTGGTTCCCAAAATGGAAATAGTGTAACAGATGCAAATCAATATCCAGCTATGTTTTTAAATCCTAAGACCTTTGATTTTACACAAGATGGTTATTTTGAGTATGATGTATGGCCAATGCTGGATGCAAAGGATACACGGTTTGGTTTCTATTTCGATTATGATACTCCAGCAAAAGGAATGTTTATCGGATATGATTCCGGCGGATGGTTCTGGCAGAAGTATGGAGTTGAAGGTAATCCTTATGCTGCAACAGGTGTGGCAGCGCCGGCAAAAGGAACATGGACGAAAGTTCGTGTAGAATGGACAGCAGAAGGTAAGTTCAGCTTGTATGTTGGCGGTCAGAAGGCGATTGATAATCTGGACAGTGGTATGACACATAATTCAGAAGGAAAGATTGCTATTAAGTGTGGTACATTTGAAACTGCATACACTAATATGTATTTTAATAATATTTATTACCCAGGCCAGGATACCGTAGAAGGCAACCATATTACAGGTAAGGTTGTGGACGATAATGGCAATCCTGTTGCTGGTGCAACGGTAGCGACTGGAAAGGCAACTGCCCAGACTGCAGAAGATGGAACATATGATCTGGAAGTTCTGGATGGTACACATACTGTTACAGCTTCCAAGGAAGGATATGTTTCAGCGGAGATAAGCGTACCTGTAGATGGCGGAAATGCTGTTGCTGACGATATCGTGCTTTATGTTTCAGAAGGTTTTGAGACTAGGACACTGACCACGGAAGAGATGGATGTAAAAGTGGCAAGGGATTTCCCAAGTATCGTTCAATACGAAATGAAAAAGGGAGATTTGAAAGATAAAATCTTCTATGGACAGACCGAAAGACTTATGAATATTAAGATCAACGGCGTGTCTATAAAAGTTAAGAAAGACGATATAAAGGCTACCTTTACAGATAAGGCAGCAACCTATGAAATGAAATTGAAGGGGGAAAACATTGACTGTGTGCTTACAGCTGTTATCAGTGTAGAAGGCAATACAGCATCCTTTGATATCACAAATGTAAAGAATAACATGACAGAGTTGGATGAAAATGGATATGTGCTTTATCCAGTACAGTCTATTGAGATTCCAAATCACAGCCTGATTTCTGTTAACAGTTCTCAGACAAACGCTCACTTAAAGGGCGCGAAGATGTCTTCAGATACTAGAAGAAGTGGTGACAGAGATTTTGATGTGGTAAATGGTATGACACTTACCAATGGTGCAAGCAGCGAAGACTTCATGTATGCATTTATTAACAACAATGAGATGAGTGCAGGTCTGTGGAGTAACTCCGAGAATAGTGGTACAAATGTAGCGTCTTATATTGGAGGAGGCGGTGCTGATAATACACGTGTCATCGCAAATGCAACAACAGCAGGCGAGGTAACAACCCTGGGCTTGTCCAGTGCAAAATGGTACTATGATAGAAGAGTCAGCACACCTGTAGTGATTGGAAATGATGATACAGGCACCAGCACCACAGAAGAACGGACATATGTTGTAGGCCATGACATTATGCCGAGTGCAAAAGTAGTAATTACAGGCGATGAGAATGGCGATGAGGATATTGATTGGCAGGACGGCGCTGTGGCATTCCGTTCTATTATGCACAACCCATTTAAATGTGAGGAAGTGCCAGAACTGGTAAATTATCGTATTGCTATGAACTTTGGTAGCCAGGCAGCAAATCCGTTCTTGATGAACTTGGACGGTGTTAAGAGAGTTTATCTGAATACAGAAGGTTTAGGACAGGGTGTCCTGTTAAAAGGATATGGTTCTGAGGGACATGACTCTGGCCATCCAGATTACGGCGATATCGGAAGACGTATCGGTGGTGCAGAAGATATGAACAAGCTTCTGGTGGAAGGTAAGAAGATGGGCGCGCTGTTTGGTGTCCATGTAAATGCAAGTGAGATGTACACAGAAGCAAAAGCATTCAGCAACGAACTTTCCAGAGGATATAATGGAATTGCGTCTGGATGGAACTGGCTTGATCAGGGTATCGGAATCAATGCTCGTTACGATCTTGCAACAAAATCCAGAGAGAACCGTTTCAAAGATTTATACAACCAGGTGGGTGAGAACCTTGATTTCATCTATGTGGACGTATGGGGCAATGGTGTAAATGATTCAGGTACGAGTGGAGATTCTTATGAAGACGCATGGGCTTCCAGAATGCTTGCCCGTGAGATCAATCGTTTAGGCTGGCGTTTTACGACAGAATGGGGTCCTACCCAGGAGTATGATTCTACCTTGCAGCACTGGGCGGCAGACTTAGCGTATGGCGGTTATCAGTCTAAAGGTGAGAATAGTGCAGTAATGCGTTTCCTGAGAAACCATCAGAAAGATTCCTGGATTGCAGATTATCCTTCTTATGATGGTGCGGCACAGTCTCCTCTTCTCGGCGGTTTGAACATGACAGACTTTGAGGGATGGCAGGGACGTATCAATCTGAAGAATTACATTACCGTTATGTTCCGTCACAATCTGATTACCAAATACCTGCAGCATTATCAGGTAGTAGATTGGGAAGATGGTACTCCTGTTACATTGAATTCTGGAGAAACTTGGACGCCAGAAATGGAAATTACCCTGCGCAATACCAAGGATGAGACAGACAATACAGAGCTTGTAGTAACCAGAAAGTCCAATGAGTATACTGATTTGGCAAACTATAGAAGCAGAACCATTGAATTAAATGGTGTTAAGATTTCCGAAGGCGCACCTACTGGTGGCGATGGAAGCAATCCTGGTAATGAGAAATATTTGATTCCATGGAATTGGGATTTCAACGGTAACAAACTTGCAGATGCAGATAAGAAGCTGTATCACTGGAATACCAACGGCGGAACCAGTACCTGGACTTTGACCAAGGATTGGGAAGGACTTTCCAATGTGGTATTATATAAATTGACCGACGAAGGAAAGACAGACAAGACAGTTGTTAATGTTGTAAATAACCAGATTACACTTGAAAATATTGAGGCAGAGATTCCTTATGTAATCTATAAGGGTGAAAAAGCGCCTCTGGCTGTAGATTGGCAGACCACAAAGTATGTCTATGACACTGGATTTAATGATCCAGATATCAACAGCCATAGAACAATTTCCGGCGAAGGAACAGCATCCATCGCAGATAATGCTGGATATAACAATATGCTGAAGTTGGAAGGGGAAGTATCTGTAAGTACCAAGATTACCAACCTGAAAAAGGGTCAGAAGTATGCGCTGTATGTGGGCGTGGATAATAGAAGTACTTCTAAGGCTCATGTAACTGTAAAATATGGCAGTAAAGTATTGGGATCCAATTATGCTACCCGGTCCTTTGCACAGAATTATGTGAAGTCTGATCAACATCATACAAATGTTGGAACTGAGGCAGGCAGCAATGTCAGCTATTTCCAGAACATGTACGTATTCTTTACTGCGGAAGGCGGAACAGCAACTTTAAGTTTTGACCGTGAAGCAGGTGCAGGAGCTACTTATTTTGATGATATCCGTATTGTGGAAACAACTATGGATCCAATTTTAGAGACAGACGAAGAAGGAAACCCAACTGTATTGTTCAATGATTTTGAGGACAATGCACAGGGAATCTGGCCATTTGTAATTTCTAATACAGAGGGTGTGGAAGATAACAGAATCCATCTTTCTGAGCGTCATGGCGAGTACACCCAGGCAGGATATATGTGTAAGAAGGTGGACGACGTCATTGATGGTGACTGGTCTGTTAAGATAAATGGACTGTCACAGAGAAATAACCTGATTTACCAGACTGTTCCAGAGAATTTCCGTTTTGAGCCAGGGGAGACTTACTATGTATCCTTTGATTATCAGATGGGAAGCAACAGAGCATATGAGGTGCGTCTGGGTGATGGAACCGAGCGTAATGTGCAGAGCTGGGATTTAGCAGCAGCAGCAGGCGAAACCAAACGTTTTGGTGGATGCTTCACAGCAGGTGAGAGTGGAGAGAACTGGATTGGTATTTTCTCTACAGTGAATGAGACAGAAGATGGCGGATTGACTGGCAAGAAAGTGGATTTCGCTGGGTTTAAAGATTTTATTCTTGACAATCTGCGGATTGAAAAAGTAGAGGGTGGCATGTCTATCGATAAGACTTATACAGAGGTGACCACATCTACAGATAAGATTGACCTTAGTGCAATCTTCACAGAGGGTGTAGACCCGAACACCGACGTAACATGGACTTCTTTCGATGAAGACGTGGCGCGTGTGAACAGCAATGGAACAGTTATGTTTGTAGACTTTGGTTCCGCTCTGATTCGTGCAACAGCTAAGATCGGTGGCAAAGAGATTAGTGCGGTCAGCGTGGTATATTATCCAGATCGCTATACTGCAGTAGACAATTATGAAGACGTATGGCAGAATACAGAAGAACCCTCAGGCGAAGGTGCTGGAAGTGGTAGAGCTATACATGCATTAGACGGCAATCCAAATAGTATATGGCATTCAAATTGGAGTGGATCTGGATTTACAGTTTCTGAGAATAATCCAGCAATTATTACCGTAAAATATACAGAGGATATTTCTAATTACAACATTTTAGGATTTATGCAGAGACCATCCGGTGGAAGCAATGGATTGGTTAAGAAATATGAATGTCTCGTTGGTTCAGCGTATGATGAAGAGACTATGACTGTAACAGGCGAAAATGGAGCAGCAGCCTATACCACAGGTGTAGTAAACGCTAAGAAAACGAAAAATGGGGAGACAGAGTTATTTGAGTTCCCAGAAGGTACACATGGAAATTATCTTCAGATTCGTGTCCTTCAAGGACAGGGTAATTATGCAGCGATAGCTGAAGTTCTGGTAAATACCGTAATTTCTTATGATACACCAGAAGAAAGAGCATCTATGCAGGATAATCTGAATGAGATTGAAGCAGAATTGCAGCAGGTTAAGATAGCACAGGATGAGTTGAAAGCAGCCCTGGAAGCAGCAGGAGATATCTATGCTGGCGGTGAGAGCTTCTATTCAGCAGAGAGTTGGTCAAACTTTGAGACAGTATATCATAATGTACTTGCTTCAGAGTCTACAAATCCGACAAGACTGGCACAGTTGAAAGCTACATTATTAGAAGCACAGAATGGTCTGGTAGAGCTTACAGAGTCAGAGAAGAGACTTGAGAAGGCTTTGAAAGATCTCAAGACAGCTCTGGAAGTTGCACAGCCAGTATATGACGCAGGTCAGAATGATTACTCCAATGCAACCTGGAAAGCATTTACAAAGGCATTTGATGCAGCAAAGGCAGGACAGTCTTCTACGGATGCAGAAGAGTTAGAGAAATTGAAAGTTGATCTCGTAACAGCACAGGATTCTCTGAAGAACGTTACGGAATCAGAACGTGAAATTGAAGCAGCACAGAGAGCGTTGAGTGATAAGATCAATGCAGCAAAAGCTATTTATGACGCAGGTCAGAATGACTATTCTGATGCAACTTGGGAAGCATTTGAGGAAGCATATGTTGAGGCACAGTTAGGCGTTGATTCCTTAAGCATCTCAAAACTGAACAGATTGAGTGCAACGCTTGAAAAGGCTCAGTCTGAATTGAAGAAAGCGGATGAAACTGATGATGTAAGGAAACAGCTCGAAGAAGCAAGAGAGGAACTTCTGAAAGTAATTGCAAAGGCAGATCCTATCTTTAATGCAGGTATGAAGAATTACACCACATCAAGCTGGGAAGAATTTGAATCTGCATATACAAGCTCTTTGACAGCGAAGAAGACAGGAAGCATTTCCAAGCTGAAACGTCTGACAGAAAGACTTACCAATGCAATCAATGATCTGGAAGAGAAGATGAAGGTTGGAGATACCATCACAGTTGGCAAGGTGAAATACAAAGTAACCAGCACAACGAAGAAGACTGTGACAGCAGTAAAGGGAACCGATAAGAATGCAACCTCTATTTCTCTGGCATCTAAAGTAAGAATTAAGGGTGAGACCTGCAAGGTTACGAAGATTGAGCCAAAGGCATTCTACAAGTATACAAAACTGAAGGATATCTATATCAGCAGTTATGTGACATCCATCGGAAAATCCAGCTTCCAGGGATGTACCAAATTATCAAGAGTAACCATTGGCAAGAGCGTAACAACCATCGGTGAGAGCGCATTTAATGGCTGTACCGCATTGAAAGAGATCGCAATTGGCAAGAAAGTAAGCAAGATTGGAAAGAAAGCATTCTATAACTGCAAGAACCTGAAGAAGGTGCAGTATCTTGCAACTGCTGTTAAGAAGATTGACACGCAGGCGTTCAAGAAGACAAATGCGAAGATGACAGTTACCGTTCCGAAGGGAACATCTACAAAGACACGTAACAACATCAAGTCTATGATGATCAAAGCTGGAATGAACAAAAAAGCGACTGTAAAATAAGCAGTTGAGAAGTAGCTAAGAAATAAGATACCGCCGCACTTTGGATAGGAAATATCTGAAGTGCGGCGGTGTTTTTTGATCAGAGAAATACCTTGATTTGTTGAACTTTATAGAAAATCGTGTTATGATAAGTACACTAGGTGAGCAGGAAGAGCTTTTGATGATAAGCTTCTGACTGTAAACCGGAGATTAATTTGTTATTTGGATAAAATACCAATATGATGTTGATAAGCAAACCAGACCACAAGGGTGTCCTGAAGGGAACGGTGCAGCGGCAAAGAGTGATAGAATAAGTATGTATGTTAGCTGCCCCTGTGCCCTTTGGCACAGGGGTTTTTAGGAGGATTTATGGATCAGCCCAGACAGTTGATAGACAAACTAGAAGAAACATCCAGACTTACGAAAGAGGAATGGATAGTATTGATTGGTGGACAAAATGAAGATCTTGCACAGTATCTTTTTGAAAAAGCGAGACGATTGCAAACGCAGTATTTTGGAAATCGAATCTATATCCGTGGATTGATAGAGTTTACCAATTACTGTAAAAATGACTGTTATTACTGTGGAATCCGAAGAAGTAACAGGCAGACAGAACGCTACCGTTTGACGAAAGAGCAGATTATGGAATGTTGCAAGGACGGTTATCGATTAGGGTTTCGTACATTTGTACTTCAGGGAGGCGAGGATGGGTGTTTTACACAAGAAAAACTAGAAGATCTTGTGTATACAATAAAGGCAGATTATCCAGATTGTGCGATTACACTTTCCTTGGGAGAACGGTCTAAGGAGAGCTATGAAGGGCTTTTTCGAGCGGGGGCAGACCGTTATCTGTTGCGGCATGAGACGGCAGATGAAGCCCATTACCAGACACTTCACCCGAAAGAATTGTCGGTGAAAAAGCGGAAACAATGTCTTTGGGATTTAAAGAAGATTGGTTATCAGACAGGAACTGGATTTATGGTGGGAAGCCCAGGACAGACCCCAGAACATTTGGCAAAGGATCTGTTGTTTATTCGGGAACTGGAACCACATATGGTGGGAATTGGGCCATTTATCCCTCATCATGAGACCCCATTTGCTGGGGAACCTGGGGGAACAGTGGAACAGACATTGTTTCTGATTGGGTTATTGCGTGTGATGCTGCCAAAGCTCTTGTTACCTGCCACAACTGCCCTGGGAACGATTGATCCCAGGGGGAGGGAAAAAGGAATTTTGGCAGGGGCAAATGTGGTGATGCCGAATCTGTCTCCCACCTCTGTTCGGAAAAAATATGAACTTTATGACAACAAAATCTGTACTGGAGATGAGGCGGCAGAATGTCGCAGTTGTTTGAATCGTAGAATGGAAAAGATTGGTTATCGTTTGGTAATAGATCGTGGAGATTATGGTGTAAAATGTTTGGAGGACTAAAGGAGGATAAAATATGTACAATGTTATGTCACCAAAAGCAGAAGAATTTATTAGCCATGAAGAGATTTTGGAATCTCTGGCGTATGCACAGGACAATAGGAACAATCGGGAATTGATTGATAAAATTCTTGACAAAGCGAGGGAAAAAAAGGGTCTGTCTCATCGGGAAGCAGCCGTATTATTAGATTGTGAACTTGAAGACAAGAACCAGGAAATTTATGCCCTTGCGGAACAGATCAAAAAGGATTTTTATGGAAATCGCATTGTGATGTTTGCGCCATTGTATTTGTCAAATTATTGTATTAATGGCTGTGAATATTGTCCATATCATTTGAAAAATAAGCACATAGCCAGAAAGAAATTGACCCAGGAGGAGATTGTCAAAGAGGTGACAGCGCTGCAGGATATGGGACATAAACGATTGGCCTTGGAAGCAGGAGAGGATCCCGTGAATAACCCGATTGAGTATATCTTGGAATGTATCAAGACAATCTATGGCATTAAGCATAAGAATGGGGCAATCCGCCGTGTCAATGTCAATATTGCAGCTACTACAGTGGAGAATTACCAGAAGTTAAAAGAGGCAGGCATTGGCACTTATATCTTATTCCAAGAGACTTACAATAAGGAATCATATGAGAAACTGCATCCAACAGGACCAAAACATGATTATGCATATCATACGGAAGCTATGGACCGTGCTATGGATGGTGGGATAGATGATGTGGGTTTAGGGGTGTTGTTTGGACTGAATAATTATCAATATGATTTTATTGGAATTTTGATGCATGCAGAGCATTTAGAAGCCTATAAAGGGGTAGGTCCTCATACCATCAGTGTTCCACGTCTGCGTCGTGCAGATGATATTGACCCAGATGTATTTGACAATGGCATTTCAGATGAGATGTTTGCAAAAATAGTGGCCTGTATTCGAATTGCAGTACCCTATACGGGGATGATTGTGTCCACCAGAGAGAGCCAGAAATGTCGAGAGAAGGTTCTGCATTTAGGAATTTCACAGATCAGTGGAGCTTCCAGAACCAGCGTGGGAGGTTACGCTGAGCCAGAACCAGAGGAGGAAAATTCGGCGCAATTTGATGTTAGCGATAACCGTACCTTGGATGAAGTGGTGAAATGGTTGATGGAGATGGGATATGTTCCCAGTTTCTGCACAGCATGTTATCGAGAAGGTAGAACAGGAGATCGATTTATGACACTGTTAAAAAGTGGGCAGATTGTCAACTGTTGTCATCCCAACGCCCTTATGACCTTAAAGGAATATTTAGAGGATTATGCCTCAGAGGAGACTTGTGCAGTGGGAAATCAGCTTATAGAAAAAGAACTGGATGTGATCACCAATCCTAAGGTGAAAGAGAAAGTGATAGATTATCTTGCCAATATCCACAAAGGACAGCGAGATTTTCGGTTTTAGAATATCGTGCAACAGGCATTATTTACAACAAAAAAAAGCCTTTCCAAACATAAACACTGTGGAATATGATTTATTAATACGATACAATACACAGTAGAATATTTATGTTGTTATACCAAAGGGAGGGACATGTACATGAAAATTAGTGGAATTAGCGGACAAATGAGTCCTGTTGGCGGTTTTTCAAATGCAGATCCTGAGACAAAAAGTCTTCAGAAACAGATTGCAGAAAAACAGAAGCAGCTTCAGGAGCTTTCTTCCAATGAGGAAATGAGCATGGAAGAAAAGATGAAAAAGCGTCAAGATATTCAAAAAGAAATTACAGATTTGAACAACCAGCTTCGACAACATCAGATTGACCAAAGAAAAGAAAAACAGCAGGCTAATCGTTCTCCTATGGATGATATGATGGGTGAAAATAAGGACACAAAGGCGAAGAAGGGGACGAACCAGAGCGCAGGGATGTCTCAGGCAAGTATGAAGGCTATGATCACAGCAGATTCTGCCATGAACCAGGCGAAAGTCTATGAGAGTGTAGCCACAGATATGGAAGGAAGAGCCAAAATTCTTGCGTCGGAGATCAAGACGGATGCAGCACATGGTGGCAATGTAGAGGACAAACAGGAAGAGCTAGCTGAAGTAGAAGAGAAAGCACAAAAAGCAATATCTGGGCAGGTTTCCCAATTGACGGACGCCAATAAAACTATGGATGAAGCAGCGAAAGAGACAGACAAGACAGAAGAACGTGCAAAAGAGGAAGAGGACACAAAAGCTGTGAAACAGTTAGATCCAGAGCAAGTTTTGGTGGAACAGCAGGAGTCCAAACCAGAAGTGTATGTTCCCATTGATATTCGCCTGTAAAGGGTGACGAATGTCTGGAATTAGTATTTGAAACATTAGCAGGAAGAATAAGCTCATTTGTTTCTTGACAGAAACAGATGAGTTTATTTTTATGAATATAAAATTATGTAAGAAAGTGCTAAATGTTGATTCTGTAAAACATAGATTAAAATCGATTATTCTTGCCATGGCCGCAGCCTTTGGATATAATAGAAACAAGCACTTAGAAAGCAGGCGAACTCCATGCTTAATATGATATTGTGATACACAAGGCCAAGGAAGTTTGTCTTGAATCACATTAGCCGCAATAGCAGAGAGGTATCATACCTTATGTGGCGGTGTATATCAATGATGCGAAGAGACAATTTTTTGACATTTTGTATTATTAAGCTGAGGTTTGCCAGCATAGGATAAATTAACAAGAAACCAACCAGAGGAATGAAATCATGAGCATACAAGATAAAGTAGAACATATCTTAAAGAATATCCATTTGTTGTTTTCAAGGAGTCAGATTTATGACGAAAGCGGTCAATGGATTATTGTAGAGAAATCCCAATTCTTTGATCTGTTAGAGGAGTTAAATCTTGCAATTTATGAGGTGATGGATCAGTATGAGGCAACTACACAGAAACATGAGTTGGCAAAGCGGCGGTGTGAAAAACAGGGAGAAGAGATTATACAAAAGGCCAACAGACATGCAGACGATATTTATGCAGCGTCCATTATGTATACAGACGATGCCATAAATCGCATATGCCACATTATGGAGGATGCCAACGAGTCCGTCAAGAAGATTTATAACAAACTCAATACACAGATGGAAGAAGAACGAGAGCGGGTCCGCCATAATCAATTAGAATTGACAGGGCAACTTCAGGATTTTGCAGACACCCAGAAATATGTTAAAATTATCGAAGAAATTAATAAAAAATTGGAACGGGAGCGCTTACAGGAGATTCAGGGAATGAAAGAAAAACGGATTCAGAATGAGGGCAAATCCTATTCCGCAGTTCAACCGGAAATACGGGTAAATCAGGCGTATTTTGAGCGCGCTGGAAAGAGTTATGAATTGACAAAGCCAGAGATCAATCCCCGTAAAGAAGAAGAACAGAGTCTTGCGAGGGTGACAGGAAAAGAGTTTGCGGAAAGCCTGCGGCGCCGAGCAGCAAAAACAAAAGAAAAATCTTTGGAAATTACGGATATGTCTGAAGAAATAGAAGATATGCCGCAAAAAGAGCTTGATTTTGGCACGGAGATTGAAACAATATCTCAAGGAATTTTAGAAGGTGTGGACGAAGTATATCAAGAGGAGACAGTTTCTCCTGAGGAAGCGCCGGAAATTTATGTCGATCTGGATGCAGAGTATTTTAAATGGAAAGAAGGGGAGGGAACAGAAGAAACTGCGCCCGCAGGGAAAAAAGGGCGTAGATTATTGTTCGGCAGGAAATAAAGCGCAAAAAGGTCTATCAGGAAAAGATAAATTTCACCATACATGGTTCTAAATCATTTGAGATTACAACCATAAGGTATATCAATCTTATTTTCCAATAGACCCTAATTTTTGGAACATATATTACACTTCATTTACAAGTTCTAGTCCCTGCTCCAGAGCACGGGCGTTTCCCATGGTTTCCACAGCGATGGCCTGCATCGCCTCAGAAGTAAAAAATCCCATATGGGAGGTGACTAACACATTGGGAAAGGTCATCAGTCGAGCCAGCGTATTGTCCTTTATAATTTCATCCGATAAATCTTCGTAAAATACACCATTCTCCTCCTCATAGACATCCAGACCTACTCCAGCAATTTTCTTTTCCAGAAGTCCATCAATTAATGCATTGGTGTCAATGAGCGCGCCACGGGAAGTGTTGATCAGATAGACGTTCTGCTGCATCTGTTTTATAGCATCTCGGTCTATAATATGATAAGTGTCCTTGGTAAGTGGACAGTGCAGAGAAATTACATGGGATTTTGCAAAAAGTTCTGTAAGTTCTACGTATTCCACATCCAGATTTTTATCTGGATACAGATCATAGGCGTATACTTTCATCTGAAAACCTTTCAGAATGCGAATCATGGACTGTCCAATTTTACCTGTTCCGATGATTCCTGCCGTTTTCTGATGGAGGTCTGTGCCCATCAGTCCGTTGATGCTCATATTAAAATCCCTAGTCCGAGTGTAAGCACGATGCGTGAAGCGGTTTATGGTAAGCAACATAGCAGTAGCATATTCTGCAACGGCTTCCGGAGAATAGCTTGGCACACGCAGGACATGAATCCTGCCTTTTGCAGCTTCCATATCCACATGGTTGAATCCTGCGGAGCGCAAAAGAATTGCCTTCACATTCATTTCACAGAGCTGGTCAATCATCTCAGCAGTAATTTGATCGTTGATAAAAATACAGATAGCCTCACAACCTGCGGCAAGGTTTAGCGTATTGGGACGGCAGGGAGCTTCCAAAAATAACAGTTCCATCTTATATTGTTCTGCCATAGGCTCAAACCATATGCGGTCATAAGGTTTTGTTGTGTAAAATGCAATTTTCATATTATTGTCTCCTTTTTGTCAGTATGCCCTAAAATAAAAAGGGTATGTCAAAATTTGTATGATATTTAAAAAATCTTAATAAAATACCCTGCCGTAACTTAAAAAACAATTGATATAATACTTTTACAGTCCTTCTTGTTTATGTATAATAAAAAAGTCGGTATTCCCGATAGAAAAAGAGAGGTGAAGGAAATGAAAAGTATTCTGGTATGTGATGATGACAAGGAGATTGTGGATGCCATTGAGATATATCTACAACAGGAGGGATACAATATCCTCAAAGCGTATGATGGAGAGCAGGCTCTAAAGGTGTTAAAGGAACAGGAAGTTCATCTGTTGATTATCGATGTGATGATGCCGAAAATGGACGGCATACGCGCTACCTTAAAAATCCGTGAGGACAGCAGTATTCCAATTATTATCTTGTCAGCGAAATCGGAAGATGCTGATAAAATTTTGGGGTTGAATATCGGAGCGGACGATTATGTGACAAAGCCCTTTAATCCTTTGGAACTGGTTGCCCGTGTGAAATCTCAGCTCAGGCGTTACACCCAACTTGGAAATGTTGCGGAGAGCAGCAAACGGATTTATCAGGTTGGAGGGCTTTTGATCAATGATGATTTAAAGGAGGTAACGGTGGAAGATGAGCTTGTGAAGTTGACGCCAATTGAGTACAATATTCTGTTGCTGTTAGTAAAAAATCAGGGAAAGGTATTCTCCATCAATCAAATTTACGAGAGCATTTGGAATGAGGATGCCATTGGCGCAGACAATACGGTAGCAGTACATATCAGGCATATCAGAGAGAAAATTGAGATTAATCCCAAGGAGCCAAGATATCTCAAGGTGGTATGGGGGGTAGGATATAAGATAGAAAAATCAACAAAGTAGAGGTGGTGATGGAGTGAAAAGATGGCGGTATTCTGTTGGACTGAAAGCAGCGGCAGCAGCAGCCATTCAGATTTTGTCAGTGATATTTGTAATTTGCCTTATGATCCTCATTATGCTGTTTCATAAAGATGTATTTAATTTTGAAGAGAAAAGAAGTACGCCTTACGAATCTTCTAATTATTTTACTAACCAGTTAAAAGAGGCAGCCCAGGAGATCCTAGAATTTTGTGAGTTGCGTCGGGATTTTGAGACAAATCAGGTGTTTGATCCCAACAAGCCTGTAGATATCTGGCAGTATTATGAACGGCAAGAGATTTCGCAGGGTAAGAAAAATAAAAAAAATGCAGTGATTTACAATCTGGGAGATTTGGCAGAGTGGTCAAGAGCATATACAACTTCTGTTTATGAATTTGTGTCTGAATATGAGATAGATAACGGAATTTCGCAGCGGCGGATTATTTATAAAAATGGTGAAAATGTATTCAGTGAAGAGAAGAGTATTTCCGGTTTTATGGATTTGGCTCCTGAGTTAAGAGACAGAGTTATTGAAAACGTGGAATATTATTATGGCGGCTCTTATAGTACCACTGGAGATATGGGTGTAAACCAGGAGTATTTTCGCTCAGGAGACATCGACACGGCAGAAGTTGTTGTGACTGAGACGAAAGAGGAAAGCTTCACAGAAGAAGAACTGCAAGGAGTCATTCAGAAGGTGCTCAATGGGCAGCTTTATGGCCTAGATGCAGAGGAATTGGAGTGGCTTTTGATTAGTATGGACAATATGAGATTTGTCAATCATTCTGTTGCATATGATTTTATCGATGAAAAATATCTTCCCAAGAATGGAGTTGGAATCTGGGAAAATTTTATGGGTGGAGCGGTTTCTTTGGAAGATATGCAAAATTCTTATCGTGCATTGGATTATACACTTGAGCAGATTGGGCAGAAAGTAAGGCAATATCGAGAATGTCTGAATATGTATCACAATGCTACTACTGGAAGTAATTTGTCGTATTGGATTAGCCGAGATATGGAAAGTGCTGCCTATACTAATATGAAGGACAGTAAATCCTCGGCGTTAGCCGAATACGGAAAGAATCTTGGAAAGTATCTGCTGTACCGAGAAAATGATATACATTTTGAGACCAATATCAATGGCATGGAGGAATATTTCTATCAGCACATAGAGCCTGTATATGGTAACAAAGGAAGTGTACTGTTTCTTGGTTTTGATACCTCATTTCCCTATCCAGACAAATTTCAGGAGGCGAAACAGGAATATCATAAGATGCACCCCTGGGTACAGATTTGTATGTGGGGGGCAGGGTTAAGCTTTCTTACCATTTTGATTGTCTTTATATACCTTAGTATTGTTGCTGGTAAAAAAGATGACAGTGGGAAAGTACATTTAAATTTATTTGACCGGATTCCTACAGAATTTTTGCTGCTTCTGTTCGTGGTGGAGATTATAGTTTCCGTCTGGGCAGGCGGAAAGGTGCTATATCAGTATGAGGGCAGCTATCAAACCCTAATGATGATAGGGGGAGGGATTACATTTGTAGGAACGGCGTTTTTGATGGTGTTTTACTTAAGCTTTGTCCGACGCATTCGGGCGGGAGGACTTTGGTCTGGCAGTATGATAGGCTGGTTTTTTCAGGGAATTGGATTGTTATTTACCAGTCGGAAATCCCTAACCAAAATGGTAATCTGGTTTGTATTGCACCTTATGGCATGTGTGATTCTCCTTCCAATGATTGCGGCATATTATAATGATGATATTCATGTTCTTGGAGTGGTAATGTTTAGTATTCTCTGTGGTGTTGAGGGCGTTTTGATTATCCGAGAGGGAGTACAGCGCAATAAGGTCCTGGATGGAATCGGCAAGATTGCCAGTGGAGATCTGGAATACAAAATTGCAGAGAAGGAATTGAAGGGGGATAATTGTAGGCTTGCCCAGGCGGTAAATACGATCGGGGAGGGCTTGTATCATGCAGTGGATGCCAGTATGAAAAATGAGCGATTACAGGCAGATTTGATTACCAATGTCTCCCACGATATCAAGACGCCGCTTACGTCTATCATTAACTATGTGGATTTGTTGAAACGGGAGAAACTGGACAATGAAAGGGCACAAGGGTATATTGCTGTGTTGGAAAGCAAATCCCAGCGTTTAAAACAACTGGCAGAGGATTTGGTGGAAGCTTCCAGAATTAGTTCTGGCAATATTAAGCTGGAGATGGAACGGATTAATCTGGTGGAGCTGGTGCATCAGACGGAAGGAGAATTTGCGGAACGGTTCGAAAAGCGCAGTTTGCAAGTCATGTCTAACCTTCCGAGAGAATCAGTGATTATTCTTGCGGATGGCAGACGGATTTGGAGGGTACTGGAAAATTTATACAACAATGTGGCCAAATACGCCATGGAGCACACCAGAGTTTATGTGGATATGGAGGCAGATGGAAGCCAGGTATTATTTTCCATTAAAAATATTTCAGAGAATCCGTTGAACATTCCAGCAGAGGAATTGACAGAACGATTTATCCGAGGTGATATTTCTAGGAGTACAGAAGGAAGTGGATTAGGACTTTCCATTGCAAAGAATCTTATGACCATGATGGGTGGAACATTTGATATTTATCTGGATGGCGATTTGTTTAAGGTGATGATCCGTTTTCGTCAGGAGCAGCCCAACCAGGAAAATCAAGAAAAAACGGAATAATCCAATAATTTTGCCTTGCATTTCTGTGGTCGGCACTTTATAATGGTGAAATAGGAAGAAGTAAGCCGATGGAGGTTCCATTGGCTTATTTCGTCTTATCATAAATTCCGAGGATTTTTCCATTCCCGGAGGGGGATCTGTTTGGCATTTTCCTTATTGGACAGACAGAAAAAGTTATGATTGCATTGCAGTTGAAATAAAACGAACGAAATTAGGAGGACAGAATATGATAAAATTACATGACGGTGGTGTATATCTGGTAAATGGCGACACCCTGATTCCAGAGAATGAACAGGCGTCTGCGGCAATCCAGGCAGCCACCGGACACACGATAACCAAGGACGAGGCAGCGAAAAAAACCATTGCCTATGGGATTCTTTCGGAGCATAATACCTCAGGTTCTATGGAAAAGCTTAAAATTAAATTTGATAAATTGACATCTCATGATATCACTTTTGTGGGGATTATCCAGACAGCAAGAGCTTCTGGTCTTGAAAAATTTCCGGTTCCCTACGTGTTGACCAACTGTCACAATTCTCTGTGTGCAGTGGGAGGTACTATCAACGAAGATGATCATATGTTTGGTTTGACTTGCGCTAAGAAATATGGCGGAGTCTATGTACCTCCTCACCAGGCAGTAATCCATCAGTATGCAAGAGAAATGCTTGCAGGAGGCGGCAAGATGATCTTGGGTTCTGATTCCCATACGCGTTATGGTGCGCTGGGAACGATGGCAATGGGCGAGGGTGGCCCAGAATTGGTAAAACAATTGCTGAATAAGACCTATGACATTAACATGCCGAAAGTGGTAGGTGTATACCTGACAGGGAAGCCAGAAAAGGGCGTAGGTCCTCAGGACGTTGCGCTTGCCATTATCGGGGCAGTTTTTGCCAATGGATATGTGAACAATAAAGTGATGGAATTTGTAGGGCCAGGTGTATCAAACCTGAGTGCAGATTTCCGTATTGGTGTGGATGTTATGACCACAGAGACGACTTGTCTGTCTTCTATCTGGAGAACAGATGACACCATTCGACAATTCTATAAGATCCATGGAAGAAGGGGAGATTATACAGAATTGAATCCAGGAAAAGTGGCATATTACGATGGTATGATTGAGGTAGATCTGAGTAAAGTGAAGCCTATGATTGCAATGCCATTCCATCCCAGCAATACCTATACAATTGAGGAATTAAATGCAAACTTAATGGATATTTTGGATGACTGTGAGAAAAAAGCTCAGGTGAGCCTGGATGGAGCAGTGGAGTTTACCTTGAAGGATAAGGTGAGAGATGGAAAGCTTTATGTGGATCAGGGAATTATAGCGGGATGTGCAGGTGGAGGATTTGAGAATATCTCTGCCGCAGCGGATATTATGGAAGGTGCAAGTATCGGTTCCGATGAATTTAATTTGAGTATTTATCCAGCTAGTATGCCGATCTATATGGAATTGATGAAGACAGGGGCTGCTGAGACTTTGATGGAGACAGGAGCAATCTTAAAGACAGCATTTTGTGGTCCTTGTTTTGGGGCAGGGGACACACCCAGTCACAATGGATTTTCCATCCGTCATTCCACCAGGAATTTCCCCAACCGTGAAGGAAGCAAGCTCCAGAGCGGACAGATTGCCTCTGTTGCTCTGATGGATGCCCGCTCCATTGCAGCTACTGCTGCAAATAAGGGGTATTTGACGCCTGCGACGGATATGGATGTATTCTATACCAATCCGGTATACCATTTTGACAGTAGAATTTATTCAAATCGTGTTTTTGACAGTCAGGGTGTGGCAGATCCCAGCCAAGAGATCAAGTTTGGACCCAATATCAAGGACTGGCCAGCAATGAGTGAACTGCCAGAAAATATGATATTAAAAGTAGTGTCGGAAATTCACGATCCAGTCACCACAACAGATGAGTTAATTCCCTCTGGAGAGACTTCTTCTTATCGTTCGAATCCAATGGGTCTTGCAGAATTTACCTTATCCCGGAAAGATCCAGCGTATGTGGGTCGTGCCAAGGAGATTCAAAAAGCCCAGAAAGCAGTGGAAGAGGGAACTTGTCCGCTGCATGTGGTGGAAGAGTTGAAGCCTGTGATGGAGGTAGTTTGTAAGGCATATCCAGACAAAGCTTTTGACAAGGGCGGACAAGCCGGATTGTTGGGCTTTGGAAGCACGATCTTTGCGGTGAAACCAGGAGATGGATCTGCCAGAGAACAGGCGGCTTCCTGCCAGAAAGTGTTAGGAGGTTGGGCGAATATTGCCAATGAATATGCTACGAAACGTTACCGTTCGAACTTAATTAACTGGGGAATGCTTCCGTTCCTGATTCCAGCAGGAGAATTGCCCTTTGCCAATGGAGATTATCTTTTCATTCCGGATATCCGCAAAGCAGTGGAGGAGTGCAGGACACAGATCACAGCATATGTGGTGAAAGATGGTGCAATGAAAGAGTTTACTCTGGGAATGGGTGAGTTGACAGAAGATGAACGCACAATTATATTAAAGGGATGCCTGATCAATTATTATAAGGGTTAGGTAAGAAATTAAGTTGGCAGCAGGGTATTGCGAGGAGCGCGGAATGCGTAAATTGTAATGCCCTCTGCTATTTGATGTAAACATATAAGACAGAAAAGTGAACCGGAATCAATAATAGGAGGTTGTGTATAGCGTGGATGAACAAGAGAGAAAACAGAGCGAAGAAAAGGTGGATTGGAATATCAGGCCCTACCTTGCAATAGGACTAATTTCATTTTTGGTGATTATCGGTTCCATCTCATTCTTTTTCCTGATTTATCGGTATCATGGATTTACTGCAATTCTGGATAAAGTCTTGGTTATTGTGCAGCCAATCACCATAGGATTGGTAATTGCCTATCTTTTGACGCCAGTGGTAAATTTTGAAGAACGTCATTTATTGCCGCTTGCCCAACGGAAGATGAAAAATCAAGAAAAGGCTAAGAAAATGGTGAGAGCTGCCAGTGTGGCAGGGGCGTTGCTGTTTATTGCGTTGGTGATTGGGATTTTGCTTCAGATGGTGATCCCAGAGCTTTATAAAAGTATCAATGGCATGATTGGTACATTGCCCAAACAAGTAAATGAATTTATGGACTGGATCAGTGATTATGTGGACAATGACAGTGAGATATCTGGATATTTGGAAATCGGACTGACGAAAGGTACAGAATTTTTTGAACATTGGGCGAAGACAGATTTCTTGCCGCAGACCAGAAATATTGTGACAGGACTTACCACAGGGGTTATTGAGGCAATAAGAATCTTATTTCATGTGGTGGTTGGCATTATTATTTCCATCTATGTCCTGATGAGTAAAGAGACGTTGATCGGGCAGAGCAAGAAAGTTGTCTATGCATTATTTTGTCCTAGAAAGGCGAATGCCATCATTCATACTGTCCACAAGAGCAATGAGATTTTCGGCGGATTTATTTCTGGTAAAATTTTGGATTCTCTGATCATTGGAATTTTATGCTTTATCTGTCTTTATCTTATGAAAATGCCATATTCCGTACTGGTCAGTGTGATTGTGGGTGTTACCAATGTAATTCCGTTTTTTGGACCTTACCTAGGAGCAATTCCTAGCACAATTTTGATTATGCTGGCAAATCCCATTCAGGGTGTGTATTTTGTGATATTTATTTTGGTGCTACAGCAGATTGATGGAAATATTATAGGACCAAAGATCTTAGGAGATTCCACGGGGCTGTCTTCTTTCTGGGTGGTATTTGCCATTCTGGTAGGTGGTGGAATCTTTGGAATTCCAGGTATGATTATTGGAGTTCCGCTTTTTGCAGTGATTTACTATGTGTTGCGAAATGTGCTGAATTATATTATTAAGAAAAAGAATCTTCCCTTGGAAAGTGAAAAATATATTTTTGCTGAGAGGTTGGATGAAGAAAACCGTGAACTGGTGGAATACGAACAGCAAGAGCTATTGCATCATGCGAGCCAGGAAAAGAAAAAAAGCGGATTTCAGGAATGGCGGAAAAAATTTGATAAAAAACAGCAGAAGAAATAGAATTTTTGACATTTACAGGGGAAATATGTTAGACTAAAGGTAATATGGATGATAATCAGGGGTAGTGTACCTTTAACATAATTCTGAGGTGAAATAGTTGGATAAATACGAATATAAGCTAAAACTGGAACAGTTAAAAAATCTTGCGGATGAGAAGGACTATAAAACAGCAGCAGATATCGCGGATTCCATTAACTGGCGGAAGGTAAAGAGTGCGGCAACGTTGTGTATGGTTGGGGAGATTTATGACAGAGTAAAAAGATATGATGATAGCCATGAAATTCTTATGATGGCATATGACCGTGCAGCAGTGGGGAGGAATATACTGTATCGACTGACCTTAGTTTCCCTGAAAATGGGTAATCTAGATGAAGCGAAGGAACATTATGAAGAATTTCTGGAGGTTGCACCTTATGATAATCAGAAATATATACTGCGGTATCAGATTGCCAAGTTGGGTGGAGCAGATCTACAAGAGTTGATAGATATTCTGGAAGAGTTTAAAAGCCGAGATTATACAGAGGAATGGGCTTTTGAGCTTGCGTATCTGTATCACCGTGCTGGGATGGGTGACAATTGTGTGGAAGTCTGCGATGAGCTGGAACTTTGGTTTGGCGACGGCAGATATGTAGAAAAAGCGTTGGATTTGAAAATGTTATACCAGCCTTTGAGCCCAGAGCAGGAGGAGAAGTATCGGCAGTTTAAGCAGAATAGGAACAGAGAGGTAGAGGTTCGTCCCACGGACACATTGGATTCTGGGGAGCTCGTGAGAGAGACGATGAAGATTCCAGATATAACCGTTGGTACCAGTCGATATAATACTTCCAATATGCAGGCAGAAATTGCAAAAAACATGAAACAGATTATGGACGCTGATTCGAAGGAGTCGGTAGATGTTTCAATGGATGCCATCAAAAAAATGGTGAAGGAAATTCCATATCTGAAGATGCCTGTAGAGGAAGAAGAACTGCCGGAGGCGGAGCCTTACGGTCATATTGAGACAGATGAGGAGATTGATGGGTCTCTAAGGACAGAATTTCAGGAAATGCTTGCAGAAGATTGGGATGGGCAGGTTCGATTATCCGTTCAGGGAGGCAAGCTGAAGGAGCCGCAAGTGAATGGACAGATGAAGATTGAAGATGTATTGGCAGAATGGGAGCGGACGAAACTGGCTGCGCAGGCTGCGATGGCGACTGCACAGGAGAGAAAATTGGTGTCGGCCAAGGCGCGTGCGTTACAGGAGGCGGAGGAGTTATTAGCAAAATTAAATGAGATTATTCCGAAATTGGAGGCGGGTGTCAGTCCCCAGGAATTGATGGCAGAACGTTACCTGCATCATATGCCTGGGGAGGGGGTAAACAGGGTCGCTAGAGGTTATCCGCCAGAGTGGAATCGGACTGGCCAGGAATATGAGAATCCGTATATGCAGATGGGAGCTCAGATGCCCCAAGAAAATCAAGCATATGCAAGACAGCCTATGTCTGGAGGAATGCGAGTGCCAGAAAATATGCGGTATTCAGGGCAGGAACGTTTAGTAAATGAGCATCAGACACCAGAGAATATCTGGCCGCATAACCAGCAAGTAACCGAAAATGCTTGGCCGCAAGGAAAACAGGCAGAAAAAGTGCAAGCGCAGGACAGTGTTTGGCCTCCACAAGAAGAGCAGATATTGAGAGGGCATGATTTGAATGGAAATGCTTACCCTTCTGGCGGGCAGGCAGTTCCAGAGGAATCATATTTATTGGAGAATGGGTGGCCAGAAAATCAACCAGCGACTGGGGCTGTCTGGTCTTCTGGTGAGCAGGGAGTGTCGCAGGAACAGCAACTGGCTGGGAATCGGACTGGTCAGGAATATGGGAATCCGTATGTACAGATGGGAGCCCAGTCACAGGCGACAGTTTGGCCCCCACAAGAGGAGCAGAGCTTAGCAAGACAGCCCATACAAGGTGGTGCCCAGAATCAAGGAAATCCATGGAATTATAGCCAGGAGCAGAATCTAGGTCAGAGGCAGGTATCAGAACGAGTTTGGCCTCCACAGGAGGAACAGATTCTGGGGAAACGACCTGCGCTGGGCGAAGAATGGCAATCTGAAGCGCAAGGCTTCTCAATGGAACATCAAGTGCCAGGAAATGCCTGGTCTCAAGAACAACAAATATATTCTCAAGAATCAATGATGCCAGAAAATGCATGGTCTCAGGAGCAGCAAGCATATGCCAGAGAGTCAGGAGTGCCAGAGAATACATGGCCCCAGGAGCAGCAAGTATATGCCAGAGAATCGGGAGTGCCAGAGAATACATGGTCCCAGGAGCAGCAAACGTATTCCGCAGAGCCGATGATACAAGAAAATACATGGCCTCAAGAGCGGGAAATGAATGTACCAGAACAACAAATGGTGGAGAATCGTTGGCCCAAAGAGCAACAAACATATTCCGCAGAGTCAGAGATGCCAGAAAATGCCTGGTCCCAAAAACAGCAAGCATATACCCCAGAGTCAGGGATGCCCCAAAATACATGGTCCCAGGAACGGCAAGTATATGCCCCAGAGTCAGAGATGGCCAGAAATAACTGGTCCCAGGGGCGGCAAGCATATGCCCCAGAGTCAGGAGCATCAGAAAATACGTGGTACCAAGAACAGCAAGCATATTCTGGAGAGTCGGGAGTGCCAGAAAATCGTTGGCCCCAAGAGCAGCAAGCATATTCCACAGAGCCGATGATACAAGAAAATGCATGGCCTCAGAAACGGGAAATTTATGCCCCAGAGTCAGAGATGGCGGAAAACGTCTGGCCCCAAGAGCAACAAGCATATGCCCCAGAGTCTGTGGTGTCGCAAAATACATGGCCCCAAGAGCAGATTTCTTATCCAGCGGATTCGCAGAGCCCAGAAAGTACCTGGTTACAAGCAGGAATCCAATCAGAGACGATGAAGGGGGGGAATGCTTCGTCCCAAAATCAGGAAGTGCATTCCACGGAACAACTGATACCTGAAAGTAGCTGGTCCCAGTCCCAGGAATTATATGATTCGCAACAACAAGTTTCCGAAGAGATATTTTCATCTGAGGCTGCGTGGATGTCTCCAGGGCAAGGAGTGTCACAAGGTCCACAGACGTCGGAATCTGACGAGAGATTGGAAGAAGATTATCATTTGGCTGAACAAAGACAGATAACAGAACAAATGCAGACTTTAGAGGAACAGAGAACTAGGACCATCTCAGACGAAATCTCAAGTTGGGAAGAAACTGCAAAAATTTTAGGTGAACCAATCCCAGAGGATTATTTGGCAGAGATGAAGAGGGAGAACCTTTTGACAGAGGAACACGATTCTAGGGAGGTGGCTCCTGTTCTTACAGAAAATTTCCTGGAAGGGAACGATGCTTTGGAATCCCAAATTCCTTTTGAAGAGCTCATTGAGCAACAAGTTGTGCAGGAGACAGAGGAGCAGGAAGAGAAGGATGCAGGTCGCTATCTACAATCTGTATTTCAGGCCGCCAGAGAATCCAGAGAAGAGAAGATTGATGTGCCTAAGATCAAAATCGAGGAGCCGGAGGAACATATTCGCAAACTAAGCAAAGAACAAAAGGAAATATTTTCTTATTTTGTGCCGATCACAGGTATGGAGCAGCAGTTATGCCAGGCATTGGAGGGGGTATTAAGCCGTAAAGGGAGAGACGATACTTCTTCCAGTGGAAACATTCTTATTATGGGGGGAAGAGGTAGCGGCAAGACGGTATTGGCGACGGATTTTATCAAAGCGATTCAGCGTAGTGGTAGGCATCCCAATGGAAAAGTTGGTAAAATTACTGGGGCATCTTTGAATGAAAAGGATTTAGGCAAACTTGTAAGAAAGATTGCAGGAGGTTATCTGATTATAGAGAAAGCTGGGGATATTACCAAAGAGACAGCCATTCGACTATCCTGTCTTATGGATCAGAGTACAGGCGGACTTTTGGTGATTATGGAAGATACCAGAAAAGGGATTGAGAAAGCTCTAAGCAAAGACGCGAAATTTGCCCAGAAATTCACAGAGAGGATTAAGATACCAGTATTTACAAGTGATGAGTTGGTAGAGTTTGCGAAAACCTATGCAGAAGAACAGGAATGTGAGATTGATGATATGGGGATATTGGCGCTTTATAACCGTATCAGTAATATCCAAAAACTAGATGAAGCCACAACATTGACAGAAGTAAAGGACATTGTTGACGATGCAATCAGCAGAGCAGAGCGGGGAGGGCTGAAAAAGCTTTTTGGTGGGAAAAAATTCAGTCCAGATGGTTATCTGTATCTGAGGGAAAAAGATTTTCAAGATTAAGAAACAGGAGTGAAAGGTATGGAACATTTTTCAAAATTAGATATGTACTACCTGGGTCAGGGAACCCATTATGACATTTATAAAAAATTGGGTGCACATCCTATGAAGGATGATGGAAAAGAGGGTGTATATTTTGCAGTATGGGCTCCAAACGCTCAGATGGTATCTGTAATTGGAGAATTTAATAATTGGAAGGAACATGCAAACGAGATGACCAGGCTTGAGCCAATGGGGGTTTATGAGTTGTTTGTGCCAGAGGCATCTGTGGGTGATTTATATAAATTTTATATAGAAACACCAGATGGAAGACAGCTCTATAAAGCAGATCCATATGCAAATTATGCAGAGCTTCGTCCAGGAACAGCTTCGAGAATTACAGATATCAACAACTTTAAATGGACAGATACGAAATGGATGGAGAAACGTCAGGCATGCAAAGATGTTCATACCCAGCCAATGGCAATTTACGAGGTACATCCAGGTTCCTGGATGCGTCATCCAGGTAGGGAAGACGAAGGATTTTATACCTATCGGGAGTTGGCAGAGAGACTTACAGATTATGTAAAAGAGATGGGTTATACGCATGTGGAACTGATGGGAATCTCAGAATATCCATTTGATGGTTCCTGGGGCTACCAGGTTACCGGATATTATGCGCCCACTTCAAGATATGGGACCCCGGAAGATTTTGCTTATCTTGTGGATTACTTGCATAAAAATAATATCGGTGTAATTTTGGATTGGGTTCCAGCACATTTCCCCAGAGATGCACATGGCCTTGCTGAGTTTGATGGAAGTTGTCTGTATGAATATGCAGATCCCAGGAAAGGAGAGCATCCCGACTGGGGTACGAAGATTTTTGATTATGGCCGAACGGAGGTTAAGAATTTCCTGATTGGCAGTGCTTTGATGTGGATTGAACATTATCATATTGATGGTCTGCGGGTAGACGCTGTAGCTTCTATGCTGTATCTGGATTATGGAAAACAGGATGGTCAGTGGGTTGCCAATGAATTTGGAGGCAATAAGAATCTGGAGGCAATCGAGTTCTTTAAACATATCAATACATTGATATTAGGTAGAAATCCTGGAACTGTCATGATCGCAGAGGAATCCACTGCCTGGCCAAGAGTTACCGGAAGAGTGGAAGATGAGGGCCTGAACTTCAGCTATAAGTGGAATATGGGATGGATGCATGACTTTTTGGATTATATGAAATTGGATCCTTATTTCCGAAAAGATAATCATAACCGTATGACATTTGCGATGAGTTATAACAGCAGTGAGGAGTATATTTTAGTGTTGTCACACGATGAGGTGGTGCATTTAAAATGCTCAATGGTCAATAAAATGCCAGGACTGGGTGAGGAGAAATTTGCAAATTTGAAAGCTGGTTATGGCTTTATGATGGGACATCCAGGGAAGAAATTGTTGTTTATGGGACAGGAATTTGGTCAGTTACGTGAGTGGAGTGAGGAACGTGAATTGGATTGGTTCCTTTTGCAGGAGCCAGAGCATCTCCAATTACAGACATATGTGAAAGATCTCCTGCATATATACAACAAATATCCTGCAATGTATGAAGCGGACAGTTCTATTGATAACTTTGAATGGATCAATGCGGATGATAATTATCGAAGTGTCTTCAGTTTCCTGCGCAAGAGCAAAGATGGTAAAAATAATCTGCTGTTTGTCTGCAATTTCACCCCGATGGAGTGGGAAGATTACCGGGTAGGAGTTCCAGCGAAGAAACAATATAAACTTATCTTTAACAGTGATGATAAGAAGTATGGTGGAACGGGCGAGAAACGTCCTCAGGTATATAAGGCAGTAAAAGAAGAGTGCGATAACCGTCCATATTCCTTTGATTATCCGTTACCAGCTTATGGAGTGGCAATTTTCCAGTATTAAGAAGTGATTAATTCAGACATAGAGAGAGGCTGTTGCATAAGGCAGTGTTCATAAAGAAGTATATTAAATTTTTGGCAGAATCGGCGTGGTAAAATTCACGCCGATTTCTTTGCAAGTTGACGAATTAAATTTACGTGGAGGGATCTAGTGTAGTGACCACCTGACAATCAGACCAATTACTTGCCTGAATTTCCATCTACTGCGTTAGATTTTCTAGTCGTAGCCACCGCTACGCCGTCAAAAATCTGCCTTGCAGAATGAAAATTCATTCTGCGTAATTAGTCTAAATGTTAGGCGGTCAATACACTAGAGTAAGTGGATTCCACATAAATTAAAATTGTTGCTTTATATAAAAGCATTTTAGTTACATAAAGATGACAGTTGACGTTATGGGAAATCTGATTTAGAATATAGTCACAGAACAGGCAATAAAAAAGAATTGTATCATCTGTTTTTCTACATATACTATTATGTATGATTATGGTTCATTTGGACAAGGAGGTGCTATTATGGCTACATCTAGTATTTTTGCAAAAGTTCGTATTGATAATGCAAAACAGGCAGAGGCCTTTATAGATGCGCTGGTGGAATCAGAAAATAAGCCTAAGAGAAAGCCGGCGGCAACAGTGAAACCACCATTGACAGATTACGATGCGATTAGGCGGCTGATGGCGAAGGGAGATACAGCCAAATGAGACAGTTTGAAACAGTGAATATTTTGGATATGATTGGGGCAATCGGAGAGGCAAAACTGAAACAGTGTCTTTCCGATTTTTCCTGTCCGATAAATCCAGAAATTGAGCAGTTTGTGAGAAATAATGCAATTGAATTTGCAAAGAAAAAATTATCTGTTACATATTTTGTAGTAAATGAATTTGGTAAGATTGTGGCAGTTTTTACGCTTGCACACAAAGCGGTAGAGATTGGAAATGCTAGTTTATCCAATTCTAAGCGTAAAAAAATAAGTAGGTATGCGATTTTGGACGCAGAAGTGGGTAGTTATACCATATCTGCTATTTTAATTGCACAGTTTGGAAAAAATTATGCTGTGGATGGTGGAAAAGGTATCAGTGGAAATGAACTGATGGATTTTACATTTGAAATTCTGGAGATGGTTCAGCATGATATTGGCGGAGGAATTGTGTTTCTTGAATGTGAGGATAAGGTGAAACTGCTAGACTTTTATCGGAGTGAAAAAAATGGATTTTTGCCGTTTAACGAAAGATATTCGGCCAATGATAAAATAAAATATATTCAGTTGTTCCACTTCTTTTAGTGATAAAAAGCCAGAAAGTGACATTTGATAAATTCTCTGGCTTTCTATTTACGTAAAGGTTTTTGTAACAATGATTTTTATATAAAAATAGGATCATTTTGGAATGCTAAATCGACAGTTAGCATAGGTTACAATGTTTTTTATTGGCTACGATCATTAATGCAGCAGCCCTTTTTGCAGATGTTCCAGATAAATATTTCGTATTCCCTCATATTCTCCCAACCCTTTTATATGACATATAACCGGATAACCAGCAGCTTCGAATTGAGATTTCCAGGAATCTTTTTGGTTTCCTGCCATATCCTTGTTGGCGTGATCGCCCGCTGTCAACATGAATGGAAGTAAGTGGATTCGTTTTACTGAGGTTTTTTGAATCTGGCGAAGCAGTGTCTGAAAACTTGGATAGGCTTCCACTGTTCCCAGAAATATATTCGGGTGTTCTAGATCTTTTAACATATAATCTAACGCGGCATAGACAGAGTTCGCATGATGGGTGGTTCCATGCCCCATAAGTACCAACGCTTCCTCATGGGATAGAGTTTTGTACTCGGCCATCAGGCAATTTAGTACCTTTCTGTGGTCTTCTGTGGTAGTTAACAAAGGATCGCAAAAAGTAACTTCTATAGAGTCCATCGCCCGTTCTAAGATGGTATGTATCATGATATCATTTTCTAGTCCATTGATGAGATGTGTCGGCTGTACGGTTAATTTTTGAACGCCATCTGCAACAATGGTCTCCATTGCCTCTTCCACAGAAGGAATAGAGAGATTGTCTCGTTTTCTCAAAATATTGAGGATCATTTTGCTTGTCCATGCCTCATAGATAGCATAGTCAGGAAAATGTTCGGTTACATCTGTGAAGATTCGATCAATGGTTTTTGCCTTGCTTTCCAGATAACTAGTGCCAAAACTGACCAATAAAATAGCTTTTTTTTGACTCATGGGGAAATCCTTTCTTTCAATTGTATCGTAAAACATTGGAAAATTTTAAAAAATGCGAGATATGGTTGATTATATGTCATGTTAGGCATGTTTGCAAGATTGGACGGATTATTTGTCATAATTATTTTGGAGTTAGGCTGTCAAAGGAATACATACTTGGCAAAATTAGACAGAATATGCTATACTGAAAAACAATATAATCATGACATAAAAAGGGGGAATCCGTATGCGCAGAGCAATTGCACTTTGCGGCGGTGGCACCAAAGGAGCCTATGAATTGGGTGTTTGGAGGGCTATCCAGGAACTTGATATCAATTATCAAATTGTGACAGGAACCTCCATAGGAGCCATCAATGGCGCGTTGATGGCATCTAGGGATTATGAACTGGCTAAGGAGCTATGGAACAACATCCGAATGGAGGATGTGATGCTGGATGGGGTAAATCTTGTGAATACGGTGGAGGGGATGTATAATCAGCGGAATGCTCTTGGTCCATTTTTAAAAAAATTTGTTAAAAATAAGGGTGCAGACATTTCTCCCTTTTTGGAATTTATCGATCGGATGGTAGATGAGGAGAAGGTGAGAAATTCTGACATAGATTATGGACTGGTAACCGTGCAAGTGTCTTCCATGAAAGCTCTGGAATTGACTAAGGAGGAGATTCCTAAGGGAAAGTTAAAAGATTTTATCATGGCCTCTGCCTCCATTTTCCCAATTTTTCCAATGCATAAAATAGACAGAGAATTTTACCTGGATGGTTGCTATTATGATAATCTTCCGATCGACCTAGCGCTAAAAATGGGTGCAGATGAGGTGATCGCTGTTGATTTACATACGACGCCCAGTCATGCCAATTATGTGAATAAGCCATATGTAACATATATTACACCAAGCCGTTCTCTCGGAACCATGTTGAATTTTGAGCGACAGGTGTTGGATGGCAATATCAGGTTGGGATACTATGATGCTATGAAGGCATTTGGCTGGATGGAGGGGCGACGATATCAGTTTTATGTGGATGAAATAAGCCATTACCAGAAGGAAATTCTAGATTTTACCTCAAAGGTGGCCAGGACAGAATCCTATTTGACAGAGGGAACCTTCAACCATTTTGTGAAACCAGGAGACAGTAAACGACTGTGCGGCACGATTGAAGAATATGTTGGGAGGAAAACTGGCAGTTATACCAGGGAAGAATATTTCATTGCAGCGGCAGAGATCAGTGGGGAGATTTTTCAGATAGATACGGAAAAATCATGGCATTTTACGGATTTTGTCAGGGAATTATTGGGAAGACTGAAGATGAGAGAAGCTTACCCAGACATTTCTGTTTTTGAGAAACGTGGAGGAATGGAGTTGGCGCATCGTCTTACAGAGTTGAAAATGAGGGCAGATAGTAATCATATTACAGGGTGCATTTATTATGGATATCGAGAGGGTAGGATTGATCTGACGGCACAGTTAGGGCTGCTTACTTTTCTTCCCTATGAGCTTGCGGCAGCCTTGTTTCTTTTGACAGTTGGGAAAGAGAGGCTTTGAGAGAGTAGCACAACAAGAAATCAGGCATATAGTATAGAGATAGAAAAAATGGGAGAATGACTGTGGACTATAAACAGGAAATTTTTTACAGAAATCCCCAGCAAAATATGTCTAAAGTACCCTTTTATATGGCGTATCCCATGCAGACCGTTTATATGGAAGAAATGGAGTATGCCAGGGATTTGGAAAAATTAAAGGGGATGTACCCCAAAGAAGTCCGTTCTATCCAGGAGTTGGTGGAGGATGAATGTGATAAGATGGAATACGAAGGAAGCCTAATGTTTGACGAATATCCTGACAAAGTGATGCTGGATCGGATTATAAAGCGAATCTATCATTCTGCCACAGAGGGCCAACCAGATCTTCAGAGGCTGGAAACAGAACAGTGTGATATCGGACAATATGAGAGGGAACAATATGAGGAAGGCGCCTATGAGGAGTTTCAGGAGATGGATATGGAAGCGGAAGAGCTGCCATTAGAGGGAACTTTGATTGAGCAACGTGGCCCAGGAGGGCCAGGTTGGGGACCAGGAAGGCCACCCGGACCACCACCAGGACCAGGTTGGGGACCAGGAAGGCCACCCGGACCACTACCAGGACCAGGTTGGGGACCAGGAAGACCACCTGGACCGCCACCAGGGCCGGGCTGGGGACCAGGAAGACCGCCTGGACCACCACCAGGGCCGGGCTGGGGACCAGGAAGGCCACCCGGACCACCACCAGGTAACGGTCTTCAGAATCTTATACAGGTGCTGCTTTTTAATGAAATGTATCAACGCCGGTGCAGGCATAAACGGTGCCGCCGCTGGTGGTAACAGGTTTTACAAGATTCGAAAGAAAATCAGAAAGGTTTACTATGGACAAAATAGAGGAACTTTTATATAAATATTTGAATGAGGAACTGATACAGATTGTAATCAGTAATCCCAGAACCAAGGCGGAGGCTGTTAAAATCAGTCTCCGTCCGGTGCTGCTGAGAGAAAAACTGGTCTTTCAGGCAAGTATTCGCCAGAAGGAGAAAGAATTTCACAGAAATCTTCTTTTGTCAGAGGCAGTACAGCAGATCGTTGTATGGATGAAAGATTATAGGCAGTTGGAAGTGTTCTCCGGGATGGGACAGGCATCTGTGTTGGTAAGCAAAAAAGGGAAGGTGACAATTAAGGATAAAAAAACGCCACATTGTGTAAAAGACAGAGATTTATCTCATAATAGAAAAAAGAAATATATTTTAGATCCAGAAAAGAGCGTGGATTTTCTGGTGGATTTGGGGGTACAGACAAAAGAGGGCAAAATTGTTCATGCCAAATACGATAAATTTCGTCAAATTAACAGGTTTTTAGAATTTATTGAGGATGTTTTGCCGGAGCTTCCTAGAGAACGGGAGGTTACGATTCTAGATTTTGGGTGTGGGAAATCTTATCTTACTTTTGCGATGTACCATTATCTGAAGGAATTAAAGGGATATCAGGTGCATATTATCGGATTAGATTTAAAGGAAGACGTTATTTCCCATTGCCAAGAGCTGGCAAAACGTTATGGATATCAGGGACTTGATTTCTATGTTGGGGATATTGCCGGATATGAGGGAGTAAAACAGGTGGATATGGTGGTAACTTTGCATGCCTGTGATACGGCTACAGATTATGCACTGGATAAGGCGATCCGATGGGGGGCTAAGGTGATATTGTCAGTGCCCTGTTGCCAGCATGAGTTAAATGGACAGATGCAAAATGAAATTCTCGCTCCAGTCTTTCAATATGGGATAATCAAGGAACGTATGGCAGCTCTGTTTACGGACGCGCTTCGTGCTCAGATATTGGAAAGCAAGGGATATCATGTGCAGATTTTAGAATTTATTGATATGGAGCATACGCCCAAAAATATATTAATCCGTGGGGTGAAAAAGGGAGAAGCAAAAAGCAGTGAGGATTGCCGTAAAATTATGGATTTTTTGCAGGTAACACCTACACTGGCTGTGTTACAGGATATAGGAAAGGAAGACAGACAGGATGCGCAAAAGCATAATTAAGATCGTCGTATTGAGTTTTGTATTTGTGATTACCGTGGCAGTCATGGGATTATTTAATCATCAAACGGAAGTGGATTTGACAACAGAAATGGCTTCCGCTACACTCCCTATGGTATATTTGGAGCGGGATGGTGTTAAAATTAATGAATTGTATGGGTATTGCCAGGAGATGGATGGGACGGCAATGCGTGATACCATAACACCGCTTTTGGAAGATCTGTCTCTTTCGGTGGTGGTGCAGTCTTACCAGAACAACATTGAAAGTATTTCTTATGAGGTACGTTCCATGGATATGCAACGGCTCATTGAAAACGGTGATATTGAAGATTTTTCTGAAGTAAATGGAGAAATTCAGCTGGGACTGCAATTTGAGAATATATTGGAACTAGATACAGAGTACGTTTTAGTGCTTATGGTAACGATTGATGAGAAGCCTGTGTATTTTTATACCAGGATGATCCGGGAGAAAGATTATTATGTAGAGGAATCTTTGGATTTTATTATGAATTTCCATGAACTGACCTTTGACAAGGGGAAGGTAGGAAATTTGGCAACTTTTCTAGAACCAAACAGCCAAGCGGACAATACTACACTGCAAAAAGTTACGATTCATTCCTCTCTCTCACAGGTGGGATGGGGAGATTTTCAGGGAGAACGGCTAGAAGCGCCCACGCCTTCCATTAAAGAACTTGGAAGCGCTTATAATTCCATTGTGTTGCAATATGTGGTGACGGCTCCGGGAGATAATGGTGAGTTGGAATATTATAATGTGGAGGAGTATTACAGGGTGCGGTACAGCAGTGTGAATAGCAGGATGTATCTGCTGAATTACGATCGCAGTATGAACCAGATTTTCCGTGGGGAAAATGCGACAGTGGTTAAAAATCGTCTGATATTGGGGATCTGTCCTTCGGATATTCAATGTATGACGAATGAAAAGGGAAATATTGTTGCTTTTGTTCAGGAAGGAGAGTTGTGGAGTTATAACAGTGATGGGCATGAACTGTCTCAGGTATTCAGTTTCCGTAGTCTGGAAGGCATTTCTAAAAGAGAGAATAATGAACAACATGAAATACAAATGATCCGGATCGATGAGATGGGAAGTATGGATTTTGTGGTATATGGTTATATGAACCGTGGACATCATGAGGGGCAGACAGGGATTGGTGTTTACCATTATGATAGTGTGGGAAATACTCTAGAAGAGGAAATGTTTTTGGCCTCCGATCGCTCACATGAAATGTTAAAGGAGGATTGGGGCAAGGTGTTCTATATTAGTGGTGAGAACATGTTCTATCTAATGACGGATGGGCAGCTTCATCGAATTGACTTAAATTCCCTTCAAGAGGAAGTCGTGATTGAGGATCTAAAAGTGGGCAGTTATGCAGTATCTGAAAATGGCAGATATATTGCATGGCAGGAGGAATTTGACAGTCATTCTAAGAAATTAAAATTAATGGACCTGGAAGGGGAAGATGTTCGTACAATAGAGGGAAACGGCGAAGAATATTTAAAACCAGTGGGTTTTGTGGAAAGTGATTTTATCTATGGAACAGCGAAAATGAAAGATGTCACCTTAGATACGGCTGGAAATACTAGATTCCCCATGTACAAGGTAACGATTGTGGATAAAAATTCCAAAATTATTAAAGAATACCAGAAAGAAGGTTATTTTGTTTCTAATGCTTATGTGGAGGATGATACCATTTATCTAGATCGAGAGATCCAGGCAGGGGATAAACTGCTCACTGCGGACCAAGATACCATCAAGAATCAACAATTGGAATCTTCTCGTCCTAACTTATTGGAAACGATTGTAACGGAGAAGAAACAGACACAGGTAGCATTGACCCTTTCTAAAAGGGAAACTGAGGTTTCTAAGGATCCCCATGTGAAAGTGCCCAGAGAGGTTGTTTTAGAGGAAGAACGGGCAGTGGAATTGGAAGCTTTGGGTGAACAGGACAGTTATTATGTGTACAGCGGCGGAAAAATCTTAATGTCTGCGGCATCAATTACCGAAGCAGTCCAATGTGCAGATGAAAATATGGCTGTGGTGATTGGTTCTGGGCAGAAATATATCTGGCGCAGAGGAAGAAATGCTTCCAAGCCAATGATTGGTACAGGGGCCTTAGAAGAATCTGAAATTAATAGCAATTCTGTGGCTGGGTGCCTTTCATATCTTTTGAAAACGGAGGAATTAAGCATCGATGTGGGAGATCTTTTGAATCGGGGAAAGACGCCGAAAGAGATTTTGACAGAGGCATTGTCCGACAAGACGGTGATAGATCTTTCAGGTTGTAGTGTAAACCAGATTTTATATTATGTGGGTCTGGGGAATCCGGTTTTTGCCATGGTAGGAGAACAGGCGGTGTTGATTGTCGGATATGACCAACATAATACCATGCTATATCAGCCAGGAGAAAATGCAGTTCGCAAAATGGGATTGCAAGATAGTGATACTCTTTTTGGCGGGGCGGGGAATATTTTTCTTGGCTATATCGAATAAGAGAGGAATAAACCGTAAAGTTTTCGCAGATTGTTACCGAAATACTTAAAGAATAAAACAAATATTCAGTTCGGAATTAGTATAGAGGATAACGAGGCGCGGATATGAGAGTAGATAATAGTAATTTACCAGAGATTACCAAATCCAGAAATTCTGTAGGGATAAAAGGGAATGTTGCCGTCCTCACAGAAGAGACGACTGTCCATGAGACGCAGCAAGATACGGACAGAGTGTCTTCGGTGCAGCAGACTAAGGTGGACAGACCCTTTTTTTCTGGGGATTCCCAGTTGGAGCAGATACGCCAGGAGGCGGAAAATATGGAGGCACAGCTCCTTCAAGAGAAAATGCAGGTGGTATCGAATACAGTGTCGGCAGCCGATTGCAGCAAGATGGACGAGGATGGATATCCTGTCAATGACACGGAAGTGGAGACCATTGTAACGGAGATGGATAAGATTAAGATGGAGCTTGCAAAGGCAGGTGTGGATATCAGTGTGTTTGGTGATATGCCAGATGCAGACAAATTAGAGGCCATGGCGGGGAGTGCCGCAGAGGCAAGACAGATTGAGACAGCAATCGCTCAGGCAGATTTGCCAGCTACAGAGGAGAATTTAACAGACTGTGAAGAAACCATGCAGCAGGCGCAAGATCTTGTACCTTGTAGCGATGAAGCGGTAAAATATATGCTGGATCATGAACTTGCCCCCACCGTGGAGAATCTTTATCGGGCACAGCACAGTACAGGAGGTGCACGGACCCAGCAGTCAGAGAGTGTAACTCTGGATGAAGGCTTAAGAACACAGATTGAAAAGGTGATTGCCCAAGCGGGATTACCAGTGAATGAAACGACCCTTTCCAGCAGCCAGTGGATGATCGACCAGCAAATTCCCTTGACAGCCGAGAACTTAAAGTATGTGATGGATTTGAAAAATGTCCAGCTTCCGCCTTCAGAAGAGCAAGTTACTGGAGCGATGGTGCAGGCAATGGCTGAGGGGCAGCGGCCGAAGGATGCTATTATTCTGGAAGGCTACAGCAATGTAGAACGTGCGAAGCAGGCGACAGAGGTGATTGAGGAAACCACAGATTTGGACGTCTGGAATGTGGTGGAAAAAGGAGTTCCTCTGACAATAGATAGTCTCAGGGCAGCCCAAAATAGCACAAAACAACAGTCTGGGAGCCATCAAGAACAGGAACTTCCAGAATATGCGAAACAAGATGCAGCGTTTCTTAAGGCAAAACGTCAATTAGAGGAAATACGGCTTGCTATGACTGCTCAGGCTAATTATGCTTTGTTAAAAAAGGGGATTTCCATTGAGACGCAGCCATTAGAGGAATTAGTGGAAGAGTTAAAGGCCCAGGAACATGCTTATTACGCAAGTATGTTGGGACAAAACGGCATTGAACCGAATCAGGCAAATACAGAGATTTTTGCAGATACAATGGGGAAAACCCAGGAACTGAAAGGTGTTCCAGCGTATGTTCTGGGAGAAATTCGAACGGATAGAGATTCCATAAATGATGTTCATGAGGCAGGTGTTTCCAGGCAGGCTCAGATGGAACGTGCTGGAGAGGCATATGAGACTCTTCAGACAGAACCGAGGGCGGATTTGGGGGATTCTATTCAAAAAGCATTTCGGAACGTGGACGATATTCTGGAGGATTTGGATCTTGAAATTTCAGAAGCGAATCGAAGGGCAGTTCGTATTTTGGCATATAATCAGATGCCCATTAACCATGAGTCTATTATGCAGATGAAAGCAGCGGATCAGAAAGTGCAGAATTTGTTCCAGAATCTTTCGCCCTCTGTGGTGATGGAGATGATTCGGGAAGGTGTAAATCCGCTGGAACTTAATGTGGAAGAGCTGAATGCAAAAGCAGAAGAGATGAAGAATCGACTGAATGCAGGAGATGAGGAGAAATTCAGTAAATATCTTTGGAAGCTTGAACAGCGTCAGGATATCACAAAGGAAGAGCGAGACAGTTACATTGGAATATACCGGATGCTCAATCAGATTGATAAGACGGATGGAGCAGTGATTGGAGCTCTGGTGCGTCAGGGGGCAGAAATTTCTATGAAAAATCTGCTGACAGCGGTCCGCAGTAGTCGGAATGCTGGGATGGATGTATCTGTGGATGACAGCTTTGGAGAGGCAGAGACAGTGGTTACTGAGGAACTTAGCATTTCTGAACAGATTGAGGCGGCATATCAAACAGATTGTGCAAAAGAGGCTTTGAAATTTGCAACTCCTGAGGGAATGCATCAAGCGCAGGCTCAAGCACAGAAAGCGGCAGCGGATATGACTCCAGAAGAGCTGCTGTGGCAGCTTCGGGAATCTCCTCAGGATGCAGCGGCTGAGGAAGCTTATTATCAACAACAGATGGAAGAGTTCTCTCAGGCAAAGACAGCGGAAGCACAGGTTATTCAGATATTGACAGGATATGATATGCCAGTGACAACGTATTCTATTATGGCCGCAAACCGGATGCTAGATCCCAGAGGCGGAATATTTCGTTCACTGTTTAAAGTGGAAGATCATAAGGGAAAGGCTGACTTGGAAGAGGCCAAGGAAGAGATTATCAAGCGGTTTGGGGAAGCGGTTAAGACACCAGAGGATATGGCTAAGGCTCATAAAAAGCTGGCAGAGACCGCAGAAAATGTTATGAAGACCATGATTGATTCTGAGGAGGTTACCAGTAACGATTTGAGGGATATGAGGATTCTGCGCCGTCAAATTGCATTGGGAACACGGATGACGAAGGAAGAACACTATGCGATTCCTGTGTTGGTGGCAGATGAACTCACCAACGTACAGTTGAAAATTGTTCGGGGGAAGGAAGAAAAGGGCAGAGTGGATGTGTTGTTTGAGACACCAAAGCTTGGAAAGGTAGCAGCCAGATTTCAGGTGAATGGGGATCGTATGAAGGGATGGATTGCCTCAGATTCTCACAGAACTATAGAAGAAATTGGAGCGAGGAAAGGCAGCTTTGAGCAGCTTGACCTGGAGGATGGGATGGAATGCAGTCTGGACTTGATCCACAGCGGAAATCTGGATTTGAATCGCCTTGCGAGTGCCAAAGAAGAGCAGGCAAATGTTCCAGATCCAGGGTCAGAATCTTATCAGGTACAGACAAAGACATTGTATGGAATTGCCAGAGGTTTTCTGGAAGAGATCAAACAGATGGGTCAGAACCTGTCTTGAACATAAATTTAGAAAGAGGGATACAGGATGAAAATTAATCATAATATGTCAGCAGTTACTGCGAACAAGAGGTTGTTAGGGTCAGAAAATAGCTTGGCCAGTTCAATTGAGCGTTTGTCTACAGGACTTCGAATTAATCGGGCTTCAGATGATGCGGCAGGCATGGCAATTGCCAGTAAAATGACGGCACAGATTAAAGGATTGGGTCAGGCGTCCAGAAATGCATCAGATGGTGTTTCCGTATTGGAGACAGCCGATGGAGCCCTCAATGAGGTGCACAGCATGCTTCAGAGAATGCGTGAATTGTCTGTACAGGCGGCAAATGGCACAAATACGCCAGATGATTTGGAGGCAATTCAGTTGGAGATCACCTCTCTTACGGCGGAAGTTGATCGTGTATCAAGAGATACAGAGTTTAATACCAAGAACTTGTTAGATGGAACCTTAGATCAACGTGTTTACCCAAATAACAGAGGAATTACCAGAATCAGTATTTCTGATGCTGTGACACCTGATATCTATTCCGTGGAGATAACAGCAGATGCAAGGCATGCCGTTGTGGAAGGTACAGCGACACTGAATGCTACTTCCACAGTTCCAGCAGGGGCATCGGGAAAAGTTGTAATCAATGGTGTCACAGTGGAAATTCAAGAAGGAGAGACATTTGACGCGGTTTATGAAAAACTGCGCAAAGGTGCAGAACTGGGAGAGGTAAACCTTTTGGTGGCGGATCCTGCTGGCGCTGGAGCCGGAACGCCAGATGATGCCGGATATGTGCCAGTGGATTTGAATACTGGAGGTATTTTGGCTTTTGTTTCGGATGAATATGGTCAACATACAGAGATGGATATTAAATGTACGAATGCTGATTTAGCGGCGTTCTTGGGAATTGCAACGGAGAACCAGGCGGTAGGAGAGGATGTGGAAATTAGCATTCCTACAACGGATGATGCGTTCGGCGCATTGGCGACAATCCGTACAGAAGGAAATTATGTGACAATATCAGACCGGAACGGATTTGAAATGAAATTTGAGGTGGAACCTGGAACTGCTGGTGTGGTAACATTAGATGTGACAGATGTTGGACCTATGACACTCCAAATTGGGGCGAACGAGAATCAGACTATGGAAGTTCGCATTCCAGAGCTTTCCTCTCAGACCATGTATATTGATAAAGTAAACGTATGTACTGTTACAGGGGCCAGCCGTGCTATCACCAGTTATGACGGGGCGATCGCCAAGGTGAGTGAGGTGCGTTCAGGTATTGGTGCTTGTCAGAATCGTCTGGAATATGCAGTGGACAGTCTGGATGGCACAGAGGAGAATATGACACAGGCATTATCCAGAATAGAAGATGTGGATATGGCGGAGGAAATGACAGAGTATACGAAATATAATGTTCTTACGCAGGCGGCAACTTCTGTGCTTGCCCAAGCAAATGATCTTCCACAGCAAGTATTGCAGCTTTTGCAGTAAAGTTTGTAATGGATAGTTGCACAGTAGGACAGATGGGGCAGGAAGAGAACCATCTGTTCAAAAAGCTCTGTCTGTGTGCTGTGCAGATATGGAGGCAACAATGACGCAGGAAAAAAAGCAGGAATTGACACGAAGATTGACTTACTGTAACCGTGGTGAAATGGTGGTAATTATGTATGACATTCTCTTTGCATATTTGGATGATGGCATTCAGGCAAAGGAAGAGCAGGATTATCAAAGTTTTAAATATGCGGTGAACAGGGCAGAACAGGTGGTAAACAGGTTAATGCAGGATTTAAATTTTGAATATGAGATATCTGGCAGTCTGTATGCGGAGTACCAATTTGTCAATAAGCTGCTGTCAATGGCAGTATATAAAAATTCCTCTCAGAACCTTGAAGATGCAAAGCGGGTTCTGAAGAATCTTTACGATGCTTTTAAGGAAGTAGCGCGGCAAGATACTTCAGAACCTTTGATGCGACATACCCAGCAGGTGGTGGCAGGAATGACCTATCAGCGGGGAAGTCTAACAGAGACGCTTCAGGGTTCCGAAAGTTCCAGAGGATTTCTGGCATAATTTACACAGATTGTTACATTGACATTATATGGCCAGAGTAATATTGTGATGTTTTGCTGCATTTTTCTGTGAGCGTTGCTTGTCAAATGCAGGTATAGCAGTGACTGCATTTGACAAGCAGCGTTATCACAAATTGACAGGTAAGATTATTTTGTGTAAGTTATGCTGGCATAGGGATCCTCATTAAATTGTTTGACTTTTGTCAAAAGGAATTTGTAGCGCATTTGTAGTGCATTCACCTGATAAATACAGCAGTCAATTAAATCTGGTTCCATAGCATTTTCAAAATTATTATAGGCAAGAGCAAGATCGTATTTTGCTCTCTCCAGGTCATCTAAAAGTAAAGAGTAAGCAGTTGTCTTAGGTTCTTCTTTTTTGGCAATCTGAAACATATGCATCCCTTTCCCTTTTCCGTTATTACTTCTGCATTCTGTAATTCTTTGCGGTTCCAGCAGATTCACGGTAACATTATTCTCACTTAAAGTATAAGCAAATGAAGTCCAAACTATACGAAAAAGTCATAAATTTTTCCAGAAAGTATATAATTTGTTAAGAGTAAAATTTTAGTTTATGGATAAGCCAGGTGGAGATATTATTCTGGCAAAAGGAGAGATTTATGGAACGATATTATGGAATAGCAGCGATCGTAGGAATCTGTGCCCTTGTGTTATTTATGGGAATGATGAAACAAAAGATGGAAGGCGTTTTTACTTTTGTGCTGCGCAGTGTGGCAGGTACAATCGGAATTTGTACGGTCAATAGTCTGCTTGCTTCTCAGGGAATTGCCTTGGCAGCAGGGATCAATCCAGTGAATGTTTTGACAATTGGAACCCTTGGTATCTGCGGGTTTGCGCTTGTTTATGGTATTTTGCTGTATCAATTATTGTGACATATTTACAAAAATGAAAAAATTGGGGCAATCCACTTTACAATTTTACGTACATGTTCTATAATCCAAAACAATCACTGATTCGCGAACAGGATAGATTAATCCAAAAGAGGTGATAAATTGGGGAGATAAAGTTATTGATAGGTCTGACGTTGTTAAGTATGGCAGTCGTGACAGATCTACAGAATTTTCAAATCAGTAATCGGCTGATTGTCAGTGGTTTTCTTACTGGATTGCTCCTTCAGATTGTAGAGCTGGGAGTAATGGGAATTGGCGTTTTTCTTATAAACGTTTCTATACCGATTATCTTATTATATCTGCTATTTCTAATGCATGCCCTTGGGGCAGGTGATATCAAATTATTTTCCGTGATTGGTGGTATTTGGGGTTTTCAAGTGCTTTGTCGTACAATCGTGATTTCATTTCTTGTAGGAGCAGTTATTTCAGCATGTAAATTGCTCTATTATCAAAATCTCATTTCTCGTTTATGGGTGTTCAAGGAATACGTTTGCCAGGTATTGTATACCGGCAAGTTGTTGGAATATCCAATCGTATCTCAGGAAAAACAACATGTCATTCATTTCTCAATTTCAATTTTGATTGGTTATGCTATTGCTATGGAGGTGTCTTATTGAAAAAAATTATGATTGCTGTCTGTGATACAGATGGCGCTTATGGAGAACGGCTAGGAGAATGGATCTCTCTAGAAAATAAGGGCAGATTTCTTGCAATGTCCTTTTCTTCTCCAGAATGTTTATTGGAATCGTTAAAAGGGCAAACGCCAGATATTGTACTTTTGGGAAGTGGATTTCTAGAGCATCCCAAGATTCAGGAAGTTTTGTTGGAACAGCGCCCAGGAGGGGAGCATGGCCTGAGACAGAAATGTTTATGGATGTATCTGCGTGATGCAGAGGGAGAACCACAGCCAAATTTCTGTATAGATGGAATGCCTCTCATTGAAAAATATCAGCCAGCCTCTCGTATACTTCGAGATATTTTTTCTTATTACCAGAGTTGGGGAGAGCGGGAGCTTGAAGAAACAGATACGGACAAAGAAGTGATAGGTGTGTACTCTCCTGGTCACAGTATTTGGCAGACGCCATTTGCGTTGGCTTTTGCTCAGGCTCTGGGACAGCGGGAGAAGGTATTATATGTAAGTTTGAAGGAATGTGCTGGATTCTCTGGGTGGTTTCAGGAGGAATATGAGAAAGACTTATTGGATGTGATGTATTTGTGTCTGTCAAATCAAGTCAACGTCTTTGATTGTGTAAGTGGTGCCAGGTATACCATGGAAGGCATTGATTATATCCCTCCTGCAAAGGATGGAGGATGTCTGAGTGAGATTTCTCCACAAGATTATCTGACCTTTGTAAGGCTTCTGACCAGAAACAGTGGTTATGATGTGATATTATTGGATTTTGGCATGATGATTCCAGGTTTCTATCAGCTATTGGGGTTGTGTAGTCGGGTTTATATTACAACAGAGCAGGGAGAAATACAGGATGCACCACTCCAACAGTTCCGTCAGATGACATCAAGACAAGAAAATTTGCAGTTAAACCAGAAGATGATCTATCTTTCGCTTCCCACAGGGAATATGGAGTTATATACAGGAGCTGCAAGACTACAGCAATGGCTTTGGGGAACTTTGGGAGATTACAGCCGCAGGCTGGCGGGGGTTCAGAGTGGAGCAGATTAGGAGAAATGTATTAGCACAGCTTGATATGAGTCGTGAGCATGAGGAGGAGGAATTGCTTGCGATAATTGATGAAGAAATTTGCCGAGAGGCCAAAGAGCGCGTGATTCCTCTGAATTGGCGGCGAGAGTTAAGAATGCAGGTGTTTCATTCTCTTCGAAAGTTGGATGTTTTGCAGGAGCTTTTAAATCAAGATGATATTACAGAGATTATGGTGAATGGTGCAGAGCATATTTTTTATGAAAAAGGGGGAGAGATTCTAGCCTGGGATAAATCTTTTTCTTCCAGTGAAAAATTGGAAGATATCATTCAGCAGATGGTAAGCAGCCACAATCGGGTGATCAATGAAGCGGAACCTATTGCAGATACCAGACTACCAGATGGTTCCAGAGTCAATGTGGTGCTTCCACCAGTGGCTATAAACGGGCCAGCAGTTTCTATTCGCAAATTCCCGAAAGATCCCATTTTAATGGAACAGATGATTGAAGGACAGTCGATCAGTCGAGAGTGCGCAGAATTTTTGGAAAAACTGGTGCGCGCAGGTTACAACATTTTTATTTCCGGTGGAACCGGATCTGGTAAAACAACATTTCTAAATGCATTATCTGAATTTATTCCCAAACATGAACGTGTGATTACAATTGAAGATTCGGCAGAGCTTCAAATTCAGGGCATTGCCAATTTGGTCAGGATGGAGACGAGAAGCGCAGGAGTGGAAGGCACTCTTGCCATTACCATACGAGATCTGATACGGACGGCATTGCGGATGCGTCCAGATCGCTTAATTGTTGGTGAGGTCCGTGGGGCAGAATGTTTGGACATGCTGCAAGCGATGAATACAGGACATGACGGCTCTTTGAGTACAGGGCATGCGAATAATTGTGAGGACATGATCAGCAGGATGGAGACGATGGTTTTGATGGGGATGGAACTTCCCTTGTTGGCAATTCGTGCGCAGATTGCCGCAGGTGTGGATATTATGGTACATCTTGGAAGGCTTAGAGATCGCACAAGGCGTCTTCTCTCTATCGTTGAAGTGGATAAATTGCAGGAGGGTGTGATATGTTTGAATCCATTGTATGAATTTGTGGAAATGGGCGAACAAAATGGAAAGATTACTGGAAGTTGGCTAAGAAAAGGACAATTGATTCACAGAGGAAAGCTGTATGCGGCAGGCATTGAGATGGAGGATAGTAGGGTATGAGGTGTAAAAGTAATTATCCGTTTCGTTTTAGAGAGTGGTGTCTATGTAGCTTGCTTACCTTGGGGATTGGGGGTGCGGTTTCCTGGCTATTTTACAGAAGTGTTTATGGAATGATTGGAGTTGTTCCGCTGTTTTTTCTGGTAGAAAGGTTTATGAGTAATTATCTGTTCACCAGAAAAAAACGGGAAATGCTGTTTCAGTTTCGGGAGTTAATGCAGTTCCTAACAGCAGCCCTAAAAGCCGGAAATTCTATGGAAAATGCACTTTGCCAAGGCTTGGAGGAGTATATACAGCTTTATGGAGCCCATACAATGATGGCTGTGGAGTTTTCTGAGATTTGTCATAAAATGCAGTTAAATATTCCTCTGGAGCAATTAATGGAAGATTTTGGAAGACGCAGTGGTATGGAAGAAATCAGCAGCTTTGCTCAGGTATTTAGTTATGCAAAGCGTGGTGGAGCAGATATGATGAAAATTATGGGAGATACAGTGGAAAGAATACGACAGAAAATGGATGTGGAGAGGGAGATTGAGACTGTAATCACAGCTAAGAAAATGGAACAACGTATTATGGATGTAGTTCCTTTTGGTATTGTTTTTTATGTGGGTATTACCTCTCCAGAATTTCTATCTCCTCTATATGGAAACCTGCCTGGTGTATGTGTGATGACTTTGTGTCTTGTTGGGTATGTTGCTGCATTGGTACTTTCAGAAAAAATTTTGGATATCAAGGTGTAATAGGAGGAGTGAATGTACTGGTATATGGCAGGAGCTGTCGTTTGTCTGTTGGCAGCGGGGAAGCTACATCTTAGAGGTGTCAAGAAAAAGAAGGGAATGCAAATAGCACTAATTTTAGCGGGAGGTTTTTTGTTGGCGGCACTGACTTCCTGGGCAGATAGCGCTGAGACAGGAGAAAAACAAGTTGTCAGAACTGCACCTGGACAGGGAAGTCAAGAAAAAGAATTTCGGATCGATGTCGAAGGAACATTGGAGAATTATCCCATAACAATAGAAGTGGAAGAGAGAAAATTGACGAAGGAACAGCGGCAGTCATGCCTGGAACAGGCAAAACAGGAATTAGAGTGGTCATTAAAGGGTGAAAATGCTTCTTTGGATCAGGTCACAAGGCCGTTGTATTTGCCAGAATCCCTTCAAGAGGGTGCAGTGGAAGTGTCTTATCAATTTTCTGATTATGATATTATCAACACAGATGGACAATTGCAGCAGGATTTAGAAAAGCCAACACTGGTGGAGGTTACAGCAGAATTGATCTGCCAGGGGGAAATCTGTATTTACCAAATTTGGGTTCGAGTTGTGCCTAGAGAGAAAAATCAACAGGAACAATTTGTGGATAAGATAAAGTCTATTGTGTTCGCAGAAAATCAACGAGAGAATGCAGAATGTTTGACTTTGCCTATGGATGTGGAAGGAATAAAAATTTTCTGGAAGGAAGAGACCAGCAGTATTAGTTTTCTAATTTTGTTATTGGCAGCGGCATTAGCTGTTTGGCTCAATGTGCGGGAAAAAGAAAAGGAGAAGCAAAAAAGGGAAGAGCAAGCGCAGCAAATGTTGATGGATTATTCTGGTATTGTGGGAAAACTTGCTTTATTGTTGGGGGCTGGAATGAATATTTCCAATGCCTGGGAGAGAATTGCTTTCACTTATCGTAAGAATCGAGAGAACAAAGAAATTGAGCTGCGGTATGCTTATGAGGAAATGTTGGGCACATTGTATGAAATTCGCGATGGTGTGGGGGAGCTTCAGGCATATGAAAATTTTGGCCGCCGTTGTCAGCTTGGTGTGTATCGCAGGTTATCTGCCTTGATCATACAGAATGTGAGAAAGGGAAGCAAGGGTATGCAAAAGCTACTGGAAGAGGAGGAGTGGGAAGCTTATGAACAGCGAAAAGTAAGAGCCCGACAAGCTGGAGAGGAGGCTGGCGCCAAACTTTTGCTTCCTATGGGAATCATGTTAGTGATTGTACTTGTCATATTGGTGGTTCCAGCAGGAATGACATTGAATTTTTAGATATGTATTCTTGAAATATCCTTCACACCTGGAATTGTATTTGTTAACAATATACCACAGGGTGAGGGAGGTAGAGGATAGGAGTGCATTTTGAAACAAATTTTGAAACAGGAGGAAAAATTATGAGAACATTGAAAGATTTTTGGATGGAAGAAGAAGGCATGGGTGTGGTAGAAGTAATATTAATCATTGTGATTTTAATCAGCTTGGCTGCTATTTTTAAGACGCAAATTACTAGCTTGGTAAATAAAGTGTTAAAAAAGATAACCACCCAAGCAGATAAAATCTGATCGGATAATAAGGAAGGAGAAAGAAATGGACAGAACATATATCCATACGAGAATGGATGGTAGTATTACACTTTTTCTAGCGTTGATTCTGACCTTAGTCTTTTCTTTTTTCTTCTCCCTGTTGGAGGCTGCGCGGGTTCAAGGGCTTAGCCAGATTGCCCGTCGCGGCATTCTTCTAAAAATAGAATCAGCTTTTGGAGAATATCAGACAGAATTGTGGAAAGATTACCATATGCTGTTTCTGGATGGTGGAAATTATGATGGGGAATTGGATCTCGCTTTGTTAGAAGGGCGGTGGATGGATGATACAGCTTTACAGAAAAAAGGAGCTGGATTCTTTGAGCTTTCTTTGCGCAGCTTAGAGATTACAGAATATTCCCTGGCCACAGACCAGAAAGGAGCTGCTTTTGAAAAACAGGCGTGTCAGGCGATACAAGAACAGTTGGTGTCAGGTGCAGCGGAACTTCTAAAACAAAAGCTAGGAGCTGGGGAGAAGATAGCAAAAGAGGGGGAAGAACTGGATGAGAAATGGGAATCTGCCAAAGATGCTATGGTACAAGCGGAAGATTTGAAGGAAGAATCCACGAATTTGCAGGAAGTACCAGAGATGAATCCCCAGGATCCTGTGCCAGATCAAACAAATTTACCAGATAATCCAATAGAATCTGTAGATTTGTTGAAAAAATCTGCAATTCTGGCCGTGGTTGTGGAAAATCCTTCTGAAATTTCCAACAAGTGTATTTCTTTGTCAAATACCTTAAGTCATCGAGATATTTCTGTGGGGAATCAGGGAGTATCTGAAAATGGTGTTTTAGATAAATTGTGGTTTTTACAGTATCTAGATACATATTTTTCTTGTAAAACAGGTGTTGGAAAATTGGGGAGCTCGGAACATGCGTTAGATTATGAGTTAGAATATTGTGTGTCAGGAAAATCTTCCGATCAGGAAAATTTAGAAAAAGCGGTTCATAAACTTCTTCTTGTTCGGGAAGCTGGAAACTTCACCACGATCTTGCAGGATGGAAAAAAACGGGCTCTGGCGATGGAGATTGCAACAGCGGCGGTGGGGTTTACAGGAATCGTGCCACTGATTCAGGCTGTTCAAATTGGCATTTTGCTGGCATGGAGCTATTTGGAAAGTATTTTAGATGTGCGTTGTCTGTTGTCAGGAGGAAGTGTGGCATTGGTGAAATCGGTTACAGATTGGAAGAGTGATGTTTCCTTGGGGGAGGAGGGACTCAAGCAACAAAAGGAAGAAGAAGGACAAGACGAGGGCTTAAATTATCGGGAATATCTACAGTTACTGCTTTTGTTGGTTCAGGAGGAATCGTTGGTGTGTCGGGCAATGGATGTGATGGAACAAAATATAAGGTTAAAAAAGCCTGCTTTTCGGATGGACCATCAGATTTATGGAATGAGACTGGAAGGTCTGTATAATGCCAGGCCCATGTTTTGGGGATTAATTACAGGAGTCAAAGATAAAAATGGTATGTATCATTTTCGGGAAAGTTACAGTGATTCCTATTGACAAGAAAGGAATATCTGAAGAGTTACAAACAGAAGGAGGGGATAAAAAAGTGTCTCATATCTTAGGAAAGGAAAAGAAAAGCTCTCTCAAGCAAAGGAATACCAAAAGAAGAAATGAAAAGGATTCTATGAAATGGAATACCAAAAGAAAAAATGGAGGGGATTCCCTCAAAGAGACACTTTTTTATGTCCTCTTTCCGGGAAGTGTCACGGTAGAGGCAGCGTTGGTATTACCTATATTTATAGTTGCGATGGCAACAGTTTTATCTTTGTTTTTGATAATGCAGACAGAGTATGTGGTGACGAATGCGCTGGAACGGGCAGTGGCAGATACGGCATTGCTTTCAGAGCCTTCCGAAAAGAAAGTGAAAAATCTTACAAAGGCTGCTTTTTATAAGGAACTTGCGGTACAGAGATGTCCATTGTCTTTCGTGCAAGGAAATGCAGCAGGATTTTCATGGAAAGATACGAAAGTGGACAGTGCGTATATTGATGCTCTGGTGACATATCGACTCAAATTGCCTGTCAGCTTTCTAGGAAAATTTATTATGACAATTTCCAATGGATGTCGAGTGCATCGATGGACAGGATATCAGGAAGAGCAAAATGTGGACAGCAAGGAAGGGTGGGTATTTGTCACTCCAAATCAGAGTGTATATCACATCAGCAGAGATTGTTCCCATTTAAAATTATCTGTCAGTTCCTATCTGAAGTCTGAGTGGGATCCTTTCAGGGAGAGGTATTCTCCTTGTGCACACTGCACCAGAGGAAATAAAGTGGGGGCAGTGGTCTATTTGACGAAAGAGGGGAGTTGTTATCATTATCGTATTGACTGTAGTGGTCTGAAACGGACGATTTATATGGTCAAACGGTCCGAGGTTGGAGTAAAAAAATCATGTTCTAGATGTGGTGCAAATTGATTTGATGATGGGACATTTAGGTAGCCTGTTTCAGTTTTAGAAAGTATGAGGAAGAATATGCAGAAATTTGTGTTATTGGGTCTGTTAGGATTTTGTAGTCTGGAAGATATAAAATGTAAAAAATTGACGGTAATTTATATTTTAATGTTTGGAATTAGTGGAGTATTGCTTCATCTTGTATCGCCAGTATGTTCTATTTATAGTATTTTATGTGGGATGTTTCTGGGAATTGTTCTGTTGTTGATTGGTTTTGTGACCAGAGGAGGTGTTGGAATGGGAGATGGCATTCTTCTTGTTGTGACAGGAGTATATCTGGGAGGATATGGAAACTTGGAATTATTTATGGGAGGGATACTTCTTGCGGCATTGTGGTCGTTGGGAATGTTGATATTTAAGCGGAAAAATCGTAAAGATGAAATTGCGTTTGTTCCTTTTTTATTGTTTTCTTATCTTACAATGCTGATTCGAGGTGCGTAATGATTAAAAAAATTTTATTAAGGACAGAAACAAGAAAAATATCAGGGAGTGTGACTGTGGAAGCAGCAATTGTTGTTCCCGTAGTTCTCTTTTGTATTTTGTGGACGATGGAAAAAGGGATTGCATTGTATATGGAGACTGTGCAGGTGGTACACAGACAACAAATGTGGGAGGAATTTCATCCAGCGGAAAGGTTTCGGAGTATAAAATGGTTGGAGGAGCAATTTTGACAGAGAGGGTGGAAGTGTGGAAATTACTTATAGAAAAAATCTCAGTAGGAGTTTTATGTGTGTGGAGGAACAGAAATCTATCTTAGAAAAATATGAATTGCAGATGTTAATGCGTTGTAAGGTTCCGGGGTTACTGCCGATGGAAATCATCGTAACTGAGCAGGGATATAGATATTTATATGATATCAGCGGAAAGCAGCAGATTGTAGATTATCTCACTGGTCAAAAGCTTGGATGTGTGTGTTTACAAAACTTACTGTTTTGTTTACAAGGGGTTTGTTCTAGAATACAGGAATATTTGCTTCGAGAAGATGGAATTTGTCTGGATTTAGAATTTATTTATGTGAATTTGGAGGATGGAAGCTTGCAATTTACCTATTTGCCTTTCTATGAAAAAAACTTGCCAAGAGCATTTCAAGAGTGTATGGAACAATTGTTGAGGATGATTGATCATAAAGATCAAGAGGCAGTAGAGTTAGGATATCAAGTATATCAACTTTGTATTCAGGATAATATAAGTATTGGGAATGTGCTTGACAATGTTTTAGGAAAAAAACAGTTCCAAGAAGAACCTCTACAACTGAACCGCGAAAGAGAGCAAGAAGTGGGAGTAAAATGTGCCAAAAGAGCCCCAGAAGTGGAAGGAACAGAGGAAAATAGTTATTGGCAGACGCGTGAGGAAAAAAAGTTTTGTAACAGCTCAGGATTTCAGCAGATTAGTAAGATTCGTGAAATGGTGAAGGAATATTTGTCAAAATGGAAACAAAAATATGGTTGTTTGTGGATAAATAAGAAAGAGAAAACGAGGAACCCTAAAATTACTCAAATAAAAGAGGATAATCGAAACCATAAAAAAATGATGCAAGAGCAAATGGATGATGGTAGAAAGGATGGAAGTCTGATTCAGAAGGTTTCTGCTCGTCCTACTGAGATCTTGGAAGTATCAGAAAACAAACCATTGGGAAAGCTGGTATATCAGGGAAGTCGTGGTTGTAATGATATTGATGTTGAGGGAGAGTATTTTTTGTTGGGTAAAAATAGCGCTCAGGTAAATGGGGTGATTGACGCGGAAGGGGTAAGTCGTCTTCATGCCAGAATAACCAGACAGGAAGAAGGGTATTTCATTGAAGATTTAAATTCTACCAATGGGACTTATGTAAATGATATAGCATTGGAATACCACCAGCTTCAGATATTGAATCTGAATGACAGAATTCGTTTTGGAATGGAAGAATATGTGTTTTTATGATGGGAAAAACTTTTGTCGAATTATGAAGTTATTTGACTTTATCCACAAAACTTTATATACTAAGGGTAATGAATAATTTGGAGGCTTTGGTATGAAAGTAAATATTTATTATGGAGGACGGGGACTTTTGGATGATCCTACGTTGTATGTGGTAAATAAAATGCAGGAAGTTCTGACAGAACTTCGGGTTGAGGTAGAACGATATAATATCCATGAGCATAAAAGTAGTATCACCACGCTCCCACAGACAATTAAAGATGTAGATGGGATTATTTTGGCCACTACAGTGGAATGGTTGGGAATTGGTGGATATATGCAGCAGTTTTTAGATGCCTGCTGGTTATATGGGGATAAAGATAAAATAGCTTCAACCTACATGCAGCCCATTGTTATGTCTACAACCTATGGAGAACGTGAGGGAGAAATTACGCTTGCGAATGCATGGGAAATATTGGGAGGTCTTCCATGTAGCGGACTATGTGGTTATGTGGAAGATTTAGTTTCCTTTGAGATGAACCATGATTATACTGTAATTATTGAGAAGAAAGCAGAAAACTTGTACCGGACAATTTCGCAAAAGCAAAAAAGTCTTCCAAGTAGTAACCAGGCAGTAAAACAGTCTGTTCTGCGGACACAGCAACTGGAATTGACCCCACAGGAGAGTGAGCAGCTCTCTAAATATGTGGCGGATGATGTGTATGTGAAGAAACAGAAAGAAGATATCGAAGAGCTGAGCAGTATGTTTAAGGATTTGCTTGGGCAAAGCGAAGAAGATGAGGATATGGCATATCTTATGGAATTAGAGGCACATTTTGTACCTCAGGAAGATTTTCATGCGAATTATCTCTTTATGATTGAGGGAAAGAAGAAACCTATGTCTGTGGAAATTTTTAATGAGGAGCTTCAGATTCATTATGGGCAAAGCAATAAAGAAGTTGATGTGTATACCAAGCTGACAATGCCCGTAATGGATAATATTATTCAGGGAAGAATGACATTTCAACGGGCATTTATGACAGGTGAGATGACGGCAAAGGGGAATTTTAAGAGATTGAAGATGTTAGATCAGGTGTTTATTTTTAATTAACAGGAGGTATAAGACATGAGAGATGCAAATTGTATTTTTTGTAAAATTTCGGGAGGAGAAATACCTTCCAAAACGATTTATGAAGATGAGGAGTTTCGTGTTATTCTGGATATCAGCCCTGCTACCAGAGGTCATGCATTAATTCTCCCCAAGGAACACTATGCCAATCTTTATGAAATGCCAGAAGATGTGGCAGCGCGTGTGATGAAACTGGCAAAGAGATTGGCAGGACATATGACAGAAGCGCTTCAGTGTGATGGATTTAATATTATGCAGAATAATGGGGAAGCCGCTGGTCAGACTGTGTTTCACTTCCATATGCATTTGATTCCAAGGTATGTGGGCGATGGGAATGAGACGAAACTGTGTTGGAATCATCTGGAACTATCTCAGGAAGAGATGGAAGAGATTTATCAAAAGTTAAAAGTGTAAACGGACGATTCTGTAACATTTTGAAGTTATAATTTCTAGTGTACTGACACATTTATAATTAGGCAAACCTACTTGCCTTTTCATCCATCTGCTGCGTTAGATTTTCTAGCTGTAGCCACCGCTACACCGTTGAAAATCTGCCTTGCAGAAGAATGAAAATTCTGCGTAGTTTCACCAAATATAAACGTGTCAGTACACTAGTGAGCACGGATGATTCTACATCCTAAAGTGGATATATTTTTATAGAACCCAATATTCCCAAATTTGTGAAAGATTTATATCAAAGGAAAAGAACATGATGAAATATATTAATGATATTTGGCATAAATCTTTCACTAAGTGGGAAGGCAGATGATTGGGATTATTTTTTAATAAATATAGGTAGTTTGGGGTTAATCTTTCTTAGTTGCATGATCTATAAGCTGCACCACGGTTTCCACAGAATTAAGTTGCTGGCTTTTCTCCATAGCGCGGGTATATTCTTTGCGTTCTTTGTATAATTTTGTGATGGTTTCCATCAGAATTACATCATTTAGCTGTTCTTCTTCAATCACCATACTGAATCCTTGACGTTCAAAAGATCGGGCATTTAAAATTTGGTCTCCTCGGCTGGCATTGGCAGATAAGGGAATCAGAATATTGGGTTTTCGTAGTGCGAGCAATTCACAAATGGCATTGGCTCCAGCTCTCGAAATAACAATATCTGAAGCAGCAAAGAGATCACGCAATTCTTGATTAGCATATTCAAGTTGGGCATAACCAGTAGTGTTGTTTAGAGTGGAATCTAGGTTTCCTTTTCCACAAAGGTGTAATACCTGGTAGGTCTTTAAAAGTTCTGGAAGCACACTACGGACAAGTTCGTTGATAAACTGAGAGCCACTGCTGCCACCAATAATTAAGATCACAGGCTTGCCTGAAGTAAAATGGCAGTAATTCAGTCCTTTTTGACGATTACCTGACAGCAGTTCTTGGCGGATAGGGGAGCCAGTGAGAACCGCTTTTTCTGATGGTAGATATTTTAAAGTTTCTGGAAAATTGCAACATACTTTGTATGCATTGGGAATGGCAAGCTTATTTGCAAGTCCTGGTGTAATATCGGATTCGTGGATAATAGCCGGGATTTTGCGATGCTTTGCGGCCATCACTACTGGAACAGAGACAAAGCCGCCTTTGGAAAATACCACATCTGGTTTTAATTTTCTTAGTAGTGTGCGTGCCTGAGCATACCCTTTGATCACTTTAAAGGGATCTGAGAAATTTTTCCAGTCAAAATAACGGCGCAGTTTGCCAGAGGAAATACCATAATAAGGAATGTGGTATTGCTCTATCAGTCTGCGTTCAATGCCATCATGAGACCCAATGTAATGTATTTCATATCCAAGTTCTTTTAACCGAGGGAGAAGTGCGATATTTGGTGTGACATGGCCTGCGGTTCCACCGCCTGTTAAGACAATTCGTTTCATGTTTTCCTCCATTCTGTGTGCTTTTGGCACAAACAGGTATCTAGTGGAAGAATGCTATATTCTTTCACGCTGTTTTCTTTCATTTACTTTTCCTATTAGTATATTTGCACTATCTTTATCTTATACTGTTACAAAAAAATGTCAAGTGCATCCATTGGTCGAAAGTGCACGAAACATGCGATGAAAAAAGGAGTCCAGATACTTCACAGAATAGGAAATAATAATTATAATAACAGTTAGGAAGGAGGACATGCTTATGGAAAAATGGATAAACATTTTGCAAAACTACGATGGAATCCTGACCGTGGCGGCCGTGTTAGTAATGGGGCTGATTCTGGCATTTTATTTGATAAGGATTTTGAGACAGATAAAAAGGTTAAATGTAAACCTTGGAAGCATTACTCAGAATATACAAGAGTATTTTGATGTAATTATGCAAGAGGAACCACAGATAATATCAGAAGAGAAAAAGGAACCAGAGCCTGTAATGATACAGAGTAAGGAAGAATCTGTTGACAGTGAAAGTCTTGTGGAGCAGGAATTAAGAAAGCAGGAAGAAGAAAAAGTGTTTAACGCAGTGCTACAAGAATATTTTTCTTAATGTTTATTGTAAGGCTTGCTTTGAAACGTTGACGAAATGCGGGAGATTTGCTACACTTATTTTGTATAGGAAAACTTGTTTTACTTAATGAAATACCCAAGGGCACAAAGTTGCCCGATAAGGTAAATATTATGGACAAAGGAGTGGAAATCATGGAAAAAGTAACATTTGATTACGGCAAAAGCGCCGATGTTATCAGCCAGGAAGAAGTTTCTTATATGATGAAATTAGCAGAGGATGCAAAACAGCAGCTTATTTCTAAATCAGGTGCAGGAAACGATTTTTTGGGATGGTTGGATTTGCCGGTGGACTATGACAAAGAGGAGTTTGAACGGATTAAAAAAGCGGCAGCAAAGATACAGGCTGATTCTGAGGTGTTGGTTGTTATTGGAATTGGAGGGTCTTATTTGGGGGCGAGAGCTGCCATAGAATTTTTAAGGCATGGGTTCTATAACAATTTGCCCAAGCAGACCCGTAAGACGCCAGAAATTTATTATGCTGGAAATAGCATCAGTGGTACTTATCTCTCAGGTTTGGTAGAAGTTATCGGTGACCGTGATTTCTCTGTTAATATTATTTCAAAATCAGGAACAACTACAGAGCCTGCCATTGCTTTTCGAGTATTTAAAGAGATGTTAGAAAAGAAATATGGTAAGGAAGAGGCGGCAAAAAGAATCTATGCTACTACAGATAAAGCAAAGGGAGCATTGAAGAATCTCGCTACAGAAGAAGGATATGAGACATTTGTTGTTCCAGATGATGTAGGAGGACGTTTCTCTGTATTAACCGCCGTTGGTTTACTTCCCATTGCTGTCAGTGGTGCGGATATTGACAAGCTGATGGAAGGTGCAGCAGCTGGCCGCCAGTTGGCATTGGAAAAGCCTTTTGCCGAGAATGATGCAATGCAGTATGCGGCAATTCGTAATATTTTACTTAGAAAGGGAAAAGCTGTGGAGGTGCTTGCCAATTATGAGCCAGCCCTTCATTATGTCTCTGAGTGGTGGAAACAGCTCTATGGTGAAAGTGAAGGCAAAGATCAAAAGGGAATATTCCCAGCATCCGTAGATTTAACCACAGATTTGCACTCTATGGGACAGTTTATTCAGGATGGAGCGCGGATTATGTTTGAGACAGTGATGAATGTGGAAAAGTCTCGCTGTACTGTTGAACTGAAAGAAGAGCCAGTTGATCTAGATGGATTAAATTATCTTGCAGGCAAGGACATGGATTTTGTAAATAAGAGTGCAATGAATGGAACAATTCTGGCACATACAGATGGAAATGTACCAAATCTGATGGTAAGTATTCCAGAGCAAAATGAGTATTATTTGGGTCAGTTATTCTATTTCTTTGAGTTTGCCTGTGGTGTCAGCGGTTATATTCTGGGTGTGAATCCGTTTAATCAGCCAGGAGTGGAGAGTTATAAACGCAACATGTTTGCACTGTTGGGCAAGCCTGGTTATGAGGCAGAGAGAGAAGAATTGTTAAAGAGACTTTAAGAGGTAAAAGATAAGAGCTTCCGAATTTTTCGGAAGCTCTTTTTCTTGTTCTTCTATAATATAGTCTAAATATTTAGAAGACATTGTATCTGCCTAATTTTATCACCTAAAGGATTAATCATATGTATCATAAATGTTAATTTTACCTGCCAGAAGTTATTACAATTGGAAAATATCTACGTTGGTTTCCAACGTGTATGCAATTTCTTGAAGCCTTGAGGCATGAGAAGAAATCTCTTGCATTACATTGGCCACCTCTATCACAGCAGAAGAAGTTTCCTCGGTACTTGCAGCGTTTTGTTCTGCAATGGCAGTCAAATTTTGTACCACATCGACAATATTGGTGCGAGCTGTGTTCAATTGACTGGTACGTTCAGCAATCTCATTGACCCCCATAATGGAGTTGGAAATTCCTCCTTGTACCTGAGAGAATACCGTTCCAGTCTCGCTCACATTTTCACTCTGTTGTGTAATAATTTTCTTTACTTCTTCCATAGTCTGAACAGCTTTCTGGGAATCCTCAAGCAACATATAAATAATCTCATCAATCTGCTGTGCGGATTTATTGGATTGATCTGCCAGTTTCTGGATTTGACCAGCTACAACAGCAAATCCGCGTCCAGCTTCACCGGCGCGAGCTGCTTCAATGGAAGCATTCAAGGATAACAAATTAGTCTCTTCCGCAATGGAGGATATCAAACTGGTTGCCTCTTTAATTTTGATTGCGGATTCGTTCGTGGTCAAAGTTTGTTCATATATGACATCTATGGAACTGATGGCTCGCTGATTGATAGAATCTAGTTCTTGCAGAGTCTGTGTAGCTGTATCACTGGAAGACTTCATAGAATCTGCTGTGCTATGGAGAGAATCCACCTGGAGAGAGGTATTTTCCATCATAGTTCCCATAAGCATGATATCTTCCGTGGCTTTCTGTGTCTCAGCTGCCTGGCTGGTAGCTCCGCTTGCAATATCAGATACAGCGCGTTCCACATTTTGGACTGTTTTGGAAGTCTCGGCAGCGCTTGAGTTAAGTTCCTCAGACGTCCTATACAGAAGAGAACTCTGTTGCTTAATCTCGGAAATGACATTTGTCAAAGATTTCTGCAAGGAAATAATAGCACGAGCCATAATTCCTGTCTCATCTTTTTTATTGCTAATTTTCTCCAAACGTTCATCTCTTGCAAGATTCATATTTGCAAGGTTTCCTACAATGTCCGTGATCGTCAAGATAGGCCGAATTAATCGAGCAATTACGAAATAGCCAGAGATACCTAAGGCAACAGCAAGAATTAGACAGTAGATAAAAGCGCTATGTGCAATATCATCTACAGGAGCTAAAAGCTCATCTTCGTCTACATTGAGCGCTAAAATTGTTTTTCCATTCCCAGACATAGTTCCTGCTACATAATAGGAAACATATTTTGTTCCCTCGCCTATGTCATAGTGCATAATGCCAGGTTCCAGTGTGTCGCCAGCTTTAATTTGTTCTACCAAACCGGAAACGGCGGGATCTTCCACAGCCTGCCCGATTTTTTCTTTGTCTGGATGATAAAGTATCATACCATCACCCGAAATTACATAGAAGTAGCTGGATTCCATTCCGCTTAGACCGACTCCTTCCAGAGTGTTTCTAAGTCGTTCAGGATTTAGAAACATTACAGAAATATTAATGTTTTGGTCGATGGAACTTCCATAGGCGTTGGTAATATCACTCATACATTCTTTTGTAGTCTTTGTAATATTCTTCCTGACATTGGGGATGATAATATACTGACTGAATATAACCGTGAGAATTATGGATCCCAGCAACACAGCAACAACTTTAGACTTTATGGAAAAGAGTATTCCACGTTTGGTTTGAACGGGTTGAGTGTTTGTTTTTTTTAGTTGTTTTGCTTCTTTCACAAATTTTTCTCCTTTAGGTTTTATTTCTTGGTAATTGAGTTCTATTATAGCAGTTTGTCTAAGTTTTTTCAATGAAAATAGAGAAAATAGTAGAAATTTACCAACAAAACAGTGCTCAGAGAATGGAAAGGGGTGTGGTAAAAGATAGTATTACTGTGTCAGATAAAATTTCCAGCAGGTGTGGCCTTGACAAGTTACAGAAGTTTTGCTATATTGTAATAAATTCGTAATAAATTTAACAATTTTGAAGAAAATAACATATACAAATTTAAAATGTTATGTTTAATTCCAGGAGGTCAATATGAAATTCGATAAGAAGGTTATAGAAAGCGGAGCGGTTGCAGCATTTTCTTTGGTTTTGGCATTTTCAGCAGTGCCAGGTCCGTATGTACCAGCCAATGCAAATTCAAATAGCCAGACAGTAGAATTGATAACTATACCAAAGAAAGTATATGGAACTAATAATGTAAGAATTGCAGTTAAGGAACAGCAACAGCGTAATATAGTAACAGCATCTGCTCCTGCGGCGTTGCCCAAAAAGACACAGCAGGTCAGTAGTAAACAATCCACAGAAGAATCTTCCAATGGATTGCAGGAATCTGTACAGCAGACAGCAAATGAACTGAAACAAAGTATTTTAGAAGAATCTGTAACACAAGTTTCTGAGGAAACTGTACAAGAAATAAAAGAAGAGAAAAAGAGCAAGAAAAAAAATAGAAAAGAAGCAAGAAAAAATAAAAAAAATACAAAAAAAGAAGAAACTAAAAATCAAATTATTGAGACTGCATCTCAGGAAGTGTCTCCTTGGTCAGAGAAATTGATGCCAAACGTAGAGGAATATTTAAATATACGTACAGAAGCTTCAGAAGAGGCAGAACTTGCAGGTAAGCTTCACAAAGGAGCAGGAGCAGAAATTTTGGAACAGGGAGAGGAATGGACCAAGATTCGCTCAGGAAATGTAGAAGGATATGTAAAAAATGAATTTTGTGTTACTGGACTGGAAGCGGAAGCTCTCGCACATGAAGTGGGAACAACTTACGCAACAGCAGTAACCGGAGGCGTCAGAGTAAGAGAATCTGCTTCTTCCCAGGAGGATGTAAAAATTCTGGATGTTTTGGAAGAAGAAGGCAAGATTAAAGTAGATAAAGATGCAGAGACTGTAGAGGGTTGGGTTCCAGTAAAGGTGGATGACCAGATAGGATACGTCAGTGAAGAGTACGTAACGGTGGAACTGGAGCTGGGCAAGGCAATCTCTATTGAGGAAGAGCAGGCAGCTATTGCAGCGGCAGAAGCAGAGCGAGCAGCAAAAGAGGCAGCGGCATCTCAGAGCAGTCAACAGAGCGGTGGAAGTCAGCAAAAAGCAGCCGTATCTGCATCTTATGATGATGTTACTTTATTAGGAGCGTTGATTCAATGTGAAGCTGGAAGCGAAAGTTACGAAGGACAGCTTGCGGTAGGTGCAGTTGTGATGAATCGTCTCCGCGCAGGTTATGCAGGAAGTATTTCTGGAGTTATTTATCAGAGTGGTCAGTTTACTCCAGCATCCAGTGGAGCCCTGGCAAGTGTGTTATCCAGCGGTGTTAGCGGAAGCTGTCTGAGTGCAGCACAGGAGGCAATCAATGGCGCAGACAACGTAAATGGTGCAACCAGTTTTCGTCGTGTTGGTTCCGCAGATGGTCTTGTAATTGGAAATCATGTATTCTTTTAATTTATAGATAGACAGTTAGGCAGGTGTTGAACACACCTGCCTTATTTTATCGCACTGTGGCGGAAATGAAATATGTCGCGAATGCGACCCACCGAAGGCGGAGAATCCTCCGTTGTAGGATTCTTTGTTCCTAATAATAGGAAAAGGGGATTCTTTGATTAAAGATTGTAATCTTAGGCAAAATATAGTAATATAACTAACAGAGAACACGTTTCGCATTCCATAGAAAATGGAATAGGACTCTGAAAGGAGGAGAACGTTTATGGAAGGTATTTTCTGGCTAATTATAATTGTCGTGATGGCAGTGATTGAAATTATTACTCTGGGACTGACTACAATCTGGTTTGCAGGAGGAGCACTGGCGGCATTTATTGCAAATTTAGCAGGGGCAGATTTGGTCATACAGATTATTTTATTTGTAGTGGTTTCGGTACTTTTGCTAGCGCTTACCAGGCCCTTGGCAGTGGAATATCTCAATAAGGGAAGAATACGTACAAATGCGGAGAGTCTCTTAGGGAGAATAGCAGTTGTAATACAAGAGATTGATAATCTAAATGCCCAGGGGCAGGTGCGTATTGATGGGCAGGAATGGACAGCACGTGCGACAGAGGGAGAGAAGATTCCCAAGGATGCTCTGGTAGAGATTATGGAAATCAGTGGGGTTAAGCTGATGGTAAGAAAAAAAGATGCTGACTAAAATGTACTCTTGGAATCTCCCTGATACCTGCTTTTACGGCTGATTTTCCGCCAAATGCACACAAATTTAATCAACGTATCATCCAGGTACGCCTCATACATTTGTGCACATCTGACAAAAATCTTCTCGCAGAATCAGGCACAAAGAGATTCCGAAAATATATTAAGAAATAATGGAGGTAATTTATATGGAAAGTGGAATAGGATTTTTCGTTATTGTACTGCTGGTAGTATTTGTGTTGATGATCCTGGCATCCTGCGTCAAAATTGTACCTCAGGCTCATGCCCTTGTTATAGAACGTTTGGGTGGATATCAGGGAACTTGGGGCGTAGGTCTGCATTTTAAGATGCCATTTATCGACCGTGTGGCAAAGCGTGTACTTTTGAAGGAGCAGGTTGTAGATTTTGCACCGCAACCTGTGATAACAAAGGATAATGTAACTATGCGAATTGATACGGTGGTATATTTCCAGATCACGGATCCGAAGCTGTTTGCCTACGGTGTGGAAAATCCGATTATGGCAATTGAAAATTTGACTGCAACTACGTTGCGTAATATTATTGGTGACCTGGAACTGGATGAAACCTTGACTTCCAGGGAATTAATCAACACAAAGATGCGTTCCTCTCTGGACGTTGCGACCGATCCCTGGGGAATTAAGGTGAATCGAGTGGAGCTGAAAAATATTATTCCGCCCCAACAGATTCAAGATTCTATGGAGAAACAGGCAAAAGCAGAACGAGAACGCCGTGCGGCAGTTACTCAGGCAGAGGGAGAAAAAACAGCAACTGTTTTGGTTGCACAAGGTAAGAAAGAGTCAGCTATTTTAGATGCAGAAGCGGAAAAACAGGCGGCAATTCTTCGGGCAGAGGCAAAAAAGGAAGCCACTATGCGGGAAGCAGAAGGTCAAGCAGAGGCAATTTTGCGGATTCAACAGGCAAATGCAGATGGTCTTCGATTTTTAAAAGAAGCAGCGCCAGACAGTGCAGTTTTGCAGCTTAAAAGCTTGGAGGCATTTATCAAGGCGGCGGATGGCAAGGCTACTAAGATTATTATTCCGTCTGAAATTCAGGGTGTTGCCGGTCTTGCGAAATCCATTGCTGAGATTGCCAAGGAAAATTAGCATCAATTAACTTAGAAAATGGAAAGAATAGTATTCATTGATTTAGAAAATGTAAACAAAAAGGAAAGCGGGCTGTCCGATTCTAAGACAGTCCGTTCTCATATTTTTATAAGGAGTGATAACATGAATTTAAAAGGAAGAAGTTTTTTAAAATTAAAAGATTTTACACCAGAGGAGATTACATATCTTATTGATCTTTCGGCTGATTTAAAGGGAAAAAAGAAACAAGGAACTGCGCATGATGAATTGAGAGGAAAAAATATTGCGCTGATTTTTGAAAAGACAAGTACTAGAACTCGCTGTTCTTTTGAGGTTGCGGCTCACGATCTGGGGATGCACGTAACCTATCTGGATCCTTCTGGATCGCAAATTGGTAAAAAAGAAAGCATTCGAGATACAGCAAGGGTGTTGGGACGGATGTTTGATGGCATCGAATACCGGGGATTTGGTCAGGAAATTGTAGAGGAGCTGGCAGAATATGCAGGTGTTCCAGTGTGGAATGGACTTACCAATGAGTTTCATCCCACACAGATGATTGCTGATATGTTGACAGTAAAAGAAAAGCTAGGACATTTGCAGGGGGTAAAGTTTGTGTATATGGGAGACGCCCGTTATAATATGGGAAATTCTCTGATGGTTACCTGCGCGAAACTTGGGATGGATTTTGTGGCATGTACGAACAAAGAATATTTTCCAGAACAGGAATTAGTTGATTACTGTCAAGATTTAGCTAAGGAAACTGGAGCATCGATCACTTTGACAGAAGATGTTGCAGAGGGAACCAAGGATGCCGATGTGATCTATACCGATGTTTGGGTGTCTATGGGAGAGCCAGATGAAGTGTGGGCAGAACGGATTGAAAAGTTGATGCCTTACCAGGTCAATAAAAAAGTAATGGGTTATGCGAAAGATTCTGCTATTTTCATGCATTGTCTTCCTGCATATCATGATTTGGAGACAGTGGTTGGAAGACAGGTATATGAGAAATTCGCATTGGCAGAGCTGGAAGTTACCAACGATGTGTTTGAAGGCAGTCAGTCGGTCGTGTTTGATGAGGCTGAGAACCGGATGCACAGTATCAAGGCCATTATGTATGCTACTTTAAAATAGGGAGTGGAAATGAAGACGAAGATTTTACAGGCGCTTAGGGAAAATCCAGAGGGGTATGTGTCTGGTCAGGAATTGTGTGAACAGTTTGGAGTGTCAAGAACTGCCGTGTGGAAAGCGATTCATCAGTTAAAAGAAGCTGGATATGTGATTCAAGCAGTTCAAAACAGAGGGTATCATTTGTTGTCTGTGCCAGATATTTTGTCTGAAAGTGAGATTGCAAGCCAGCTTCATACAAAGTGGCTTGGACACAGCATTTATTATTTTAAAGAACTAGATTCCACCAATACGGAGGCAAAACGGATTGCAGAAGGAGCAGGAAGCGAAGACTGGCATGGCACGGTAGTGGTAGCGGATATGCAAACCGCAGGACGGGGACGCAGAGGGCGTTCCTGGAGTTCGCCTCAAGGTGCGGGCCTGTTTTTTACAATTTTGTTGAAGCCAGAAATTGATCCATCCAATGCGCCCATGCTTACGCTTGTGAAAGCTATGGCAGTGGTGAAGGGAGTCGAACAAGTTACAGGTATGCAGCCTCAGATAAAATGGCCAAATGATATCGTGCTAAATGGAAAAAAAATTGTCGGAATTTTGACAGAAATGAGTGCTCAAATAGATTATGTAAATCATATTGTGGTTGGAACTGGAATTAATGTGCATCATAAGGAATTTCCAGAGGAAATAGCAAAGATGGCGACCTCTTTAGATTTGGAATTAATTTTGGCAGATCGTGTGACGCAGATTTCTAGGGCACAACTTTTGGGAGCAGTATTGGAATATTTTGAGAAATATTATGAGATATATTTGAAAACCCAGGATTTATCCATGTTGGCAGAGGAATATAATGTTATGCTGGTTAATAAAGATCGCCAGGTGCGGGTACTGGATCCCCTTGGAGAATTTATAGGAACTGCTCTTGGAATTGACCAGAGGGGGGAACTTCTGGTGGACAAGGATGGTAAAATATTAAAAGTGTCTTCTGGGGAAGTGTCTGTGCGAGGAATTTATGGCTATGTGTAAGGAGAAAGAAATGATTCAGGAAGAAATTGTATTGTGTGGGTCCAGTGCATACACTCAAAAATACTATCTGAACGAAGAATTTAACGGTCTTCCAGAGGGAATTAAAGAGGAACTGAAAATTATGTGTGTTCTGTATACGGAAGACATTGGCGGGACTCTTGCCTTAGTTTTTGATGAAGAGGGCAACCTTCAATTTCAAGCGGCAGCGGATGAAGGGGATCTTCTGTATGATGATATTGGAAGTGTATTGAAAATAAAACAACTTCAGCGAGATAAGCAGGACTTGTTGGAATCCCTGGAATTGTATTTCAAAGTATTTTACTTAGGGGAAACGTTGCGTGAAGAAGATTTGGAGGTTTAGAAGATGTTATTAGTTGTGGATGTGGGAAATACAAATTTTACTTTTGGGGTTTTTGACGGAGATAAGCTGGAGGCAACTTTTCGTGTGACAACAAAGTTGCAACGGACTTCTGATGAGTATGGGGTTTGTATCCGTGAGCTTTTGGCTCACAATGGAATATTATATGAAGATATCAAAGATGTCATTATCGCTTCCGTGGTGCCCAATGTGATGCATTCTCTGTTAAGTGCTTTTATCAAATATTTTGGGATTCATCCGGTGGTTGTCGAGTCAGGAATTAAGACAGGAATCCGTATTGCCACAGAAAATCCAAAACAGATCGGCGCAGACCGTATTGTGGACGCTGCTGCGGCATATGAGTTGTATGGTGGTCCGGTGTTTGTCATCGATTTTGGTACAGGAACTACGTATGATTTGGTGGATGAGACAGGCGCATTTGTGTCTGGGGTCACAGCGCCAGGAATCCGTACTTCGGCAAAGGCACTGTGGGAAGATGCGGCAAAACTTCCAGAAATTGAGATACGAAAGCCAGGAAGTATTTTGGCAAAGGAGACAATCAGCAGTATGCAGGCGGGACTGATATATGGGCAGATTGGACAGACAGAGTATATTGTTCGGCAGACCAAGAAAGAGACAGGTTATGAAAATCTGAAAGTGGTGGCTACTGGAGGACTTGGTACAATCATCGCCAGTGAGACAGATGCAATTGATATTTATGACCCAACCTTGACGCTTCAGGGATTGCGTCTGATCTATAACAAACAAAACCGAGAAAAATAAAGGATTCATAGCGGAGAAATGAAAGCATTAAAAATAGGAAATGTAGTATTGGAAAATAATTTGGTTTTGGCACCGATGGCAGGGGTATGTGACCTGCCATTTCGTGTGCTCTGTAAAGAGCAGGGGGCAGGACTTCTCTGCATGGAGATGGTCAGCGCCAAAGGGATTTATTATAGAAATAAGAATACGGAACAGCTTTTGTCAACCACATCTGAGGAACGGCCTGTGTCTTTGCAGCTTTTTGGGGCAGATCCCGATATTATCAGTGAGATGGCAAAACGTATCGAGGAACGGCCGTTTGATATTTTAGATATTAATATGGGGTGCCCAGTGCCGAAGGTGGTGAATAATGGAGAGGGTTCGGCTCTGATGAAGCAACCAAGATTAGTGTATGAAATTGTTTCTAAGACAGTCAAGGCTATCAAAAAGCCTGTAACTATAAAAATACGAAAAGGATTTGATGATGCCCATGTCAATGCGGTGGAAATTGCAAAAATTGCAGAAGATGCGGGAGCAGCAGCGGTGGCCGTTCATGGAAGGACCAGAGAACAATATTATTCAGGTCATGCCGACTGGGAGATAATCCGTAAGGTGAAGGAGGCTATTTCCATCCCGGTTCTTGGAAATGGAGATCTTCTTTCTGGGGAGGATGTGAAGGCGATGGATGCTCAAACTGGCTGTGATGGCTTTATGATTGGAAGAGGCGCACAGGGAAATCCCTGGATTTTTCGTCAGATACTGCATTTTTTGGACACGGGAGAAGCAATACCAAAACCACAGTTTGGGGAAGTTGTAGAATTGCTTTTGCGTCATGCCAGAGAGCAGATTGCGTTTAAGGGAGAAGTGACAGGAATCCGAGAGATGCGCAAGCATGCGGCTTGGTATACCAGTGGCTATAAAAATTCTGCAAAGCTTCGAGGTATAATTAATGAAGTTGAATCTTATCAGCAGTTGGAAGATTTATTTTTTCAGACAATAGAACTTGCAAAAGATGAAGTAGATTAGAAATTTGAAAATTTATCATGTCATGTATGTATGGATGAGCTCATATATTAAAAAGAAACTTCTATAAAATAGTGAGGCGAAACTGGAGGCGCATGATATGAAAAATCGTAAAATTTCAAGCGAAGGAGAAACATCATCTAGGTCGCCGCAGGGATGGCTGATGCGACTAAAAGTTTTTTTACAGAAAACAATATTTGGAAGACGTCACCATTTTGTCCAGGAATCAGAAGAGATGGAAGAGGACGTATCAGGGAATCCGTTTCTTCCAAAATTACGCAACATTATAGAACAGGTGCTTCCAATGTATCAGATGTCCTACAAGGAGTTTCGCCCATTGTTGATAGACACAGATACTCCACCGGAATCTCTTCTGGATGAAGATCCAGTGGCCGTAGTATTGGAACAGATTTCTTTGGATTTAAATTTTCTGCGGATTGCAACAGATCGACCTGCATATTTTGCAGATTATATTGAAAGAATGTATGAGGAGAGTGGTCTGGTAGTTCAGACGGAACCAAAAGGACAGGAGATTTTAGAGGATGTCAATGTAATTTTGGATATGGAACAGCAGAGCGAGATTTCAAGGTGTTATATGCGTGAGGAGACTTTGTATATCCCTGTGTTTAAGAGGCGATGGATTCGTCTGGAACCATTGCAGAATCTTGACATTTCCATACCTATCGGTTATAATACTGTGATTGTCAAAGGAATATCTTGAATTTTCTTATAATGTTATTTTAGGAAGGTGTAGTATTATGGAAAAGAAAAACTTATTAACGTATGAAGGGCTGCAAAAATTAGAGACAGAACTGCATGATCTTAAAGTGGTAAAAAGAAAGGAAGTTGCTCAGAAAATCAAAGAGGCAAGGGAGCAGGGGGATCTTTCCGAGAATGCAGAATATGATGCGGCAAAGGATGAGCAGCGTGATATTGAAGCTAGAATTGAAGAAATTGAAAAGATATTGAAAAATGCAGAAGTTGTAGTGGAAGACGAGGTGGATCTTGATAAAATCAATGTGGGATGTAAGGTGAAGATCTTAGATTGCGAATTTGATGAAGAGATGGAATATAAAATTGTTGGTTCCACCGAGGCAAACAGTCTCCAGGGCAAGATTTCAAATGAGTCTCCGGTTGGAAAAGCGTTGATTGGGGCGAAAATTGGGGATGTCGTAAAGATAGAAACACAGGCTGGCACGTTGCAATATAAGGTATTGGAAATTCAGCGTTCTAATTAATGCAGGGCCTGTTTGTGTAGTAAGCACATACAGAATGGAGGAGATGGAGATGGGACAGAATAATCAGTCACCAGAACAGGATTTGAATCAATTGTTAAAGGTTCGCCACGACAAATTGAAGGACTTGCAGGAGAATGGCAAGGACCCTTTTCAAATAACAAAGTATGAAGTCACAAACCACAGCCAGGAGATAAAGGATCATTATGACACTCTGGAAGGACAGACTGTCAGAATTGCTGGCAGGATGATGTTTAAACGTGTTATGGGAAAAGCTTCCTTCTGTAATATTCAGGATTTACAGGGAAATATTCAAGCATATGTGGCGCGGGACAATATTGGTGAAGACAGTTATAAGGATTTCAAAAAATATGATGTAGGCGATATTTTGGGAATTAAGGGTGAAGTGTTTACCACTAAGACAGGAGAAATTTCAATTCATGCCCAGGAAGTGACACTTCTATCCAAAAGTCTTCAGATTCTTCCAGAAAAATATCATGGTCTTACGGACACGGATGCAAGATATCGTCAGCGCTATGTGGACTTGATTATGAATGCAGATGTGAAAGATACTTTTATCAAACGTTCCAAGGTGCTCAGCAGCATTCGCCACTTTTTGGACGAGCAGGGCTTTATGGAGGTAGAAACTCCAATGTTGGTGAGTAATGCAGGCGGCGCTGCCGCAAGACCTTTTGAGACACATTTTAATGCGTTAAATGAGGATTTGAAATTGCGTATTTCGCTGGAACTTTATTTAAAGCGACTGATTGTAGGTGGTATGGAGCGGGTTTATGAGATTGGCAGGGTATTTCGTAATGAGGGGCTTGACACGAGACATAATCCCGAATTTACCTTGATGGAGTTGTATCAGGCTTATACGGATTATTATGGCATGATGGAATTGACAGAGAATCTATACCGTTATGTTGCAAAGGAGGTTACCGGTTCTGAGATTCTTACCTATGGAGAGCATCAGATAGATTTGTCCAAGCCTTTTGAGCGTATTACGATGGTAGATGCTGTAAAGAAATATGCAAATGTTGATTTCCATGAGGTTAAGACCGTGGAGGAAGCTAGAAAATTAGCAAAGGAACATCATATTGAATATGAGGACAGGCATCAAAAGGGTGATATTTTAAACTTGTTCTTTGAGGAATATGTGGAGGAACATTTGATTCAGCCCACGTTTGTGATGGATCATCCTGTTGAGATCTCTCCATTGACGAAGAAAAAGCCAGATAATCCAGAATATGTAGAACGTTTTGAATTCTTTATGAACGGCTGGGAAATGGCAAATGCTTACTCAGAGTTGAATGACCCCATTGACCAGAGGGAACGATTTGAGGCACAGGAAGCATTGTTAGCAGCAGGGGATGATGAAGCAAACCATACCGATGAAGATTTTCTGAATGCATTGAATATTGGTATGCCTCCAACTGGGGGAATTGGGTATGGGATTGACCGTATGGTGATGATGATGACGAATTCACCAGCGATTCGGGATGTGTTGTTGTTCCCGACAATGAAGTCCTTACCGAACGAAAAAGGCTAAAAACCCCATAATTTATGCGGGTTTCAGGACTTGGCAAGACGCCGAAAATTACATCTTTACATCAAACTTACATCAAATGGTGCGAAAGTTTTTGCAGAGATGAAAATATCGCATAATTTACAGAATAAATGGGCAGTCCCATAACGGGATTGCCCATTTTCAAAAATAGTGAATGAAACAAATCACAGTTTTGGGAGGTAGTAATATGGATTTTGATATAAACAAATTGAAATGGACACGAAAGCCTGCGGATTATACTGTATCCGAAGATAGAATTGAAGTCACAACGAATCCTCACACAGATTTATGGCAGAGAACATACTATCATTTCAGAAATGACAACGCTCCCGTTTTGCAGATGGAAACAGATGAAAAATTTTTTTCCTTTACAGTAAAAACAGAATTTGAAAGTAAGCAAAGATTTGATCAATGTGGAATTGTAATGTATCTTGACAGTGAAAATTGGCTTAAAGGCTCAATAGAATACGAAAACGAAAAATTCCAACATCTTGGAAGTGTTGTTACTAATAATGGCTATTCGGATTGGTCAACAACAGAAATAGATTCTTCTGTAAAATCAATGTGGTATAGATTTAGTAGAAGAGAAGATGACTATTGTATCGAGTGTTCTGAAGACGGTGTTACTTTCAAGCAGATGCGTATATGCCATATGTGGAATGGTAATGGAACGATTCAGTTTGGCATTTATGCTTGTAGTCCTGAAGAATCATCTTTTAAGGCAATATTTACTAACATGGAAATAACGGAATGTAAATGGCTTGCTCATAACGGTCAGCAGCCAGACTAAGAGTATAAAAAATTTAGGAATTCAAAGCACCCCTTGAAAGAATAAAAATTTTTCAAGGGGATTTTTTATGCTGAAAATCGTAAACTACAAGCTTTCCTTGATTTCCAATACAATGTAATTGCAAAGGAGGTCGAGGATTGATTATGAGCAACAGTTTAGCAGCTATGTGACCAGAGCTTGTGCGGGAGTGGTCGGACAAAAATCTTCCGTTTACGCCGGATAAAATAACCTATGGCTCAAACAAAATAGAACAGGGGATTGCTGAGACCCTAATTAACTTAATATATAATTGTTCATAAAGATATTTCTACTACACTTATCATCTACACCAATGTGACAGAAGTTTGCAATCAATTATAAAAGGATATGTTAATCATGGCTATCGGTTTAGCTGCTGGTCATGAGTATTATGTTATCTTGACTCATCTTGCATTACAAGCTGTTTCTGTCCAATAAGTTTCCAAAAATCCAGCTATACTTTTTCAATGAAATAGTGTACACTGAAGCCAGTGACAAATCTGAATTAAAATTTGAAAGAGGGATGATAGCGTGAAACCTATTTATGAAATCGACTTTTCTGCCCTGAGTGCAGATGAAAAAGTAAAATTTATGTATGACATGCGTGATTCAATGAAAGTCAGTTTTCAGGAGATACCTTTCTCCATTCAGCTTCTGGCTCAGACTTTAATTTTTACCCGTTGGTGGAATTCGTACAAACATATGGCTCCCAACGAACCCACCCCGGAAATTTTAGAGGTTGCCATAGAGCTGCTGTGGGATTTTCAGGAGGAAAAATGTGACTCCAAAACCTTGGCCCGGTTCCAGAAAAGTTTTTGCGACTCTGCCTTGGAAATTTTGACAGGAGATGATGGCGAACTGAACGAGGATCCCGAAAGTGAAACTTTTTATCAGAAGCATTTTCACCATTGGGACGCAATGTCTTATAATGTATTTCTCTCTGATTTGTGTACTGTATTAGAGGAGACTGTCTCCCAAGAAATCACATGGGATGCAGTGGAGGGCGTTGTTGATGGAGATATTGGAGACACCATGATTGACTTCTTTGAAACGATTTATAAAAACGATTCTAATGGTTACTGCTCCTCTGAATTGGACCGGCGGGAGAGAGAACTATACGACACATCAACTTTTGCCCGTGTTATCGCTCTGATTCAACAGGATATGCGCATCGCCCTCAAGGGCATACCTCTTCCAGAACTGCGGGCGCAGTATCGAAACGAGTACCTGTTCTCGCCAGAGGAAAGTGCCAAAATCAGTGATTACCGATAATTTTAGAATGGAGTATGGGGAATTCCAGTTTGACGAATTGACAGTCCATCAAAAAATTAAATAACCTGCCGCCTATCAGTGGCACACCCAAGCAGGAAATCTGAAAAGGGATCCTGCTTTTTTCATGCCAGAAACAGAGAGAAAGGATGGCCCACACTTGTCATGCCCACACTGTGAAATCACAATCGTCCAGCGGAGTGAAAACGAATCTGCTGTTTCTGCCGCCTACCCTTATGCTGTTTTGAATAAGAAAAATAGAATGATGGGGATTCCGGCGTAATCGACATTGTGGAAATGTCGTATAACTGATTGTTTTATGGAGTTATCCATGACGGAATAGTCAGTTATGCACATTTCCATGATGTTTGTTAGATTTTTATTATATATACAAAAACAATCTTATATTTATTCGACTAGACGCACATAATGATACGGATAGAATTGAATGAAAGGGTAGAATGAAGATGTTAGAGTATCTTTCTGCCCCAGAAGCAGCGAAAAAATGGGGCATTTCAGAAAGACGAGTGCAAAAGCTATGTGAGGAAAACCGTATACCCGGCGTGGCAAAGTTCAGCCGCTTGTGGCTGATACCAAAGGATGCGGAAAAGGCAGCAGATAAAAGAAAACGGCAGGAAAACAGAAAGTGAAAATTCGACAATTTAAACTGCTCCGCTTATTTTATTTTGGTAACTGCCTTATACTTTTTTGTATTTCGTCAAAAGTTAAAGACTTGTTAAGAATTTATATGTTATAACTTAGAACATAGAGAAAATAATACGTGGGAAAAGA
>CAJTVT010000006.1:0-24708 GCA_910580015.1 uncultured Lachnospiraceae bacterium
GAGCAAATATTCTGCGGAGTTTTACCGGATATAATGCGGTCACTACACTAGTGTAGTGACCTCAGATATGAAATGATTATACTTAATCGTATGCGAGCATTTCATCCATATGATCCTGAAGTCTTTGCAAGTAATCTTTCATATCTTCCCTCAACTCGTCACTGCGCAGTGCAAACTCAATATTGGCCTGGATAAATCCGGTCTTACTTCCCACATCGTAGCGACTGCCCTTAAAATCATACGCATACATTGCCTGCTCCTTGGCAAGCCGCTTTAACGCGTCTGTCAGTTGAATTTCTCCGCCTTTTCCAGCGTCCTGCGTCTCAAGGAAATGAAAAATCTCCGGTGTGATAATATAACGTCCCAGCACTGCAATATTGGAAGGAGCCTCCTCTACTGGCGGCTTCTCCACCATATCATTGACTTTATAGATTCGATCATCCACCTGCTTGCCCGCAATGATCCCGTATTTGTCTACGACTTCATGAGGCACGGTCTGAACCCCAAGAATGGAAGTCCGATACTCATGAAACACATCCAACATCTGGCCCAGACAAGGCTGCTTTGCGACCACCACATCATCTCCAAGCAGTACAGCAAAGGGCTCTTCCCCTATAAAATGCTGCGCAGCCAGAATGGCATGTCCCAATCCTCTCGGTTCCTTCTGGCGGATATAATGGATGTTTGCCATCTCAGATATTTCCTTTACCATCGCAAGCACTTCTTGTTTGCCGCTTTTTTCCAACTCCAATTCCAGCTCGATAGAACGGTCAAAATGATCCTCGATGGAACGCTTATTTCTCCCAGTCACCACAATAATATCCTGGATTCCTGCCTCAACTGCCTCCTCTATAATGTACTGGATGGTAGGCTTATCCACAATGGGCAACATTTCTTTGGGTTGCGCCTTGGTCGCAGGCAAAAATCTTGTTCCCAACCCCGCAGCCGGGATAATCGCTTTTCTTACGTTCACCATACATTGCCTCCTGTTCTGTGTGCCAAGTTAACACACCAATGAAAAATCTCCAGACTCTTTAGATTTGATATGTAGTACAATGGAACAGTCTGCCAAATGCTCATAATTCACTTCCAAATTATATTTTATGTTGACGTCAATATTGTCCTCTGTCTCTGCAATATCCACACTTTTTGCGTCAATGCCGATCAATAGGCTGCCAAAGGGAGTATTATAATAAGAGACATTTTTCTTATTTTTCTCAAACACCATATGTACATTGGCTACTCCCTTCTTGGTAATATCCAGAGAATCTTCTGTGAGTTTGATAATGTTTCTGGTGTTTCCGTCAAACCCTTCCATTACCTCGTCATACATAATATAATGCTTTCCATTTTTCTTATAATAATCTCCAGCCGTGATCATCTCTACCGGCTCAATATCCTCTTCCTCCCTGGCCACAAACTGCAACCCACGGATGGATAACAATACATCTTTTGTCATAGCTACTCCTCGATATGTATTAAGCGCGCCTTTTCTATCTCACAGGGCAAAATAGAATTGGCAAAGTTCTTAAATTTCTCTGCTGCATCACTGACATAAAACTGATACATAGGCGTTCCTGCTTCTTGGCCATCATTGCAAAGCTGATGCTGCAACAGCAGCCGTTTTAGTTCCTGCGCCGTCTCATAAGCAGGATTCACCAGCTCCACCTGTTCTCCCATCACTTCCCGAATCATGGAACGCAACAAAGGGTAATGCGTACAACCCAAGATCAGGGTATCAATGCCCGATTCCCGAAAGGAAGAAAGATACCGCTTTGCCACTTCAATCGTAACAGGATCTTTCAGCCATCCTTCCTCCACCAGCGGAACGAACAAAGGGCACGCTTTCCCAAGCACAGTGGCATGGGGATTGTGCCTATGTATCATCTCTGTATAAATTTGGCTTCCTATGGTTCCTTCTGTTCCGATCACGCCGATCCTGCCATTGTAGGTGCGCTCTGCCGCCACCTTTGCTCCTGGCTTCACCACACCGATAATGGGCATTTTCATTTCTGGGCGAAGCTCTTCCAGTGCAAATGCACTTGCCGTATTACATGCAACCACAATTGCTTTTACTCCCTTTGATTCCAGAAAATGAATGATTTGCCTGGAATAACGGATAATGGTTTCTTTTGATTTGCTTCCATACGGCACCCTGGCAGTATCTCCAAAATAGATAATCCGCTCTCCTGGAAGCTGACGCATAATTTCCCGTGCCACGGTAAGACCGCCTACACCGGAATCGAACACTCCTATGGGAGCGTATCTCTTATTTTCAAATGATTGGTCCATCTTAATTTTCTCCACATAATAGGTCATACACATGTATATTACCCGTTTTAGTGTAAAAATGCAAGAGCCATCAATGATTTTCAAATATTTCCCGTATTCGCTCTGCCAAAAGAGAAGTTACCTTATAATTTTTTTTCTCCATCAGGCTTTGATATTCCTCTTTCGTCAATGCCTGCTGCAAAGATCTCTCTGCTTCCTCATCCACAACCTCATACACACTATTAAAAAAACAGAGATTGGGATACATCACACACCACCAATTGTGCCCTGCGCCCTTTCCAATCACTAGCTCAAGGGCTTCATATTCACCTGCCGGAAATGTATAATCTCCATATGTTTTTTCTGGAAAATCTGTAACGGTCAAGGACGCGGTCACACCATAATCATACCCCTCTTTTGCAATGACACGGGCGGCGGTCTCCTCAATCTGCGGCAAGCTTTTCTTTAATGTCTGTCGGCTCATTTCAATATCAAAAATTCCTGCAAGTTTTGGCTGCATATAAGCGCCCACCGCATCTCGCACTTTTAATTTTAATTCCTGATCCGCTTTTGCGTCGCTGTTCGCTCGCACATGAAAGCGGATCACCTTCTGTGCAATCTCCTGTGTCACGTTCTGCTGATTCGACTGCCACAACCCACCAAGCAAAAGCGCTGACACTGCCAATGTTATCCCGATCTCAATCCATCTTCTCATCTTTCTTACCTTCCTCACCACTAAGTTAAGGAAAGTATTGCCAAAACAGGAGCATTTATACTTCCAAATTTATTTTTTACCAGTTCAGCAAATCCACCTTCACCTGAAACGCCTGTCGCACTTGTTTATTATATTGATCCGGCAGACCTTTGTATTTCAGATAAAGTCCTCGGTTTTGTCCACCCAAGGTAATATAACTGTTTGTTATGTCAATTCCGTAATCCTGCCGCAATTTTTCGGCTGTGGCCTGTAATTGGGCGGTAAGACGTTTCTCAATCCTTCGTTCCAATTGATACTGTTGTGCCGCAGAGCTGGTTCTTCCTGTTTTCCTTCTTCCTTTTCCAGAAATATGCACCGTAACGAATGGGCCTTCTTTGGTATCTTCCACAGACGAAGTTACCTGAAGTTCCGAGATCTCCACCACATCATTCTCTGTCCCCTCATACGTAAATTTTTCCAACAGATTCTGGCACAAAAAAATCTCCATGGACTCCTCCACCGACAAAATCCCCTTATATTCAAAATTTAGAACTGCTCCATATCCAGTGATGGTTGGCCGATTTCCCTGTTCTGTCAGTACGGGAATCAAGAGCAACTCGTCTTGATTATGCCACTGATTCATGAGATTTCCAATGGCAACAATCTTGTTTTGACGAAAATCCTTCTGACTGTCCAACATTTCTTCCAAATATTTCCCCATAGAACCTTCCGTTTCCTGTGTAAGAGAGAGGATTTCTGCTGCTGAACCTTTTCCTAAAAACAGACTAATATTTCTAGCTGCATTTTCCTGCTGTTCCCAGGCAAGCAAAATCTCTCGAAGCTGGCTAGAATCATTCATCACATTCTCTCCCAGCACGATAGCTTTCATATGATTGTAATCCAACAGACGGTTTGTATTATTCTCATAAGATTTTTCCACATGATACAGATCGGGTCCTTCCAGGGACATGCCCATGGGTGTGTCTGTGGTCTTGCCTTTCTCGGATATCTGCGCCAAATCTGGAAAATCAAAACTGACAATCAATTGTTGTTCTTCGTTTTGAATATCTTCTTGCAGGTCAACCCCAACTGCCAGGGGAAAACTCCGCTCTTCCAGTTCCACCGACTCACATCCACACAGAAACAGCATTCCCCATACCATACATAATATCTTCTTCCACATCAGAAATCCCCTCCTTTCTGTAGCGTTCTTCCTGTTCGAATTTGATGCAGCAGCAATAGAAGCACCAAGATAAAAAACATGCCTGGCAGCGCCACAAAGACCTGATAACTTTTAAAAATCTCTATAAGAAAGCTGTGTTCAAAAAAGGATTTTCCAAGAATAAAAGTCAGCACTGCCACCAGCCATAGACTCCAACGATTTCCAGGCTTTTGACTTAGATTTTGCAGAATCAATGTGCTCTGAAAAATCCCAGTATTTAAAAGGGCAAACAGGGCAAACACCCACACAGCCGTCATCAGGACATCCTGTCTGGTAAAAAATCCTCCTGGCAGCTTAACCATGCCCATTAGAGTAATAACTGGACGTTTTAAAACTCCCATAGCATTTGTTCCAAATATCCCTAAAAGGATCAGGTAAATTAAGACATTCATTAAAATCACCGTCCACAGAGCTACGGTTCCGCTGGATGTGATCTTTTCTGGTTTCTGACAAAATGGTTTTAGAAATAGCAGCACTGTCATGGGCAGAAGAAATACCAAAACTGCAAGACTTCCCTGCACGAACTGCACCCCATCAGAAGTTACGATGGGAGTCCAATATGCAGTTCTGACATCTCCCATTGCAAATACTAACATCAATAACAAGGGTATTCCAAGAAACCAGAAAATAATTTCATACACCCTTGCCCTACCCTCAATTCCTCGGATGCTTCCATACACCGCTAAAAGTAACAGCAAAAGCCCTACCTCCATCCAAGAACCATCGGGAAGGAGCCAAGAAAGGGCTAAGGTTGTGAGCTGATACAGCACATATCCGCACAATGTCACAAAATACAAAAAGTAAAACACCATGCACACATCCCCCAAAAACTGTCCTGCTGTTTCCTTCATGTAACTGTAATAATCTGTCTTTATATGTTTGAGATTTTTTCCCATCAGCCACAACAGCACTGCTCCTGCGGCCATGCCAAGGAGCAGGCAGAATATTCCATCGGCTCCAGTTAGGGAAGTAAAAATTCCTGGAAGCATCAAGCTACTCATGCCGAACAGATCCAGGATTAGGAGCCTTCTTATCTGTCGTAACGATATTTTCCAATTCTCTGCAAACATGTTCTCTCCTACTACAAAATATATTTCTTATTTTTTCTTTTCCTGCTTCAACCGAAGTCTCACACGGGCACCCTCTCTCGTATACACGGGACGCTTTTTCAAAAAGCTAAGAGGCAATCTCAGGAAGGTATCTCGCTCATCCTGATACCCATTTAAATCCGCTCCCACAAAGGGGGCCAAATATGGGATCCCAAAGCTTTCCAGATGAGACAGATGAATCAGCACTACGAGCAGACCTGCCAGAAATCCTAAAAAGCCCATCCCGCCACACAGGAAAATAAACATAAATTTCAAAATACGAAACGCTGTTGCAAATTCCTCGTTTGGTACGGCAAAGGAACACAATGCCGTCAATGCCACCACTATCACCACAATTGGACTGACAATGTTCGCGTCTACGGCTGCCTGACCGATAATCAGTCCACCCACAATCCCAATGGTATTGCCGTTAGCTCCTGGCAGACGCACGCCTGCCTCCCGCAAAAGCTCAAAGGCAATCTCCATCAAAATAACCTCCACCATAGCTGGAAAGGGCACGCCCTGTCTGGACGCTGCTAGGGATAAAAGCAGGTCTGTGGGTAGAATCTGCGTGTGAAAATTCGTCATTGCAAGATAAAGCCCTGGAAATACCATGGCCAAAAAAGAAGCCAAGTAGCGAAGCGCACGGGTAAACGAAGCAATCTCCCAGCGACTGTAATAATCATCGCTGGTCTGGATAAACGTATTGTATGTTGCTGGAAAAATCAAAGCCACCGGCGAATTATCTGATAGCAGAACTATCCTTCCCTCCAAAATTGCCATTGCTGCTCGGTCTGGCCTTTGGGTGGTCTGAAACTGTGGAAACGGTGAATATTTCCTTTTTTCTGTCAATTGCTCAATAATCCCACTGTCCAAGGTTCCATCTATCTCAAATTCACTGAGACGTTTCTCGATCTCCTCAAGCATTTCTGGGTGAATCAGATCTTTTAAATACACCAGATCCACATTGGTATTGGTCCGTTTGCCTGCAAAGCTTTCTTTTACTTTGACATGAGGACTCCTGAGACGCTTTCGGATCAATGCCGTATTTAACTTGATAGATTCCGAAAATCCCTCATTGGAACCACGGATTATTTTCTCCGATTCTGTCTCATACACTCCTCTGCCTGGATATCCTTTGTCTGGAATCTTCAGCGCTTTGTTATAGCCATCTAGAAAAAAGAGCACATCTCCTGTAAGCATTCCTTGCGCCGCATCTTCTATAGTCCCAAACGGGTCCGCATCTGAGATATCTTCTACATTATTTTTGACGTATCCAGCAAGCTCCTCCTCTGGCAACGTCCGCAGCTTTCCTAAGAACTTGCCCACCGCTGAATCTTTCCAGTCCACACTGCTCAATGACACTTCAATATATGCAATGTAACATTCTTGTCCAAGATGCTCCCCAACTTTTATTTTCCTTTTCTTAATATCTTCACAGTCTGAGAACAACTCTTCAAAATTTCTGATATTCTCCTGTAAATCAGGGGTGATCTGTATCGCCATTTTGTCCTCCTCTCCGCCCAATAAGCGCTAAAAAGGATAAGCAAACGCTTATCCTTCTTCATTACTATTATGTTTTCCCATATTTTCCTATTTATTCCTGTCCATGGATAATATTTTTCACCATAATCTCCTGATTTACCACATGGTTGCCCACAATTTTTACCACAGTCTCTTTATCCTTGCGTTTGAGTCCCTCATAAATCTTCTGGTGTTCCTCAATCAATGCTGGATATACATCATCATTTTTAAGATATTCCACTCGATAACGATACATCTGCTCCCGAAGATTGTTCAGCAAATTGACCAGCTTAGGATTATCTGCCGCCTGATAAATGACCTCATGAAATTCCATATCTGTCTGGGCAATGCTCTTGACATCTCCCGTCCGTGTACTCTCCTCAAAACAAACCAGCGCTTCATAAAGCTTTGCCAACTTGTCCTCTGTCATATTATCACAGGCAAGTCCTACAGCAAGCTCATCCAATGCACGTCTGATCTGTAACACATCCTCCATATCTTTCTCCGTCATCCTGGCCACCTCTGCGCCCTTTCTTGGAACGGTCACTGCAAGACCTTCCTGTTCCAGCATACGGATTGCTTCCCGCACAGGAGTACGGCTCACTCCCAATTTTGCAGCAAGTTGAAGTTCCATCAAACGTTCTCCCGGCTTCAATTCCCCTTTCAGGATTGCTTCCCGCAAGGTATGAAACACCACATCCCGCAAAGGCAGATATGCATTAATATTCAATTCTAATTGTTCTGTCATCCCATTCCTCCTACACCCTTGCCGCTTCACGGCCTATTGTGATAGATCTCTGTCAGGTACACCTGCTTGGCCAAAGAACTTTCCCGCAGAATTTGATAGGCTTTTTCCGCCTGTACTTCATCCTCAAAAATCCCAAATACAGTAGGGCCGCTGCCGCTCATCTTAGCATTCATAGCCCCTAACTCCATCATTTGCTCTTGGATTTGTCGAATCACTGGATAACATGGTATCGTAACACTCTCCAACACATTCCCCATATTCGATACAATCTTCTTTAAATTTCCCTCTTTTAAACCGTCCAGCAATGCATCAATATCTGGATGCACCAGGGTATCATTCAGTTTTAAATTCTCATAGACAAATTTTGTGGAAACATTGACAGAAGGCTTGGCAACCAACACTTTGCAGTTCGGCATAGGAGAAAGAGGTGTGAGCTTCTCTCCGATCCCCTCTGCCAGCGCCGTACCGCGCAGAATACAATAAGGAACATCTGCTCCAATTTTTACCCCACGCTCCATCAATTCCGTTTGGGACAAATTCAACTGGAACATTCGATTCATACCATACAATACAGCCGCTGCGTCAGAACTTCCTCCAGCCATTCCAGCAGCCACTGGAATAAACTTTTGCAGATTGATCTGTACCCCCGAATCCAGTCCAAATTCATCCATCAGCAATTTTGCTGCCTGGTACACCAGATTATTTTCATTATCTGGCAGATAAAATAGATTGGTCTTTACTTCTATTTGTGGCTTTTTTATCTTTTTTATAATAAGCTTGTCATACAGCTCCAGCGTCTGCATAATCATACGAACTTCATGATAGCCGTCTGTTCGGCGTCTGAGTACATCTAATCCCAGATTAATTTTGGCACGTGCTTTTAATTTCATCTCAAACATTGTATTTCTCCTGTATTTTGTATACATTTTTAATATTAGTAAAACATTTTTTGGTTAAAAAGTCAATCTTTCCCAACACTGTAAAGATTTTTTCTTATGTTGTGTTAATTTTTTCCGGTACACTCCGATATAAACTATAGAACTGTAGCAACTAAGTGTATTCAAACGGTTATGGATAACCATATTTTATCGCCAAGGAGGGGCAAATTATGAGTGTAAGCGCAATCAACAATACAAACAACACTACTTATACTTCAGCAATTCAACAGAACAGCTACAAGAATGACGCTGCTGTTTCCAAGGCTGCTGAGGACGAGAAGAAGAAAGATGGTGTGGTATACGAGAAAGGCACTGCTACTTCCGCTACCAAAAAGACTTATGCAAAGGAAGATGTCATTGCACGTTTGAAGAAGGATGCCGAGGACAGAACCACACAGCTTAGAAGTCTCGTGCAACAGATGATGGGGAACCAGGGGAACAAAATCGGACAGGCGGACGATATGTGGAAATTCCTTGCAAAAGGCGATTTCACAGTAAGTCCAGAGGTAAAAGCTCAAGCTCAGAAAGATATTGCAGAAGACGGTTACTGGGGTGTGGAAAAAACCTCCGACCGTATCATTGAATTTGCAAAGGGCCTGGTAGGAGACGATCCTGAGAAAGCAGAAGAAATGCGTGCCGCTTTCGAAAAAGGCTTCAAAGCCGCTACCAAATCCTGGGGCACCAAGCTTCCAGATATTTCCCAGAGAACCTATGATGCTGTAATGTCCAAGTTTGACGACTGGGCAGGTGTAAAGACCGAAGCATAGACAGGAATTCGGATCCCCGTTTCCCCGCTGTGGGGCGACGGGGATTTCTTTTTTCCATACGCAGCCCTGTAAAAAATGAACTCAAAGGAGATACTTATGAATGTTCTAATGATTGATGCCCAGGGCGGTGGACTTGGAAAACAAATTATTACCGCCATCAAAAAAACATATCCATCTATATCCATCACTGCGGTTGGAACCAATTCCGTTGCAACCTCCAACATGCTCAAAGCTGGCGCTGATCATGGGGCCACTGGTGAAAATGCTGTGATTGTGGGATGCAGGCATGCAGATATTATCATTGCTCCCATTGGAATTGTGATTGCAGATTCCATGTTTGGAGAAGTCACTCCGAAAATGGCTGCTGCTGTGGGGCAAAGCACTGCAAAACGTCTGCTTATTCCTATCAATCAATGTAGTAACATCATACTTGGCGTCCACAACCTCTCTATAAATGATATCATAACGGATATTTTAAATGATCTGCAATCTTGACATTCGAAAGACACAAGATTATAATAAAGAAAGCGTCAGATAGGAATCTGGCATAAACACAGAAGTGTTTGTATAGATTTTGAATTGTTACAATATTATATCCATATATGCTACTGTAAGCATAGAATTTCCTGAAGGAAAAGGAGATTGTATGCTTTTTGTAATGTTCAAACATTTTTTATTTATACAAACCACAAAAAGGAGGATTTATTATGGCATGTTTTTTAGTTCCCGCTGGGGAAGCTGCGGTCACAACCTTAGTACGTAAGGTGATCAAGGCAAAAGAAGAGAAAAATATGGTTGTCTCTGACAGCCTGAATCACACACCTTCCGAAGATGGAAGAACTCCCCTCTCTCACAAGTTAAAGTGGCTTAATACCATGCTGTGGGGAGGATCTGCCCTGCTTGCCTTCGAGCATCTCTGGCATGGAGAGCTTACACCCTGGTTCCCATTTTTGTCTGCTACCAAGAACGCGACAGATACAGCAGAAATGCTGCACGAAATGTCCACAGTAGGCACTGCCATGGCAGTATTAATTACGGGAGTCTGGATCGGTATGACCGCAATCTCTGCGATCATTGAAAAACGTTCAGAACAACATGCAGACTCGGGAGAATTATCATGACCTTACTGACGGCTGTCTTCGCTGCTATCGCAGCTACGATTTTGTGGTATTTCAAGGATGGCAAAAACCAGCTAAAGCTTGGAACTTTAAGCCTGATGTACTGGGGTGCTTCCCTGATGTGGATGGTAGATGCTGTCTTTGAATACATACAACTTAAGTCAGAATATTTTACGCCGGCGCCACAAGATATGCTCAACGATTTCTTTCTTGGAATGTCTGTTGTGGCATTGGGATTGATTCTCTGGTTGATTCTTTTACTGTTCAAAGATCCCAAAGGTGTCGTAAAGCAGGCATTGCGCCGATCTCATAATTGACCAGACAGGGCCAGTATCGCTTCTGCGGCTGGCCCTGTCTGATGATTTGACATTTTATTCAGGAACGTTTATCATAAGTCTATATAGACGCCATTCATATACATACAGAAAGGACGTAACGTTATGGCAATTATGCTTCTCTTATGCTGTGCCGTCATCCTCTCCTGTATCATAGCAAACCGATTTTCCAACAAATTTGGAATGCCCGCACTTCTGTGCTTCATGGCCCTTGGTATGATATTCGGCTCTGACGGACTTTTCAAAATCTCTTTTAACAATTATCTCATCACAGAACAACTCTGTACCATCGCTCTGATTTTCATTATGTTTTACGGCGGATTCGGTACAAAATGGCAGACTGCACGTCCTGTTGCTGTAAAATCTGTGCTGTTATCCACCCTTGGGGTTGTGGTGACTGCACTGCTCACTTGCCTGTTCTGTTATCAGATTCTTCACTTTTCTTTTTCCGAGAGCTTCCTAATTGGCGCCGTTTTGAGTTCCACCGACGCAGCCTCTGTATTTTCCATTCTGCGTTCGAAAAATCTGAATCTGAAACACTCCACCGCGCCGCTTCTTGAAATTGAGAGCGGAAGCAACGATCCCATGGCTTACATGCTCACCATGATTGCACTTACCATGTTTTCTGATGAGAAAGGCATCCCTGTTCCCATTATGATGTTGTCGCAGATCGGTTTTGGCATTGCCATCGGTGTAGCCAGCGCCTACTTTGGCATCTGGGCTCTCAAAAAAGGCGAATTGATCTCCCAGGGCATGGACACTGTATTCGTCATCGCTCTGGTACTGCTCTCCTACGCATTACCCACTTTAATCGGTGGAAATGGATATCTCAGTGTTTATCTTACTGGTATCCTTCTTGGAAACAGCTCAATCAATAACAAAATCACGTTGGTCCATTTTTTTGACGGGATTACAGGTCTGGCCCAGATCCTGATTTTCTTTCTGCTTGGCCTTCTCTCCTTCCCGCACCTGCTGCCAAAATTATTTTTGCCTGCACTGCTCATTGCGCTGTTTTTGACCTTAATCGCCCGCCCTGCCGCGGTATTTCTGATTCTGCTCCCCTTCCGATCCTCCCTCCGACAATGCTTGCTGGTGTCATGGTCGGGACTACGTGGGGCAGCCTCCATTGTATTTGCCATTATGGTAATTGCAGGAGGCACACAGTTGGAGCATGATTTGTTCCACATTGTGTTCTTCATTTCCCTACTCTCTGTAGCCATCCAAGGATCACTGCTGCCAATGGCGGCAAAAAAACTGGATATGGTGGATTACAGCTCAGATATCCGTAAAACCTTCAACGACTACCAGGACGATTCGGATCTAACACTCATGCGCATGTACATTCCAAAAGGACACAACTGGGAAAATAAGAAAATTGAAGAAGTAACTTTTCCCACTGGTTCCCTAGCCCTGATGGTCAAACGAGAACATGACACTTTGATTCCCCGCGGCAACACCACAATCCTTGCTGGAGATACCATGATCTTAAGTGTTCCAGCATACCGCAGCGAAAATGACGGCAAGTTAAAAGAAATACTTATCACTCAGGATCACAACTGGTGCAACTGCTCCATTGCAGAATTAAATCTGCCTGAAAATATCTTGATTGCACTGATCAAGAGGGATGATGAAAATATTATTCCCCAGGGTAGCACCGTCATCCAGGTACGTGACCGAGTGGTGATTTATAAGTAAGCGCTGGGCTATTATCTTATAGGTGAGGGCAGCGCTTAGCATCTGCGCTGTCCTCCTGTAACAAGAAACACATTTTATTTGTCAATTTTTTATCCTCTTGCATATTCCTGAGAAAGCGGATATACTATAAGTAAGAAAGTTAGAATTTCTCACTTTAAGACTCAATACCTATATGCCACAAAACAAAAGTACAAACACAGAAAGGAGCTGATATTTTGCTTGCTGAACTTCGTCAAAAGGCACAGATCACAATTCCAAAGGAAATCATTGTAAAACTTGGCTTGTCCGAAGGCGACAAACTGGAGATTTTTGAAAAGGACGGCTCCATCTGCCTTATGCCAGTTGCTGTCTACCCAAAAAAATATCTGAATGAGCTAAAAGAGGAAATCAACGGTGTAAAAGCAAGACTTGCCTCTGGGGAGCAGCCCATTTTTGACAGTGTAGACGCTTTGTTTGATAAATTGGAGGCAGACTGATGGCATACGAATTTACCTTTACTCCACGTTTCCAGAAGCATTTTAAGGGGCTGACTGCCCAGGAAAAGAAACAGCTAAAAAATAAGCTGGAACTCCTGGCGCAGAATTCTTCCCACCCGTCTCTGCGCACCAAGCGGATCCAGGGCACCACAGACCAGTTCGAGTGCAGCGTCAACATGGACATCCGCATTATCTGGTATTATGAAGGTGACAAAATGATTATCCTGGTAGATGTGAGCCATCACAATATTTTAAAACAGTTCTGATTACAGAAGCGGTACATCACATGCATCGCCAAGCGCACCAAATGAAAAACCCCTTGACAGCAAATTTGCTGCCAAGGGGACTTTTACTCTATATCTTACTCTTATTTCTTTACAAATTTCACTTTAAATACATACCAGAGCGCACCTGTGATACATACAGAAGAATAAGCACCACAGATAATACCTGCCATCAGAGGAAGGGCAAACTCACGGATGGAGCTGACTCCCAAGATAAACAACATAAATACCATGACAAAGGTGGTCAGTGAAGTGTTGATGCTTCGGGTCAAAGTCTGTGTAATACTTCTGTTCACAATCTCCTCAATGGCTTCTGGATCCTTCTTCTTGGCACCGCCCAGATTTTCACGGATACGGTCAAAGATAACAATCGTCGCATTGATGGAGTAACCCACAATCGTCAGCATACATGCAATAAACGTATTTCCCACAGAAATTCGGGCAATCGCATAGAAGGCCAATACCACCAGCACGTCATGAATCAATGCCAGAACCGCACTTCCCGCAAAACGGATATCTTTAAAACGGAACCAGATATAGATCAACATACAGATGGTAGCGATCACAACCGCCCAAACTGCATCGGAGCGCATCTCGGAACTGATCGTGGAACTGATATTCTCAGCAATAATTCCGCCCTCATCCACACCGAACTGTTCTATCAATGCTTGATTCATGTCATCACGTTCGCTCAGCTCTAAGGAACGTGTCTTGATTACTACCTGATTGCTACCCTCAATTTTCTGGGTCTGGACATTGGGATCTCCAGTCACTTGCTCAATAATTGGAACAATCTGATCATCAATCTCTGCAATGGAATAATCCTCATTAAAAGTTACCGTGGTGGAAGTACCGCCCACAAAATCCAAACTGTAATTGAGTATATTGCCATTAGCGCCATTGATTCCCATTCCCACAAATCCTGCCACAATCGCAATCACAGAAATTGCAAAGAAAATAACCTTTTTCTTAAGAAATCCAATGGTGTTTAACTGTTTTGCAGCGCCATAGAATTTTGCATTCTGAAGCCCCAGAGCATAGAAACATTTCATCAGCCAGCGAGTCACTACCAAAGCGGTAAACATGGACAATACGATACCAATTCCCAGAGTATAAGCAAATCCTTTTACTGGGCCAGAACCACGCATTCCCAATACGACTGCTGCGATCAATGTGGTGATATTACCATCCACAATCGCAGATAATGCCTTTTCATATCCAAGCTTGATCGCTGAATTTACTGTCTTTCCAGCTGCAATTTCCTCACGGATACGTGCAAAAATAATGACATTTGCATCCACCGCCATACCGATAGATAAGATAATACCAGCAATACCAGGTAAAGTCAGGGTAATATCAAAAATCCAAAGAGCATATACGGTCAATGCGGAATATAAAATCAATGCCAAACTTGCAGTAAATCCTGGCAGCAAGTAAACAATGATCATAAAAATCATTACCAAAACCAGTCCAATTACCGCCGCTTTTAAACTGGTGGAGATAGCCTCCTCGCCAAGCTGCGCTCCTACTACCTTGGAATTCAGCTCTTCCAGTTCCAGGCTCAAAGAACCGATACGGATGGTGGAAGCCAAATTCTCTGCTGCCTCAAAGCTTTCCATTCCATCGATCTGTGCCCGTCCTCCACTGATCGCTGCTTTTACTTGTGGTGCGCTAATGGTCTCTCCATCATAAACGATTGGCATTGTTTTTCCAACATTTGCCGCAGTGGCTTCCTCAAATTTCACTGCACCTTCGTCTGTTAAAACAAGCTCCACAATATACTCTGTATTGCCAGTCACTTCATTCTTGTAAGTTGCTGCCTGAGCATTCTGGATATCTGTACCACTTACCAGAGTCTCTCCAGCTTCGTTCTGGAATTCCATGGAACCAGGCTTACCCAGCTCTTCCAGAATTGCATTTGCATCAGAAACACCAGGAATCTCAATATTAATTCGGTCTCCACCTTCCTGATACACACTTGCCTCAGTGCTGTAGTTTTCCACACGCTTTTGCAGCTTGTAGATGGTATCTTTCATGTCTTCCTCTGATGGATTGTCCTCCACCGCTCCGTAGGTGATGCTGACACCGCCTGCAAGGTCAAGTCCCAGCTTAATGTTACGGTTCTCTCCTACACCAACCGTTGAGATAATGGTTCCAGCATACCAGGACATCCCTGCCATAATCGCCAAAATCAGAACCAAAATCCCCAAAGCTTTGCTTTTCTTCATGATTTTTATCCTCTCTTGTCTTTTATCTTACCGGAACATACAGCCCTTTTTCAAAACTGTCCCCGGATTTTTAACATTTATGCTCCTTGCCGTTGTCTACAGACGAAATGCAGCCTCACGCTTCCTCCGCCAGCGCCGCTTTGATCATAATGGCACATTCAATCCGTTTCTTCTGTAGTTCACATCCGATGTCATAGGCATCTGTAATACTTCCATGAAAATGATAAGAATTGGCTGCACAGCCGCCACTACAATAAAATTTTGCAAAACAATTCCTGCATTTTTCTTTTGCATACACATTACATTGCTTAAATTCTCGCTGCAACTCTGTATTTTTTATGCCCTCTGTAACATTTCCCATAAGAAATTCTTCATTTCCCACAAACTGATGGCAGGGGTAAAAATCTCCCCAGGGCGTCACTGCAAGATATTCTGTCCCAGAACCGCAGCCCGACAGTCGTTTTGCCACACAGGGTCCACCCTCCAAATCAATCATAAAATGAAAGAAATTAAAACCTTTCCCTTCCTTGGTGCGCTTTACCATCTGAGCTGCAAGCATGTCATACTCCTCAAATAATTGAGAAAGATCCTCCTCGCGCAGCGCATAGTCTTCCTCTGGCGGTGCTACCACTGGTTCCACAGAGATCTGTTGAAATCCCAGATCTGCAAGATGCAAAACATCCTGCGCAAAATCCAGATTATGATGAGTGAAGGTTCCCCTCACATAATATCTTTCCTGGTTCCTGCTTTCTGCAAGCTTTTGAAACTTTGGCACAATAAGATCATAACTGCCTGCGCCTTTGCGGAACGGGCGCATTTTATCATGCACCTCTTTTCTACCATCAATACTTAAGACCACATTTGCCATTTCCCGATTGGCAAATTCCATAACATCCTCATCCAGCAGCACACCATTGGTGGTGAGGGTAAACCGAAAATTCTTATTGTGAATCTTCTCTTGTTCTCTTCCATATGCCACCAATTGTTTTACCACTTCAAAATTCATCAAAGGCTCGCCGCCAAAAAAATCTACTTCCAGATTCCGGCGATTTCCGGAATTGGCGATCAGAAAATCCAAAGCCGCCTTTCCCACTTCAAAAGACATCAATGCCCTTCTGCCGTGATATTCTCCTTCCTCCGCAAAACAATAACGACAAGCAAGGTTACAATCGTGAGCGATATGCAGGCATAATGCTTTCACCACTGTGGGCCTGTCCCAAAACTGCTCCATATAACCCTCATAGGTGTCTCTGGTAAACAGCGTCCCTTCCGTCTGAAGATTTTGAAGTTCTGTATAACATTCCGCAATTTCTTCCTCTGGATATGTACCCTGGAACGCTTCTATAATTTCTTCTTTTGTCTTTGTCTCAAACAGGGAAATTACATCATAGGCAATATCATCCACCACATGCACCGCCCCACTGTTTACGTCTAAAACAATGTTGTAGCCATTATTCTTATACTGGTGAACCACTCCAATTCCTCTCTTTCCACTTCTGTAAATTTACATTTGCCCTCCCTGAAGGCATGTATTACAAATTTCTGATACGGTTTTCATATTCTCGCCAACTTAACGCACAAATGACCGCTCGTTTCTAGCGAACGGTCCATATGTCATAAGGTATGCTTATTTTTCGGAACTTATTTGTTCTCACAGCTCTGATTGCCTACCGTGCAACTTGTCTTGCATGCAGACTGGCAGGAGGTCTGGCATTCCCCACAACCGCCTTTTTTCACTGTGTTCTGCAGTCTTTTTGTATTTAATGTCTTTACATGTTTCATAATCGTACATCCTTTCTCCTTCTGATTACGGGCTTCCCATCCGTCTGCAAAATGCAGTACAAAAAAGCGTCAAATTGCTTACCTCACTGGAAGCGCCGAGCATAGTATAACACATTTTTCACCATATGCAAAGCATTATTTCAAAAATTCCACGGCTGCTTTAAACTGATCGCAGTCGATATTTACGTCAAAAGTTCCACCCAGCGCCGCCGTATAAGTATTGACAATGGCAAGCCCCAATCCATTTCCATCTGTGCTTCTGGACTCATCCCCTCTCACAAACCGCTCCACAATCTGTTCCTTGCTAAATTCCATGTGATAGCCTGCGGTATTGGTGATCTCAAAGCGGATTTTCTGCTGTGTCTCCTGGACTGGCATCACTGTGGTTTTTAAAAAAATCCGAGTGTGCTCCTGGGAATATTTTAGTGCATTCTCCAACAAATTCTGACAGATACGATACATATAACTGCTGTCTGCCGTAAATCCAGTGTCATCTTTTGCCAGAGATACCACCAATTCCCTGCCACTCTCTTTGATCCGATCTTCCATATCCGCCTGGACTTGCTCAATCAGACAATTCATCTCCAAAGGTTCTATCTTGAGCTCCACATTTCCGCTGCTGGTCTTCGCCAAGTCAAAAAGGCTGTCGATCATCTCTTTTAGTTTTAGAGCCTTTCGCGAGAGTACCTCAACATAATCACTGACCACATCTGTAAGTTCTTCTTTTTTTATCAATTCAATATACCCCACCATGGATGTTAAAGGAGTCTTTAGATCATGAGACACATTGGAGATCAGATCCACCTTCATCTGTTCGCTCCGCAGCGCAGCTTCCAGATTCTTCTTATTAATCTGTTCCAGCGCCTCCATATACTCTTCCAGTTTCCTTTTCATATACGACAACACCACCTTTTCACAGACGATCCACTGCAAAACTACGGTGATAATCAGAACATATCCGGTACTGTAATTGGCATATTTCCATCCATGATCATAGATATACTTAAAACGCGCAAGCGATGCCGCTAACGCTATCGCTCCAACTTGGCAGAGAATCCATTGTTGTTTTTTTAATTTATTCTTCCACTCCTGATAAAACTTGTCATGACTAGGTTTCCATACACGACTCTGAAAAGACATCAGAAAACTTGTAATCCCCCAAAGTCCAATGCCCAGAAACACATTCAAAAAAACTCCCAACTGAATCGTCTGTATCGTAGGATAATATCGCCCAGTATAAATATCTGCAAACAACATCATAGCTATCACGCTACATCCAATTCCTGGTATTAGATAAACTTCCTGACGTTTTAATATTTTCAAAATATATTCCTTTATCATTTTACGCATTTCAATACTTTTCCATTTTGTATCCAATGCCCCACACCACCTTTACATATTTTGGATTTTTCGGATCAATCTCCAGTTTTTCTCGGATATGGCGAATATGTACCATCACCGTATTTTCCACTGCACCAGTAGCAAGTTCTTTCCAGACCCGTTCATATATCTTTTCCGCAGAAAACACTTGTCCAGGATGCTCCATCAAAAGCTCTAATATCTTGTATTCTGTGGCTGTTAGCTTTACCTCCGCCCCGTCCACAATCGCGATCTTGGTCTGCTTATCCAGCACCACTCCGCCATTCACAATCTGCTGCGCTTCCGCCCTAGGCGCAATGCCACCCCAAGTATGGTAACGCCGAAGCTGTGCAGCCACCCTAGCTGTAAGCTCGGCAGGATTATAAGGCTTTTCCACATAATCATCTGCCCCCATCACAAGTCCCGACACTTTATCGCTCTCCTGGGTCTTTGCGGACAGAATAATCACTGGAATTTGATTATTTTCCCGAATTTTCATTAGAGCCGACAGCCCATTGAGCCTTGGCATCATCACATCAAGCAGAATCAAATCTACCTGGCTGTCACGCAAAACTTCCAGTGCCTCAATCCCATCATATGCCTTTAACACTCGATATCCTTCGTACTCCAGCAGCTTTCCCAGAGAAAACACGATTTCCTTGTTGTCATCCACTACTAGAATTGTCTGTTGTTCCATTTTTGTCTGCTCCTTACTCTTTCTGTTTGTTACTCTGCCATTATAATAGGGATTTCAAAAATAAAACTCAAGGAATTTCTTAAAAAAAACTTAAAATTAATCAAAGCGTGTTTTAAAAATGCTTTCTTCAAAAAATTGGGAAATCCCTCTAAAAAAGCATTTATAAACACGCTCGAAAATTTGACATAATTAATTTTTTAATTTGACTCACACTGCCTGCCATCTATGATTCACAGAATCCACCAGATGAATCAACATGGACAGGAATGGTTCAAATATCCGTTCAAAAAGCCATGTATACACGGAACCAAACACATTGTTGAAAACTCTAAGCAAAATAGCAGACGTCAAACCAAATACAGGCGTTGCAACTGCAAGAGAACTAAAAGCATTGAAAACTGTCTGCCATCCATAGCTTGCAGATAATCCAGTTCCAATACCTCCCAGGATCCCCAGATAGGACAGAACGCCTTCTGGCAAAAGGAAATAAGCTGCTAAGAATAAAACACCTCCAAGCAAATTCCCAGGCCCACGAAATTTGACACGTTCTGACATATCATTTCGAAACGGCATACATACAGACATTGCCGCAATGCCAATCCACATTGGCTTTGGAATGTGCAAAAGGGTGGCAATCAACAGTATACTTGAAATTGTAAAGGTAAAGCGAAGCTGCCATTGGGTGCGGGCAGAGGTGAGATCGAACTCCTGAAAAAGATTTTTAAATGTACGTTTATATATTTTTTTCCTATGATTTCGATAGAAAACACCTGCTGTCAGAAGGGCACCCACAAAGAGTCCTGCCAGACGTTTTTCGTACCCCTGACCGCTGACGTCATATCCTTGAAACAAAAGGTACGCAAGTATCAACGTAGATTGATTCGACATAATTACATTGTGACACCCAAGCACCATCAAAAGCATAATACAAAGGACATTGGTACAAAAAGCCCAGCCTGCTGGGAGGAGATTGGACAGCTTTGGCCCAATTGCCAAAATTGCAAATACAATAAAAATATTAAGCGTACCATGGGAAACACGTATTCCAAAATCAGCATTTCGAAACACCATAATACACAGAAGAACTGCAAGCCCCACAGTGCTGTTTTCCTTGCCAAATACCACACTGTACAATGCAATAAATGCTGTGCAAAAAGCAATGTTTAAAAAAATCTTGAATAGATAAATCCCTATATGCCTCCATTTTTCTTTTGGATCTTTAAAACTTGCAATATAAGATTTTGATCCTGCCTGATTCAGTTGAAGTTCTTGATAAAACGTCATTTGATTCCCTCCTTATTCTGTAACATCTGATTTGCTTCTTTTATCTGTGCAAGTAAAGACTGAAACCGTTCCTCTCCAAGTGTTCTGCGCAGCTTATAGATCGGCTGCAAGTAATGTTGATAGGCCTGTTGCAGCTCCTGATCTCCCTTTCCTGTAATATGAAGTGTATAACTCCGTTTGTCTTCCTTGCTGTACTCCTTCACAAGAAATTGTTTTTGTTCCAGACTTTCTATCAAACGACTCACCGCAGATTTACTCAAACCTGTAATAGCCGTCAACCCCAGAGGAGTCAATGGCTCCTCAGACAACATCATACGTGACAAGATATCCACTTCCTGAGGAGAGGTGGCACCATGTCTTTTTCCTCTTATATGAAGGCTTGAGAAAAGCCGTATTTCCTGCATTTTTTCCATCATTTCCATCCAGTTAAATTCTTCCATATTTCTTCTCTTCCATTATTTTTCTATCTTCTGGCATGTGCCGGAAAAATACGTTTCCATAAATCTTCCTTTTTTCTATCTTCCAGTTTGTGCCAAAAAAAATACATTTCTACAATTCTTCCTTTTTTCTATCTTCTGGCATGTGCCGGAAAAATACGTTCACATTATTTTACACAATCCATATAGTTTACATTGTGAACTATATGTTATGGCTATATTTTATGTTATAGAACTGAAAGTGTCAAGTGGGTCCCACAAATTTTGTGAAAAACGGAAAAAATAATGTGCAACACAAAATTTTTTTTCGCACAATGCCAATCATTTTTATTGATTCACTTATGGAAAATCTCATGTACGGTCTGATGAATCGTTACACAGTACACACCACCCATCTTATCTCTGATACTCCATTGTTCAAGATCGTGCATTTTATACATTTCACAGAAAAGAAATACAAAAATCCTATACAGTATTCCAATTGAGATCATATCAACTGCATTATAATAATATCATCCAAGATATACACAACGATAAAGGAGAGAGTAATTTATGAAAAAAAGAAATGAAATATAAGAAAAGACCGTTCCTGTTTACCAGGAGCGGTCTTTTGATCCATTCTCAATAAATCAATATAAACGATATTCTATACCCTTGACAAATACTCGCCTGTTCTAGTATCAATCTTAATCACGTCCTCCTGCTCTACAAACAGTGGAACATATACGGTTGCGCCTGTCTCCACCACTGCCGGCTTCGTCGCCCCAGTTGCGGTATCTCCCTTAAATCCAGGTTCTGTTTCCGTAATCTTCAGTTCTACAAACAGAGGCGGCTCTACTGCAAATACGCTTCCGTTATGGGAGCACATTTTGACCATCTCATTTTCCTTGACAAATTTAAGTGCATCACCGATCGCGTCTGCGTCCAGTGCAATCTGCTCATATGTCTCAACATCCATAAAATGAAACAAATCGCCGTCGGAATACAGATACTGCATGTCCGCTCTATCAATACGAGCCTGGGGACATTTTTCTGTAGGACGGAATGTCTTCTCCACAACACCGCCACTCTTGATATTTTTTAATTTTGTCCGGACAAAAGCTGCTCCTTTTCCTGGTTTCACATGCTGAAATTCAATAATTTGGTAGATATTATTATACAGTTCAATGGTAATACCATTTCTAAAATCTCCTGCTGAAATCATTCAAATTTCCTCCTTAAACGATGTCTGGGCACACTTTGCCCACATACTTTAACTTATTCTATACTATAATGGAAGAAATTTCAACCTTTTTCTTCAATCTCACGGATCATGTCCACGCGAATTTGATGCCTGCCACCCATAAATTCTGCTTCCAGATACGCCTTTACGATGTCCTTTGCTTGTTCATTTCCTACAATTCTTGCACCAAGGGCAATGATATTTGCATTGTTATGTTCTTTGATCAGATGGGCCGTGGTGGGCTCGGAACAAACACCGCAACGTATTCCTTTGATTTTATTGGCTGCCAATGAAATACCAACCCCTGTGCCACAGATAAGAATACCGCAGTCTGCCTCTCCACTAGCCACAGCTCGTCCCACTTTTTCTCCATATACTGGATAATGGCAGCTCTCTGTGCTGTCTGTGCCAAGGTTTACGACCTCATGTCCCAGGCTTTTTACATACTCCATCACTTCCATTTTCAAATCTACCGCTGTGTGGTCATTTCCGATTGCTATTTTCATCTTTTCTCCCTTCATTCGCAGATTTCTTAAAACTCTGCTGGCTTGATACATCGCTCAAATACAAGTATGGTAACGTCCATAGTCGCATTTACGCCCATAGACACCAGGCCATTGCTGACAGAGGAGCTGTTTTTTCCAGCCTCGTTCAATACGATTGAGTGCAGCCTCCAGCCATCTCTTGCATATTTCTCTAAAGTGTCATCCAATTCATGTTTTGCCAACACTCCATTATCTCCATCAAAAAGATATTCTGTGCAATATTCATACAGGGGATTTCTTAATAGCATCTGCTGTTTTTCAGCTTCGACTTTCTCAAGCTGCCTCTTACGTTGCTCTTCTTCTTTTTGCACATTTACTTTATACTGTTCTCTTTCTTCCTGGCTTTCCACCCGATGCAGCCGAAAATTATATCTGCAATTAAAACAAATTTCTACACTATCTCCAATAAGCTCATTACAATTTGGACAGTTTTTCATAGTTTTCTCCTTTGTATTAACTCTTATTCTTTTTATTTCTCCTTCGATAAAAAAACAGAACAATTCGTTCCAGATAACGTTTTAGTACAATCTGAATCTCCTCCTTGGGATGGATCGGCTTCGTCAGTATGGTCCGAATCCCAGCACAGTTGGCCCCATATACATCGGTAAAAATCTGATCCCCTACAAACAGCGTATTTTCTCGACAGGTTCCCATCAGTTCCATGGCACGCTCGTAACCTGATTTCTTGGGTTTCCCTGCCTTAAATATATACTGCACCTGCACCTCGTCATTAAACATTTTTACACGAGGTTCCTTGTTATTGGACAATAGGCAGCACTGATAACCTATTTTTTTCAGATCATCAAACAGCTTTTTCGCGCGCTGATCCGCTGGCGCTCCATGGGGAACCAAGGTATTATCTACATCAAAAATAATCCCTCGGTATCCCTCCTGGTATAATCGTTCATATTCTATTTGATATGCAGAATCCAGGTATTCATTCGGATAAAGTTTTTCCAGCATTTTTATTCTCCTGAGCATCCAACTTTTTCATAATTTCATAAAAGATTTGTTGTCAATGATTTTTTTCATCTATAATTTTTTTATTCAATGATTTTCTCATCCATGATTCTTTTATTCATGATTTTTTCTTCAATGATTTTCTTATCCATGATTCTTTCATTCATAATTCTTTCATTTATGATTCTTTCATCAATCATTTTTATCAATCATTTCTTTCATCAATCATTTCTTTCATCAATCATTTTTTCATCAATCATTTTTATCCATGATTCTTTCATGATTCTTGATCCAGCATTTTCTTCAATTCATCCATAAAGGTGTTTACATCCTTAAATTCCCGGTAAACAGATGCAAAACGGACATAGGCCACGGGATCCAACTCCTGAAGATGATTCATCACAATCTCTCCAATTCTGGAGCTTAAAATTTCCCGTTCCTCTTTATTAAAAATCTCAGCTTCCACTTTATCCACCAACTGGTCAATCTGTGCCACGGACACCGGACGCTTGTGGCAAGCGCGTAGAATGCCTCCCTGAAGTTTTAACCGGTCATACTGCTCTCTGTTCTCATCCTTCTTAATGACAATCAGCGGAATCGTCTCCACTCTCTCATAAGTGGTAAAACGCTTCCCACAGTCGTCGCACAGACGCCTTCTGCGGATAGAATTGTTATCATCTGCCGGCCTGGAATCAATGACTCTGGTGTTTTCACTGCTGCAAAATGGACATTTCATAGAACTTCCTCCTTGGTACAGAAATCTACTCTCAGTATATCTTGCTTTTTTTTCCTTGTCAAATAGAACATCTTTCTCAATTTGTAATTGTTTTTCATTTATTTTTATAGAAATACGCTTATTTTCAGATATAGAATCCCTCGTGTTCGCTATTCGAAATCTTATGTTCTGTTTTGGATATAGAATCCTTCATATTCGCTATTCGAAATCTTATGTTCTGTTTTGGATATAGAATCCTTCATATTCGCTATTCGAAATCTTATGTTCTGTTTTGGATATAGAATCCTTCGTGTTCGCT
>CAJTVT010000006.1:24808-74642 GCA_910580015.1 uncultured Lachnospiraceae bacterium
TTCGCTATTCGAAATCTTATGTTCTGTTTTGGATATAGAATCCTTCGTGTTCGCTATTCGAAATCTTATGTTCTGTTTTGGATATAGAATCCTTCATGTTGATTATTCAAAATTTTATTTTCTGTCTGGCTCTGGAATTTCTACCAGAATAATATCTGGCCCTATCCGTACCACCTGCTTCCATGGAATTACAAGCTCATTTCCTTTTCCAAAAAGTCCCCACACTTTCCCACAGCTCGGAATAATCAGCGCAAGCACCATCCCGGTACACACATCAATATCAATGTCCACCACAAACCCCAGACATTTGCAGTTACAGACGTTGATGACCTCTTTCTCTCTCAATTCACACAGACGCATGGCATTCCTCCCAATTTATGTACAAAGTATATGTTGCATTTGGGACTGCTGTTTTCAAACGCGAAAATCCCTCTACATTATCCTATGCTGTAGAGGGATTTCTGTGATTCCTGTAACGATATATGTTAGATTATTTCTCTTGTAGCAACGATATCCACACCAGTGCCAGCCACATTTGAGACTACCACATCTCCCACATGTACTGGAGCCTGTATTTTTACGCCCTTCAAAGCCCTCATAACGTCAAATATCTTCCCTTTGGGAATATCCTCCCTCGTCTTTACCGATACCACACTTTGGCTTTCCCCTTCCACTATCACTGTACTTGTGACAATTCTCGTAGGATTGGTGACTTCTTTTCTGGCGTAATCCTCCCCTCTTTTGCAAGTATTTCCTGTGATATTCACTGGCTCTCCCTGATTTATTTCTACCTTAAGAGAACACCCCATCGGACAGCCGATACAAGTTAAATCCTTTGTTTCCACCTTTTCAGTCCTCCTCGATTTTCACAGTAATCCGAGAAAGTCCCGGCACTGCCTGCAAGTCCTTCTTTTTTAACACGACCTCTTCCATCTCTCCTGGTACTGCCACTGGGCGTTTCTTGCGGCTGATACAAGTCTGATCCAGATAGACAGCAATCGAACAATTCTTATACACATCCCCCACCCGAAACCGCACTGTCTGCGTTTCCTCCATCCGTTCTGGGTGAATTGCACAAGGAACGGTATAGCGCACGCCGTTCTCTGCCAGAATTGGAATCTTTTGATCGCTGTGACGCTCTGCACCATCTCTTACATAGAGCGCCGCATGTTTGCCTGCTGCCTGGGCCTCCTTTGACACAAAGTCTACCAAATCATGGACATGGAGCACATTTCCACAGGCAAACACCCCTTCCACACTCGTTTCCAGACTCTCATCTACCTGTGGCCCATTGGTCACAGGATTCATCAAAACGCCAAGTTCCTGAGATAACTCATTTTCTGGGATCAACCCACAGGACAACAGAAGGGTGTCACAGGTGTAATGTTCCTCTGTACCAGGAATGGGTTTCTTATTTTCATCTACCTGCGCGATTGTGACCCCTTGCACACGATCTTTGCCCTGAATATCCACCACTGTATGACTTAACTTTAGAGGTATGCCAAAATCATCCAGACACTGGACAATATTTCTTTTTAAGCCGCCAGAATAGGGGAGCAGCTCTGCCACCACTTGCACCTTTGCGCCTTCCAAAGTCATTCTCCTTGCCATAATCAGACCGATATCTCCCGATCCTAAAATCACAACCTCACGTCCTGGAAGAACCCCCTCCATATTGACCAGGCGCTGTGCCGTTCCTGCCGAGTAGACGCCTGCTGGACGATATCCTGGAATATTTAACGCTCCTCTGGAACGCTCCCGACATCCCATGGCAAGAATCACTGCCTTAGCCTGTATTCTAAGGATGCCTTCCTCACGGTTCATGGCTGTCACCAGCTTATCACTGGAAATATCCATCACCATCGTGTTTAATTTGTATGCAATCTTTGCTTCCTTTAACTTCTCTATAAATCTCTGCGCATATTCTGGTCCGGTAAGCTCTTCCTGAAAGGTGTGAAGCCCAAAACCATTATGGATGCATTGATTTAAAATGCCACCCAACTCTTTATCCCGTTCCAGCACCAAAATAGACTGTACACCATGTTCCTTTGCACTGAGCGCAGCCGCCAGACCGGCAGGCCCGCCCCCCACAATTACAATATCATAATTTATCATGTCCTTTTCCTCAACTATATTTTATCCTTATTGATCCCAACAATCAATTTAGAATTTCCACCAGACTTGGTAATCTCAGCAATTTCTACACCTCGTTGTTCTGCCAAGATCTCCATGGTCTTCGGTGAACAAAATCCCGACTGACAGCGCCCCATTCCGGCCCTAGTCCTACGTTTGACACCATCCAAAGATTTCGCCCCTAGAGGGCGATTTATGGCGTCCTCAATTTCTCCCTGGGTAATCATCTCGCAGCGACAGACAATGGCTCCATATGCCGGATTTTTCTGAATCAGCTTGGCCCGCTCTTCGTAATCTAAAGTTCTCGGATCTAGAATCCCTTTCCTAGTTCCAATAAAATCAGGATTCTCCTGCGGATTTGCCAGTTTTCGAATGATATCAGCCACCATGCTCCCGATTGCTGGGGCAGCAGTCAATCCAGGCGATTCAATTCCAGCACAGTCAATAAATCCCTCTGCTCCTTTTGCTTGTCCGATGCGAAACTCATGCCCATCCTCATGTGCACGCAACCCCGCAAAAGAAGTGATAATTTGACGGACTGGCAGATTTGTTACAGTTGTCGATGCCTTTTCTAACAGTTCTGCAAGCTCTTCCTGCGTGGTATTCGTCCCTTCCTTATCTTCAATATCTACCGCTGTTGGCCCTATCAGGATATTTCCATGTACGGTAGGCGTGATTAGCACCCCTTTCCCATATTTGCCTGGTAGCTGAAATACCGTATGGTTCACAAAGCCTTTTGCAGAATGATCCAGCAGGCAGTAATTTCCTCTTCTTGCTGTAATCTGAAGTTTTTCTTGACTTACCATATTGTGGAGCACATCGGCATACACACCTGCTGCATTCACCACATACTTGGTCAGAAATTCTCCCTGACTGGTCTTTATCTTCCAACACGCTTCCTGTTTTTCGAAGCCAATGACCTCTGTGTCAAATTGAAATTCAACGCCATTAGCCGCCGCATTCTCTGCAAATGCAAAATTCATGCCAAAAGGACATACAATGCCGCCTGTAGGCGCATACAGCGCTTTGATTGCGTGATCCGAAATGTTGGGCTCAAGCTCAGCCAATTCATCTCGTTCTATAATCCTTAACTCTTTGACGCCATTTTGGATTCCCCGCTCATACAAAGCTTCCAGATCTGGCACCCCATCTGGCTCAAAACACACCACCAGTGAGCCATTTCTCTGAAATGGAAAATCAAGTTCTCTGGAAAGTTCCTCCATTCTTTGATTTCCCTCCACATTCAGCTTCGCCATCAGCGAACCGCTCTTTGCATCAAATCCTGCATGGACAATGGCGCTGTTCGCTTTTGACGTTCCACAGCACACGTCCTCCTCTCGTTCCAGCACACAGATGTTAAGCCTGTATCTGGAAAGTTCTCTCGCACAAGCACAGCCTGATACACCTGCGCCTATTATTATTACGTCATACATGGTATCTACCTTTCTTTCGCCCATCCATAAGAATATTTTACTGCTCTCTCCCATCCTTTGATTCGCTGCTTGCGTTCCTCCTCTGAAATCTGGGGACGGAAAGTCTGGTCAATTGCCCAGTTTTTCACCACTTCTTCCTTATTTGCCCAATATCCCACTGCAAGACCTGCCAGATATGCCGCTCCCATAGCGGTAGTCTCTACGCAACTTGGACGGTTTACCGGAGCATCGATAATATCTGATTGTACCTGCATCAGAAAATTATTGGCGCTTGCACCGCCATCCACCTTCAAGGAATTGAGTTCCATTCCAGCATCTGCTTTCATAGCCTCCAACACATCATTGACCTGATATGCCAAAGATTCTAGCGTGGCACGGATGATATGATATTTATTGACTCCACGGGTCAATCCCACAATGGTTCCTCTTGCGTATTGATCCCAATGAGGCGCTCCAAGTCCAGTAAAGGCTGGAACCACATAGCAACCATTGGTATCTTTGACCTTCTTTGCCATATACTCTGAATCTGCTGCACTGTCAATAAGGCGCATTTCATCTCGCAGCCATTGGATCGCAGCTCCCGCCACAAAAATAGACCCCTCCAAAGCATAATTTACATTACCATCTATCCCCCAGGCAATGGTGGTTACCAGACCGTTTTTGGAAAATACTGGTTTCTCTCCAGTATTCATCAACAAAAAGCACCCTGTTCCATAAGTGTTTTTTGCCTCTCCAGCTTGAAAACAAGTCTGACCAAACAGCGCCGCCTGCTGGTCCCCTGCCGCCCCGCTCACTGGAATTTCCCCTCCAAAAAAGGACGGATCTGCCATCCCATATGTACAGCTTGAGGGCTTCACCTGGGGAAGCATATCATACGGAATATCCAATTCTTCCAAAATTTCCAAATCCCATTTTAGCGTATTGATATTAAACAGCATCGTCCTGGAAGCATTGGAATAATCTGTCACATGGGCCGCCCCTTTGGTCAACTTCCAGATCAGCCACGTTTCCACTGTACCGAAGAGAAGTTCCCCGCGCTTTGCTCGTTCTCGAACACCTTCCACATGATCCAGAATCCATTTCAACTTGGTCCCAGAAAAGTAGGCGTCAATCACCAGCCCTGTTTTCTGACGAAATTCCTCGGTGAGTCCTTTTTCCTTTAACTGATCGCAGTATTCTGAAGTTCTGCGACACTGCCACACAATGGCATTGTACACAGGTTCTCCAGTATCTTTGTCCCACACAATGGTAGTCTCTCGCTGGTTCGTAATTCCAATTGCTGCTATGTCCTCGGCAGAAGCCCCAATTTTCTGCATAGCCTCCACAGCAACCCCAAGCTGCGTGGACCAAATCTCATTTGCGTCATGTTCCACCCAACCTGGCTTCGGAAAATATTGCGTAAACTCTTTTTGCGCTACGCTGCACATTTCCCCTTTTTCATTGAAGAGAATACATCGGTTGCTTGTAGTTCCAGCGTCCAGCGCCATAACATATTTTGCCATTTGTAAAACCCTCCTCCTGATGACTAAAAAAGAGTGTAAATCTATTCTGATATATCCTAAGACTTACACTCTCTTAAATATCTCTTACTTATCAATGTATTTTCATGTGATCATTATAGCAGAATCGACAGTCTGTGTAAAGATTTCATTTCTTCTGCACACCGTTTTCTAATGATGAAAGATAAGGGTCATTTCACATACAACTTTACACACACCACTCGATACGCTATAATAACTTCAGCACAAAATTAGCGTTACCGCTTAGGTTAAAAATTGCTGATAAGAAAGGACTCTCCTATGCGAATCTGGTTTAAAATATGGAAGGACAATCATCTACTTAAAGACACAGTTATCACCGACGACAGCAGTGACACACGCACACACAAAATTTTCCAGGCATTAGAACAGGTCTGTTATGATTTTGACCTTAGCAAACCACTCTGGCTGGATGCCACTGTCTCAGAATTTAAGCGCCATGCAAAGGCTCGGTTTTCTCAGGACAACTTTGTGGAAGACATTGAATTTGATTTCCTGGAAATCCACGTTATTGAAGAATAGAACATTTCCTCATGGATATTTCACTGCCACAATGAATGTACTGAGAACAATGGTATCGAGACTAACGATTGTTCTCAGTACAAAATCGTTGCCGGTTTGTCTCATACATCAACAATGCCGCCGCAATTGCTGCATTCAAAGACTCCACGTTCCCCTCCATAGGAATCCTGATATATGCATCTGCCAATTCTGCAATTTCTTTACTTAAGCCATTTCCTTCATTCCCGATCAAAAATCCACATGATTTCCGATAATCTGGCTCCTGATACAACAATTTTCCTTCCAAATGTGCCGCATAAAGGGAAATTCCTTTTTCCTTCAATTCCCGAAGCGTCTCTGACAAATCCTCAGCAATATAAAATGGCACCCGAAACAGGGAACCCATGGTGGAGCGAATCACCTTGGGGTGAAACAAATCCACTGTAGATTTGCTCATAATCACACCTGTAATGCCAGCCCCCTCCCCAGTACGCAACATCGTCCCAAGATTTCCTGGATCCTGAATGTCCTCCAAAACCAGGATATGAGGGTTCATTCCAAGTATATCTTCCAGAGAATACTTGGGCATTTTTACCAAACACAAAATTCCCTGAGGGGTCTTAGTATCACTGACCGCCTGGAATACCCGATCTGACACCACCTCATGAGGATAACCCTGCCACTGCTCCATTCTTTTTGGATCTTTACAAAAACTCTCCGACAAATATACTTTCTCAATCCATTCTGACGGGATTTCTTGGCATATTTTTATTCCTTCCACCACAAAAACCCGCTGTTCATAGCGGGTTTTTGCCTTTTTATTCAATTGCACAATCCATTTCATCTGTGGATTGGAAGAACTTGTAATCATATGCTTGCAACTCCTTACAGACTCAAATTCTTACATATCTTAAATTGATATTCCGAAATCTGCTTCTGCATTGCAAGAGCTTCATCAATATCAAAATCCACATATTCTCCGTTGCGGTAACCAACCACACGGTTCGATTTGCCCTGACAGAGAAGATCTACCGCATAAGCTCCCATGGTGGATGCATAGACACGGTCCTTACAAGTTGGGCTTCCGCCACGCTGCATATGGCCCAAAATCGTCGCTCTGGTCTCTACACCTGTGGCAGATTCAATCCGCTTTGCCATACTTGCAGAATGTCCGATACCCTCTGCATTGATGATGATATGATGCTTCTTCCCTTTCTTCCGATTGGCAATGATATTGTTTACTAGCGCCTGCTCGTCGTAGTCATATTTTTCCGGCAGCAGAATATCCTCCGCACCGTTGGCAATTCCGCACCACAGGGCAATGTAACCTGCTCCACGTCCCATTACTTCAATAATGGAGCAACGCTCATGGGAGGTTGAAGTATCACGGACCTTATCAATCGCCTCCATAGCAGTGTTCACCGCTGTATCAAATCCGATGGTATACTCTGTACAGGCAATATCCAAATCAATAGTTCCTGGAACACCTACCGTATTGATACCCAGGGCTGCCAGCTTCTGCGCGCCTTTAAAAGAGCCGTCGCCGCCGATAACAATCACGCCGTCAATTCCATGTTTTCTACAGATCTCTGCGCCTAATTGTTGTCCTTCCAGCGTAGTAAACTCTTTGCATCTTGCTGTCTGCAAAATCGTACCGCCCCGCTGGATTGTATCTGACACATCACTTGCCCTCATTTCCACAATCTCTTCCTGGAGCAACCCTGCATATCCTCTCTTAATTCCTTTTACCTTCTTCCCCTGTACAATGGCCTGCCTTACAACTGCACGGATGGCAGCATTCATTCCAGGGGCATCGCCGCCACTTGTGAGCACGCCGATCGTCTGAATCTCATTTGCCATAAAATAACCCTCCTGTTTCACTTCTCACTTTGTCCAATCTATTACATTCTAATCTCTTTTGGAAAGATTTTCAATACTCTTTTCTACAACTTTTACGTTATTTTCACCCAAAAGTTTCGTCAATTTTTGTATAGTTTCAGGCACAATGGCAATATTTCGATTGGGCGGCAGCCGTTTCATCTGCTTTTCACTGGAAATATAGATAACCACACTGTCCTTTCCATCGCTGTCTCTGAGCAGTTCAAACAGCGCTTCCTCCTGCCGCTGATAATCTTCTCTGGCCTGAAACTGCAACCACAACTCTTGCCTGGCATCCTCAAAAGAATACATTTTCTCACAGACAAGCTTTGCATTCTTTTCGTCCTCGGTGACCACCCTGCCCCGAACAAATACTTTTTCATCCACATTCAACAAATGATTGTTCTTTTCATAACTTTTCGGAAAAATAATAATTTCCAACGTCCCCACCAGATCTTCCAGGGTGATAAAGGCCATGGTCTGATTCTGTCTTGTATATTTAATTGTCTTATCCACAATCATGCCACCGACCATTGCAGACTCTGCTTCCCTGACTCTGGTCTGTCCGCTCTCCTCCTCAAGTTGGAAATCCGTGGTAAGCCTGGTAATATTTTTCCGCCATTTCCCTTCGTATTCTTCCAGGGGATGGCCGCTGATATACACGCCCAACACTTCCTTTTCAAACCCCAGATACACTTCCTTCGAAAACTCCCCTACATCGGGTAATTTCACTTCAAATTCCGCCTTTTCCTCCTCCCCTACTAAATCAAACAGCGTCATCTGCCCTGCCATAGTATTCTTCTTATCCTGCGCGATACTATCCATCATTCCAGCATACACCATCATAGCTTGCTTTCTGGTAGCTCCAAGATGATCCAAAGCCCCTGCCTTAATCAGATTTTCCACCACCCTTCGATTGATCTCACGCTCTGCCATTCTGGTGAGAAAATCCTTCAGGCTGGTAAAGTTCCCTCGCTCCTGTCGCTCCTGGCAAAGCTTCTCAATAAAAGTATGGCTTACACTTTTGATCGCTGACAATCCATAACGAATTGCATTTCCAGATACCGAAAATGTACTCTCTCCCTCATTGACACTTGGCGGAAGTACCTGTATTCCCATCTGACGGCAGCTAAAAATATATTCTGAGATCTTTCCAACATGGCCCATCACAGAACTCATCAGCGCCGCCATATATTCCACTGGATAATGATATTTCAGATAAGCAGTCTGGTAAGCTACCACCGCATAAGCTGCTGCATGGGACTTGTTAAATGCATACTTTGCAAAATCTGTCATCTCGTCAAAAATTTTGTTTGCCACCTGTTCACTGATGCCATTGCTGATACAGCCAGGAACGTTCTCCTCCTCATTCCCATACACAAAATTTTTCCGTTCCTGTTCCATCACAGAGGCTTTTTTCTTGGACATGGCACGTCGCACAAGATCGCTTCTTCCAAGCGTATATCCCGCAAGATCCCGCACAATCTGCATGACCTGCTCTTGGTACACAATACAACCATAGGTAGCCTCTAAAATCGGCTCCAACTGGGGACAATCATACGTGATATATCTAGGATTGTTTTTCCCTCGAATGTAGGCCGGAATAAAATCCATGGGGCCGGGACGATACAGGGAAATTCCTGCAATAATATCCTCCAGACTTTGGGGCTTTAGCTCCTTCATAAAGTTCTTCATCCCTGCGCTTTCTAGCTGAAACACCCCATCCGTCTTTCCAGTTCCCAAGGATGTAAGCACATCTTTATCGTCAAAATCTATCTGATCGATGTCTAAGAGCTTTGATTCCTCTATCCCAGGATTTTGCTCTTTTTGTGTACTGTGAATCAGAGTTACCGCATTTTGAATGACCGTCAGATTTCGAAGTCCCAGAAAATCCATTTTCAGAAGCCCAAGTTCCTCCAGAGTTGTCATTGTAAACTGGGTTGTGATTGCACCATCGCTTCCTCTGGAGAGCGGCACAAATTCATCCACGGCCTTTGAGCTGATGACCACTCCTGCTGCATGCATGGAGGTATGTCTTGGCAATCCTTCCAAACGTCTTGACATGTCAATCAATTTCTGTACGCTCTCATCCTTTTCATACAGGGTCTTTAACTCTGGATTCATCTTCAGCGCTTTGTCTATGGTGATCCCTAGCTCCATTGGAATTTGCTTTGCAATATTATCCACAAAAGCATAGGGCAAATCCATCACACGCCCCACGTCACGGATCACACCTCTAGCCGCCATCGTACCAAAAGTGACAATCTGAACCACACGGTCCTTGCCATATTTTTCACTTACATAGTCAATGACCTCCTGCCTGCGCTCCACACAGAAATCAATATCAATATCTGGCATCGTTACACGCTCTGGATTCAAAAATCGCTCAAAAATCAGATGATAACGGAGCGGATCAATATTGGTAATTTCCAGGGTATAAGACACCAGACTTCCCGCTGCACTTCCCCTTCCTGGGCCAACAGAGATGCCGTTCTCCCTTGCAAAATGAATAAAATCCCAAACAATCAGAAAATAGTCCACATATCCCATCTGTCTGATGATGTCCAATTCATACTGAAGTTGTCCCTTCAAATCCTCAAATTGCATCGGTTTTTCCTGGCCTGGGATGGTCACAGTTCCATCACTGGAAGGATAACGCCGCTTCAGGCCCTGATGACAGAGTTGGTTTAAGTATTCCCAGGAAGTATAACCCTCTGGTACATCATATTTGGGAAGTTTGGTTACACCAAATTCAATCTCAACCTTACAACGGTCTGCAATCTTTTGCGTGTTTTCCAAAGCCTGTAGCGCATAGGGAAACAATGCCCGCATCTGCTCCTCACTTTTGACAAAATACTGTCCACCTTCATAGCGCATCCTATTTTCATCAGACAACTTTTTTCCAGTTTGAATGCATAATAGAATATCATGAGAATCCACGTCTGTCTCATAAGTATAATGCACATCATTGGTGGCCACAAGTTCAATTCCTGTATCTTGAGAGAGCCGCATGAGCTGTTGGTTTACCTGCTGCTGTTCTGGCAATCCATGATCTTGTAACTCCAGAAAATAATTCCCATGTCCAAAGGTTCTGTCATACCACAGCGCGGCTTCCTTCGCCTCCTCATAAAATCCTCGCAACAAAAGCTTTTGAACCTCCCCAGCAAGACAGGCGCTCAGCACAATCAACCCTTCATGATAAGTTTCCAATATCTCCCGATCCACCCTGGGGCGGTAATAGTACCCTTCCGTAAACCCCCTGGAGACAATCTTCATCAGATTCTGATATCCTGTATTATTTTCCGCCAGCAAAATCAAATGGAAATACCGATCTTCTCCTTCAACCTTCTCCCTGTCAAACCGAGAGCCAGGCGACACATACACTTCACAGCCCAGAATGGGATTAATCCCTGCTTCCCTTGCCGCCCGATAGAAATCAATCACGCCATACATTACCCCATGATCCGTGATTGCCGCCGCATTCATGCCAAGTTCTTTCACTCTTGCAACATATTCTTTGATTTTATTGGAACCATCCAAAAGACTGTACTCCGTATGGACGTGAAGATGTGCAAATGACATATTCTCCCTCCCTTCTAAAAGATGTACTCTCGGCTTCTCCCTGAATCCTATTTTTGCGACCAATTTTCGTCAACTTATAATTTGACAAAAAGTCTTCTCACAAAATCAGGCACAGAGTGACTCCGAGAGCACATAAAGAGCGCCATGGATCTCTCCATCTGCGCCCTTATCTAACAATTCCTACAATACTTTTGATAAAAAGTCCTGTAATCGCTGGTTTTTTGGATGTTCAAAAAATTCCTGAGGCGAGTTTTCTTCACAGATCACGCCTTCGTCGATAAACAGCACTCTTGTCGCCACCTCCCTGGCAAATCCCATCTCATGAGTTACCACCACCATCGTCATGCCGTCTGCTGCAAGTTCTTTCATCAGCCCCAACACTTCTCCAACCATCTCTGGATCCAGGGCTGAAGTTGGCTCGTCAAAAAGCATTACATCTGGATTCATGGCAAGGGAACGCGCAATGGCAATTCTCTGTTTCTGTCCCCCAGACAACATAGCGGGATAGGAATCTGCCTTATCTGGAAGTCCTACACGTCCCAATAATTCTTTTGCCTTTCTCTCAGCCTCTTCCTTCCCCATCAGTCCCAGTTTTATAGGCGCCAAAGTAATATTATCTTGAATGCTCAAGTTAGCAAACAAATTAAATTGCTGAAACACCATGCCGATTTTCTGACGAATTTTATTTACATCTGTCCCAGGAGCTGTGATCTCATTCCCTTCAAAAATCACACTTCCCCCAGTGGGTGTTTCCAACAAGTTCAAGGATCGCAAAAACGTGGATTTTCCGCAACCAGATGGGCCGATAATGGCGACCACCTCTCCCTGACAGATCTTGGTGGTGATTCCTTTCAGCACCTGGTGATCACCAAAATCCTTTCTCAAATCCTGAACTTCCAGCAAAATCTTACCGCTCATTGACTCTCAACCTCCTCTCCAGCTTATTGACACACCAGGAAAGGCCTGTCACCAACAGCAGATAAATCAAGGCAACCGCAATCAGCGGCATAAATGCTGAGAAGGTAATTCCCCTAATAATATCTCCTCCATGAGTCAAATCTGTCAAACCAATATAACCGCTGATGGACGTCTCCTTTAACAGCACGATAAACTCATTTCCAAGTGCTGGAAGCACATTTTTAAATGCCTGAGGCATCACGATATACTGCATGGTCTGGCGATAGTTAAGACCCAGACTACGGCCTGCCTCAAACTGTCCCTCGTCCACAGACATAATGCCAGAACGGACAATCTCAGCTACATATGCTCCAGAATTTAATCCAAAGGCCACGACCGCAACAAAAATCTTGGGGATATTTACCGTAGCAAAAATCACATAATAGATAATCAATAACTGGATCATGGTGGGTGTTCCACGCATCACCGTCAAATAGATCCGGCACAGGAAATTGGCAAATTTCATATGACCTGTTTTATCATGACTGGAACGAATAATGGCCACCAAAAATCCGATTGCAATTCCCACCAACACTGCAAACAGAGAAATAATCAAGGTATTGACAAATCCTTCTATTATGTACTGATACCGGTTATCATCTATAAAATTTAACGTAAATTCATCAATAAAGCTCTGCACTTGGGCATTTCCTCCTATTTTGAACGAACAATGATCACCTGTTTTGCCTTGGCATAGGTATCACTAAAATCAATGCTCTGAAGTCGTTCCTCATTCACAGTCATTCCTGCCACACCGATATCTGCCTTACCAGATTGTACTGCATTGATAATGGCATCAAAATCCATGTCAAGTATCTCAAGCTCCATGCCCAATTTATCTGCCACTGCCTGTGCCATCTCTGCGTCAATTCCAACGATCTTATTATTTTCATAATATTCATAAGGCTTGAAGGCTGCATTGGTCGCCATTACCAGCTTCCCATTGGAAGTATCTACATTATCTGGAGACTCATATGGGCAAGTACCCATTGTATCATCCCCTGTATAATTTGCCATAATCTGATCCAGGACACCCTCCTCTTTCAATTCTGCAAGGGCGCCATTGATCTTTTCTTTCAACTCTGTATTCTCTTTGGCAATTGCAATGGCATACTCTTCGTCCGTATACTCTGTATCAAGAATTTTCAGATCTTTGTTCTGATCTGTAAAAGCCTTTGCTGGTTCAGAGTCAATAACCACACAGTCAATCTTACCCTGCTTTAATGACTGCACAGCATCAGCGCCTTTCTTATAACGTTCCACTGTGGTCTTGCCATCCTCCTTAAATTCGTCGGTGACCAAAGTATCTCCAGTGGTTCCAAGCTGCACGCCGATCTTCTTGCTTGCCATATCCTCTGGGGCATGTACTGTGTTTGCTGGTACGCCACAGCCTGCTATCATAACGCCTGCCAATAAAAGTGCTGCCAATTTCTTCCAATTTTTCATAAATATTAATCCTCCTGCATTTGATAATCTGATATCTTCATACACTTCTGCACATGGAAACTGCATAAATATACGCTAGTATCTTATAACAATTTTAGAAAAAAAGCAACAGATTTCCCCTTTATTTTTCACTGGTTACGGTATTTACCGTTACAGCAGCAAACCCAAAAACCCCCAAAAAACATAGTGAAATCACACTTGAAATATGTTATAATCATCCGGTAAATATCCATATATTGACAAAACCATATTTACAAAAACCCAGGAAAGGCCAACAAACAATATGAAAGAAAAAAATCTTTTACACAACAAATATTTTCTATACGTCACAGAGTTTTTCTCTGGCATGTCCGTCATGGCAGTGGAACTTGGAGCGAGCCGTCTGATGGCTCCCTATTTCAGCTCTTCCCAAATCGTCTGGACTGTCATCATTGGCGTGATTATGATTGCCATGGCCCTTGGCAATGTATGGGGCGGACGGATTGCTGACAAAAATCCTTCTCCGGACAAGCTCTATGGCAGACTGCTCCTTGCTGCTGTCTGGATCGCACTGATTCCATTTGTGGGCAGATACCTAATTGCTGGAATCTCTCTGCTCCTCGCTGTGTTTATTACCAAAAATTTCTTGGTATGGGCAGCCTTATTTGCTTGTCTTGCGGTATTCGCATTTCCTTGCATTTTGCTTGGAACTGTGACTCCCTCCCTGGTAAAATATTCGGTGAACAGTCTGGAAGACAATGGTAAAACTGTGGGAGAGCTTGGAGCCTTAAACACCATCGGCAGCATTATCGGAACTTTTCTGCCAACCTTTGTCACCATTCCGGCTGTTGGAACAGCCATCACCTTTTTGATTTTTTCCGGAGTTTTGGCCGCTATCAGCATTCTATATTTTCTTTCCATCCGAAAAAAACTGGCTGCATGTGCCCTGGCTGTATGCCTGATTCTGGCTCTTGGCTTCACCTCATCCTCCTTTCGTTTCGCATTCTGGGAAAACGATATTACCCTGGAAGATGAGTCCATTTATAATTATCTCCAGGTACAGGAAACTGATCGCTCCGTGATCCTCTCTACAAATGTACTCTTTGGGGTACAGTCCATTCTAATGAAAAATGCTAAATTAACTGGAATGTACTATGACTATGCTCTTGCAGCTCCATTTCTCGCTGGACTTCCTCAAAAAGACTCCTCTGGCAGCATTTTGGTACTGGGCCTTGGAACTGGAACCTTTGCCAAGTATTGCAGTGAATATTTCAAAGATGCCTCCATTGAAGGGGTAGAAATTGATGAAAAGATCGCCAAGCTTGCCACGGAATATTTTGATCTGCCAGAAAGTGTAAATGTCTCTGTGTACGATGGCCGATCCTATCTGGCTGCTTCTGAGAAAAAATATGATGTGATTATGGTGGATGCTTACCAGGATATTACCATCCCTTTTCAGATGTCCTCGGTAGAATTTTTCACAGAGGTACAAAATCATCTGACGGACAACGGTGTGATGGTGGTAAATATGAATATGAAATCCAAGGCAAAAAATTCTATCAACGATTATCTCTGTGATACCATCGGCTCCGTATTCCAGAATGTTTACACTATCCCAGTCCAGGGTGGCACCAATTGCGAAGTCTTTGCTTTCCAAAATCCCAATGCCCTCAAGACAATGGAGGAAAGCTGTGAGACAATTCAAGATGATTCCCTAAAGGATATGATGCAGACCGTCTTAGCAAATCTCTCACGCCGAGAGTCAGGAACTCTGATCCTTACAGATGACAAAGCTCCTGTGGAAGTGCTTGGAATGCGTGTGCTGGACGAAATTATCGCAGATGAATTGGATTATTATCGAGATCTTTACCTTGGAGAACTGTTTTGATCTCCTTGCATGCCATCATCCCCTATGATACAGACAGCAGATCATTGACCTTATTCTACCAATGATCCGCTGTTTCGTGTAATGATTACTACATTAATTTTAATTCAAGATATGATTCGTCTCGTGGATGACTTCCTGCACTTTATCTGCAATCGTAGAAACCTTCTCCATAGACTGCTGGATATGCTCCCCGTTCTTCGAGGCTTGTTTGGCTCCCTCAATAGCTTCCTCAACGGCCAACAGCAATTCCCCAATGGTATTCTCAAACTTCTCCACCACCAGATTGATATCCCCGATCGCTGTCTGAATCACCTCATCATTCTCTCTGGCACTTCCCACAGAAGCTTTGGAACTATCGGAAAGTTCCCGGATGTTGGTAGCAACCACCGCAAATCCTCTTCCCGCCTCTCCTGCTCTGGCTGCTTCAATGGCTGCATTCAGTGACAGCAGGTTAATCTTTCCTGCAATCTTCTCCACATCCCTCGTCATATCATTGTATTTATTGACACTTTCATTGATATTGCTCACAGATTCAATGATTTTCTGATTCAGCAGATTCAAATCGCTCATATACTCAGAAACACTCTGCATATCATCCGAGCTCTTTGCACCCACATTGCGGATGGAATCCGCCTGAACCTTGACACTATCGATATTTTGCGTAAGCTCGCCAAATATCTCCATAAGCTCGTGGTTCATAGCCACGACTTCCTTGTTCACTTCCGATACCTTCTGACGTTCCTCTCGAATCATCTTCATCATATACTCGTGACAGTTCTCTTTTTCATTAATTCCCCTTGCCAGAGCAATGGCCATGTCACGACAAGACTTATATCCACAGGCATGACAGTCAAAATTGCGCTCTATATTGGTCGTTTTACCCATATCTCTGTATGCCTGCTCTATATCTGCTTCTGTCACTGTGACGCTCTTGGTTCTTCTCGAATCATAATTCCTCAGAAAGTCTTCCAATCGCAGAGTACGATCAAACTCTGCATACTGCTTATCCATCCCTTTCTTGGTGGTATTTGCTTTCCGCTGCCGTCTGCTGTAACGCTCCACCTCATGCATAATATCATTCATTACAAAACGCTGGCAGTCCTTCCCCGTTGCAGGTCCGCCGTTACATCCATACTCACAATTCAGCACATCGAATACGGTAGGCAATGCACTAGGATTTTGATCCAAATAACACTCCAGCTCTTCATATAATTGTCCAGGCCCCTCAGACGTAGTAATCTCCATCTCTGGATCATGGACCAACAAATTCTTCATCAATCCGCCTGGTCTTGGGAAAATATTTCCCTCCCATCCCTGGGCAAGATCAAATGCAAATTCAGTGCGAATTTTTTCTCTTGGAAATGTAATCCGATTCTCCTCAAAATAGTTCTTCAAATGGGCCATGGTTACATTGTAATTGATAACCTTTGTATCGCGAAATTCATCCGTCTTTGCAATACACGGAGAGATTGCTGCTATCTTTCCTTGATAGCCTAAAATCTTTCTTATGTAAATTGCAATACACATCATAGGACTCTGTACTGGAGATAAATGCGCAATCAACTCTGGCTTGTGGTACATTACATAATTCACCACAGCCGCGCAGGGTTGAGAGATCAACTTCTTCTCCGGATATTTCTGGAGATATCTTAGATGAGCCCAAGTACAGATATCCGCACCATATCCTACGTCATAAATCTTTGCCTTTCCCTTATTGCGAATCCACTCCAACACATGACGCCACTCCCCATCAAACGCGATCTTGATGGAGGGCGCAACGATCACCGCCAATTCTTTCCCCGCCATCAAATCATTCAAAAATAACTCCGTATCATCTTCAAATGCCCTCGCCCCATGAGAACATGCCTTGATACAGGCACCACAATTAATACATTTGTTGTCATCAATAAAGATATGAAGCTGCCCTGTATCATCCAGACGCGCCACATTTGCCTCACTTATCGGACAGGCTCTGACACAGGCATTACATCCCACACACTTGTTCTTATCCACAGTAATATTACTCATTATGTACGCCCACCTTCCCCAATTATTCACTGGTCCTGTTCTTTTGTCAACTATACAAAAATTATAAAATACTGCGGATTTTCTGTCAACCTTTAATGAATCTGAAGTTAACGAATTTGATTTTTATACTTCTCATACAAGTCCTGCAACTGTGCTTGATCTTCTTTCGATATCTGTTCTTCTGCCAGCTCTTTGAGTCCTTCCAGATCCCCATCCGCCGCCATATCAGCCGCTTCTCTTAAATTCTCTGGTGAAATATATTTCTCTGCGATATCTGTCAACGTTTCCACGTCCTTCTGTTCCATATTCTCTATCATCTGAGAGACATCTATCCTCTGGTCCCCTACCTCCAACTCCTCACCGAGCTGCTCTGTCAGCAGCTTTTTACTGATCTCCTTGACAGCCCTGACCCTAGCTTGCTCCACAATCCTGTCTCTGTTCGCAAACAGAATCACAGCGCTGACTGCCAAAATTCCTGTGACAGCCAGCAGACGGATATGTTTTTTCTTTCTTCTCATACCAAAAATACCTCCCAAACAATATGATAGCCCTTATATAAGACGTTTATATCACCATATCAAATCAAAGACCCCGCTGCAAGCAACAGGGTATCAAACTTACAGCACTGCAAAGCAGCGGGGTATTTGACCCTCGCGGCAGTCGCCAAATGTCTGTTGGCGGCCACTTGGCTCGTTGCTCGCGGGAATAAAAATATGAAGAGCAAAACTGAAATTATGCGGTATTATAAAAACAAATTTCAATTTACAGCAACAGATTTATAACTCCTCATAACAGCTCCCACTATAGACTTATTCCGATTTCCAATATTTGATGATTTCGAAATAACACTCCTGCTGTACGATACACAAAACATTATCCTACAGCAGGAGTGATAGATCTGATACCATATTAGCATTATAACATATTTTCCAGAGGTATCTCTTATTTCTTTCTTAAAGTTTTATTCTTTTGGGCAGCAGCCTCCTTGACACCCACTGCAACCGCCACAACATTTTCCTTTCTTTTTATCCTGATAAAGACGAAAGCCAGCAAACCCGGCAATTACTGCAACAATCATGCCAACAACAAATGTACCCATAGCAAATCCTTCCTTTCAAAATTCTGTCATACCATTTTTGGTTAGTATACACTAACTCCTTTTGAAAGTCAAGATTTTTCTCTTTGATCACACAGAAAACACCATAAATTTTTTCAGACACACTCCAACGCAAACCCAAAATAGCGAACTGCATTGTTATAACATACGTCTTTCACCAATTGTTCCAGCAAGTTCCAGTCACTGGGGTACTCTCCATGTTCTGCCCAATCCCCCACAAGATTACAGAAAATCCGTCGGAAATACTCATGTCTCGTATAAGACAAAAAGCTTCTGGAATCCGTCAACATTCCCACAAAATTGCCAAGTAATCCCAGACTGGCCAGAGTGGTGAGCTGTTCCTCCATTCCATGCTTATGGTCATTAAACCACCATGCGCTGCCTTGCTGGATTTTTCCCAACGCCCCTGCCTCCTGAAAACAGCCCATTAACGCTGCCAAAGCTGCATTATCACCAGGATTCAAGCTGTAAAGAATTGTCTTTGGCAAATTTTCATCTTGACACAAGGCATTCAGAAATTTAGACAGTTGTGTGATAGGAACCTGATTGTAAATCCCATCAAATCCCGTATCTGGCCCAATTTTATGAAACATTCTGCTGTTGTTGTTTCTCGTAACCCCAAAATGAAGCTGCATCACCCAGTCTCGTTTCTCATATTCCCTTCCCAGCCAAAGTAAAACAGCTGTCTTAAATTTTAACACTTCTTCTTGGGAAATCACTTCTCCTCTTAGCTTTGCTGCAAAAATCTTCGCCGCCTCATCGTCGTCCTGCTCCATCCAAGGTACGTACAAAAGTCCATGATCACTGGCTTTACATCCAAGCTCCTGAAACACATCCATCCGCTTGTGTAAAGCATCCAAGAAATCAGCAAAATCTGTAATTTTTAATTCTGCTGCCTGCCCAAGCTGCTGCATATATGCAACAAAATCTGGCAGCTCTATGGCAATGGCTCGGTCTGGTCGAAAGGCCGGAAGTACCTGAATCTGAAAACTTTCATCCTGTCTAATCTTCTCATGCCAATACAGATCATCCGCTGGATCGTCTGTGGTACACACCAGCGTCACATTGGAGGCTTTCATAATTCCTCTGGCGCTCATATCCTCCTGAAGCAGACGCTTACGGCAGAGCTCCCACACCTTTCTAGCCGTTTCCGTTCCCAAGGTACCATGATATCCAAAATATCTCTGCAATTCCAAATGGCTCCAATGGTACAACGGATTTCCAATCGCTTTTTCCAGAGTCTGCGCCCATTGACAGAACTTCTCAAAATCGGGCGCATCCCCGGTAATATATGCCTCATTTACACCATTGCTGCGCATTTGACGCCATTTATAATGATCCCCAGACAGCCAGATACGAGCGATATTTTCAAAACGCTGATCCTCAGCAATTTCCCTGGGACTGATATGACAATGGTAATCCAGGATCGGCACATGCTCCGCACAGTTGTGGTACAATTCCCGTGCCGTCTCTGTGGCAAGCAGGAAATCTTCATCCATAAACTCTGATTTCTCCATTATGGCATCCATTCCTTTCCATTTTGCTCAAATTTCTCGTTCATCAAACACCAGAATAAGCGGAAAATCCGCCATCGATCGGCAGTGAAACCCCTGTGATAAAACCTGCTGCATCATTATTTAGCAAAAAAAGCATACTTCCCAAGAGTTCTTCTGCTGTACCAAACCGCTTCATCGGAGTTGCTCTCAAGATTTTGCCAGTACGCTCTGTGGGACTTCCATCCTCATGATACAGAAGTCTTTCATTCTGACCTGTCACAAAAAATCCAGGCGCCAAAGCATTTACACGGATCCCTTCTCCTGCAAAATGCACCGCCAACCATTGAGTAAAATTACTGACCGACGCCTTGGCTGCACTGTACGCAGGGATTTTCGTCAAAGGTGTATAGGCATTCATAGAAGAAATATTTAAAATATTGCATCCCTCTCTGCCCACCATATCTCTAGAAAACTCCTGGGTAGGAAGCAGTGTTCCAATAAAATTTAAATTAAATACAAATTCCACTCCATTCTGTTCCAGGTCAAAAAAAGTCTTCACATCCTCCTGTAAATCCTCTGCTGCAAAATATTCCCGTTCTGTGGTCGCCCTTGGATGATTACCTCCCGCACCATTAATCAGGATATCGCAAGGACCCAGCTCTTTTAATACTTTTTCATGGGTAGCTTTCAAACTGTCTTTATCCAACACATTTGCCTGATATCCTTTTGCAATCCCTCCTTCTGCTTGAATTTTTTGCGCATTCTGATTTGCTGACTCTTCATTCAAATCAAGAAGCGCCACCTTCGCCCCACATTCCGCCAAAGCCTGGGCCATGGAGGAACACAACACGCCTCCTGCTCCTGTCACAACTGCAACCTTACCTGTTAAATCCATTTGAAATGGTAATTTCATTTTCTTTGTTCTCCTTTCTCAATCGCTTCCCACAATCCGTTCAGATATGTGGCTCCAAGCGCACGATCATACAGACCATAGCCTGGACGTCCAGTTTCTCCCCATATCATTCTTCCATGATCCGGCCGGATATACCCTGAAAATCCATGGTCATACAGCGCTTTCATAATCTCATACATGTCCAGGGAACCACATTCTGACAAATGTGCCCGCTCCTCAAATCCATTTTCCAAGACTTTTACATTCCGCATATGGACAAAATGTATTCTGCCCATGCTGGCATATTTTTTCGCCATCTCCACCACATTGTTGCGACAGGAGCATCCAAGGGAACCTGTACACAGCGTGATACCATTGTGCGGATCATCCACCAGCTTCAAAAAACGATCCAAATTTTCTTGACAGGTGATAATTCTGGGAAGTCCAAAAATACTCCAACAGGGATCATCCTCATGGATTGCCATATTGACGCCGCACTCTGCTGCAACAGGAATGATACGCTCTAGGAAATATTTCAGGTTGGACCAGAGATCTTCTTCTGTCATCGCCTGATATTGTGCTACCACCTGCTTTAATTCTTCCCTGCTGTAGCTGGAATCCCATCCAGGCAGTGTCAAATCACTGTCACTTTCCAATGGATTGACCTGATCCACCTGCTCCTGATAATACACCAGGGAAGTAGAGCCGTCCTCCAGCACATGATCCAACTGGGTTCTGGTCCAGTCAAACACAGGCATGAAATTGTAACAAATACATTTAACGGAAGCCTCGGCAACACGTCTGATATTCTCACAATAATTCTCGATGTAGCGTTCCCTCTCTGGCTTTCCCAGCTTAATATCCTCGTGGACAGGTATGCTTTCTACCACTTCAAAATGAAGGTTTGCATCCTCAATCGAACGTTTCAATTCCTGAATAGAAGACTTTGGCCATACTTCTCCTGGAGGTACATCATATACGGCTGTCACCACGCTATGCATTCCTGGAATTTGTCGGATTTGCTCTAAGGTTACCTTGTCCTCCGCTCCATACCAGCGGAAAGATAATTTCATTCGTTCCATCGCTATTCCTCCTGATCTTTAACTTTCACTGCCATTTGCCTCTGCTGCCACATTTCGCCGCTCTGCCAGAATCTCTCCATTACGCTGCACCACATTTTTGCTTAATGGATACGCAAAAATCAAAATCAGTGCAACAATCACATAGCAAAGCCCTGGAAATATGGTAGCAATATTGTAAATTCCTTCTCGGACGGAATCCGTCTGCACTGCTCCAGGCTCAGAAACATAACCGATGGCAGACAGCGCAAATCCGCTGACGCCTCCTGCCAACGCTTGTCCGATTTTCCTTGCAAAAGAATACACGCCATACACTGTGCCATCTTCTCGGTTTCCGGTTTTCACCTCCTGATAGTCAATGACATCTGTGATATACGCCCATACCACCATATTAAAATAATACATTCCAAAATTTCCAAAAAAGGTAACGCCTACAAAAACCCAAGGATTTCTCACCTTAAATAAAAACAGCAAAATAAATACAATGCCAGTAAACAACATTCCCGCAGCTCCGGCCTCTTTTTTACCGAACTTCTCTGTAATTTTCCCTGTAAATACTGCCAAAATCAGGGATGTGGGGACACCTACAAAGCCCATGACAGACAAGGCACCTGTATTTTTAAACCATTCTGCAAACAAGTAATTATTCATGGACTGCCCCATCAGAGAGCTCAGCAAAAGAAAAATCGCAGCTCCGATAATGGCAAGCAGCGCACGGTTGGAAACCAAGGCATGGAACGTTTCTCCCAAACCTGGCATTTTCCCTCCATTCACCTTCTCAATTTTTACTCGCTCCCTGGTCAACTGGTAACACAGGATATAGCAAATCACCGCCAAAACTCCAAATGCTCCAGCAATCAGCGTAAAATTCGTGGGACTTACAATCTGGTTGCCATTTTCATCTTTATAATAGACCACCACCGGAGCCACCATCATAATCACCACACTGGCAAACGTAGCTCCCATGGAACGGAAGGTAGATAATTCTGCTCGTTGGCGCGGATTGTCCGTGATGGCTGATGCCATAGACCCATATGGGATATTGATGGCTGTGTATAAAATAGAACCCCAGAGAATGTAAGTGACAAACATATAAATGATCTTCACTGTCATAGAAGCAGATACCAGGGATGACTGATACATCAAAAAGCTGGCAAATGCCACAGGCACGCAGATTCTTTTGATCCAGGGACGAAATTTCCCATCTCTAGAAGATGGCAGACGATCCACAATTCGTCCCATCCCGATATCGGTAAAGGCGTCCACCACTCTCGCCACCAGAAACAGGACGCCCACCATTTTGGGATCGATTCCCAAAACATTCGTGTAAAACACCATCAAAAAAGAACTTGCAAAGATAAAGGTAAAATCATTTCCAAAATCTCCAAACATATAACCTAATTTGTCTTTGATACCAAAAGGTTTTTCCTTACTATCCGCAGTCATAAAATTTCCTCCATCCAATCAGTATGATTAGATATTCTTTGCAAAATCCATGGAAATTATTCCAAGAAAGCAGAATCTTGCAAAGCAGAATTCTTCGCCTGCGGCGAAACGCTTTAGTGGCATATTTCATTTCCGCCGCAGTGCGATAATTGTTTTTTATCTAATAGAAAATTCCTTCGGATTTCCTAATTAGATAAAAAAAGAATCTGGCATAACCAGATTCTTTGCGTCATGTGTGCATCCTCTCGGATTCTTTACATTGTATGAATTTATGCGCGCAGGGCTGTCTCCAAGGCAACCTCAATCATCGTTCCAAATCCCTCCTGCCGCTGTTTGGAAGTCAACTCCTCTGAGCGGTACAGATGATCGGAGATTGTTAAAATACACAAAGCACGTTTCCCAGCTCTAGCCGCATTCAGATAAAGTGCACCACTCTCCATCTCCACGGCAAGAACCCCCATTTTTTTGAAACAGTCTTTGGAGCGCTCCGAATAAAATGCATCTTCCGACAAGATATTTCCCACTTTCACTTCTGTTCCAAGCTCTTTTGCGCTCTCCACTGCATGGTGCAGCAGATGATAATCTGCGATAGGTGCCAAATGTCCTGGACAGCCAAATTGATCGGGAAAATCTGATACGACACAGGCTCCCATCCCAATCACAACATCCATCACATTTACATCGTCCTGAATGGCTCCTGCTGAACCAACTCGAATAATATTATCCACATCATAAAAATGAAACAGCTCATACGAATAAATGCCTATGGAGGGCATTCCCATACCAGAACCCATAACCGACAATTCTTTTCCCTTATACATCCCTGTGTAAGCCAGCATTCCTCGCACCTGATTTACACAACGCGTCTGCTCTAGATAAGTCTCAGCAATAAATTTTGCACGCAGGGGATCTCCTGGCATCAGGACTGTTTTTGCAAAATCCCCAGCTTTCGCCTCAATATGAGGGGTAGGTATCTTTGCCATATATATTTCCTCCTTTATTATTCTAATTTACTCTTGGATTCTCTTTGCGCCTGATTTTGCAAAAAGATTTTTGGTCAGATCACATAACACGCTGACACCCTAAATTATAACACACCATCCATTGTACAACAATCTTCTTTCTGTCTTATGACAAAGGAGCCAGTGTATTGACTTGATTATATTTAGTTAAACCTATTTATGCATTTTTCAGCTATTTTTACTGATTATAGAAAATTGAATTAGTCTAAATATAATACAGTCAGTACACAAGCTTTTACAAAAACTGTATCACCAGTCCAGCCAAAAAGGCTGCAAGGCTCGCACATACGGCAACAGCAAACAATCCTTTCCCTCGATAAGCTGCCAATAAAGCGGCCGCTACTCCAGCGATGGCTGTATACAAGGAACCTGTGGCATAGAAAACCGCTGGAAAAGTCATGGCCCCCAACACAGTATACGGAATATAGGCCAGAAAAGAACGAATAAATTTATTTTCTATTTTCTTATGAAATACCACAAAGGGAACTACCCGAATAAGATATGTCACTACAAACATAACCAGCAGATACACCCAAAATACTCCTGTCTCCATCAGTCTCCCTCCTGTATATCTTCTTCCATCGGAAAGCAGGCTGCTCCCACTGCTGACGCCGCTACCGCACAGATGATCACTGCAAATCCGCTGGAAATCTTCTGTACGCCTGGAAGATAATAGAGCGCAAAACTCAATACCACAGCAAGCAATGTTATTTTTAATATTTTGCTATCCTTCTTCATCGCTGGCACAATAATCGCAATAAACATGCCGTAAATGGCAAGTCCCAAGGCATCACTCACATTGGCTGGCAGAATATTTCCACAAACTGCCCCTGCCAGAGTGCCGAAAGTCCATCCCAAGTAGGGCAACACTGCAAGCCCTGCAAAATAACGGCTGCTCACCTCCTGTTCCCGACTCATGGCCACTGCAAAAATTTCATCTGTGATAGCAAACCCAAGCAGCATTTTCCTTCCAGCACGAAATCTGCGATCCACCTTCTGAGATAAGGAAATGCTCATCAACGCATACCGAAGATTAATCACAAGCTGGGAAACTGCCATCTCAATATAGGAACCTGCACCAGCCATGATGGTAATACCTGCAAATTGGCCGGCTGAAGTCAGATTCATAACCGACACCAAAAGCGCCTCCCACCAGCACAGACCAGAAGACACTGCTGCAAGTCCAAAAGTAAAGGATACAGACAGATAACCAATCCCTATGGGACTTCCATCCTTAAATCCTTGTAAAAACTGTTTCATAACTTCCTCCTAAGTAACGGCTGTTCACCTCGTTCACAGCACTCAAACTGTAAAAATCAAGTATTCCCACAAAATACCCTTGTCAAACTGCCCCAGACAAGATATGATAACATATAGAAACATAAAATAGAAAAGCATTCGGCATACACGGGACCTATCTGTTTCCAGATTTTGATGCCTGACTGCCATTGAGATTATCACATAAGGAGTAATCGATGAAAAAAATACAACAAATCCTAGCAATCCTGGGCATTGTCCTGTTAGTTGGGCTGTATCTAACCACTCTGATCCTTGCCATACTGGGAAAAGACTTTTTCCCTATGTTTATGGCTTCTCTGTTTGCCAGTATGGCCCTGCCTATCCTGTTGTGGATCTATGGCTTTGTATACAAACTGATCAAAAAGAAAGTACAGGACAATTCTCAAAACAATCTTTCCTGATTCTCATCCCATATCGCCATGCAGGGTAAAATTCTGGAACACCTCGGATATTTCCTCTTCATGTCAAGAGGCAGGAATAAAACCCTGGAACACCTCAGATATTGTAGGTATTCCAGGGTTTTGCCTTCTGCCTATCTCACTCCCAGACTTTTTAATTCTTCCTCCGCCTGAGACTTGGTATGAAAATGGATCGTAGCCATACCCAATTGATTTGCGGCAATGATATTTCCACGGTTGTCGTCCACAAATACACATTCTGTAGGATTTAACTGATATTTCTTCAAAAGAGCCTCATAAATCTCTGGTTCCGGTTTTACTGCCTGTACCTCATAGGAAAAAATGGCCCCATCCACCTCTTCCACAAACGCAAGTTCCTCAATACTTTGGAAATACAGCCTTCTAGGGTAATTGGACAACAGATAGACCTGATACCCCTTTTCCCGCAATTCCCGAATCCAAGAAAATGCGTAATCGTACCGTTTGATGCAATTTCCAATATTATTCCAGAAGCGCATAATCTCTTGTTCACAGTCAGGAGCTTTCTTGAGAAAGCCTGCTAGGATTTCCTCATCTGACATTCTGCCTCGGTCAAATTCGTTCCAAAGTTCTGAAAGTACCGTTGCATTGGCAACCTTATCATACACTTCCTGTGGAAATTCAAGTGAATCAAAAAAACCTTGCCAATCAAAATCCACCAAAACCTTTCCCACATCAAAAATCACATGTTTAATCATAATTCCCTCTCCTTACCCCGTCCAATTACCGATATATAATGTCGTTTCTCCCTGGTCCATTGGAAATCATCGTAATGGGGAATCCTATCCTATCCTCTACAAATTCAATATATTTCCTGCAATTCTCTGGAAGTTCTTCATACTTCTTAATTCCCCTGATATCACATTTCCAACCTGGAAGCGTCTCCAATACTGGTTTTGCCTGTTCCAGCCTTACAGTCGGAGGAAATTCTGTGGTTACCTCTCCATCGATCTCATAGCCCACACACACGGGAATCTCGTCCAAATAACCAAGTACATCCAACACTGTAAATGCGACGTCTGTGGTTCCCTGCATCCGGCATCCGTACTTACTTGCCACCACATCAAACCATCCCATACGTCTAGGACGCCCAGTGGTGACACCATACTCTCCGCCGTCTCCGCCTCTACGTCTCAGCTCATCCGCTTCCTCGCCAAAAATTTCACTGACAAAGGCCCCTGCTCCCACCGCAGAGGAATATGCCTTACAGACTGTGATAATCTTACCAATCTCATAGGGCGGAATGCCTGCCCCGATGGCGCCATAGGCAGCAAGGGTGGAAGAAGAGGTAACCATCGGATAAATGCCATGATCTGGGTCCTTCAAAGATCCCAACTGTCCCTCTAACAAAATGTTCTTTCCATCCTGTATGGCATTCCACAAATACGCAGAAGTATCACAGACATAGGGCTCTACCATCTGTCGATACTCTCGAAATTCCTTCATAAGCTCTTCCGGTTGCAGCAGTGGTTTGTGATATAAATGTTCTAACAATATATTTTTCGTCTCACAAATACGAACCGCCTTTTCCTTGAGCCTCTCCTCATCAAAAAGTTCACTGACTTGTATACCGATTTTTGCATATTTATCTGAATAAAACGGAGCTATTCCTGATTTAGTGGAACCGAAAGATTTCCCTCCAAGACGTTCCTCCTCATACTGATCAAGCAGAATATGATAGGACATTACCATCTGTGCACGATCAGACACAAGAATCTTTGGCTCTGGAACTTTCTGCCCGACAATGGATTGTATCTCCTGAAACAAAACCGGGATATTCAATGCAACGCCATTCCCGATAATATTGGTGGTATGATTATAAAATACTCCACTTGGGAGTGTATGTAATGCAAACTTGCCATAGTCATTTACAATGGTGTGCCCTGCATTGGCGCCGCCTTGGAACCGCACGATAATATCCGCCTCTTTGGCCATCATATCGGTAATCTTGCCTTTCCCTTCATCGCCCCAGTTTGCTCCAACTATTGCCTTTACCATTAACAGTCTCCTCCTTTATGCTGATTCTTCTCAATAAAAACAGCCTAATCTTTTTCCTTTACCAGTATAGCGCATCTTATAACATAAGTAAAGAGAAGAACTTGATAGCATGTTTGAAAAATAATCCTAATATGTAGCACAAACCACGTTATCTTATTCCGTCGGTTAAATATCATAATATCTTACTTTCCCAAACCTCCATCTGTTGCGTTGTCATCAATCACTGTAGCACCCTCTACAGCTCAATCTTTTGCCTTACATATGAAGATTTGTTTTGCGTAATCTATTGCGATATTTAACCGCCAGAGTAATACATAACGTGGCTTGTATCATCCAAACAAATTATTTGTCTATTCTCTTAGAGCAGGCCACAGCAAGGGAACCTGGACCGATATGACAAGCTACACTCAATGACAAAGGATCTACATCTTCCACCTTCTGCCCTGGAAATGCTTCCTCTAATTGAGCTTTGAAATCTAGAGCTGTTTCCCTGTCCTTGGTATATGCCACATAAAGATGCATATTTTTTCCTGTCTCATCTCCAAAACGCTTTGCAAAATCATTTTTCATTGCATCAATCATAATGGTTCTTGCCTGTTTTACCGTTCTCGCCTTGGCAAAGGCATCCAGCTTTTCCCCCTGAATCTGCAATACAGGTTTCAGCTTCAAAAGCGTCCCCAGCGCCGCAGCCGCAGGCGTGATTCGGCCACCTTTTTTCAGGTAATACAGTGTATCTACCATGATATAAATACTGGAATCATATCTGACCCTCTCCAGATAGTCCTTGATCTCTTGTGCATTTTTGTCCTGTTCTACCAGTTTCATCGCATCAAAAACACTTCTCTTTTGCGTCACAGAAATCCGCTGATTATTTACCACTTGCACCTTGCCAGCATATTCTTGAGCCAACATAATCGCAGTCTCACAAGAACTGCTAAGCCCGCTGGACATTGGGATATGGACAATCTCATCATATTCCTGCAATAAGCCATCCCAGAGATCTGTGACATCCTACCGCTGGCATAGAGGTGGAAATATTTGATTTTCCCTCTAATTTCTCATAGAACTGCTCTTGGGTAAGGTCAATATCTTCGAAATATGTCTTTTCATCTATAAAAAAGGGCATTGGCAATACATGTATGCCGTATTCCTTTGCCTGTTCCTGGGTAATTCCGCTGTTACTGTCCGTTACGATTGCAATCTTTCCCACAGAGGTCATTCTCCTTCCATGTTATTATTGTCTGATCATGTCATAAAATTCCAATCAGATATTCTTCGCCTAACCTAATTTGTCAACAGCTTCCATAATTTTATTATAAGTCTCTGTCAACACTTTGACATCATCCTTAAGCCCATCATAACTGTTGCTTCGAAGCTTCTCCACGATCACCACATCTGCATTCATAAGACTGTCAAGTCCAAGGTTGCCGGCCACACCTTTCAGCGCATGGGCGCAATTAAAGGCATCCTCATATCTTTCCTCCTCAATGGCATCCCTCAGTCCCTGATAATTTGTATCTGCTTTAAACTTCCCCAAAAGACGTTCATAAAGCTTTTCATTATTCATGAGTCGTTCCAAAGCCCCTTCAATATTGACACCGGCTGCTCTCATCTGATCTTTTATTTCCTGATTCATACTTATCGTTCCTCCTAATCCATATCAAGTTCATTCCTGAATCTGGCTGCTTCCTATTCATCATTATTACCAAAACAGCCTGTATTATTACTTCATTAATTTTATGGCATTATTCTATAACTGTCAAGAAAAAAAACCGTGGCGACATAACTGCCGTCACGGTTTTTGGAGAGGAAATTACATCATTCCCATTCCGCCTGCGCCTCCTGCTGGCATAGGTGGAAGATCTTCCTTGATATTTGCCACAACAGACTCTGTGGTCAGTAACGTAGATGCAACTGAAGTTGCATTCTGCAATGCGCTTCTCGTTACTTTCACTGGATCCAAAATTCCTGCTGATACCATATTTACATACTCTTCTTTTGCCGCATCAAATCCAATACCTGGCTCAGATTCTTTCACTTTATTGATGATCACTGCGCCTTCCAGACCTGCATTTGCAGCAATATAGAACAACGGAGACTCTAATGCCTTAAGAATTACTTTCGCACCTGTCTTTTCATCTCCTTCCAGAGATTCAGCCAGAACTGCAACTTCCTTAGCTGCATGGATGTATGCGGAACCACCGCCTGCAATAATTCCTTCCTCTACGGCTGCTCTGGTTGAATTCAATGCATCCTCCATGCGAAGTTTGCTTTCTTTCATCTCTGTCTCTGTCGCAGCTCCCACACGAATTACTGCCACACCACCTGCCAATTTTGCAAGTCTCTCCTGAAGTTTCTCTTTGTCAAATTCAGATGTGGTTTCCTCAATCTGTGCTTTGATCTGTGCCACTCTTGCTACAATCGCTTCCTTATCGCCTTCTCCGTCCACGATAATGGTGTTTTCCTTCTGAACCTTTACGGATTTTGCACGTCCTAACTGTTCCAATGTTGTCTCTTTCAGATCAAGACCTACTTCTTCGGAAATCACCTGTCCGCCAGTCAAAATTGCGATATCCTCCAGCATTGCCTTTCTTCTATCGCCATAACCTGGAGCTTTCACTGCCACTACATTAAAGGTTCCACGCAGTTTATTGACAATTAAGGTAGTCAAAGCTTCACCTTCAATATCCTCTGCAATGATAAGAAGTCTTGCCCCAGATTGTACCACCTGCTCTAACAATGGAAGGATTTCCTGAATGTTGCTGATCTTCTTGTCAGTAATCAAAATATAGGGCTCATCCAAAACAGCTTCCATCTTATCCATATCTGTTGCCATGTAAGCGGAGACATATCCCCGGTCAAACTGCATTCCTTCTACCAGGTCGAGCTCTGTCTGCATTGTCTTAGATTCTTCAATGGTAATCACACCGTCATTGGACACTTTCTCCATTGCATCTGCCACAAGATTTCCTACTTCTTCATCTCCTGCGGAAATCGCTGCTACCTTTGCAATCTGATCCTTGCCATTGACTTTCTGGCTCATAGCTGCAATCGTCTCCACTGCCTTATCTGTCGCTTTTTTCATTCCGCGTCTCAAAACAATGGGATTTGCCCCTGCTTCCAGATTCTTCATTCCCTCTTTGATCATTGCCTGTGCAAGAACGGTTGCTGTGGTAGTTCCATCTCCGGCAACATCGTTGGTCTTGGTGGCAACCTCTTTGACAAGCTGTGCACCCATATTTTCAAATGCGTCTTCCAGTTCAATCTCCTTTGCAATTGTCACACCATCGTTGGTGATAAGCGGAGCCCCGAAAGACTTATCCAGTACCACATTTCTTCCCTTAGGACCTAATGTCACCCTTACAGTGTTTGCCAATTTATCCACGCCAGCTTCCAGTGCTGTTCTGGCCTCTGTGCCATATTTTAATTCCTTTGCCATGATTATTCGTCTCCTTTTCTTAATCTTCTACGATGGCCAGAATATCATTCTGTCGAACCACCATAAATTCTTCTCCGTCAAGCTTCACTTCATTGCCAGCATATTTGGAATATATTACTTTATCTCCAACTTTCACCTGCATGGTTACTTCTTTTCCATCCACAACCCCGCCAGGACCCACAGCTACAACTTCTGCCTCCTGAGGTTTTTCCTGTGCGCTACCAGTCAGGATAATGCCAGACTTAGTAGTTTCCTCTGCTTCACACTGTTTTAATACGACTCTGTCTCCCAATGGTACTAATTTCATTCCGATTCCTCCTTGTCACATTTTCTTTTCATTTCTTTATCATTTTTACTGTGTACGCTATCATATCAGCGTTTTAGATTTATTAGCACTCTTTTTTATCGAGTGCTAACAGCTTATGTAAATAAATGTAGCACTCCTCTTTTTTTTTGTCAATACAGAATTACAGATTTAATAAAAAGTTTATAAAGAATTTAGCTGAATGAAATTTCTGTCGTATCAAAATTGTTTTTTCCAAAACCTTTAAAACAGCTTTTTCTTTCGGAAAAACCAAAAGCAGGCCACTACAACCAGGAGACTTAATACAGACACAAATATATAGCCATACCGCCAATGCAGTTCTGGCATTCTATCAAAATTCATCCCATACCATCCAGCGATGAGAGACAAAGGCATGAAAATGGTTGTCACTGTGGTAAATAGCTTCATAATTCGATTCTGTTCATAGGACAGAGCTGCGTCTAGAGCTTCCCGGATATGCACCAACTCCTCGTACAGAAATTGTGTCTCCTCATTCAGATGTCTTAATTTATTCTCATAAATTCGAAAATAGCAGGCACATTGCTCATTGAGGATCTTACCCTTTCTATCTTTCTTCTTCTCCTCAAACCCATTAATGCCCTCGATCAGATTTAGAAATTGGGCATAGTCACTTTTCCACACAGTCAAAAGACGTTTGCACTCAAAAATAGAGCGGTTGCGATTTCGGTTGATTCTGCCCCCAACAATCTCCTGCTCCATATCAATCAAATACTTTTCCATCTCTTCCATTTTCTGCTGCCCTTGTTTTAAAATCCCTTCGAAAATCTCCTCCAACTTTTCTTCCATCTTGTCTCTGTTTTCGGATAAGTTTTTAATATGGTGAAGCACGTCATTTTCATCTTTTAAAATCACCAGATGAAAGTCTTGTTCATTCAACAGAAATGCTGCGCTCGCTACCCTTCGTTTTACATCTGTCCCAGCATGGAAACAGAATGCCCCATAAAGGCACTCTTCCAACAGTTTCACACCAACCCAGTAAGCAGGTTCCAGCCGGTAGACGGACTCCATTAACAGTTCCTCCTGCCGGCTGCGATTTTTTTCTTTCAGCTCTTTCCATTCCAAAATTGTTGCATCTCTTCCGTCATCTTTTTGCATTTCGGACTCCTTCCTCCTTTGGAATGCTGTTTCCCTGGAACTATCTTTAGGGCGCCAGCACCTTATGTAAAATGTCCGCCAGAGGTTCCATGGCATTCATTGCCTCCTCCAACGTATTCGTCTGGGCTCCCACTTCCACTAGAAGACTCTTCGGACGATAATGAAGATTATATCGATACCCTTTCAGATAAGTTGCCCTAGCAAATCCAGGATAATACTCCTCCGCCGCCAGCTTCATCTGGAAAGAAAATGCCAAATTATCGGCAAGGTTGGGATTGGCCAGGTACGCAATATTTCCATTGGCTGTTGTCCGACTCAGCCCATTAAAAAACATGATTTGTGCCGTCTGTTTTCCATTCACCTCTGAGACCAGACGGGTTGTTTCAGGAACCCCATCTCGGTGCAGGTCAATGACCACCTCAATACTGGGATTTTCTGCCAAGATTTGCTCTAAAGCTGGTCCAGAATAGGAATAAGCATTATCCCGATCCTTTACATCATATTCTCCCATATGATGCATGACATGAAATCCATATTTATCTTCAAGAAGTTGTGTCAGACGTTCTCCCAGAGCCATCACGCTTGAACCTGGATCTCCTGGCACGGAATCTGCGTAGCCTTCCTGTGAATGAGTATGATAGATCAAAATCTGAACATTTTCAGCTCCCCCTTTCAACTTCATATCCTTTGCCAGCATTTCCTGTGCATTTAATTCACTGCCATCAATGGTTGTAGTACGGTCAATCTGATAAAAGTTCTGCACGAGATAATCAAAATCATTTAGTTTTTCCCTGGAAATCTCCACTGCTTTTCCATTCTTAGATTTGGCATCTGTACTTTTGGCATCTGCCACTTGTTTTTCTTCTTCCGCTGTTTTTTCTTTCTTTTTCTTTTCGTCTTTTTGGCTTTCTTTCTTCTCCTTGGCTTTCTCCTCTTTCTCCTGCTCCTTCTGATTTTCCTGTTGGTTCTCTGCAACCATGTTGCAATTGAGATCACTTTCAATCTCTGTACTGTAATCTGTCAAAGTTCCCGTAAATCCAAAGACGGGATAAAATTCTTCGATCTTTTCCATCAGAAATCCTTCTGGGGTTATACTTGCCTCCTCTTCCTCCCGAACCATCGCTGGCATACAGTTTTTCCATGCAAGTACAGCCGTTTCCTCTCTGGCAAAATTTAAAAACTGTTCCAAGGCTGGGGCATTCCCCATAGAAGCCATATTTTGGTAGCAGACGAAGACAAACAGTACGCTTATCCCGCCTGCCGCCCATTGAATATACTTCCACGTTCTCCTTTTTTTCCCTATCAATGTCTTTCCTGTCAATACTTTTCCTGTCCTCATTTTCATCTGTCCCATCAATCACGTTCTTGGTCCAACGCTTTGCTATTCCTGATACACCAAATTATAGGAACAGTTAAATATATGCCTGTACGAAAATTTTTATGCAAAGGCAATGTTTAACCCTTCTGACAAGGTAAAACTCAAACGTTTTACAGACTCATCAATATCCTTCGGCGTGACAAACATGATATTGAGCTGGGGAGACAAGAGTTCACGGATTAATTCATATTTTTCCATATCGTTCAATGCATTCAGTCCTGTACTCAAAGAACTGAGGGTACTATGCTCTTCCATGGCTGCAATCAGGGTCTGCATGGTGTCGCTCACGATAGTGGCAGCATCTACCACAGTCGGAACACCGATGGCGATTACCGGAATCCCCATGGTTTCCTTGGATAATCCATGTCGGTGATTCCCGACCCCAGAACCAGGATTAATTCCAGTATCTGTAATCTGTATGGTCCTGCCAAGGCGCCGTGTGCTGCGGGCAGCCAAAGCATCAATAGCGATCATAACATCTGGCTTTGTCTCTGCAATCACTCCACGTACAATCTCCTGGCTTTCCATACCAGTCTGGGCCATAACTCCAGGCACAATCCCACTTACCGCATTGACTTCCTCCTCTCCAAACGCATATTTGCCAAATTCTCGAAGCACATGCCTTGTGATCAACAAGTTATCCACAACCCTTGGCCCCAAAGCGTCAGGTGTTACCTCTCGATTCCCCAATCCTGCTACCAGCACAGACAATGGTTCCTTCTGTTCTGGAAGCAGTCTTTTAATAATTCTTGCCAATTCCACCGAGATTTCCCGATGATATCCTTCATCCTGACAGTCCATATTTTCTGCTTCCATCGTGATATAGGTTCCTTTGGGTTTGCCCATGGCTTTTGCACCGTTTTCTGTCTCAATCACCATTGTGGTGATCTTGATCTCTTTCTCCTTTCGAAATTCCTCTTCCACTCGAACTCCTTTAATTTCTACATGATCCTCCTGGAATTTCTCCCTGGTTTCCAATGCCAGGTCGGTCCGTACCTGAAACTGACTCATCTTTGTTCCCTCCAAAAGCGTCTTTTTGCGTCTCTGTTTCTTTCGTTCACAGTAACGCCTTTTCACTTATTTTCTGTAAAAAAAAGCAAATTATGTATTGACAGATACAAAAATTGGGACTAAACTATATGAGTATGTTTTCATTAGATCGTCCGTGTCCGGCTTTAATGAAACAGCAAGAGAACACTGTGCAGTCCGTTTCCGCAGAACAGTCAATCGGATTGCCGTGAATAATTTTATTATAAAATTGGAGGTGTACGGATTGGCTAATATCAAATCTGCAAAAAAGAGAATTTTAGTAACTGAGGTTAGAACAGCTCGCAATAAGTCTATCAGATCTGCTGTTAAGACTTCTATCAAGAAGGTTGAAGCTGCTGTTAAGGCAAATGATAAGGACGCTGCACAGACAGCTCTGAAGGGTGCAATTTCCCAGATCAGCAAAGCTGCTTCCAAGGGTGTATATCATAAGAACACCGCCGGAAGGAAGATCTCTCGTTTAACCCAGATCGTTAATAAGCTTGCTTAATATAACTGATACGGAACTATCCGATATTTGACTTATATTTGTTATTTTATATATATACATCAAAAAGGAAACCAATTCCGTCATGTTGGTTTCCTTTTTAATTCTCATAACATTTATCACTTTCTAAAAACAACATTTGGTGCAATCTATACCGCTTTTCCCCTAGCAAAATAAGAATATACTCTCACAAAATCAAGCACAAACAGACTCTGAGAATACATGAAGATTCTTTCTTATCTGGAAGGCAGAGGATGTTCTGCAATATAGGCTTCCATAATCGCCGCTGCCATCCGCACCAGCTTGGGACAGGGACGTTTTTTATAATATTCTTTGGTCCGTTCTTCTGGAACTGGTTCCTGCCGCTTCTGAGTTAATCCCAGCAAATCCCGACATACAATAGATCCATTTTCTTCCTCATAGATCTTGGCAAGCTCTTGAATCCGCTGATAATGATCTGCCTTCTGGGAATTTGCCCCTGGGGTGTCATAACCATAAAGGAGTCCTGCTGCCATAAACATACCGCTTACCGCGCCACAGACCTCCCGCAGTCTTCCCATCCCCCCTCCAAAGGAGGAGCTCAATCTTGCGGCTGTAACTTCATCCATCTCATACAGATCACGAAAGGCAAGGAACACTGCCTGGGAGCAGTTATAACCTTTCAGAAAGTTATCCTCCGCAACCTGCCCGTATTTACTCTCTTCGTAATTAATCATTTTGTACATCCTTTCTGATATCATGCACTCCATGATGTAAAAGACACCTTACACGACATGAAGATTTTTCAGTGAAATATCCATAATTGGAGCTGAATGAGTCAAAGCTCCACTAGAAATATAATCCACCCCCAATGAAATATACTGTTCAATATTCTCTCTTGTCACATTTCCAGAGCACTCAATTTCCGCCCTGCCATCAATCCATGCAATCGCTTCTTTCATCTCTTCCAGACTCATATTATCCAACATCACGATATCTGCGCCAGCTTCCACTGCTTCCCGAACCATGGCCACCGACTCGCATTCAATCTCAATCTTGCGCACAAAAGGAGCATATTCCTTGGCCATCTCAACGGCAGCTCTTACACCGCCGGCAGCTCCAATATGATTGTCTTTGAGCAACACACCATCTGACAGATTATAGCGATGGTTGAAACCTCCACCTGTTTTTACTGCATATTTTTCAAAAATCCGATTATTCGGGGTCGTCTTGCGAGTGTCTAGTAATTTCGTCTTGCTTTTCTCAAGCAGCGCCGCGATGGAACTTGTATAAGTAGCAATTCCACTCATTCTCTGAAGATAATTTAGGGCTGTCCGTTCCCCAGAAAGAATTGCTCGAATATCGCCAGTAATCGTTCCTATCACGTCCTTGTTCTTCACCTTATCCCCATCGGAAAACTGAAATTCTACCTGAATATCTTGATCCAACAACTCAAACACTCTTCGAAATACAAAGAGTCCCGCCAGAATACCATCTTGCTTGCAAATTAACTGCGCCTCCCCTTTCTGAGCCTTTGGCATCACTGCATTGGTACTCACATCCTCACTGGATATATCCTCCTGCAACGCCATAAGAATCAATTTATCCGCATTTAATGTCATCGTAATATTATTGTTCATATTCTCTTTTCTTCCTTTCTATCTCCTGCAATACCAGTTCCCGATTCTCCTGATGCAGCTTTTTTCTGTCTGTATATTGCTCTGGATGAAATAACTGTTCCGTCTTTGGCAGAGTCCTCGGACTGGAACTTGCAATATGAAGGGCCGCCCTTCTCGCAAATACCAAGCTCTCCAACAGAGAATTACTGGCAAGCCGGTTGGCACCATGAACACCGTTGCAGCTTGTCTCACCCACGGCATACAAAGACTCCATGGAAGTCCTTCCCTCAAGATCAGACTGAATACCACCCATAAAATAATGCTGGCCTGGCACCACTGGAATACATTCTTTCATCACATCATAGCCTTCTTCCAAGCATCTCTCACAGATATTTGGAAAATGTCCTAGTAAATCTTCTCTGGAAATGTGCTCCATAGAAAGCCACACATACGGTTTTCCATCCTTTTTCATCTGCTCTTCAATGGCGTGGGTCACAATATCACGAGGTTGCAGCTCATCCACAAAGCGCTCCATATCCTTATTGTAGAGAACGGCTCCTTCTCCCCGGACAGATTCTGAGATCAGAAATTTTCGTCCAGGCTTCTCCGAATACAAAGTTGTTGGATGAATCTGCACAAAATTTACATCTTTCAGCCGTATCTGATGGCGCAACGCAACCGCAAGAGCATCCCCAGTCAAATGAGGATAATTGGTAGAATATTGATACAATCCTCCAATTCCCCCGCAGGCAAACACCGTCTGCTGTGCCCGAATCGCATGCACAGTTCCCTTGGAATCCACAGCCACAACCCCACAGCAAACATTCTCTTTGCACAAAATATCAATCATCTCTGTATATTCAAAAATTGTAATATTACTGCGATTTCTCGCCTGTGTCAGAAGTTTTCCAGTGATTTCTCTTCCAGTAATATCTTCATGAAACAAAATTCTGGGTCTGGAATGGCCTCCTTCTCTGGTAAATGCCAATTCTCCATTCCGAGATTCAAATTCTACGCCATAACCAATCAATAGATCTATGATCTCTTCAGAGCTTTTGATCATTACCTCCACAGATTCTGGGCTATTTTTATAATGTCCCGCCTTCATAGTATCTTCAAAATACGCCTCATAATCTTCCTCGGATCGAAGCATACAGATTCCCCCCTGTGCCAGAAAGGAATCACTGTGCTCCGCCTCATCTTTGGTTATAATTGTAATTTTTTTCTGTTCTGGGAGCTGCAATGCACAAAACAAACCTGCTGCCCCGCTGCCGACAATTATAACCTCTGTCTCTCTCTCCATGCTGCCTCCCAATTAATTCAAAAATTTCTGCAACACAGTCATGCATTGTTTGATATCCAACGGCTTTGGAATATGCGCATCCATGCCAATATTCAGGCATCTTTGGGCATCATCAGAAAATGCATCCGCTGTCATGGCAATAATCGGAAGCTCTCGATCCTCACGCTCCAATTTTCTAATTGCTTCCGTAGCCTCATAACCATTCATCACAGGCATACGAATATCCATCAGGATTGCATCATACGTTCCAGGTTCTGAAGAAGTAAACAAATCCAGACACTCTTTGCCATTCCATGCATGAACGATCTCCATACCTGTCGCAGACAAGATTTCATTTGCAATTTCCCAATTTAGGTCAATATCCTCAGCCAAAAGAACTTTTTTCCCTGTAAAGTCTATTTCTTTGCCATCCTGACGGTTATTATTTCCTTCATAGCCATCCACATATCGGTTTAGACAGGAAAATAACGTTGACTTAAACAATGGTTTTGAAATAAAACCTTCAATATCTAGCTGCTGCGCCTCATCCTCTATATCACTCCAGTCATAGGCAGAAATCAAAAACAATGGTATCCGTTTTATAACCTTGTCTCGAATCTCACGGATTGTCTGCATTCCATCCATATCTGGCATTTTCCAGTCAATCAGAACAAAGTCAAAATCTTTGTTTTCTTTATGGCGTTGTTCAATTAACTCCACCGCATACTGCCCCTGTTGAATCCATTCCGCATGGGCTCCAAGCTCCTCCAAATTTGCTGCTGCTGTCAGACAAAGCTGCTCATTATCATCCACAACCAAGATATTCCACTCTGGAAGTCTCATGTGATCCGCCACACCGTCTGCCTTCTTCATATCCAAAATGACTGTAAAGCTGCTTCCCTTTCCTAGCTCACTCTTTAGAGTGATAGAACCGCCCATAAGATTTACAATACTTTTGGTAATGGCCATACCAAGTCCAGTCCCTGTAATACGGTTGACCTGCTCTGTCTGCTCTCTCGTAAAAGTGTCCCAGATCTTTTCCTGAAATTCTTTGGTCATTCCAATTCCTGTATCTTCCACCACAAAACTAGTCCTTATGTAATCCTCTCCCTTTGGGGAAGGTTCCTGGCTTAGATGAATATCAATCCTGCCTCCCTCTGGGGTAAATTTCACTGCATTGGACAGAAGATTCAATAATACCTGATTGATCCGGACACCATCACTATAAATCTCTTCACACAATATCCGGTCGATAAAAATATCAAAGTGCTGATTACGAGACTTGATCTGCGGCTGAATGATATTTACAATATCATCCATCACCTCTCGAAGCGACATCACCTCAATGTTTAATGACATCTTTCCGCTTTCAATCTTGGACATATCCAGCACATCGTTGATCAGTCCCAACAAATGCTTACTAGAAAGCTTTACCTTATGCAGACAATCCTGCACACGCTCTTCACTCTCAATATTCTTCAGCGCAATCTCTGTCATTCCCACGATGGCGTTCATAGGTGTCCTGATATCATGGCTCATACTTGCCAAAAATTCACTCTTAGCTGCATTCGCTGCAACTGCCTCCTTTTTGGCCTTATCGAGCTCTGTCATCTGCTGTTTGGACCACCGGAAATACATCAGGAAAATAACGCCCATCAGCAGAAGAATTGCAATCATAGACCCCATCATAATTCCAAGCCGCATAGCATCCAGTCTGGTGATTGAGATATCAATCTTGCCTTCTGGCATGGTCGTAACCAGATACCAAAACGCATTTCCAGAAAGTGGAGAACAATATACGGTCCGCTTTTCTCCTTCTCCATACACCCTCATGGAATATTCCTCTCCCTGGCGGATAGCTTCTTTCAATCCCTCGATATGCTGTTCGATATGATTCTTCTCCTCACCGCCATAGGCTTCTCTCATGCGCTCAAAATAATTTTCTTGATAAATTCCGCCATTACGGATTACAAAATTTCCATTTTGGTCTATCACATGAGTATACACCTGATCACTTTCCTCATCAAAAAACATTACCTCATTGAGATAAGACATCGGCAGTCCCGCCACCAAAGCAACACTCTTAGAGTCATCCTCCAAATCGTAGGAAGCCTCCTTGGACAGCACAAGAAGTTTTTCATGATTTTCATCCCATCCCTGAGAAATACATTCTCCTGTCTCTAAAACAGAACTTTTTACCACACTGCTGTTCTCAAGTTCCAATTCACACCCATAAATATCAATCAGTTCACCTTCCTCTGTCAAAAATCCAAGATACGAAAAATTCCTGACTTCCGCTCTTTTGCGAAGATCATACAATAACAGTTCCCCATATTCGCTTTCCTCTGGGGGATTCGTCATAATAATACCAGATACCTGCTGCAAGCGCAGTTCAATAATGGAACGGAATTTCTGCTGAAGCTGTACATTCATTTCCTCCATATAGATATCACTGATATCCCTAACTGCGTCCTGGGTCACACGAGCCATCCAAGTGGTCATTACGGAAAACACCAAGACACAGACAGCAACCACCACTATCAGGCTGTTTCTTAAAAACCATATAATCTTTTTTTCTTTCATATGTTCCTCCTAAATATCCCACCGCTTCTCCTCTATTTCTTTACGCCCTTTCCGTCCCGGCACGCAATTCTGAGTCCATGCAGCATGATCTGTCTGTTATTTTCCTCGATGATTCTTTCTTCATCCTCCAAAAGGTACACTGCCTTTAACTGATCGCCTGAGTTGATTTTCATCCCTCGGACACCTATCGCGCCTTTCTTCTTCTTCGGGACATCCGCAGTTAAAAAGCGCAGAAACATATTTTTATCTGTTTGCAGTACAACCGTCTCTTTTTCTGATTCTGTCAACATAAATACTGCTAGTACTTTCTCATTTTCATTTAACTTCGTGGCCGCTGTGGTACGCTTGGACACATCAAATTCATCCCCATCCACCACTTTCATCATTCCTTGACTGTTGACAAATAAAAGACGTTTTCCATATAGGTTTGCCATGCAATTTAGATAAATCATGGTCTCTTCGCTGCTGTTATAATTGCTTACATTGTCAAGAGGCGTTCCCTTATCTCGAAATTTACCATAGGGAAGTTCTAATATCTTCACCGTATGAAGTTGACCTCGATCCGTAAAAATACAGAGCTTATCCGTATTCATACAATGTATCACATATTTATTTTCCCCATCTGCTGCCTCCTTATTTCGCTCATAAGCCGCCAAATCAATTGTCTTGACATAACCAAATCGATCCATCAAAAGTACCACCGGCATTTCTTCTATCTTCTTTTCTTCATACACAGCTTCTGAAACATTCTCAATCTGTGTCTTTCTTGGGGTTCCATACTCCTTTTGAAACCGTGTCAGTTCCTTTACAATGACTTTGGCCATAGCACTACGGCTGCCCAAAATTTCTTCATATTTCACAATATTAGAAAGCGTAACCTCATGTTCTTTTCTTAGGGCCTCAATCTCCAATCCAATCAACTTATACAAGCGCATCTCCAAGATTGCCGTTGCCTGCCGTTCCGTGAAATGCAGTTGTTTTGCATCTGCCACAGAACCCTTATATCGGAATTTAATTTTTTCTGTATTTCCGTTCATCAGACAGTCTTTGGCATCTTTGATATTTTTGGCGCCCCGCAAAATTTCGATGATCAGGTCAATCACATCACATGCCTGCATCAACCCTTCTTGGATCTCTTTTTTGTCTAATTCTTTGGCAAGAAGTGTCTGGTATTTCCTGGTGGCAAGCTCATACTGAAAATTTACATGATGCCGGATGATAGGCACTATTCCCATTGTTTCTGGCCTGCCCTCCGCCACAGCAAGCATGTTGACGCCAAAGGTATCTTCCAGTCGCGTCTTTTTATACAGCATGTTGCAGAGATTCTGCACATCAGCGCCCTTTTTCAAATCCAGCACAATTCGAATCCCTTCCTTGGAAGATTGATTGGAGATATCTACAATATCCCCCGTCTTTTTATTCTCCACCAGACTGCCCACGTCCATTAGAAATTTGCCAATATTGGCACCCACCATGGTATAAGGAATCTCCGTGATCACCAGTCGCTGCCTGCCGCCTTTGGCTTCTTCTATCTCCACCTTGCCGCGAATCTTAATCTTGCCCATTCCTGTCTCATAAATATTCAAGAGATCATCCTGGTTGACTACGATTCCTCCTGTTGGAAAATCGGGACCTTTGATATATTTCATCATCTCCCTGGCAGTGATCGCAGGATTTTTCATATATGCTTTGACACCCTCGATTACTTCTGAAAAATTATGGGGCGGAATGCTGGTGGCCATGCCCACTGCAATACCCTCAGCGCCGTTAATCAAAAGATTTGGCACCTTAACCGGAAGAACGGATGGCTCCTTTTCTGTCTCATCAAAATTGGGGACAAAATCTACCACATCCTTATCCAAGTCGGCAAGATACGCCTCCTGGGTAATTTTCTGAAGACGAGCTTCTGTATAACGCATTGCCGCTGCTCCGTCTCCTTCAATGGAACCGAAATTACCATGACCATCTACCAGAGGCAAGCCCTTCTTAAATTCTTGAGCCAACACTACCAAAGCCTCATAGATGGAACTGTCCCCATGGGGGTGATACTTACCCATGGTATCTCCCACAATACGGGCACATTTCCGGTAGGGCTTGTCATAGCGGATTCCAAGCTCATGCATATCATAGAGCGTTCTACGCTGTACAGGCTTTAGTCCATCCCGCACGTCCGGCAATGCTCTTGCAATTATGACACTCATAGCATAATCAATATAGGATTTCTGCATCACCTCAGAATATTCTGTCCGTATGATCTGTTCCTTCTGTTGCATGATATATTCCTTTCTGCAAAAATTCTGTCTCTATCTTTGGTAATTAGAATTTGCCAAGGATATCAATTCCTCCAGGGAATACGCGCTCCCACAAACATATGTTTTGCAAAATAATCCCGCTGGGCACACTTGGCGTTCCTAAATCACCATCCATATGATCGGTTATATATCCAGCTCCGCATCCTGAGCATGTTCATGGATAAACTCTCTCCTAGGTGGAACCTCTGTGCCCATAAGCAGCTCTGTCACATCCGACGCCATCCTAGCATCCTCAATCTCTACCAGCTTCAACATACGAGTATCTGGATTGAGTGTAGTCTCCCAAAGCTGATCTGCATCCATCTCCCCAAGACCCTTATATCTTTGCAGGGTAAATGGCCCCTTGTGACGCTTCCGGTATTTCTCCAGTGCAACATCATCATACAAATATTCCTCTGCTCCACGGCTGGGAATTGCCTTATAAAGCGGGGGCATCGCAATGTAAATATGTCCCTCAAAAATCAACTCTGGCATAAACCGGTAAAACAACGTAAGCAGCAGTGTGGAAATATGAGCCCCATCCACATCTGCATCTGCCATAATGATAATCTTATCATATTTCAACTTGGAAATGTCAAAATCATTGCCATACCCTTCGGAAAAACCACATCCAAAGGCATTGATCATCGTCTTGATCTCTGCATTTGCCAATACCTTGTCAATACTGGCTTTCTCCACATTCAGTATTTTCCCCCGAATAGGTAAAATCGCCTGGTAATTCCGATCCCTCGCCGTCTTAGCAGAGCCCCCAGCGGAATCTCCCTCCACAATAAAGATCTCGCAAACCGAGGCATCTCGACTCTCACAATTGGCAAGCTTCCCATTGGAATCAAAAGAAAATCTTTGTTTTGTCAAAAGATTTGTCTTGGCTTTCTCCTCCGCCTTTCGGATCTTTGCCGATTTTTCTGCACAAGAAATCACTTTTTTTAAATTATCCAGATTTTTATCGAAATATAATTGTATCTCTTCTCCGGTAATCTTACTGGTAATGCGTGCTGCATCCTGATTATCCAGCTTCGTCTTAGTCTGGCCTTCAAAGCGCGGATCTGGATGTTTCAGGGAAATAATTGCGGTAAGTCCGCTGCGGACATCTGCACCTGTAAAATTGGAATCCTTCTCTTTCAAAATTCCAAGTTCTCTGGCATAGCTGTTGATGACTGTAGTAAACACTGTCTTAAATCCGGTCAGGTGCGTTCCCCCTTCCGCATTATAGATATTATTACAAAATCCCAACACATTCTCATGAAATTCATTCGTATACTGGAATGCCGCTTCCACGGCAATCCCTTCACTTTCACCTTGAAAGTATACCACATCATGGATTGTATCCGCTTTCCGGTTCAGGGCTTTGACAAACCCCACAATTCCCTCCTCTTCATGAAACTGTACACGTTCTATCTCCTCTCCACGCTTATCCTCATAGACAATCGTAAGCTTGGGGTTCAAATATGCTGTCTCATGAAGACGACTCTTGACATCCTCCTCCTTAAAACGGGTTTTCTCAAAAATCTCTGGATCCGGCAAAAAATTGATTTTTGTGCCGCTCTTGCGCGTCTTACCTGTCACTGGCAACAGCCCCTGTTCCAGTTCAATCACTGGCGTGCCACGCTCATATCTGTCATGATGCACCTTCCCGTCCAGATACACTTCCAAATCCAGCCATACAGATAATGCATTGACCACAGAGGAACCCACGCCATGAAGCCCTCCACTGGTCTTATAAGCATCGTGATCGAATTTCCCTCCAGCATGGAGTGTGGTAAATACCAGTCGGGCCGCGGAAACCCCCTTCTCATGCATTCCAACGGGAATCCCCCTTCCATTATCCTCCACAGTGCAGGAACCATTCTTTTCCAAAGTTACTTTTATGGTATCACAAAATCCTGCCAGATGTTCATCCACAGAATTATCTACAATCTCATAAATTAAATGATTCAGACCCTTACGAGATACACTCCCTATGTACATCCCTGGCCTCTTTCGCACGGCTTCCAACCCCTCCAGCACCGTAATATTGCCAGCGCTGTATTCCCGATTCTCTGCCATTTCAGTCTTCCTTTCATTGCTAATATCTAGATCGATGCCTGCCCCCTTTGCAGTGCTTCCAAAAGCTCTTTACAGTTCTGATACCGTTCTTTCGGATTCTCCTGGACACATTTTTTAAATATTCTATTTAGTCTCCTTGGCAACATCCTTTTTTGGCCCTGGACATCATATTCTCTGCAAATTCCATTTTCTGGCTCATTTCCGGTCAAAAGTTGATACAAAGTCATTCCAAGACCATAGATATCTGTCCTTGCATCCACAACCTTTTCCTTATCAAACTGCTCTGGTGCCGCATATCCTCTGGTTCCAAGCAGTGGCCGCGCACAATGTGTGCGCATCTTTAAAACCGCCCCAAAATCAATGAGGCGTAGATTGCCACCTGGCTGAACCATCACATTATCCGGTTTCATATCCCGGAATATCATAGGAGGAGTACACATATGAAGGTAATTTAACATCAGGCAAAGATCTTTTCCCCAGCGCTGCACTTCCAACCAGGGTTGAGGCCCCAACCGCCGCAGACGATTTCCCAATGTTTCTCCCTCCAAATACTCCATCACAATATACTCTGCTCTCTCTGTCTTAAGAATCTCAAATATTTGGGGAAAATAAGGATAATTCAGCTCTTGTATCACCTCTGCTTCCCAGTCTGCCATATCCGAAACCAGGCGAGCCATAGAAACGTCCACTTCCTTCAGCGCACGATTCCGACCATTTTCCATATCGCGGACAAGGTAAACTTTCGCACTTCCGCCCTGTCCAAGCTCTCGCTGAATTTGATACCGCTGTGCCAGCATTTGACCTGCTTTCAGCATGAATCTCTCCTTATCTCCTCTTTTTGATCTCCTAGAGTATTTTACAAACACGCTCTTTTTCAAATCTACCATCTGGGATCTATTCCCACATCTGTTCGTGCTCTGCCTTTTTATCCCGAAGCATCAACTCTTGTACAGCCTCCTTTACAGGCTTATTATAAAACAGCACCTGATTCACCTGCTCAATAATTGGCATAGGAACCTCATACCGCTGTGATAACCCAATGGCAGCCTTTGCAGAATAAATGCCCTCCACCACCATATGCACTTCTTGTGTGGCCTCTTCCATGGTTTTGCCTTGACCGATCAACATGCCTGCTTTTCGATTCCGACTGTGTACACTGGCGCAGGTAACAATCAAATCGCCAATTCCTGTCAACCCACTTAAGGTCTCATATTTTGCACCCATTGACAGTGCAAGCCTGCCAATCTCCGTAATTCCACGAGTGATCAACGCCGCCTTGGTATTGTCCCCATATCCCAATCCATCTGCCATACCCGCTGCAAGGGCAATCACATTTTTCAAAGCACCGCCCAACTCAATCCCCAACATATCTGGACTGGTGTAGACACGGAACACATCATTCATAAAGATATTCTGAATGTATTCTGCTGCTTCTCTGGTTCTAGCGCCTGCTACACAGGTCGTGGGAAGTCCCTTTCCCACCTCTTCCGCATGGCTTGGTCCTGACAATACGGCAACCCTAGCCTGCGGTATCTCTTCTTCTATAATATCAGTCAAAGTCATCAAGGTCTGTTCCTCAATTCCTTTGGCTACATTCACAATCAACTGCTGTTCTTCCACATAAGGCTTCATGTTTTTTGCTGTTCCTCTTGTAAATACTGAAGGTACTGCAAGCACCAGCAGATCTCTACCCTGCACAGCCTCTTTCAAGTCTCCAGTCAGCAGAATGCTCTCTGACAGTCTTACACCAGGCAGCTTGACAACATGTTCCCGCTTTTCTTTAAGCATCTGGATCTCATCCTCAATGGCAGACCAGATTGTCACCTGATGTCCATTGTTTTCCAACACCACTGCAAGAGCGGTTCCCCAGCTTCCTGCCCCAATAATACTAACTTTTGCCATGATTCCCTCCATCATTTCTTTTCTGTTTTCGATGATTTGCCCATGGAAAATTTATTCTCTGTTCCAGCTATCAGCCGTTTGATATTTTCCCGATGACGCCAGATTCCCATCAGGGAAAACAACGCCCCAACAATATACACTTCCAAAAGCAGTCCCTTACTCACTCCCAGAAATCCTAACTGCCCAAAAATTACCAATTGCGCAAAATAGCAGATCATTACCAAAATGGATCCCAAAGACACATACCTGGTAACAGCGACTATCACAATAAACAATAATAAGCACGCAGGGGCCATAGGGGGATAAAAAGCAAGAATTACACCTGCTGTACAGGCAATTCCTTTCCCGCCTTTGAATTTCAGGTAAAATGGAAAATTATGTCCAAGAACTGCCCCAAAACCTGCATACAATTCCAACAACCTTGCTCCATCTGGATATTTGTCACAAAACAAGAGCCAGCCAATCAGCATGGCCAGCATTGCTTTGCCCAAATCTCCGAAAAATGTGATCAGACCGGCTTTCACACCCAAGGTGCGCAGCGTATTGGTAGCTCCCGCATTTCCACTTCCATGTTGCCTGATATCCACATGGTGCAGTTTTCCATACAGATAGCCTGTCTGAAACATCCCCAATACGTAACCTATGGCAATACATATTACCCTTGCTGCGATCATTGTCATTTCTCCTTCCTTTCCCGTATAATAAACTTTAACGATGTTCCCATAAAGCCAAATGCCTCCCGAATACGGTTCTCCAAATATCGCGTATAGGAAAAATGCATCAGCTCCTTGTCATTGACAAAAATCACAAATGTAGGAGGCTTCACCGCCACCTGGGTGATATAATACAACTTCAGCCGCTTCCCTTTGTCTGAAGGCGGCTGCTGCATTGCAACTGCTTCTGTCATAATCTCATTGAGCACACCTGTAGCCACCCGCATTGCATGGTTTTCCAGCACCACATCAATCATTTGAAACAGTTTTTGGGTCCGCTGCCCTGTCTTAGCTGAGAGAAATAAAATCTCCGCATACGGCATAAAACTTAATATCTCCCGGATTCGCTTGGTATATTTATAAATTGTCTTATCATCCTTCTCAACGGCATCCCATTTGTTCACCGCAATGATAATTCCCTTTCCCCTTTCATGGGCAATCCCTGCAATCTTAGCGTCTTGCTCTGTAACCCCTTCTGTGGCGTCAATCATGATCACCACCACATCTGCACGCTCCACTGCTGTGACTGCTCGAATAATGCTAAACCGTTCCAACTCCTCCTTAATCTTGCTCTTTCGACGAAGTCCTGCGGTATCAATAAAAATATATTCTCTGTCCTCCCAGACAATCTCTGTATCAACAGCATCTCTTGTGGTGCCTGCAATTTCCGACACAATCACTCGATCCTCTCCCACCAAACGGTTGATCAAAGAAGACTTTCCCACATTGGGTTTTCCTACAATCGCCACTCTAGGTCTGTCATCCTCCTCTTCCTCTGGAGCTTTTTGTGGAAAATGCTTTACCACCTCATCCAGCAAATCTCCAATTCCCAGCTTGGAAGCAGAAGAAATGGGAACAGGATCCCCAATTCCCAAATTATAAAATTCATATACATCTGGCATAAATCTCTCAAAACTATCAACTTTATTCACCGCCAACACCACTGGCTTCTTGGAACGGCGCAGCATATCAGCAACTTTAGAATCCGCATCTACCAGTCCTTGCCGAACATCCGTAATAAAAATAATCACATCTGCTGTATCAATGGCAATCTGGGCCTGTTCCCGCATTTGGGAAAGAATAATATCACTGCTCTCTGGCTCGATCCCTCCTGTATCAATCAAGGTAAACGCCATATCCAGCCAGCTTACCTCCGCATAGATCCTGTCCCTTGTTACACCTGGCGTATCTTGCACAATCGAAATGCGTTCTCCTGCCAACATATTGAACAATGTAGATTTTCCCACATTGGGACGTCCCACAATTGCAACTACTGGTTTACTCATTCTAATCTCCTATTCTCAATTACAATCCTTAAGCAGACAAGATACCAGATCCTGTCCGCCTGATTCTACAATATCTATCTTCACCTGTAAAGCATGTTCCACCTGAGTAATGGTCACATCATCCAGAAATACTTCTTCTCCGCTGCGCAAAAGATTACAGGGAAGTAGCAA
>CAJTVT010000006.1:74652-92235 GCA_910580015.1 uncultured Lachnospiraceae bacterium
AATATCCTGCCCAGTCAAAAGACCAGAAACTGTAATCTGTTCTCCAAAAAAATGATTCACAATGGGCACTACCTGTATCTCTACCCTGGGAAAACACCTCATAAATTCCGTTGTAAGTTCCTGTATGGTGGGAGCTGCTAAAAGTCCTGTGGCAATGGTAAGATGGACACTTGAATCAGGCACCTCACCATTTTTATTCGTATATTTCACCCATTTGTTGGAATCTACTGCTTCCTGCAACGCCTGGCAAAATTCTGTCTGTAAGAGCCTTAACATTCCCACACCATTTTCCAACTGAGGATATCCGTCATACTGCTCCTCCTTTGGCAGTTCCTGTTCCGCCAACAGATACCATTCATCACTGGCATGGACAAAATGTGTATCTGCCTGCTCCATACACTGCTCTTGAAATCCATGAATTATACGAAGGACTTCTCTGGCCTCCTCCTTGGTAAAGGGTTCGAGAGGAAACAATCCCTCTCGAAAACGGCTCAGTCCCACTGGAACCACAGAGACACTCTCCATCACTGGCAGATATCGCATTAAATCTGAAATACTTCTTGCAAGCTCTTCGCCATCATTCACCCCTTTACACAGCACAATCTGGCCATTCATAGGAATTCTGGCTCTATAAAGCTTGTCCATTTTCTGTAATGCTTCGCCTGCAAAACGGTTATTCAACATCTGACACCGCAGCTTTGGATTCGTAGTCTGTACTGATATATTAATGGGGCCAAGTTTATAATTAATGATCCGTTCTAGATCCTGTTCCTTCATATTAGTAAGAGTCACATAATTCCCTTGAAGGAAGGAAAGCCTGGAATCATCATCTTTAAAATACAAGGTATCACGCATTCCCTTTGGCATCTGATCAATAAAACAAAAGATGCATTTATTATGGCAGGACTTATAATCGTCCATCAGTCCATTTTCAAACTCTATCCCCAAATCATCTTCATACTCTTTCTCAATATCCAACTCCCATTCTTCTCCGCTCTCTTTGCGGATAACTACTGTCAGATATTCCTCGTTGGTATAATAATGATAATCAAATACATCTTCAATCTCATGGCCATTCACCGACAGCAGCACATCCTTTGGCTGTACCTCCAATTCCTCTGCAATACTGCCTGGTAGCACTCTGTCTATCACATGCTCTTTCAATCCAAACTCTCCGTTCCTTCTGATTTCACGCGCTTTCATTCCCTGCCCTATGCAATTCCTACTGCACGCTAAGTCTGTTATTCTTCATTCTCTTCGTCCGTCACCGCTGCCACTGCTCCAGCTACCGACGCCACCACTGCAATGATCACTGCTACCAGGACCACTCCTCCAATCAAAAACACTAACATATGCCTCATCCTATCCTTTTCAATATTTGTCTCTATCATAGCATATCCAATATCATCTGTAAACAATCGATTCTGACCACAACATAAGGTAAAACGCCTCTGGTCAGACAAAGCAAACACTCCTTCAAGCCTCTTCCTGTCTCTTGGCAAACAAACGGTTGTTTGCAATATTAATGCAATTCGTAATATAGATATGATAAAAATACTTCTGATATCTGGCTTCAATATCAATCATATCAAACAAGCGATTCCCCCTCTCTATTCTGGCCTTCAGCTCCAGTTGAATTCCATCGTTATCCTGTTCCTTGGCACAAATCAGTCCTGTTCCAGAGCCTTCATACGCTCCTCCCTCCAAGGACAGCACCTGGTAATTCTGCACTACCACCTCCTGCCGCTTGTGTTCCTTAGCGTTCTCTACCCCTATATAAATATCCTTCCCCATATGTTCTAAAATAATTGCCTCAAACTCCACAATACTTCCCTCCCGTAAAGAACGTTCGTTCTACTATGGTGATATTATATATTGTGAACATCTGTTTGTCAACCTCTTTTTTGAAGAATTTCTCCATACTTTAAAAGAAGACCATAACCTTTAAAATCAAATGAGAAATCCCTACCTGATAAGGAAATGCCATTTTCCCTGAAAAACCCTTCCAATTCACGGTTTTTCTGACTCATCCATTTTTTTTCCAATGGATGCTCTGGCAACAAATATGTCAAGATCTCCTCCGATCCAAAATGTTTCACCAGACGATCCATAATTCCAGACTCATATAGACCAGACGCTGACAAACCCAGAGATTTCATTTTCCTTGAAATGGCATTGGAAAGATACCTGTAATTCTCTCCACTAAGTGAACGCTGCTGCCCGTAACGAATCAAAGGAAGGATCAAAGCGTCGCTATCCTGATCTAGAGCCAGTCTCCTTTCACCGATTTGCAGATAAGCGCACTCCCGCAGCATATCAAAGGCTTCCAGCAGTTCCAACGACACAACTAATCTCTGAGCGCCAACCATAAGCACGCGCTTCTCTGTGTCCAAATCAGTCCTTTTTAATCTAGCTAACTGGGAATAAGATTTCACACCCTCAAAGAGAGACAACGCAATGGCCTTGTAATAGGCCGCTGCCTCATTCTGCGCTTCACAAAGTTCCACCACATACTCTCTGGAATAGTACGGCACATTTCCATTTGCCGCCGCCATTCGCACCAAATACTCGTAACTGAGAAATTTAGAATTTTCAAAAGGATTCTCAAAAATATATTGTCTCTCCACGCACCAGCCATAGAACCGTCTGTATTTACCAAACACCACAGACAGAACAGAGGGCTTATAATGTCCAAATTTTCTTATAAATAAATCCATCAGATCCTCATCTGTATAATGGACAAAATCCCGCCCATATTCCTCCTCATAACGAAAAGGATCCTGCTTGCGGATATAATTTCCAATCTTTTGATACTCCAAGGATACCGCCTCAAACTCCTCCAACCGTATTAATGATTCCATGAAATACCTCTTTCTACCCGTCATTTTAAATGCATCACTCTCTATGGAATACTGTAGCACAGGGCAAAAAGAAAGTCAATGAATTTTATGTAATGCATTTAAAACTATTGACAACCTCTCGGACCAATGGTATGATTTTCCAAAGTAATGCATTTAAAACCATAATACGTAATTTCCTTCCCCCAAAATCGTTCTACAAAATCTTGACAAAGTGGTACATACACCACTACAAAAATCACAAAAGGAGATACAAACTTATGGAACAAACTGCATTTTCAAATCAAACAACCGATCATACGATTGCTTCTAAGCAGGTGACACTTATCAAACTGCCAATTCAGAAACTGATGGAAACAAATTTTCAGGTGACGATGGACGCGCAGGAGGAACAAAATTTTCTGATCGCCCAAGGCGATTCTCTGCTTTTTGACCAGATTGAACGACTGCGGGGCTCATTTTCACACCATGTCTCAGAATTGATTTTAGTGACAGCAAAAAAATCCCCCAAGACAGACAAGGCCCTAACTCATATTCTGAGCCATGGATTTTCCTACAACAACACGCGTTATCTTCGCTTTGGAAAATCGGCTTCCCAGAGTAAGGACGGCATCACCGCTTTTGTTTCAGAAGATATTTTTGATACCTTGTACCGCATTACCCAGATGGATCTTCCTGTTCAGGAATGCGTCATATCAAAATACGAGGCCCAGCGCTGTCTGGTGTTTAGTTCCTGCACATTGATCCCCAATTACATACCTAAGATTGTCATAATCGGAGAATATCAAAAGACTTTAAAAGATCAATATATTCGTTATGTGGTAAATCGACAAAAAGATATTACAGACCCAGAAACGGGAGAGACCAAGACCATTACCGTTCGAGAGGTGGAAGAAGGCACACAGGATATCCTGCTCTCCCCTTTTGACGGTTGCGGATGCCACGAATTGGAATTTGCCCAAAAGATCAGCACAGGTCTGGGCCTCTCCTATACTGCAGCTGGCGCCCAGATTCGTCTGCCCTTCTTAAAAGGGTTTTCTGCTTATGTGCCTTTCCGTGAAATATTTCAGGAATTGGGTGTCACCCAGATTCAGGACATATATGGCAAATTCCACAACATCGAAGAGATTGACTGTATCTGGAACATTACTATGTTCAAGGGACATTCCATGTTTGTTGACGCATATGGAACACAAGCCTGGAATACCTATCTTTCGGTGCTAGAAAAATATCATTTTAAATTGGGCATCAGCAAATACACCCATTGTCAGGAAGATTTCTCGCTAAAAGCACGCATGAACTTTCAGTACCTACAGTGCCTGGATTTGTGGGATCCAGATTACTGTCAGCATACAGCCAAACAGACTCCTTATGACATCCTGTCCCCACAGGCAGAAGGAAAAATCTTAAAACTTGCTCGGTACACAACAGATTTATTTGAAAAAATCATAAATGGAGAAGAATTTTATTCCCTGATGTTCCTGGGGCTGGCACAGGAGGGACATGCATATGGCAAATATATGGAAGCCGTTCAGATTAATCGACGTATGTTAAAAGATCCCGCCGTCCGGCAATTTTTATATCGAAAACTAAAACGGCATATCAATGACGCAAAACTTGGAAAAATCTATGCAGACGGCTTTTACCACACCATTGTCATGGATATGGTTGGGTATCTGGAATATGCAGCCGCAAAAACACCTGTGGGATGCTTGCATGAACAGGAATTTTATGCTCCCACGCTGCCAGAAGGAGAGGCTCTTTCCTTTCGCTCCCCCTTGGTAGACCCCTCTGAGGTAAACCAAGTGCGCCTAGTCTCCTCGCCAACCTTAGAGCGTTGGTTTTCCCATTGGAAAGGCCAGGATATTGCCATGCTCAACATGTATGATTTAAGTCTACCACAGCAGGGCGGCGCAGACTGTGACGGGGATGCTGTATTTCTATGCTGTGATCCTGCGCTGATGGGAACCCGTATTGCAAAACCCATCATTGTCGATGTTGCAGACAAGGCCACTGCCGCCCGCAAACCCTACACCCAGGAGAATCTTATTGCCTATGAGATCGCCACACGAGATTCCAGAATTGGGGAAATTACCAACTGTGCCACCAGCATTGAAAATAAACTGCCAAGAAATCAAGAAGACACAAAACGCTACGAGGATATGACGTCTCTTTTGCGTATTATCCAGGGTAAGGAAATCGACAGCATCAAAACTGGTATGCGCTGGCATTTGAACAACAGTCTGCGCTGGCACTTAAAAAAGCTTCCTTGGTTTTTGCTCTACAATTATCCCAAAAAATTAAAATCTTATGAACAGATTCGAGAGAAAAACCGCAATATTACTGACCCTGCACTTCGACTCCCTTATCCAGCTTATTTCTCTCCTTCTCCCATGAACCAACTATGCGACTATATCTGCACTTGGGAGAATCGCAAAGTTCGCTGGGATAACAGCATCACGGACAACCGAGATCTGCTGCTGAATCACAAGTATGCTCTGGAAGATCGTAAGATTTTGCGCAAGATCCGCCATACGGCTAATGAATTTAACACGGACCTAAAATCCCTGTTTGCCAAACTTCAGGAGGAACGGACGGAAGCTGATTTTAAAGAACTAACCCTGTTGACAGAATCCTACAAACAAAAGCTCCTGGACATGGAAGATATCTCCTCTGAGGAGGAATTGGCAAACTATGTGATCAAAGTCTGTTATTCCAATGTTTCCATTGGCAAACAACTTGCCTGGTCTGCTTTTGGCGACTATCTTCTGCAAAATCTTAGAGATAATTCCCCAGAGGCGGAAGCATTTTGCATCGAGGAAACACGTCCTGATGAGGGAGGTATGGAATATCTGGGCAAATATTACAAACTAAAAAAATAGAAAAGGAGAACATGCCATGGAATTATATATGTATGAAATTTTAGAAGATTATCAATTTGCAGAGTCGAACGCACAAAGAGAAGAATTGTTTGCCTCTTTCTGCCAAATGATCTGGGAAAGCCCAAACCAGCGAACCATCGTGGATAAACCTATCACCTTTCGTGTGAAACGCAGACTCCTTGGCACAGAACTGGGACAAATTTTTTCTTCTTACAGCTCCATCTCCCATCCAGTCTGTCCTACAAGCACGAAGAGCACAGATTTTGCCAGTCTGATCCGACAGAAATTAAACAATCTGTACACCCGATACTTTGATGATTCTGTTTGCTGCCGAAAGGAATACCTGAACTTACTGCGCTATCCCAAAAAACTGTATTTTCAATGGGAAACCTCTCTGCGGGATGAGACCGTTCCATGGACCTTTTCCCCGCAGGCCCTTGCAACCCATTTAGAGGAACATCTTGCAAAAGCCCAGCAGCTAAAGGAAACCTATGCCCGTGAAACCATGCAATTAAGCTGGCAGGAATTTCAGAACGTGGCAGAAAGCTATTTTCGCAGATTATTTGAGCATTATAAGCCTTTGGATGAATACCAGAATAGCCAGGAACTTACGCTCTATGCCGGTGCATGGAATGAGGACAACTTCTGCATCCGCTATTTCTGTCGAGGACTTGATGGTTATTTCAAAAACTATCAAAAAACCTATTATGGATTATACAACGCCAACAGCCGTCGTGGTGTCACTTATGGACGCTGCACCTGTGGAAACCTCTTTTTACAGAACAGACAACACAACCGCAAGCTCTGTGACAACTGCCGCAAACAGTCCCGAATCCATTCTTACAGTCGCTACAACCAAAAGCGTGCCTAACACTTTGATAAATGATACAGCAATTCCATTTCTACCACACAGTTAAAAATGCCGTAAAGCCTTTTATATCCTGGCTTCAACAGCACTTTCGCGACTACATGTATACGGAATAGGATTTCATCCCAAAAGACTCATGCACAAAGCGAGAGCGCTTTGGGAACAGAAAGGTGGTGAATAATTTGGAAACATTTCCAGGTGATGAATTACAGATTTACCGGGGCAGAGATTACACTCTAGCCCCTGGCATTACAATCCATCAGCCAACCCTAGACGAAATCTGTGATTATGGAGAACGTGCCTACTGGAGCATGATTTACACACTTACCTCCACAGGTGCAGACCTAAAATTTCAGCTTGACGACATGGGAATCGACTACACACAAATCAGTGATTTCCAACTGTTCTACAGTCTGCTCGCCCCATCTTGCGACCAGTCAAAAACCTACATTATAACCGGAGATTTAGACTTCACAAACTGCCAGTTAATGCAGAATAAGAGCTCCGAAGAGATTGTAATGTATGACGCCGCACAGGGTATTCTGATAGACCAGCAAACCTATCTGAAATTTGCACAGATTCTACGAAACATCCATGGTCTAAAACGCAACGCTCAGCTTCCCGCCAACGAAGCCACTAAGCGCATTCTGATTGAGGATGCACGCGAGGAATATGAGCGTGGAAAGGACAAGCCATATATTTCTCAGTTAAAAAATCTGGTTTCCGCCATGATTAACTGTCCAGGGTTTAAATATGACCACTCTCAGGTCTGGAACATGAAAATCAACGCCTTTCTGGATTCTGTAAAACGGATTTCCAAGATCAAAAATGCTGATTTGCTTTTGCAAAGCGGATATTCCGGATTTGGAATTAACTTAAAAGAAATCCCAGATAAACAATTAAATTGGATGGGAGAACTGGACTAACCCTGCTTCCATCCCGCCCCCACGGGGGCTATCACAAATTTTAAGGAGGAACCTATTATGTCTTTTAATCCAAATGAATTAATTCTTGAAAAAATCAGAGCCGTTGAGGAATACGACCCAGCAACAAATGAACTGGTGGGCAGATACACACAGATCGAAAGCCCCAGCCTGAAAACTGCTGCAACCGGAACTGCTGTCACAGATGCTATGGGCGCAGAAATCACTACCTTCTACAATGCCCAGACCGGAACTTTTGACTTTACCAACAGTCTGTTTTCTCTGGATTTAGCCGCTTCTCAGTTCGGCACAGAAAAAGAAATCTCCGCTGATATGAAACGCCCTGTCAGTGAGACCGTAAAGGTAGATGGCTCCCATCAAGCAGTTCTGAAATACATCCCTGTAGGACCAGAAGGTGCCGAGATCACCACAGTAAAAGTAATCAACTATGACAATACCTTTGGCAAGACTTACCGCATTTCCGCAGCAGGCGCTGACGGCGCTCCGGCTGACAATGAGTCCTTTGTCTTGGATGCAGAAAACAAAACACTTACTTTCCCCAGCGATGTTACTGGACGTGTCTTTGTAAAATATGATGCTGTTACTGGCAACACAGTGAAAATCACGAAATCTTCTGACAGTATTCCAAAGGTACGCTCTCTGTTGGTACATGCACTCTTCCATGATCCCTGCGATACAAACATGGTATACGCTGGCGTCATCTCCATCCCTAGAGCACAGATTGACCCATCTGCTGTGGAATTGACTCTGACCTCAGAAGGAAAACATGCTGCAAGCTACAAACTTCAGAAATCCTACTGTGATGAAAATGCGAAACTCTTCGACATCATTGTATCGGACTACAGTGTAGCATAACATTTACAAAAATGTATAGGAGGGCGGCAATTGCCGCCCTCTGATTTCAAGTTCTGAGGTGATTTATGAACATCTACCAAAACCATACCTGCCTGATCTGCGGTAAAACTTATCGCGCCTGCCATACCTGTGACAACATCCGAAGCTTTCAACCATGGCGAACCATCACCGATACCCGTAACTGTTATAAGATATTTCTGATCTTAAACAGCTATTCCAACGGCCATGCCAGCCTTACAAGTGCCAAACAACAATTGCAGAACTGTAACCTCTCACAATTTGATTGCTTTCTCCCACATATCCAGGATACAATACGAAATATTTTAGAAAAGGAGGAACTCGTCGATGTTCCATAAAATAAAAGATTTTTTCAAAACCCGAAGCGAATACTATCGTTCCATGATAGAACTTTCTGCTGCCGTAACAGCCAAACTCAACCAGCTTATGGATGCTGAGCTTGCGCGCACCAGGGCAGAACTCAAAGCTCTTGAGACAGTAAAAGAAATCAACAGCGCTTTTGCCCCAGAAGAAATGGTTCATTATATGGAGCAAATATCTGAGTTTTTAACAGAATTTAAACAACCCAGCTTCCAGGAAAGCTTTTATCAAAGCATCATTGACTCTGCTCATAAGAATGATGCAACTTTTCAAGACTCTGTGGCATCATAAATGGACAGCATAAAGGCCGCAGCAAGTGATTGTAAATACACCTGCTGCAGCCCTCTCTTGTCTATCTGCTCATTTTCATTCCATATTACTTCCGTTTGAAAGTTGCTTTTTTGGAAATTCCAGCCTTCTTACAATTTGTCTTGAACTTACTAAATTCCTTCTTAGTCATTTTCTTTGGAGCAGTCACTTTACACTTTGCATTTGTTCCATAAAAGGCTTTTGAACCAAACTTCGGAGTCTTAGTTGACTTAAATGTGATTGTTTTTAAGCTCTTTAATTTGTAGAATGCCTTGGAATTGATCTTCGTTACGTTGGCACCAATCTCCACAGTCTTAAGCTTATTTGCCTTAACAAATGCCTTGGAATCCACAACGGTCACTTTAAATTTCACTTTTCCAATTTTAATAGTAGATGGAATTTTGATTTTTGTCTTGCTCTTTTTGCTTACTCCCACTACAGATACGGTACCCTTTGTAGCATGGGACTTTGTAACTTTATAAACCAAATCTCCAACTGTCTTCTTCTGCCCTACTCTTGGAAGTGTGATTACTGGGCTCCATTTTGCATACAATTTCATATTCTTAGTAATCTTGGTTGTCAAAGAAAACTTCTTCTTACAAGCGGAGTCTGTATACCAGCCTTCAAACTTATAATTCGCCTTTTTCGGAGTGACATTCTTGATCTTTCCGTTTTTATCCACGGTCTGACTAGCCACTTTGCTTCCGCCCTTACTGTCGAACGTAACTTTATATACACGAATCCATTTTGCAGACAAAGTGATATCTTTGGTAATTTGAGTCGCGGAGAAATTAAATTTCTTACCTTCACTGTCATACCAGCCGCCAAAACGATATCCATTTCTTGTGGGAGCTGGCTTCGGCTCTTTTGCTTTTTCCCCTTTTGCTACGGACTGTGCAGGTACTTTCGTACCATCGTTGCTGTTAAATATTACCTGGAATGGTCCCTCATCTTCCTGGCCTTCAGCGGTCCATTTTGCATAAAGCGTAAACTCAGCTGTCACTGGCTGCGTAAAATCATATCTCTGTGTACATTTCTCATCTGTGAACCAACCAGCAAAGGTATATTTTTCTCTTACTGGATCTTTTGGCTCTGTCACCTTATCTCCATCTGCAATCTCCTGAGCGTCAACCGCAGAACCACCCATACTGTTAAAAGTAACTTTATGGAATTTATCTCCAACATCTGGCTCTTTCGTCCATTTTGCATTCAGTGTAATATTGGAATTGATCTGGGTATTTTCAAAATCAAATTCTGTCTCTGAACCCTCCAAATACCAGCCAGCAAAGATATAACCTGCCCTTGTGGGATCTACTGGTTTCATAACTTTTTCTCCGGCTTCAACTATGGTAGCTTCCACCTCGGAACCACCCTTGCTGTCAAATGTCACTGTATAGGTATCAGGCACTGGTCCATTGTAATGCAGTACAGCAATTTCATACAGAACCAATTCTTTTTCTGCCCATTCCACTTTCACAGCATAGACATTTTCCTTTCCAATTACATTAAATGATGAGAATGATTTTGTCAGATTTCCAATCTTCTCCCACTTATCCTCTCCAGTACGAATAGATACCTCTGCATTGCTGATATTATTTCCATTCTGCAAGATATTAATTTTCTTAACATTTTTTGTACCTTCTGAGAGATTGTAAATCAAAGTACCACTGCTAATTCCATCTGGTCTGAATGCAGATGTCAAATTGTTGTCTATTAAGTTCTGTGGCTCCATTCCTCTTTGGAGAACAACATCACCAGTCAATTCAAATGTCGGATCATTGATAGATGACATATATTCATTATTATTAATCTCAATTTCAGCGATTTCCGCATAACGCCCAGCATTTCGCTCTGTAAAATAAAGTCTGAGATATCTTGCTCTTACAGGTTGATCCAGATCTCCACCCACATAAGCATAATTGACATCAATTGCCCCTTCACCAGCTGTCCAGCCATTATCCACAGAAACAGTATTAAAGGTCGCATCTGAACCGTCGCCATTAATTCTAACCAATGTAGTCCACTCTGTGCTGTCTGGCGTCATTGCTGCCTGAATCTCTGCTTTTCTTGGATAATCTGTTGCATTGTTAGCCACCCATGCTTTCACAGAGCGCAAATCAACTTCCTGGCCTAAATCATAAATGATATAATCTCCTGCTGCTGCTGCAAAACAATACTTCGCTGTCGTGTTTTTATCTCCATCGAACCAGTTCCCAGTTGTTCCCTGATTTCTAGCATCCTGATCCACATAATCTTCTGGCTCCTTGGATGCTGCCTCAAAATGGATTGGCTGCATTTCATCCAACGCAACCTCAAAGGAGGAAAGACTAAATGTAACTGCATGGTCTGTCTGATTGATCAGACGAATATAGCGAGCACTGCCCCTATTTGCCTCTGTCCACTCACTTTCATTCATAGACTTCTGCAACGTCAAAGAATTAAGGCCTGTGCCCTCTGCCTGAATAGAGGCAACTGCATGAATTCTGTCAAGCTTTAAGCCTATATATTCATTTGGCTGCAACACTGCATTCTCTTTGGGGAATATTTTTGCAGATTCCTCTGCATATTCTACACGCCAATCTGCTTCTGCATCCGTTACATTTGTATAATCCATTGCGATTCCATCTGGTTCATACACATAGCTGTAAGCAGAAAAATCACAGAACATTACCCACTTATGTACTTCTACATCATTCACAAGTCTAATATATCTAGCAGAAGCGCCTTTGAGATTGATCTCATAAGTATATGGCCCACTCTCGGTATCTGTATAAGATGGCATCGTCTCCCAACTACCAGCTTCTCCTGTCTCAGAATATTCCACATGGTACTTGCTCCATTTATCACTGCTTGGGGAACCATTATTCATGCCGCCCACAACAGCACGTACTCTGCCAACCTGCTTCACTTCGCCCAAATCGAGCTGTAAATAATCCCCTGCCAAAGAAGTATCCTGTTTATCTGTAGTTGGGATAAACCATACCTGGCTGCTGAGATCATCGTCTGTCATATTTGATTCCTCGCCTGAATATACAGTCCATCCTTCAGTCTTGCTAAAAACAGCCTGATATTTCTCTCCGACAACAGGAGTGCTTCCACCCAGTTCACCGTTGATATTATAGCCAATCTCTCGAATGGTAAGCCATCTGTCTATATGTCCATCTGCGCCTGTCTTTACACATTTCCAGCGGAAGCCTCTGATTTCCATCTCCTCTGGAAGATCCATTTTTACATCTTCTCCAATGCGAGAATCTGGCTGAACATCCTGCTCAAATGCAACCCAAGTCTTACCATCTGTTGTATATTCCATAATACCTTCGAAGATAAAGTTCTTCGGTCCACTTGGCGCTGCAAGGGCGATACGGATATTCTGCACTTTAACAGGCACATTAAATGATAATCCTACAAAATCTCCAATCTGCTGTTCTGCTGTAATTTCATAAAATGTAGATAAATTACCGTCCATTGTCAGCGCTTCATTAGCGCTTGTATTAATTTTGGAACCGCCCACCTGCGCGATTAATTTCTTTTTCACTGGAACATTTTCTGGATTTACCACTTTTGCTGCTTCATCAGAGACATATTCCAATACCGTTTCTACAAATGGTATAATATAACGTCTACCACCAATTGCATGTTGTACACCATCTGGATCTATAAATGTGTAGGTGTTTGATCTTTCGTAGAGTTCCTGCGCTTTTGCAAAATTCTCATAGACAGCCAAATCATTTCCAGACTGAATTGCCTCTATTGCCTGCATCAAATATACGCCTGCCTCTGACATATCTGATAAATTCGACGCATAAGGTGTCAGTTGCAATGCCATACGCTGATTCGTGCCATTTCCATCTTTAATATAATATTTAATATCATCCTTGATGGTTGAAAACGCTGTCTTAATGGTATTAATCTCTTCTGTGGTAAGCTCACTGCCATCTTCTATCTTGGCCTGAACTGCCAACAGAGCGTCTTTTATATTTAAAGACTCCTCAAACTTAGCACCTGTCTTATTTGCCTGTCCATCACTCTGTGTGATCATATGCTGACAGATCCCTTGCAGCTTCTGGGAAGACTCAGTCTCCTCCGCTGTCATATGGTCAATATATTTAAAGGAATCATCCCATGCCTGATCGCCCTGAGCCTGAGCATCTGCTCCTCTCCATATATTCCAACAGTAATCCGCTCCTGTGAAAAGTCCTACTTTTGATGGTTCGGAATCCTGCATTGGATTGAAAATAATACCATGATATTTTCTTCCGTCAAGGTCTGGCTTTAAGATAGAGTTATGGCCTCCCATTACCAAACTGTTATGTGTATTATCATTACATGGCCAGTTTACCCAAAGATATGGATAACGACCTGGTGATTTTTTCTCATCTAATCTTTGATAGAAACGATCTGCAAAATCGGTGGTTACATCACCCCAGATTTTTCCTCCAGTCATCACAATACGAACATTGTCTCCAACCCTTGCATGCAGTTCCTGAATCTTTTTAACATCGTCATTATTGCTGTCTGTCATACTATTCGAGTATGCCATCCAACCAGGACAGAACAATAATTCTGTTTTAAGATCTGCAAATTGAGGATCGGACTGCTGTTTTGCTACCAGCCATTCGGAAATATCGTTCAATACTTTTACTAAAATCTCTGAAGCAGGTTCCCACTCCCAATCTGCATAGCCGTCATCCTCTAAGATAGCAATCTGTCTAACGCCTGCATTAATGACCTGTTCAAATTTCGCTTTCAGATCCTCGATATCTTGATCATAGGTTGCCAGCGCAATCTTATCTGTATAAAATGGATGCAAAGCATATACATAATAGCACTTATTCTCATTACCCACCTTTGCCAGATCTCGAATCTGAACCAGTGAATTCTTTTCACCTGTTTCTGGATATAAATCACGCCACTGTGTTCTGTGATAGGGATCATCCTTCGGTGCAAACACATACTGATTCATTTTAATTTCGCCGCCGTACTGCATCAAATCTTTCCGATCATCATGTGACCACGGGTTCCCGTAATAACCCTCGATGAATCCACGAAATTCAATCTCAGCGTAATCTTTTACCGTCAGTTTCTTTACACTCTTATCGCTCTCTGAAACCTGTTCTAAAATACGCTGAAGTGTGGTAACTCCGCGGAAAGCTGCATCTGTGTCTTCTCCAAGAACTACAATCTGACCGTCTGAAATATGTAAGATATATTTATCAAACCGTTTTTCAGCCGCAATACCATCTACCTCACCTGTAAAAAATGCCTGTGCACCAAGAGCGCTTTCGTAAGAGGAAACATCACTCTTACCATAAATACCAACCACCAGCTTTGTATGTGCGTTGTTCGCTGTTGATGCTTTTGACAATCCTAAGACACTCAAAGCCTGTTCTGCCTTATTCTGGGTATAGCTGTCAATACCTTCCCCGTAAGTTACATCCACTTCTGTTGTCAGGACTGTCGCCCCACTGTCATATGTAACAGCCTGCGGTGTAGGATAAATCTCATATTCATTTTCCCCTTCACGCGTAGCTGCGGCTGCTGGTATAAAAAACGCCAGCAATAGTACAAATAAACCCGCGAAATATACTCCCGCTCTTTTTCTGAGTTTGCTTGTCCTCATAAATTCTTCCTCCTTCTTTGTTGAAATTGCCTGTATTATTTTGTGTACGCTCCATATTATACAAGCAAAGCATATAAAAAAATTATAGCAGACAAATTAATTTTCGTCAATATAAATAAATTTTGTATAGGCAAAATGTGCAAAACGTCTGGTATTCTGCAATCGTAAAGTGGTTCTTAAAAATAAAAGGCTTGGTGACAAATGAAAGGTACTTTGCCACCAAACCTTCTTTGATACAAGCTAATTTTCGTATATATCTACCATATTATGAATATTTTTTTGATTTAAGGACTTTTTCAAAATTTCACAAAAATCTGAATCTAAATATTGGTTGACTTGTGACTGTTTAAATACAATAAAATACGCTTCACCTGCCTGAATGTCAATCTCGTTATTCTTTGCTCCCATCCACAGGATTCCATTCGGCGCTTTTTCATGAAATGCATCTGTTATAACTTGCCTCTGTATTTTTATTTCATTCCATAACTGAGTAATTTCCATATTTTCAAATCTATTTTTTATGCCTAAAACTTCAAATATACTCAACAATTCTTGTTTTCTCAGACCATTGTGCTGATTGGAAGCATTCAAGATATAATCTCTGACATACCTATAAGAAATGCAGATTAAAATTCCATCTCGAATAAGATTTGAAACATATGTATTGTTTATAATGAAATCTTTATACACGACTGGTTCTGAAGAAACTTTCACAAATTCCCTTGCAATTTTTTCCTCTCCAAAAACTTTATAATGAAAGTAATATTTCTCTTTACTGAAAACAATTTTATTTCGATGCAACATGATATCTACATTAGAATTCATAATGACACTACTATTCCTTAAATTTTTCAGCAAAACGAAAATATCCCTGGCCTCTTGGATTTCCTGGTTTTCAGAAAATACCTGTGTTATTCTATCAATCTCAAACTGGTAAACTCCTCTTGCTATCAAAATAATTCCTTAATATCTAATTGATATTATTTCTACTATTTTGCTTTTAGCAGATAAGCAGGTAAACATTCATAATTATATAAACTCCATATTCATCCTTAACAACCGAATTAAAATCACATTGTGAATTGCCTTTGTGCTTCTCCTCTCCTTTCAGCGGACTGACCCTAAGTGTTACAATACCTGCATATTTTATCTGTTCACTTTCAATTCCTTTATTTTCAAGGATTCTGGGCGTTCAATTTTCCCATCCCAATATTTCACTGACTTTTCCAAAAAATTATTTTGTAGAATTTTTATAAAAAATGAGCCTGCCGTTGCGTTGTAAAATCTCCAAAATATGTTATAATCCAATTAAGCAAAGGAGCTATTATGGAAAATATGAAAATACAATGGCATCCGGCATTTGTCGCTGCTATGAACCTAGAATTTAAGGACAACCGCGATGACCTGATTTTTGAAAAAGAATATAACCTCAACACAAAACCGTTGGAAACTGATTTGCTGATCATCAAAAAGAATCCAACTGTCAAACTGAAAAATGAAATAGGATTATTTTTCCGGGGACATAATATTATAGAATACAAATCCCCCAGGGATGAGCTGAATATCAACACTTTTTACAAAGTACAAGGATATGCTTGTATTTATAAAGCGGCTGGAACTGCATCTGCCGATATAAATGAGGATGATATTACAACAACCATTATCAGGGAAGCAAAACCTGAAAAGCTTTTTCAATACCTTTCTCAAAAAGCATTTGAAATATCTTGTTTCCACAAAGGATTATACCGTATTCATATAGGCAGCTTGTTCCCTGTGCAAATCATTGTAACTAAGGAATTAGAGGGAGATGAGCATGTCTGGCTAAAATCTCTTTCCGAAAAACTTCAAAAAGAAGACGTGAAACTCTTATTAAAACGTGTAAGCGGACTGACAGCAGAATTTGACCAGGAGATGGCTGATTCTGTCCTAAAAGTCAGCATCGATGCAAACAAACAGCTTATTAGGGAAATGATGGAGGATGAGAGTATGTATGAATCATTAATGGAACTTATGGAGCCACGGTTACTATTAAGAGATAAAACAAAAATGGAAGAGGGCATGCGGCAAGGCATGCAGCAAGGCATGCAGCAAGGCATGCAGCAAGGCATGCAGCAAGGGCAGAAGATAACGGCTGTCCGCATGTTAAAATCCGGCAAGTATACCTTAGATGAGATTACTGATATTTCAGGGCTTTCCCTAGATGAAATACAAACGTTGAGAAAAAGTCAAATTAACATTTGAAGAAAAAATTTTGTTCTCGATGCAAATCATCGTTACAAAGGAGCTGTCCCCACAAATCCCATATATAGCTTCGGTCTTTATCCGAGAAACTGGATGAGGAAGATTTATGCGGATTATTGGATTGCAGGGGAATATTTGCAAAACTTCTCTATCTGAGTTCGGAGCAATAGAACTCGAAATGCGTGTAACCTTAAGCCCAAAAAGATTCCCGATTTTTTTGTCCAGTTTATGCCTTAAAGAATCATAACACAATCGTTTCGCTGCATTGCCAAACACAATGCAGCGAATTTTTTCTCCGCTCCTCTTTTCCCCGTTGAAATTTAATCTATACCTGAATTATATGCTAGGTTATACTGCCTAGCTGGGATTGAATTCCTATCACAAAGGGGATGTCTCTCATTGCAAACAAAGATATTTTTAATCTTGATCAATTATTCATCTCTGTTGGTATCAATATCGACGCAGACTAGTGTATTGACCTGTCCATATTTAGCCTAATTCAATTTTCTATAATCAGTAAAAATAGCTGAAAAATGAATAAATAGGTTTAACTAAATATAATACGGTCAATACACTAGTGTGCTGACTTGCTGATATTTAATCAAATATTTCTGGCAATCATCATTGT
>CAJTVT010000007.1 GCA_910580015.1 uncultured Lachnospiraceae bacterium
ACAATAATATCTGCATACTTCTTAAAATTGACTGTCTGCATTTGTAACACTTCTACTTTTAATTGTTCTATTGCTGTCAAAGAAGCTGTTAGCTGCTCTATCTTCCCCCGTATGTCATCCGCCTGCTCGGTAAGAGCGTTTGCAACATCCATCGGTGTTTCTAAAGAAATTAGGCGCTTCTTTATATCATCCAAAGAAAATCCTAATGATTTCAAGGACACAATCTGATGAAGTGTAACGAAATCTTTATCTGTATAAAGCCTGCGCCCACCCTCACTTTCCGCTGATGGAGAGAGTAACCCCTCTTTGTCGTAATATTGCAAAGTTCGAACCGTTACGTTCATTTTCTTGGCAACTTCTCCAACTGTCATATATCCATCTGGAATTGCTCTGTATTTTGCCATAGTCCTTCACCTCCTGAAATATATAATAAATCATTACGCAGCGTCACAAGCAAGACCTTTTCGAAAAATATTAAGGCGCAGAAGCTCTCTCCTCCAAACAAACGCATTGCGAAATATAAAAAAATGATGTGCGTAGAAAATGACCACACATATCCGCATGGTCATTCCTGGCACTTTATTTTAGATAGTTAAGTTGTGTACTTGACAAGATAGCTGTTTATTCAAAATGAACTATTTATGTTCCCGAATCAAAATTCCTCCTATCAGCAATACAAGTGCTGAAGCAGACATCACAGGGATAAATCCAAATTCTTCCTTCATCATCTGAAACAAAGCGAGTTTTCCAAGATATTTGGAGGCCCCGATATTTGCTATAAAATAAAGCACGGAAACCATATATCCCAATACAACTTGATTGGTTATGGCACTGACAAAAAATCCAATACTGCCCAGAAAAAGAATCTCAACAACGGAACCCAGCCACAATTTCCCCATGGGAAAAGAGCTTCCTCCCTGTTTCAAAACATAGACAAACACTGTCACCACTACCATAAGCAATACAACAGCTTCCAACACTCGTATCAGGTAAAGCTTCCACATAGGCATCGCTTTTGACTGCTCCAGCAACCAGATTTCTCGGTTCTGTTCTGGCATAAACAACGGCGTCAAAAGAAGGATCCCAGCGAAGGCAAAATACATTTCCATCACCTTTGCCGCCTGGGAAGCATTTAAATTTCGAAAACTTACAAAAAAAACAGACATCAGACAGAACAAGACAAGCAGTAGTATATGAGGTGCATACTGCCTGCGGGCAAAACTACCTCCTGCGCTTAAATATCTTTCCATATATGGTATCTCCTTCCCTGCGTTTTTTCTCATAAATAACAACAGTGACCGCTATGGCTGCCAGCGCAAGCCCAAAATAAAACCCTCGATTTATAAAAAATTCTTTTCGCTGCAACCAAAATTCGGTTGTATCTCCAAGTGTATTCCACCTGGCAACCAACTTTAGTCCGAAATCTCCTGTCAATGTCATGGAAGAAAATAAACTTGCGACTGCCCAAAATACCTGAATAAAAATAGAAAGCACATTCTCTGTAAGCTCTGTTATGAAAAAAGAAACTGCCAAAACCGTCATAATCTGGGGCAGCAACCACACAACACTGTATTTAAAAAATGCTAAGACGTCCGGAGCAACGCCGATGGATGTTGCGTGATACTGGTAAGGCATCTGCATCACAAAGATTGTGAGCACCACCGGTAAAAATGCCATACTGACATTGGCAAGATACCGGCTTGCAATTATCTGAAATGCAGAAATTTTGTGGGCATACACCACCTGGGACACCTGTGCGCGCTTATCTCTCAGACAACGAGTAACCCCCAGAAAAATAGGCAACACAGCGAGAATAATTCCCGCATAATCGCAAAACAACCTTGCCACGGCGCCAGTAATCTTATCCTTATCACATAGAGCTTCAAATTCCTCCTTTGCCTGCTCATAGGTCATCGGGACAGAAACCCCAGCCTCCAGAACTTCCTTTCGATAAGAACTCCCTGCACCCAGAATTTCGCATACTTGTTCCATATAACCGGAAAAATCATCGTAGCTTAACCCCTCTTTGGGAACAACGGAATATTCGATCTGAGACCTCATAGCCCCCTGTATATTGCTCCGATCATAATTGGCAAAATGGCGTTGCATCTCCTGGAGTGTCTGATCCCAGTTCTTCCCAGTACATGCCTCCACAATGGACTTGATTTCTGTCTCTTCCTGCTGATTTAACGTCACACCTCTATAAAATCCCATTGGATAGGTGGCAAAGGAATTATGATATACCTCCATCACCAGTCCAGCCAGTGTTTTTTCCATCACTGCCAAAGGCTCATGACTGCTGACAGTTCCATAATTTTCCTGTCCTGGTTCTGGTTGCTTTATACTTTCAACAAGCTCACTGCCAAGCTGACTGGTGAGAAACAGAACAAACACCACTACATAAATATAATACACCATGCTCTTTAAAATCTGCTTGCATTCTTTCAAAACTAATGTCCCAAACATGCTCCTACCCCCTTTCATTGCCTGCTTGGGCAGGTGCATGGTGCATCAGGTACATATAGGCATCTTCCACATCTGGTGAACCTGGCTTCGCCCCTTTCACCGGACACTCCTCTGACACAATTTTGATATTTGCCGTACTGCCATTCGTCAAAATCCCAGTAACCAAAAAACGCTCTTGTATGCTAGGCAGTTCCATAGTGGAGACCTCCATCGTAAAAACCTTTCCCTTTACAGCTTCCAGCAAATTGGAAACTGTTCCACGATACAGAATTTCCCCCTGATTCAACACGGCAATATTTTCACAGGTAGCCTCAATATCTCCCACAATATGAGTAGACAAAATAACAATTCGGTCCTTAGCAATCTCACAGAGTAAGTTGCGAAACCGCACCCGTTCTTCTGGATCCAGTCCCGCCGTAGGTTCATCCACCACTAGAATCCTTGGATCATGAATGATTGCTTGAGCAATGCCAAGTCTGCGCCTCATGCCCCCAGACATTGCTTTCACCTTTGTCTTGTGCTGATTTCCAAGATTTACTTTTTCCAGCATTTTTGGCACCAGCTCTACCCGTTCCTTTTTCTTCATACCTGAAAGCACAGCCAGATAGTCCAATGCTTCGTATGCGCCCATATTTCCATACATAGAAAAATCTTGCGGCAGATACCCCACCATCTGTCGTACTTTCTGACACTGCTCTACTGGGACCCCACACAATTTTACTTCACCACTACTCTTTTTTGTCAAAGTGGTAAGAACCTTCATCAGCGTAGTTTTGCCTGCACCATTAGGACCCAACAGCCCGAACATTCCCTGGCTAATCTTAAGATCCACATGCTTTAATGCTTGTTTTTTTCCGAAATTCTTCGATAAATCACAAATCTCAATTGTAATGCCCATATGACATTCCTCTCTCTCAATTTATTTTCTCATAGTATAGAAAGAATTTATCTACGAATTTCCTACAAATCTGTATTTTTTTACTTCCATTTTGCAATAAAACAAAAAGAACACTTATCAATTATGCTAGTGTAGTGACCGCATTATATTCAGCTAAACCTCCTTGTCTATCCGCCCATCTACTGCGTTGGATTTTCTATCCGTAGCCACCGCTACGCCGTCGAAAATCCGTCTTGTAGATGAGCAAATATTCTGCGGAGTTTTACCAGATATAATGCGGTCAATACACTAGGTTACTTATCAACCATTTTATAATACTTTTTTGTTATTTTTATCTTCTTTAGATTGGCTAATAACCTTTTTTATATTATAATAGTATTATCAAAAAAGAGAGGTGCATAATATCTATAATTTATAAAGACAATGAGGGAATCTTAATTCATATAAAAAAGATAGTGCTCGAAACAAAAACACTCAAAGAGAAATAGCTGACAAACCTGGCATCAAGCCACAAGGGTTTACAAAAATGTTAAACAAAAAGAATTTTGGATTTGAACATGCTAAAAAAATATTGGCCACTATAGGTTATGATTTAGTAGTTGATTTCAAACAGGCAACGTAGGAAATCTAATTATGGAAAACGGTCTAAGCAAAACCCGATTTTATTACACATTCTGAATACCCACACCAAAACCAAACACAATAACCATGAAAGGAAGTGCAAACTATGAGTAACCGTGAATTAGCCAAAAGCCTAATAGACCAAATATCCGATGCCAAGCTGCTTTATGTTATTCCCTATCTGCAAGGTGCGTCCTTATCAGATGAAACACCAAACAGCGAAACTTTAGAAGCCATGGCAGAGGTTCAGGCAATGATCGAAACTGATGCTGGAGAACACTTTGACGGCTCTACTTCTGATTTCCTTGCTATGCTGTCAGAGGAATAAGCTATGTTAAAATTAAATGCCTCTACTAAATTCAAGAGAGATTATAAACTGTGTTTAAAGCGTGGGTATAATATGCAACTGCTTCAAGCCATCATTGATACCTTGCGTATTCCTGCATCATTACCAGTAAAAAACCGTGACCATAACCTATCAGGTAATCATGCAGGCGAAAGAGAGTGCCATATTGCCCCTGACTGGCTCTTGATTTACCGTGTCAATAATAACGAATTGTATCTTGTCCGTACTGGAACACACGCTGATCTACTCAATATGTAATAATAGCCACTCCTCCTCAGGTGACGCTGAACTTTGTATTTTGCTGCATATTTAACACGCTGCGCCAATCCGCTGTATAATCTATCTGGGAGGAAAAAATAAATGCCATATTTATGTGGTCTTCCAGTCATTAAGGCTTGAAACACTCAGTTTTGTAATACAAAGGGCGTCACCTGCTTTCCACTCCAACAGACAAGGTGGCTGCACTGATGGCTCCCTGTTTGATGCTATTGCTAAGGGTGAGACATCCTCCATGATTCTCACAAAGCATTTTGCAAACAGATAATCCAATTCCAAAATGCTCCATATTACCCTCTTCTTCGCTAAAATACGTATCCACACCGCTGCGCAACGCTCGGTCAGAAAAACCTGGTCCATCATCCTTGACAAACAAGGTAAAATCGCTTCCTGACAAGGCCACTTCCACCTGAATCATTTGCACCGCATAACGCAGAGCATTGTTCAACAGATTTTCAAACACTTCGGTCAAAAGATTTACATCCAAAAGCAAATTCTGTTCTGGTATTTTCGTGATTAAGTTGATTTTCGTGTCTACATTCTGGGAAATTCCCTGAACTACCGCCCCAAGCTGATCCATAATCTGTGAAACTCGCTGCCAACTCCCAGAAAGCTCCCATTTTTCCATCTTCTGTATGGTAGTCATTGTGGTGGAAAACCGAAGAAGACGTTCCTCCTGCTGATGCATTGTCTCAAGCTTTTCCAAAAGCATCTCCTCTGTCACCTTGCCTCTTGGCACATATTTTTGCAAAAATTCGGTATACCCCTGGATTACGGTCAAAGGTGTGCGGATATCATGGGCAAAGGCCGCATTGATCTTTCTCTGCTCCTCCTGCTGCTTCCACTGATCCCTTTTCATTTTCAGCATTGTTTTTCGCATCTGTTCAAATTCCTTGCAAAGCACCCCCATCTCATCCTGACTGCGCCAGGTAATCTCATGACTGCAATCTCCCATATTGATATAGTGCAACCCCTGTGTAATGGCCGAAACGGCCGGCTTTATTTTTTTCTCCAAAAATATTTTTCCCACAAGAGCGAAGCAAATCAGCAAGTATAAATAAAGACAGGAATTGTACAGAAAATTTACAAAAGTCAAAATCAGTTTTTCTTTTCCTCCAACTCCACGCCAGCTCCACACGCCCTCCCCCAGAGAATGAAATGTGATGGCTCTGTCATAGCGAAAAGCCACCACTTCGGTCCATGCCAGACAAAGATTCCTGGTAACCCAATATAATGCCCCTACGCCAAGCATTCCAATACACAGATAACATACCAGCGCTTTTACCAAAGATTTTTCCTGAAGAGAAATTCGAATCTTCTCTATATTTTCTTCTATCCAATCCATTTATAACCCACACCCCAGACCGTCTCAATATGCTTTTTGTTCTTGTCTATTTTCTGTCGAATCCGCCGGATATGTTCAGCGATAATGGACGCATCGCCCTCACTGTCAAATCCCCGAACTCGTTCATAAATATGCTCCTTTTCAAACACTTGCCCACTGTGGGTGATGAGAAGCTCCACAATAGAAAATTCGGTCCTCGTAAGTCCCACATCTTCTCCATCCAACAATGCCTGGTGGCCAGAAAAGTCCACCGTAAGATCCCCACTGATATAGACATTGACATTGGCGGTTTTGCGCTCCTCTCTGCGCAAATGTGCTTCCACTCTTGCCAACAATTCCTCCATTCCAAAGGGTTTTACAATGTAATCGTCACCCCCAGATTTAAATCCATTCACCCGATCCTGTTCTTCTGTGCGGGCTGTCAGAAATAAAATCGGACAATCTACATAATCACGGATTTTTTCACAAACGGTATATCCGTCCATATCAGGCATATTCACATCCAAAAGAATCAAATCTGGTTGACATTTTAATGCTGCCATTGCCTCCATGCCATTTTTGGCTGTATACACCATATAATTCTCCAGTTCCAGGGATTCTTTTAGCAGACTGCGGATATCAGCTTCATCATCTGCCACAAGTATCTTCTTCATAAAATCTTTCCTCCAGATCTATTTCATGTGCTCTCGGATTCTCGCAAAATCAAGAACAACGAGAATCCGAGAATACATTTTTCTAAACTATTATTTTTTAAAACCCTTCGCAGCCCATACGAATTTCACTGACTTTTCAACCAGTGTTTCCCTGTTTAAAGTATCTCATCCCTCAACCATTATTTCTTCGTAGTCACTTTCTTGCTTTTTGACCAGCCAGAGCAATAGGTATCTCCCTTTACTTTCTGGTATGTCCGAATTCTAATATAATATGTTTTTTTGGCCTTTAATTTTTTAACTGTCAGACTTGTGGTTGATGCTTTTTTCACCGTCTTTAAAGTCGTTGCTTTTTTCGTAAATTTGCTGCTGGTGGAATATTGGATCTGATAACCTGCGGTACACTTTGACTGCTTTTTCCATTTAACGACAAATCCTTTCGACTTGGCTGTAATTTTTCCAGAAATAGAAGTTCCAGCCGGACAAATTTCAAATTTCTTTGTGATTTTCCCTGTATATTTTCCTGTTCCTTTCACCACCACAGATGCAGTACCCACATTTTTGTTATCTTTATAGGTAACTGTGTAATCTTTATTTTTTACAAGTTTTTTCTTCCCCATCTTTACAACAATCCCTGGCTTTTGAGATTTTCCATTATAGGTAAAAGAAGAACGTTCCAATTTTACATTCGCTTTGCCGGAGATATTCTCCATTGGTTCCGTGTTTCCTGCCTCCTGAATGGTAAATGTCTTTGTCATGGTTCCTGTATAATTTTCCTTCAATGTGACTACTGCTGTTGCATTTCCCACATTTACATTATCTTGATAAGAAACCGTATAAAATTTACTGTCAATGATACTTCCATTGGCTGCTGTTACCGTAATCTTTGGCCTCTTCTCCTGTCCATCATAAGTGAAATTTGACTGAGATAAGGTAATTGTACTGGGATGGGAAATTTCCTCTCTGTTTTCCACTGCACATCGACCGCAAGAACGTGAGCTCCATCCATCCTCGGTTACAGTAGCAGGCACGATCTGCTCTTGTTCCCAGCGATGCCCAAGCTTAGGTGTTGTGTTCTGTTTTTGCGTCACCTCCCCACAAACGCTACAGTGGCTTCCTTCTGTTTTTCCTTCCTTTGTACAAGTGGCTGCAACAGCTTCATCCTTCACCAGTGTATGAGCAGAAGCAGGTTTGAGAACCGCCCCACAGATTTTACATAACTGTGGCGCTGTACAACTGGCATCCTCCCCTGGCACATGTTCCACAATGACACTACAGACTGCCAAAGTTTCCCCTTTCGTATTTTTCACAAGAATTTCTGCTTCTCCTGCTGCCAGCGGTGTGACAATTGCACGATTTTGGGTAACATCAATCTTTGCCACCTTCCGATCTGTGATTTCCCAAATCAGGTTCTCACTTCCCGTGCTCACAGATGCCTCAATAGTTGCTGTTTTTCCTCCCTCTTTCAGCGTAAGGTGATCCTTATCCAAAGTCACCTGATCTTCTTTATACAGGGAAAAGAAGTTCACCGTGTAAGCCACATCCTCATCGGAAAGTCCCGTAATCTGAACATCATAGCTGTCTCCATCTTGATAGGATCCAATCTCTGCCGCATCTGGTCTAAAAATAATACATCCAGGTTGCCCATAGTAGTCATTATTTACATAAAATTCTCCCTCTGTTTGAGAAAAACGCCATTTCTTTCCATCACTTTTCCTTGTGAGCGTGACCTGAACTGTAGAAGAATCTACTTCATTGTTCATGGAAATAGACCAGGGAAACTCTGTGTTAAAATATTCCACTGGCATATTTTGCGCTGGCCACATCACGCCATATTCTTTTGCATCTCGGTTACTTCTGTCAAACGCATAGACTGCACTGTAGGTACCTCTGCTTCCACTGACTGCTCCAAAACCAGTGCTGGCCATGGAAGGATTTATAATCCAGCGCCGATGACCTAATGTTGTAATATTTGAGGCATCTCCATCTTCCATCCACGACATTACCGTTGTCTCATTCAGGCTCCGATTGGGCCAAGAGGCCCATGCAATATTGGAAGAAGACGCTCCTGCCTGAGCCATTTGATACATTTCATCAGACATTCCTTCCGGCTGTTCTGGAAAATGAGAGAGCTTTTTATTTGCATAATTTGACAACGCTGCTGCCTGTGTCAGCTCACAATATTGCTGTGAAATAGTCACATCATAAGAAAGCCCCGCAATATAACGGATTTGATTCAACATTTTCACCGCAGATTCCAATGTCTGATCTGACAATTTTCCAAGCTGAAAGGGCGCAGATGCAACTGGTTCCTCCGCAAATTCCAAAGGATCTTTTATCGTTACACCATCCTCTTTGGCATACTCTTGAATTTCTTCCTGAGTACGATACGTGACATTTACCCCTGTAGCCGCCTGTGCTGGCAAGATACTTTGCCAGACCGTGATTGCTGCCAGGCAAAAAATTCCCACTTTTTTTCTTACCTCAAATCTTTTCATAACTTCTCCTCCATGTTCATTCCATTTTTCTTTTCTTCTTTTTTATCTATAATGATTCGAGTGTCAAAAGCACCTTTGGTGCGACGCTCATACCATATTGTTATTGCAAATAAATTTGCACATCAATATATGGTATAGAGCGGGTGCGTCCCACCCTTTTGACACCCGAATCCTATAATCTTATATTGTAAAATAACGCAGTCCATGATCATAAATCAATGACTATCACTTCCTTCAAAAAATACAATCATTTCGCAGATAAAGACGATTATAAAACAGAATAAAACTCACTTCAATTATGAATTGCATACTTGAAGTGAGTTCTATCTATGTTACACGATCTTATTTATAATTTACGATATTTCCAAAATCAGCTTTCAGGGAAGCTCCGCCAACCAGTCCGCCGTCAATATCTGGCTTAGAGAACAACTCGGCTGCATTTCCTGCATTTACAGATCCGCCGTACTGAATGCGAATCGCTTCTGCTGTCGCCTCATCATATACTTCTTTGATGCAGGCACGAATTGCTGCACATACCTCTTCCGCTTGATCAGAAGTCGCTGTCTCTCCTGTTCCAATTGCCCAAATTGGCTCATATGCTATCACTGCTGTCTTCGTCTGATCTGCTGTCACATTCTGGAATGCAATTTTAATCTGCATCCGAATCCAATCAAGATAGATTCCTTGCTTTCTCTGAGTCAGGGATTCGCCACAGCAAATAATCGGTGTAATGCCATGCTCAAATGCTTTTAAAACTTTCTTATTCACTGTCTCATCTGTCTCTGCAAAATATTCTCTTCTCTCGGAATGTCCCAGAACTACATATTTCACACCGGCATCTGTCAACATATCTGGAGCAATCTCTCCGGTATATGCGCCGCTCTCTTCAAAATACATATTCTCTGCACCGATCTGAATATTAGAACCTTTTGCTGCCTCCATTGCAGGAATAATATCAATAGCAGGAACACAGAATACCACATCCACCTCGTCATTTGCAACCAGGGGCTTTAATTCATTTACCAACGCAACTGCCTGGCTGGGAGTCTTGTTCATTTTCCAGTTTCCTGCAATAATTTTCTTTCTCGCCATAATCTTTTATCCTCTTTCTATTTATTCGTTGCAGCCGCTACACCAGGAAGCTCTTTTCCTTCTAAAAATTCTAAGGAAGCGCCGCCGCCAGTGGAAATATGACTCATCTTATCGCCAAAGCCCAACTGATTTACTGCTGCTGCGGAATCTCCACCACCGATAATTGTGGTTGCATCTGTCTCTGCCAATGCTTTTGCAACTGCGATGGTTCCTGCTGCAAGCGTAGGATTTTCAAATACACCCATTGGTCCATTCCATACAACTGTCTTAGCAGATTTAACAGCCTCTGCAAACATTTCTGCTGTCTTAGGTCCGATATCACAACCTTCACGTTCTGCTGGCATCTTGTCAGAATCATATACCTGTACCTCTACTGGTGCGTCAATCGGATTGGGGAAATCTGCGATTGTCACAGAATCAATCGGAAGCAACAGCTTTTTGCCAAGTTTTTCCGCCTTTTCCAACATTTCCTTACAGTAATCCAACTTACTTTCATCTACAAGAGATTTTCCAATCTCATTTCCTTGTGCCTTTAAGAAGGTGTAAGCCATACCACCACCGATAATCAAAGTATCACATTTCTCCAGCAAATTAGAGATTACGTTTAATTTATCTGCAACTTTTGCCCCTCCTAAGATTGCAACGAAGGGTCTTACGGGATTTTCCACTGCATTTCCAAGGAAATCAATTTCCTTCTGCATTAAGTAACCAACTGCCGCCGTCTCCACTAATTCAGAAACACCTACATTGGAGCAATGTGCTCTGTGAGCTGTTCCAAATGCATCATTTACAAAGATATCACAGAGAGAAGCTAAATCCTTAGAGAATGCTTCCCCGTTCTTAGTCTCCTCTGCACGATAACGAGTGTTCTCCAATAATACGATATCGCCATCCTTCATAGCTTCCACTGCTGCTTTTGCATTGGGGCCTACCACTTCCGGATCTGCTGCAAATTTTACTTCCTGTCCCAATAATTCGGTAAGCCTTGCTGCCACTGGAGCTAAGGATAATTCTGGCTTTGGTTCTCCCTTAGGTTTCCCAAGATGAGAACAGAGAATTACCTTTCCCCCATCTGCCACCAACTTCTTAATGGTAGGAAGTGCAGCCACCAGACGATTTTCGTCTGTGATCTTGCCTTCTTTCAAAGGTACATTAAAGTCACATCTGCACAGAACACGTTTTCCACTTACATTTATATCATCTACTGAAACTTTATTTAACGACATGTTTATCTCCTCCTGAATTTTTTGATGAACCCTGCACAGCAGGATTCTCTTCCTGCGGCATAACACCCCTCAACACTGTGCAATCCTGGCCGAAGGGCTTTGTCCTCTCAATGAAAAATCCAATGATATTGCCACTCAGAGAACAAAGAATCCTGCATTGCAGGATTCCCCGCCTGCGGTGGATGGCTTTCGCCACATATTTCATTTCCGCCACAGTGCGATCATTGTTTTACTCATATTGGATATCCGAGGGAGTTTCCTATAAGAGGACAAAAAGGATCCGGTCCTTGATAGACCGGACCCTTTCCTGAGTCTTATCTGCACTTGGGCAGCTTATGCCAATTCACTGAAAAATTTGATTGTACGAACCATCTGGCTGGTGTAGCTGTTCTCATTATCATACCAAGAAACAACCTGTACCTCATACAAATCATCAGATACCTTGGAAACCATGGTCTGTGTAGCGTCAAACAGAGAACCAAATCTCATACCTACGATATCAGAAGAAACAATCTCGTCCTCATTGTAACCGAAAGATTCATTTGCTGCTGCCTTCATAGCTGCATTAATTCCGTCAACTGTTACATCTGTACCCTTAACTACTGCTGTCAGAATTGTGGTAGATCCTGTAGGAGTCGGAACACGCTGTGCGGAACCGATCAGTTTGCCGTTCAATTCAGGAATAACCAGACCGATTGCCTTTGCAGCACCTGTGCTATTTGGAACGATATTAACTGCTGCTGCACGGGATCTTCTCAAGTCACCCTTTCTCTGAGGTCCATCAAGAGTCATCTGGTCACCAGTGTATGCATGGATGGTGCACATAATACCGGACTGGATTGCTGCATACTTGTTCAATGCATCTGCCATAGGAGCTAAGCAGTTTGTAGTACAGGAAGCTGCAGAAATAATTGTATCTTCTGCCTTCAATGTCTCATGATTCGTATTGAAAACAATCGTGGGAAGGTCATTTCCTGCTGGAGCAGAGATAACAACTTTACGAGCGCCTGCATTGATATGAGCCTGTGCCTTGTCCTTGGAGGTATAGAATCCGGAGCACTCCAAAACAACGTCAACCTTTAAGTCTCCCCATGGGCAGTTGTTAGCATCTGGGAATGCGTAAATCTTAATCTCTTTTCCATCAACAGTAATGGAATCTTCTCCAGCAGATACCTTGTCCGCCAATTCATACTTACCCTGGGATGAATCATACTTCAACAGATGAGCTAACATTTTCGGGCTGGTCAAATCGTTAATTGCTACTACCTCGTATCCCTCTGCACCAAACATCTGTCTGAATGCCAAACGGCCAATACGGCCAAAACCATTGATTGCTACTCTTACTGACATGATAATTCCTCCTAATTTTGAATGAATTTTGTTACTTCTTTGGATATATTACCCAATCTGACTATATTTTAACTAATATCTACAAAAAATTCAAGGGGCTTTTGCAACTTTGTTATTTTTTTCACCCATCTTCCGCAAACGCCAGCGCAATTCCTGCAAACACATAAAAAACTGGCGTGGTATACAGAGAAGAATCACTGAACAGACAACAAATCAGATAGCAGACACAGGCTAGAAAACACCCAAATCCAAGCCGCTGTTTTCGTGTCTGAACTGGCTTATTTCGGGTATCTGGTCAACACATAAGTGCCTGATGCTTTGATCTCCTGATTGCTGATCTCACGCCCCCAATGAATAGAATTGTTAAAATTTCCCTCTGCCACTACCACTCCATCGCTCTGCACTTTCAACACAATCACAGAATGACTGTCATAATTCATGCGCACAATATCCCCAACTTTTATTTTGGAAAAATCTTTGTGACTTCGTGCGGGCAGATCTCCAAAGGCTGCGTCACTGAGGGCAAATGCGAATCCTGCACATCCATATCCTCCAGAATAGATGCCACCGTTCCACTGATAATAATTTGCATTTGTCCACTTCATTCCTTCTGGGTATTTGGACTTCATGGCTATCATGGCCTGATAAACTTTCTGGTCTGTCAGTCCGGAATTTGCCGGTTCTTTGACCGTGATTTTGCACCGATAGGACTTTCCATCCTTTCCCTTACAAGTAATCACTGCATTTCCTGGCTTTTTTGCAGTTACTTTCCCATTTTCTGAGACTGACGCAACGCTCTTTTTACTGCTGTGCCAAGACACTGCCTTTGTTCCTGTAAGCTTCAATGTATATGTTTTGCCTTTTTTCAGCGTTTTCTTCGTACTATTCAAGTACGGCTTTTTCACTGTCACTCTACATTGATAGGACTTCTTTTTATATTTTGCCGTAATCACTGACTTTCCTGGTTTTCTTGCTGTCACTCTGCCCTTGTTATCCACAACGGCCACCGATTTGTCACTGCTGTTCCAACTTATTTTCCCAGAAGAACCCTTTAATTTTAAAGTGATTTTACTGCCAACATATACCACTGCCTTTGTCTGATCTAGGGCTGCCGCTTTTCCCTGAATTGGCAACATAAGAACCATCATTACAACGGCCAAAAAAATAGCACAAACTCTTTTCCCTGTCTTCATAAAAATCTCTCCTTTTCAAACGCCTGACGGATCGATCCGTCAGGCGTTTCTTGTAATTTACTTATAAAAATTAAGGTATCAAAAGCACCTTTGGTGCTACATTCTATACCATATATTGCTATTGCAAATCAATTTGCAGATCAATATATGGTATAGAGCGGGTGCAGCGCACCCTTTTGACACCCTAATCCTATAATTAAAGATATTGCTCATAACTTTGATATTCTAGCTCACGCAGAAAATCGTTGTACCCATCATAACTTTGTATCATCACAAACCATACCAAGAACAATAATGTCAGAAACAGTCCAATGGCGGAACAAACAATTCCGGCAATTGCCATTCCTTTTCCTGTCCCTTTGCAAATCTGCAAAATTCCCAGCACAATCGAGATCACTGCCAACGGTACGCTGATACACCACAAACAACAAGCCAACAGAGAAATAATACCACAGATCATGGAGGCAATGCCAAATCCTCCGCTTTCGGCCGACATCGTGCTGTTGGACTCCTGCTGATACTGTGTATTGCTTCCTTGCTGTTGAAACACTGGTTCCGCATAGCCAGTGGTTTGTGTATGTTGATTCTGGCCGCCATATGGCCGCTGCTCCCCTGGATAACCGCCATAAGCCTGCGGATCTTCTCCTGGCTGGCCACCATTTACCTGTTGACCACCATAATATGTCTGTGTCTCCACTGGCTGCTGGCTGCTTTCCGTCTTTTGAAGCTTTACAGGATCCCCACTCGTTGTCTGCACTATCTGCTGGCTACTTTCCGTCTTCTGAAGCTTCACAGGATCCCCACCAGTCATCTGCGTTGGCTGTTGATCGCTGTCAAATACGCCATTTTCATCATGCATATAATAATCCTCCTACTGAACCTCTACTTAACTCATTCCAATTAACTGATTCCAATTAATTATAACAGACCCATTTTTACAATACAAGAGAATTTCAGACCTTTTCATGCTTCCTACAAAACCAAAGAATGCACAAACAAAACACAATTCCGGCCATACCTCCTAAACTGTCAATACACACATCGGTAAACCTGCCCGATCGCCCTGGCACAAACAACTGATGAATCTCATCAGACGCAGCATAAGCTGTTGTCAACCCCCAGGCCAGCAAAGCCCTATGCTCCCTGCTAATGGGATAGCAGCTTAAATGGAGAAAGAAAAGAATGGCAAGAAAGGCAAATTCTCCCATATGCGCTCCTTTCCTGACTACAAGCTGCATGGATTCTGCCTGTCCTAACAATTCCTGTTTGGTCTTATCGCGCCCCAACAGGTTATTCTGCCATTCAGCAATCTGATATGCCGTCGAACGACTGGTCTGCGCGGACTGTACCGCAGGCTGCGCAGAAAAAGCAAAGATCACCACCATCCACACAATTAGCACAACGCCCGTCATTCTCTTTCTCATTCTGTTTCCTCTTCTTTCCAAATATCACAAAATCTATACATATTCTGCATTTTTCACACTACGGGTCTATTCTATCTTCCCATCAATGGGAAGTCAAGGGAAATCCTTCCTCATAAGTCTCTGGAAAAGCCAAGTAATTTTTCACAATATGACTTTTGACTTCCATGTAACAGTAATTTCAAAATTATCACATGAATAACTTGCCAAATTTCCCTTTGGGCAGTATACTATTACAGCGAATACTGTAGGTTGTATTAGAAAGAAGGATTAATTTATGAAAATGAAACGTGAGGATATCCGCAACATTGCAATTATTGCCCATGTAGACCACGGCAAGACCACTCTGGTGGATGAACTATTAAAACAAAGCGGCGTATTCCGTGCCAATCAGGAAGTGCAAGAGCGTGTTATGGATTCCAATGATATTGAGCGAGAACGTGGAATTACCATTCTCTCCAAAAATACCGCTGTTTTATACAAAGATACAAAAATTAATATCATCGACACACCTGGACATGCTGATTTTGGCGGCGAAGTGGAACGTGTCCTAAAGATGGTAAATGGCGTTGTTCTGGTAGTGGATGCCTTTGAAGGCGCCATGCCACAGACCAAATTTGTTCTGATGAAAGCTCTTGCTCTGGACCTTCCAGTAATTGTATGCATCAATAAAATCGACCGTCCAGAAGCACGCCCAGATGAAGTTATAGATGAAGTTTTAGAGTTATTTATGGATCTGGATGCCTCCGACGAACAGTTGGATTGTCCATTTCTTTATGCTTCCGCAAGGGAAGGATATGCGCTAAAAGATCTTGGAGATGAAAAGAAAGATATGACTGCTCTCTTTGAAACTATTTTGGAATACATTCCTGCACCAGAGGGCGATCCAGATGCCAATACCCAGGTATTGATCAGCACCATTGATTACAATGAATATGTAGGGCGTATTGGTGTTGGAAAAGTGGACAACGGATGTCTGAAGGTAAACCAGGATGCAGTTGTGGTCAACCACCATGAGCCAGACAAGCTGCAAAAGGTGCGTATCAGCAAACTATATGAGTTTGACGGACTCAACAAAGTAGATGTCTCTGAGGCAAAAATCGGCTCCATTGTCGCTATTTCTGGTATTGCAGACATCCATATTGGAGATACCATCTGTTCGCCAGAAGCTCCACAGGCCATCGATTTCCAGAAAATCTCAGAACCCACTATTTCCATGAATTTTATCGTAAATGACAGTCCACTCGCCGGACAAGAAGGCAAATTTGTCACCTCCCGTCATATCCGTGATCGTCTGTTTCGGGAGTTGAATACGGATGTATCGCTGCGGGTGGAGGAGACAGACAGCCCTGACAGCTTAAAAGTATCTGGCAGAGGAGAACTTCATTTATCTGTATTGATCGAAAATATGCGCCGGGAAGGATATGAATTTGCCGTCAGCAAAGCAGAAGTATTGTACCACACAGATGAGAATGGCAAGCGCTTGGAACCTATGGAACTTGCCTATGTGGATGTCCCAGACGAATTTACTGGAGCTGTCATTGAAAAATTAAGCCAACGCAAAGGTGAACTTCGGAACATGGGCCCCATCAGCGGCGGCTATACTCGTATGAAATTTAACATCCCCTCTAGAGGCTTGATCGGCTACCGAAGTGAATTTATGACAGACACCAAGGGAAACGGAATCATCAATACCATTTTTAATGGCCATGAGCCATACAAAGGCGATATTGCCTACCGGAAACAAGGTTCTCTTATCGCTTTCGAATCGGGAGAATCTGTCACTTATGGGCTGTTCAGCGCACAAGACCGAGGCACCCTGTTTATCGGAGCTGGACAAAAAGTTTATGCTGGTATGGTCATTGGACAAAGTGCCAAACCAGAAGACATTGAGATCAACGTCTGCAAGAAAAAGCACCTGACAAATACCCGTTCTTCCAGCGCTGATGAAGCACTCACCTTAACGCCCCCAAGAATCCTTAGCCTGGAGCAGGCATTAGAATTTATTGAAGCGGACGAACTTTTGGAAGTTACTCCAGAAAGTCTACGAATCCGCAAACGTATTTTGGATCCGACGCTGCGCAAACGGGCAGGATTTCGGAAATAATCGTACCTAACAGATCCTAATGTAAAATCCTAATTTAAAAGATAAAGGCCCATTTTCACTGTTAGGTTCTTTCTGTACTTTGGGTATCCTCATATTCTCAGGATTTGCTACAAGCCGTCAAATTGGCTTAGTAAAGCAAAACGAGAATGACGAGTTACCCAAACATCAGAAAGAACCCACTGTTAAGGAAAACGGACCTTTTCTTTTTTCATCCTTCCGTCAATCAGAAACCCCATCCTTCGGTCATTCTAAAACAGATCACTTGTCACCATTTTCTGATATAAATTCCAAATGTTCCAGGGCATAACGCAAAGCTCTGCACATCAGCTCATTTCTGGAACGATCACTTTTCGCTGATAACGTATCAAATTCCTCTCGCAGCTCTCTGTCCATTCTCAATGTCAAAACCACAGACTTTTCTTCCTTTTTATCTGTCGCCTTTGGCCTTACTACAAACTTATCTTCCATATCTTCACACCTCTACTATTAATTTTATATTACTCCGCTGTCAGTACAATGACACAGCGAATATTACTTCGAACAACATAAATTATAATTTGCGTTACTCTTGTGTAATTTATTATAGTACTTCTATATTGACATTTATATAATTAAAATTTATAATACAGTAATATAGCACTACTATACCTACAGAAAGGATTACAAATATGTATACATTATTACAAAAGTTATACGAAGGAAACATATGTCCCGCTGAACAATACCAGCCCCTGCAAGAAGAATATAAGAAAATGCAGCAGGAACATTCGCAACACTATTCAGACTTCGTCCAGACATTAGAGCAACTAGATCCGCCTCTGGACAAGCTTTTCATGGAAATCATGGACGAGCAGCTTAGCACTATGCCACTGAACTTTTCCTCCATGTTCATTGATGGGTTCTGTTTGGGCGCGCAGATGATGATCGAAATCTTTACCAATCATCATTCCATACATACCAAGGAAAATGGCCTTTCCAACTAATATACTGACCACATGACAATCGGGCTGCTTCAGACACACCTCACCACATACCTGTAAAATACGCATCCCACACAAGGCAAAACATGCTCCATTTAACCTGATTCATCATCTATAAATTCCACGACATCTGAGATACTACACTTGAGAATCCTGCAAATATTGTGTAGAGTATTTAAAGTAATACTTTTGTTCTTTCGTAATGCATCCAATGTGCCTCTGCTGAAACCATGTTTTTCAATCAGTGTATATTGGCTCATATTTTTCCGTTTTAGAGTCTCCCACAAAGGTTTATAACTAATAATTATAATCACATCCTTTAACTACAAATTTATAATGTAATTATAGGAAAATCTTGATTACATAAACATTGCCGAGTATTCGGCAATGTTGTCCATGGGAGACAATGTATGAGAAGGAACATTACAAATTCAACAACTTCTAACACTGAAAAGCTCCTGCTGATTTTAGATCCAGAAAAGCCTGGAAATAAAAGAAAGTTTGTTATCGCACTGCTGCCAGAATGACAGTTTTATCTCAAATTTATCTCAATTCGCATGTCTGTGGCTTGGGGGTTCTGAATAGTTACTGTTAGAAAATTTATTCCAACCATTTACATCTCCAAAGACAATATATAGTAGTTGTAACGATTTTGATTGAAATATATATTCTATGATATTTTTGTCACTTGAATATTGCCGAAAATTCGGCTATAATCTATATATCCAGTGATTAAAAATCACTGGATATAAAACTCCACAACATCTTTGGAATTACTTTCTATCAGATGTATTACTCCGGTGGTGAAATGTCGCAAGAAATTACGCAGACATAGCTTCCACATGCCAGACGACAAAGAACCAGTTATATTCAGCCAAACCTCCTTGTCTATCCGCCCATCTGCTGCGTTGGATTTTCTATCCGTAGCCACCGCTACGCCGTCGAAAATCCGCCTTGCCGTTAAGCGAATATCCTGTGGAATTTCGCCAGATATAATGTGGTCAGCACATTAGTATGACAATCCATCACTACACGAGGCTAAGTAAGATGTTGCGATATCTCACCACCGGAGTAATATTCCCCAATTAGCAAAAAATTAATACAAAATAAATCAGGCAAATAGCCAGACGAATTTTCCAAATTTGTTCTCATGCAATGACCTTGTGACATGTGAACTGATTGCACAGAGTGAATTTTCATTCTGCGCAATGAACGAATGTCAGGCGGCCAGTACACTGACTCCAGCGAACACGAACGATTTTACGTTCTAAGACGGATATATCTTCTATAAAAGCAACTGAAAAACAATCATGATTCGCCATTTCAGTCATAGTTTTTGTACATTGTAAGTTGTGCATTTGGAATGTTCGCTGTAACACTAAGGCGAGGAAGGAGTAGAACCATTGAAAGCGTACTATTTTGAAATGCAGACAAAAAACGAACAAACTTTATTTTTTTCTTTATGCTGTACAGAGGACAGACAAAAGTTAACCAGGGAAATCCCAATGTCTTTTTATGACTTTTTGCGCATTTCCTGTATCTTGTTTTATATGAATTTTACATTTTATGAAAGTTATTTGAACGAATTGTTCCCTGAATATTCTTTAAGAAAAGAAGATATGTTAAGACGTCATCGGGATATTCTTAACGAATACCCCGATTATTATAAAGATGAATGTTTTCATGAAAAAACGCAACTTTGGCTGACAGAATTTTGCGATCAAATTCCTGATAAGCTGCTGCGCGCCACTTATCGTAAAAAATTCAAAAATATGTTACCTCTTTCATTCGAATAATAATTCCTGGTATAGCACCTGTCAGATATTCTGTCAATTCCATACTGTCTCCGCAATTACTTTCGGCAAATCGCTCCACTGCCTCCTCCAACTTTTTTTGAATGGTTGCCACATCATGCTCCCTCAATATAGCTTGAATCTTCAAAAAATCCTCTCTGGAAAGCTGTTGCTCAGACAAAGGCTTTCCAGCTAGGATATGCCAAATCACGGACATAAGAACAATTTCACAGAGATTATCAATCATGCTTTTATATCCTGGACAGTATTCAGACAAAATCGCTATAACATATTCTTGTGGGAACTTATTTAGAAACATCTGTTCCAAGTAGATACATCGGATAAATTCATATATCCGATCAATCCCTGTATACATGGAAATATCTTTCAATACTGGATAATCCAATGTCAAAATGGTATCTTGGGGATGAAATTTTATGTCATACCATTTAAAAAACTCAGATATTCCCTGCACAAAGGTATCATAAAGACAACGATTTTCGTACCAATGAAACTCTGGTAAAACCTCATTGTAACAATCCAGCGCTTCCTTCGCCTTCTTCTCCACACAGGCAACCCCAATCTCATACGCCTGCTGTGCCGATACTCTCTCTTTTGATGCCAATGTCTCTCCACCAGGCAGCTCCAGTTCCCGAATACAGTATAAGACAGCCCCCATCAATTGTTCTGCCTTTTCATATGTTATGGATGTATGTTCAAATCCTGTATACGTTTCTGTCAGTCTGGCCACCACGGGAAGTAGCTCTTCCATCTGGTAATCCATAACCCTTACCTCCCCCAAAGATTTTCCAATGCTTCCAAGTACAATTCATAGTCCCATCTTGTAACCTCGTCAAAATCACCATATGCCCCATAGCCCTGAGAAGCCTTAAAATCACGATATCCAGCTCGAATGGCCTGTGAAAAGATAGCAAGGCATGTACCTTCCAGATACTCCAAATCCCCATAGCAAATATCTTCAAATTGCTCCCTCATAAAATGCAACAATTCCTCGTCGGTAATTTCATCCTGCATCTCATTTTTATACAAATAAAATATCTCCTGTAGCCGGATGATAGTATTGACATAATTGCTTTGATCAATAAAACTGGAATCACAAAATTCATAAATGATTTTTGATGTAATCCCTTCCCCAAATTCCACTCTTTTCTGTTCCTTTAGAGTACTGCATCGTTCATCGAAAATCAGACTTGCTTCCTCTTCGTTCAAGACTAGGCCATAGTTTTTCGCTGCCTGATTTGTCTCCATCATTTTTGCCAGTTGATTTTGCCGTTGTAATAAAACCATCCAATTCTGATCCAAGAGCATTCCTCCTCCAATAGATAACTGTATTCTCGCCAAATTAAGTACAAAGAGAATCCGAGCATACATTATTATTGTTGCTATTTTCGATATACTGCTGAGTGTCACAAAATAGATTATATCATCGGGTACGAACGCTTACCAGCCTTGTTTTTCAAGGATTTTTATGGTATAATAAGGTTAGAATAAGGGAACAGAGCAATCCATGGTCATCTTCGTTTCGTATCTTATGTTTGAGAGCAAAAATACAGGGCCTGTAAAACTTCAGGCCCTGTTATTTTATACCCTTTTTAACTTTTTACGGTTTACTAAAAGCCCTGCGGAAAAAAATGCCAGAGCAAAGACAAACACCATCAGATAAGATGTATATATCTCTCCTGCATCGGCATAGGTTTCCATTTTCTGAATCTCTCGATTGGCGACAACATACCAGTAGGACGGGAAAAATTTTGCCAGTTTTCGAATGCCTTCTCCCATCAAATCCAACTGTACAAACACACCTCCCAAGAAGCTGAAAGACAGACTGAATATATTACTCATCACATTTAACTCTGGATCACTGCGGGCAAACTGTACACAAAACCAGGCGATGCTGGCTGCACAGACACTAAATATCAGTGCGTTTACTGCGCTTAACACTCCTTTTAGCGAGAACATATAATCACCAGAAATACAAAATGCCATTGCGATAAAAAACAAAAATACTGTAAAAGTAAACAAGATGCAACCCAAAATCATCTGCATATTCTGTTGAAAAAAAGACAGTGCAGAACATTTATTTCGTGCCGACAAATCCTTATCCTGAAAAGTCTTCATTACACTGCCAAGTCCCAAAATTAAGATTACCAAAAAAACATATGGCACGTATTGAAAGAAATAATATCCGACAGGCAGCGACTTACTGTCACTTTCCTCCAGAAAATCCACCTGCACTTTCTGTTCCATATCCTGGCTGGAGAGCTCCACCGCCTCTTCCATCTCAATACCAGCTCGCAGATACATCGAAACTGTATTCAGATATTGCTGAATCTCATTTTCAATCAGAGATGCACTGCTGCTGCCAGGCACCACGGTTCCCTCCAAGAGCGCTTCTCCTTCTTCCTGTACAAACCGCTCTGTAAATTCTTTCGGAATCGACAACATATAATCTATTTCCTGATAATACATGGCGTCCTGTAAGGCTTCCCGATCTTCTGGTATATCTTTGATCTGGTTATGTTCTTTTAGATAAGAGACAAGTCCTTGTCCAATCGCTCCCTGATCTCTTTGATCTACTGCAATCTTTAAGGACACTTTTGAAAACTCCATTTCACCTGATTCCTGGACGGAACGACTGATGATAACGGCAATCAAAAGATAAATGATGATATAAATTAAAAATTTTGATTTGTGTTTGTTCATCACTTTACAAAATACTTTAAATACTTGCATAGCGTTCCCTCCTCATCATAATAAAGGCTCCTACTCCAAAAATTGCCGCAATCACCAGCAGACTTATTATACATTGGCTATATTTTTCATACCCATCATATATGTTCAGGCTATACAATGATTTCACAATCAAAGACGCTGGATTTATTCGGTTCACAATCGGAGCATGATTTTCTAGAAAACGGTACATGCCACCCACCATCAATCCCGCAAGGAAACTGGACAACATCATGCAGCAGACACAGACACCCTCTTTCAAACTCTCTTTATACGTACCCAATGCTCCGATAAAAAATCCCATAAAAATCCCCACAATACTCCCTATCAATGTGGTCAACATTACGAAACCAAATTTGTCTCCCAATTCAATTTTCATAGCAAACATCAGATAACAAACAGAAAACACTGTACATAGAAATTGTATGGTGATTTTCGCAAGTAGATCTGGGATTAACATCCCTAAGCGACTGGTTCCCGATACAACTCTTCTTGCTGCAAGGGCCGATAAATTTGCCTTGCATTTGACTGCTATCTCTAACCCCATAGATACGCCCATAAGACAATTCATAGCAATCAACGCATAAAAATAATCTGTCATAACATTTTTAGGTGTATCTGAAATAGAACTCTCTTTCAGATACTGACACTGCTGCTGCATTGTTTCCATTGCGTCCAACAAACCTGCTGGATTTTTATTGCTAATGGTTTGCATCGTATGGTATACTCTCTGATATTGTTCCAGAATAGAACTTAAAATACTTTGATTCTTCCCCTGTTTTTTCACGGTCAAAACCACTGTGTCTTCCGCACTCTCAGACTGCTCCGAAGCCTTACTATAAAAAATACCTTCTACTCTATCTTCTTCCAAAAACTTCCTGGCCTTTTTGTCGTCTGTCTGTATGACTTTTACCAACTCACTGTCCGTTTCCAAGGATTTCAATGTCTCTGAAAATGCAGAATTCTCCTGCTCCTCCACATATGCAACCGGAATCTGATGAAATACTACTTCCTCCTCTATATATTCTCCGAAGGCAGCTCGAAACAGTGTGCCCAGAATAATTGGAAACAACAGGCTCCAGAACATGATCAATTTCTGCCTGACTGTCTGTCTAATTCCATACCGATATAATCTGAAAAACATTGTATCGCCTCCTACTCTGCCGAATCCCGCAATTCTTTGCCTGTAATTTCCAAAAATACGTCATTTAACGTAGGCAGTTCCGCATACACCCTACCAAAACCAATTTCTTGCTGCGTCATATAATCCAGAATATGTACCAGGTTGTGTTTTCCTCCGCTGCATCGGATTTCTAACATTCCCTCTCGGTAATCCACTTGATACACATGGCGCAGCCGGCGAATTTCTTCCAACTGCTCTGGTCTTAGTTCCCAGGCTTCCAGATGAATTTTTTCTCCCGTTTTAATCATAGCCTTCAATTCCTCTTTTGTACCAGAAGCCACACATCTTCCTCTATCTAAAATGGCAATACGAGTGCAAATCTGCTCCACCTCTTCCATATAATGGGATGTATAAATAATCGTCGCCCCTTCCTGATTCAACCGCTGAATTCCCTCCAAAATCCGATTCCGGCTCTGAGGATCTACAGCCACTGTTGGCTCATCCAAAATAATCAACTTCGGCTTATGAGCGATTCCACATGCAATATTGAGCCTGCGGAGCAACCCTCCAGAAAGTTTTTTGGGATAAAATTTTCGAAAATCCTCCAGACCAGAAAATACAATGGCATCCTCCACATACTGTCTTCTTTTGTCCTTCTTCCCAATATACAAACCACAGAAATAATCAATATTTTCCTGTACAGTCAATTCCTCAAACACCGCCACATTCTGCAAAACCACACCAATCTGACGCTTGATCTCGTAACTGTCTGGCTGCATTTCCTGTCCAAACACCTTCACACTTCCCTTATCAAACTGCAAAAGTGCTAAAATACAATTGATTGCTGTGGTCTTACCAGAACCATTCGGACCCAGAAGACCAAATACCTCGCCTTCTTTAACTGACAAATTCAGGTGATCCAGAGCCACCAGCTCCTTATAACGCTTTACAAGATTTTCTATCTCAATTACATAATCTGCCATACTTTTTGCTCCTTCCCTTGGCTTATGAAACTATTCTAACGAATCTCCTCAAGAAAAAATAGTGTTTCCTGTCATCCTTTCCCATGACAAATGTCATATATTCAAGCATTTCTCATCGGACTGTGTTAGATTTTCTAGTGTACTGACACGTTTATATTTGGTGAAACTACGCAGAATTTTCATTCTTCTGCAAGGCAGATTTTCAACGGTGCAGCGGTGGCTACAGCTAGAAAATCTAACGCAGCAGATGGATGAAAAGGCAAGTAGGTTTCCTAATTATAAATGTGTCAGTACACTAGCTCTGTTCTTTCTTGAAATCAGATTTTTTTTGAGATATAATATGGCTATCTTAAACAGAAAGGACCATACCATGAGCACTTTGACCGATAAAACCATCCTCTTTGCAGGCTGTTCCCTGCTGCTATGTTATCCCAAATCTGATCTTGGAGTGTTGCAGGTACTGAGTTTTCTATGCACGATTATATTTATCTGCATTATGAGTTGCTGCAATCTTGTCCTCTCCCCTATCCAGAAACTTCCCAAACTTTCCCGTCGTCTGTACTGCTGCCTTTGCCTGATTTTTGCACTGCACACCAGCATTTTACCTTCTCTGTGCTACTTCCTGCCACTTCTCTCATATGAACTTATCACGTTACTCCCAGCAAACTTATATCCTTCTCCCATCACAACTTCTCTAAAACAAAAAACACATGGCAGGACGTGCCTCTCAGATTTAAAACAAACTTATTCCTACAACAAATGGTCCTTGTGGCTACTTCTATTTCTAGTCACGATTGTAGGATTCCAAACCTACCAAAGTCCATACCCTCTGTTGCTGTGCCTACTTCATATGCTTGCCATTTTCCTGTCCTTGAAAAGTCAACGCCTACTACAGATGGAAAATTCCCTGCATTTACTGCGGGACACCTCTATAGAAAACCAAATTTTGCTAAGACAGAAGAATCAAAACTTGATCCGCCAACAAAATTATGAAATCCATGTGGCAACTTTAAGAGAACGCAATCGGATTGCACGAGAAATTCATGATAATGTGGGACATATGCTATCCCGCTCCATCCTTCAGTCCGGCGCCCTGATTGCTATAAACCAACAGGAAACGTTAAGAGAACCCTTGGACGCTTTGAAACAGACACTATCCTCTGCAATGGATTCCATTCGGGAGAGCGTCCATGATCTGCGAGATGATTCTGTAGATCTAGAGAGCAGCATCCAGGAACTTCTATCTGAATTTTCTGGTTATCAAATCTCTTTTGACTATGACATGAATACTGCTACCCCAGTTTCTATCAAATATTGTTTTCTCTCTATTGTCAAGGAAGCGCTCTCCAATATTGCAAGGCACAGCAATGCCACAGACATTTCCATTACACTTCGGGAACATCCACTGTTATATCAACTTGTGGTGTATGACAATGGAACATGTCAAAATAAACACAACTATGTAACTTCTGGAATGGGAATCTCCAATATGGAAGAACGTGTAAAACAATTGAATGGAAACTTTGCGATCAACAGCGATCATGGATTTCGAATCTTTGTATCGATTCCACGCTCTTGTTGACAAACACATTTCACGTATAAGAAAGGAATGACTCTCATGAAAATTTTAATTGCAGATGATGACAAATTAGTCTGCCTATCACTGAAAACAATCCTTGAGGCCACTGGAGAAATTGAAGTGCTGGCTATGGGAGAAAATGGACAGGAGGCCGTTGCCCTCTATGAAAAATGCAAACCAAACGTTTTACTTATGGACATCCGCATGGATGGAATGACAGGACTTCAGGCAGCAGAACAGATTTTAAAACAGGATCCGGATGCAAATATTTTATTTCTTACCACATTTTTAGATGATGAATACATCGTTCAGGCACTTCATCTGGGCGCCAAGGGATATATTCTCAAACAGAATTTTGAATGCCTAGTTCCGGCTCTCAAAGCCGTAGCCGGCGGACAAAGTGTCTTTGGCAATGAAATTGTCACACGTCTCCCAGAATTCCTCGCCTCACCCGGCCATTTTGACTATTCCTCACAAGGAATTACCGATAAGGAACTGGAAATCATAGAGCTGGTGGCAGATGGGCTCAGCAACCGTGAAATTGCAAATAAACTCTATCTCAGCGAAGGTACTGTGCGCAATTATTTAAGTTCTATCTTGGAAAAACTAGAATTAAGGGATCGAACACAGCTTGCAGTTTTTTATTACCAAAACCGCTGACATTATGTCCAATCCCTGTTCTAAAAATCACGGATTTAAAACTTCTAATGCAATGGATTCCAACTGCTTTTGTGTTACTTTAAGCGCGATCTCCTCCTTTTGCACCTTTTCTTCGATCTCCTGCTGGGCTTTCTGCGTCTGAATATTACTTTTTAATATTCCCTTGATATCCTCAAAAGGTTCTGGAGCCTGTTCTTCGCGCTTTAGGCAGCGCATGGCCATATAATTGCTTCCAATAGAAAAAGGTTCACAAACCTCTCCTGGCTGCATTGCGGAAGCAGCCAGCCATCGCTGGGTATAACCACCACTCTTTCCCTCCTGGGTATTTAAGGAAGACATTTCAATGTTATAAAAATTGATATCTGGATAATCTTCTTTTAGCACCTCCAAATCTGTCTCCTCTTTCATATCTTTTGCAGCCTGCGTAATCTGGTCCACTCCCTTTTCCGCCCGCAGTTCTGCCACAAGCATCTCAACCCGTATCTGACTGGTATATTCTTGTATATTTTTCTGATAAATCTCTTCTAGTTCCTGATCGGCAACGTCATACTTGCTTTTCAAATTTTCCAACAACTGGGCTTCCCATTCTGTACAGACATACGTATAGTAATCACCCGCAGTAAAAGAAGTAAGGCCATATACGATCTCACCGGAAGCCTCCTTCTCTTTCCGTTTTTGATTTTCAGTCTCCATCTGCTCCATAACAGACAAATAATCTGTCTCTTTGGCAATCTCGGCCTCCTCCACAAGCTGTGCCACTACCTTTTTATGGAGAATATCTTGTTCCGCAAGTTCCATGATCTGCTCCAAAGGGGTTTGATCCTGTCCCCTAGTCCAGAAATCCTCCTGATTTGCCTGATCCGTCGTATATTGCCCTTTCACCTGTGCCGCATAACTGTTTAGGATCATCTGATATTCTGCCTTTACTACAGGCTGTCCTGCTACTTCTAAGACAACTTCATTGTCCTTTACAGTCTTTGTGCCGCAGCCTAAAAAAGCTGCGGCACAAAAAACTGTCATGATGCACAGGATTGCTCTTCCATACCTGTTTCGCATACTGACTCTTTTATTCCTTTCTGTGGCAGGCACTGTCATTCCGAAAAAATTGCTATTTTTCACACGAACTCCGAAATGTTACAGAACTTTGCCATACTATTTTACTTTTGCACTCAATTTCACGTTACTCCATGCACCACGAAGTGTTGTGGACTTACCACTTATCTTCACATTCTTATATGCACAGACACGTACATAATATTTCTTACCCTTGGTAAGCTTCTTGATGGTAGCTTTCGTTGTACCTGCTTTCTTGACAGTTGCCTTCGCTGCAATCTTCTTGAAATCTTTCTTCAAAGAGCACTGAATTTCATATCCATCTGCCTTAGCATCCTTCTTCCACTGCACTTTAAGCTTCTTGCCGCCTGCGGCTTTCGCACTGCTGAGTGTCACCTTCTTCGGATTCACTGTAATAGTGGTTTTTACAGTCTGCGCATTGTATTTGCTGGTAGATGCTGCTGTGATAGTGATCGTACACTTACCAATGTTCTTGATTGTCACCTTACCATTCTTGTCAACTGTCGCCACTTTGCTGTCAGAAGTCTTATAACTCAGAGCTCCATTTCCAGTCTTCACACTTGCTTTCAGGTTGAATGCTTTGTCATTGTACGCCTTCTTAAAGGATTTTGTATATTGGATTACCTGATCCTTTTTGTTTCTGGAAGAAGCTACAAGAGCGTTACGAGCATTCTTCAGATCTTGAAGCTGCTGATCTACCTTTTCCTGTGTTACATCTGCATCATCCAGAACAGCCTTTGTATTCTTCAACTCCTTCTTAAACGCAGACCATGCGGAATCGGAAGCATTTCCCTGTTTTCTGTTCACGCAGGAGTCATATGTAAGCTGAAGTACACGCTTTTGAGCCTTTCTAGTCAAGGCATTGTACGCACTCTGAATATCAGATACAGCCTTGTCAATCTGATCTTGCTCTGCCATAGCATCGGAATATTTCAGTCTTCCAGCTAATTTTGAATCCTGGAACTTTTTCCAGGAACCAGGTGTATAATAAGATTCTGCCTGCTTCGGTGCGATCTCAAGAGCTTCTTCCAGCTTCGTCTTATCAAGCTGTTCTGTATTGTCTATAATTTTCTCAGGATATAATACTACATCATCCATATAAGCGGTTGTAGTCTGACTGCTTAATGCGACACTGAGCTTTGTATATTCCCGTGTAGTAAATTTCTGGGAGAACTTATACCAGCCAGTCTCATCTCGCTCTGCATCAGCCTCAACTTTGGCATTCATAAGTTTGATATCGCCTGCGCCATTGGTATAGCTCTGGTGATGCTTTGCTTCCATTCCAACTTTGGTAATATCGGAACCTTCTGGACAGTAGAACCATGCTTCCAAAATGTAATCTGTATCTGGCAGAACTGGAATACCTCCAATTTCAGAGAATGAATCGGTTGCGGAGCCTTTGGTCACTTTCAAACTCTTATTTCCAGAATGCTTCTGTTCTTCGGTAATTTCTCTATTTACATCAGAAGGCCAATTGCCCCAATCACTTTCTGTCTTTTCGAATCCTGCATTATCCTTGGTCTCGCTGGCATTGTATGTCAGAAGAACATTATCTTCTGGTGTTCCAACTTGAACCTTATCTACTCTGTCAAGATTCTGCATTGCATCTTCCAACTTCGCTGTCACAATATCTACGGTACTCTGGTTTGCACTTGGGTTATCCAGCACCTTTTTAGCATTTGCCATAGCAGTTACGAGATTCGCCCAGCCTGATTTTACAAAATTTTCTTCCTTATAGCTTTCTGCCTGGCTGTACAATGCCTGAAGATAAGTCTTATCTGCCTCTGCCACTGGCGGAACATAAGTTCCTTTTCCCTGGTATTCAAAGGCTCCGATATCTACTTTTGCAGTACCTGCATGGGGAACTGTATTTCCCTTGTAGTCCTTATTCTCCAGAGTAATCTGGGTCTTCACCAATTCATCCTTTACTGCTGGCAATGACTCCTCTGGAACTGCCTTATGGCTGATTCCGGCATCCACACAAGGTGAATCCTGCTTTAACTGCATTCCATCTGCTGAACCAATTGTTACTGTTCCATCTGCAAAAGATCCGTCTGTGAGGTTCTCAACATTGACAAAACCTGGATCTGCAACTACTGCGCTAAAGTCTTCATCCAGAGGATATGCCTTTTGTGCACCACCCCATACGCAGTTATTTTCATAATGGATTCCCTTGTTGCTTACAAAAGATTTTGTATTTCCGCAGAAGATATTGTTGTAAATATCTGTTCCACTGGTAGGAGGTGTTCCCCAACTACCCTGTTCTACTGCGTTGACATTATATTTATGATCCCAGTAAATGGTATTGTTATAAACCTGGTGTCCAATACTACCATATTCTCCAACTCGCATAAGCCTGGAACCATCAAAAAGTCCGTCATTGACACTGATATTATATCTGACTACAGAGTTTACTGTATAGTAGGGTCCTGGGCAAGCCATCCAGAAACCACCCTTATTGTCATGACTGTAGTTATACTGATACATTACATTCTGATTACCATAATCACAGTCAAATGCCATTCCGTCCTGTGTACTGGTGGTATAAGCTGCCTCATTGTGCTGCATGGTTACATTGTTGCAGTCCCACATCCAGATTGCCGCATGTGCTGGATTTCTGCTGTAATCCCATTCCTCACTTGCACTCTTGGTTACAAGGTTATACTCTGCTACACCGCCATCTGCATTAATCAGAACAATACCGTCGCCTGCCACATCATTGACATAGTTATGTGCCACGTAGACATTGGGCCAGCCAACCCATTCCTTGTCACCTGCCTGCTGGCTACCTGCGCCACCTACCAGGACACGTGCTGCCCAGCAGCTTTCCATGTAGATTGCCTCATGACACACTTTCTCTACCTTATTTCCAGTGATCTTTAAATCTGTGTAATAGGACTGAGTCGTTCCTCCAGTAACCAGTGCCATAATACCGCCAGAACCTTTTTTGTGGCCTTCGGAACCATTTCTGGACATATATCCGTTTACATCATGCACATAATTATTCCGAATGATAACTCCAGGAAGATCACCAGCGTCACGGTTCTCAACCAAAATACCAGTGAGCATGTATTTACTCTGATCAAACTTCACACCGTCGCCTGTCTCTCCCATCAAATCTGCTGGATCGTTCTCCCAGTTTGTAACTTCCAAGTTCTCAATGATAATGTGCCTAGAGTTCTTTACATGAACAACTGCCACATCCTCTTTATTCAGATTGCTTCTGTCTGTCAACCATGGATTTCCCTGGCCGTTGATGATGGGGTTTGCCCCATCACCATACTTGCCAAGAACTACCGGATTCTCCAGTGTCCCTTCTGCGTTATTGATTTCCAGTTTCTCTCCGTTCCAAGTACATCCTGCTTTCAGAAGAACTTTCGCGCCTTCCTTAAACTTGTAATTCTTCAGGTTGGCAAAAGATTTCCATGCGGTCGCCTCTGATGTACCATTCGCTGAATCATTTCCATTTTTTGCATCAATATAATAAGTTGCTGTCGTCTCAACAATTTCTCCATCTTTTGGCTGCACTGCAAATACTTCCATCGTATTTTCCAGTTCCTTAACATCCTCTGCCCATACGACTGTCGGATTCACAAAACCAATGCCACCTGCTGTCAGTGCGGCTGCCAAAACAAAAGATAATCCTGATTTCCATTTCTTTTTCATACGCACTCTCCCATTATTTGATTTTTCCACTTAATTTTACTTTACTCCAGTCACCACTGAGTTTCTTATTCTTGCCGTTTACTTTGACTGTCTTGTATGCCCGAACACGAACATAATACTTTTTGCCCTTCGTAAGCTTCTTCGTAATGGTGGTGGAAGTTGTTCCTGCCTTTTTAACTGTCACTTTACCAACAACATTCTTAAATTTCTTATCTTTTGCATACTGCACTACATATCCGTCTGCCTTGGCAACTTTCTTCCATGTTACCTTCAGCTTCTTGCCCTGTACAGGTGTCAATTTGCTGATTGCTGCTTTTTTCGGATTTACTGTCAGTGTAATATTTACGCTCTTCTTATCATATTTGCTGGTCTTTGCAGCAGTCACGGTAATGGTGCTGACTCCGATTCCCTTGATGGTTACCTTACCATTGCCGTCAACCACAGCAACTTTCTTATTGGAAGATTTATAGCTCAACTTACCGTTTCCAACCTTGCGCTTAGCATCCAGCTTAAATGCCTTGTCACCTAAGGCTTTGGTATATTTCTTGGTATAGCTGATTACCTGAATGGTACTATCTTCCAGAACGGATTTTGCATCTGCCAATGCCTTAATTGCATCCTCAGCTTCCTCTCTGGTCACATCTTGTTTCTTCAGAAGAGCCTGTGCTTCCTTCAGCACAGTCTTGTAAACCTTCCAGCTTTCTGCTGTATAGTAATCCTTCTTGGAGTCAGGAATCAAATTTTTATTAATTCCCTGTGTCAAATAATCCTTAATAAATGCCTGAAGTGTCTTCAACTGCTTAAGTGCAGCTTCAAGGCTAGTATTTGCCTGATCCACAGTTGCCTGATCTGCATCCTGATTATCCTGCACTTCCATTGCTTCCTGGAATGGTCCATAGAATGCTTTCCAGGTTTCTTCTGTGTAGTCTGCCTCTTTGAGCATACCAGCTTTTGTAATATTCTTATACAATTTTGTCTTATCAGATTTTCTCTGGAATACCTCATCCTCCAAAGTCCAATCTGCTGCACGCTTCAGTGAAATCTTATTGTCTGCAAGGAATTCCACTGGAAGCCATACATATCTGGAATCTCTCAATGCCTTGCCCTGATCTGGATTGCTCCAGCGGTCACCCATGTAGATAAATTTGCCGTTGGCAGCATCTACTGGGAATACACACGTACTCTGTGTATCATAAGTTGTTCCAGAACCAGGATTGCCAGCACAAGGATCTCCCATAGTAGTCCATGGTCCTAATGGGTGGTCTGCAACTGCATAATTTGCCTGGTTTGGAGACCATCCAGTACATCCGGAAGTAATCATATAATATTTGTTATTATACTTGAACATTGCCGGAGCTTCTCTAGAAATATTGATAAAGTTCCTGGTGAAGTCTACCCCTTCTACCGCTTCGCCTTGCGGCTTTGCAACATTGGTATATTCATCATTGAGTCTTGCAATATGCATGGTCTGGTTTCCATCGGAAGAATACATTACATATGCAGTTCCGTCATCATCTTTAAACAGGTTCATATCACGTACATGACCACCTTCGGAGTCAAATCCATGGTTTGCATCCTCATTAAAGTTCAAAAGGTAGCTTCCAAGCAGCTTGTATGGTCCTGTTGGGCTGTCTGAAATTGCCACACCTGCTTTCGCTTTTGCATAGTTGCCGCCGCTGGACTCTGCAAATGGATCCTGTCCGTCTGCGTGGAACCAGATAACATATTTTTTGGTCTTCTCATTATAAAGCATCTTCGGACGCTCAATTACGCAACCTTCATCGGCATTTTCTCCCTGCCAAATATCAGTAAAGATCGCTTTCTTCTCTTCTTCTGTCTTTAAATCTCCATATAAGTCTGTAAAATACTTATCTGTATTAAATTCTTCGTAAGTCTTTGCTGTCTTTAATACCACGCCCTCATCTGTCCAGTTATACAAATCCTCGGATGTATACATATGGATACCTGGACATGGACGGTAATCGTTGGTCTTATCCTCACCAATCCAATACCATTTTGTCTTACCATTTACGGTAAGCTGCTGGATCTGTCCACCATGAGCCTGGATAACTTTTCCGTTGTTGTCACGGATCTCTGCGCCATTTACACCAGAGAAAGAATCATATGTAAAGATTGGTTCCAGGGCAAGATATGCCTCTGCTAATGCCTTACGTGCTTCTGCCTGTTTTCCAGAATCGGTGCTGCTAAGCACATCTTCTGCTTTCTTCATAGCCGCATCAAAGACCTTCTTGCTGGCTGCAGAATATGTCTTTCCATTGGTTGCTTTCTTATAGTATGCTACCCATTCCTGAATATTTTCTGGGAAATCTGGCTCATTAAAGGTCACTCCGCCATTCATTCGATACAGTTCGATCTCTGCAACATTACAGTTGGCACTGCTGTCTCCCTTAGGCACTGCGTACTGAATATAACGGAACTTCTCATTTGGCGCTTTAAACCGAGATGCATTAACTCTGGTAAGCTGCCCCTGTGCAGGCGTTTCCGTAATGGTATACAGAAGTGTCCAGTTATTTCCGTCCTTGGATCCATAGAAAGAAGCCCCAACGCATCTGCTAGCAAAACCACTTCTAGGAGCGTAAGCAGCAGCCGCAATGTGTTCCTCTCTGCCCAGATCGATCTGCACCCATCCATTGGTAACGCCATCAAAGAATGTGTTCAAATTGCCGTCTACAACATTCTGTGGAATATCTGTGGTTCCATTATTCCAAGGTGCACTACCAGTTACCATATCGGCATTCAAATCAATCTTTTCGATCTTATCTTGATTCTGCTCAATAATCTTGTCATTTTCTACAAAAACATCATCCCACATCTTATCGCAGACTTTCTGTTCTGCTGTTTCATAATCCTGGTCTGCATTGTAGCTCTCAACACCTTCAATGATAAATGTGGTGATGGAATTTGCTTTCATATCTGCTGCAAAAGTTTTGCTGCTTGCGTCTGACGCTGCATTTACACTTGCAGAGACATCTGCCCACTTCTCACCATTCTCCATAGAACCGCTGGTACGGTATGCAGAAACTTTGGAGAAGTTTGCACTGTTAATACCAGTAAACTTCCTTAAATCAAACTTCCATCTCTGATCCTCAGCCTGTGTATTCATTGCAACAACCACCAATTTCTTGCCCTGTGTATCCCAGGCAGCCAGTGTATTGCTGTTATCAGAACCGATAATCGTATAACCTGGACGAATATATCTGGAGAACTGTCCAAATGCCTCGTACTTCTTAGAAAGAACGATTTGCTGGTTATTGTGATCGCCAAATGCAATTCCCCAATATCCTTTATTTAAATCTACCTTCTGGAATAACTTTTCCATATCTACATAATCATTTCCAAAAGGCCATTTCTCTGGTCCATTTTCTGCGTCTGCATTGTTATCCACTGCGTTCCAGAGAATCCATGCGGTAGCCTTCATTCCATTCAAGTCTTTCATAATCTGACCTGCAAGACCAAGCGCGCCTGTCATCTCTCCAGCATTGGTTCCAGCCGTATATGCTCCATCCACCTCAGACATCCACAGGTTCTTATTCTCCTGTTCTGCAAGCGTGCGAAGCTCATCTCTCTTGGATCCGCTGTACGCATGGGTATCAATACGAGTAACCGTCTGTTTGGTTTTGCTGTCCAGTGCATTGTAAGAACTGATTGCCCAATCAATGCTGGTCTCGTCTGTACCTGCATAGACAACGTTAGACAGAATTTCCTTTACCTTCGGATCTGTCGCTGCTGCTGCCTTTCTCTGAAGTTCCTCATTCAGAGTTGTGATAACCTTAGACTGGTTCTCTCCCACCTCAATATGGCAACCTTCCTGTTTGTTGCTGTTCGCGCCCCAATAACCTGCTGCTGGATTTGGCTCGTTCATCGGGGAAACACTCTGCCAATTAATTCCGTTCTCTGCCCAGTGCTCCATAACGTCTGCCATATAAGCTGCAAATGCATGGTAGGAATCTTCCCTTAAATTCCCTTCACTGGAATTTGTAGCTCCTGAACTACACCCACTCTTGGTCATGAAATAAGGCGGAGAATTTGAAAATGCCTCTGCCAAGAATCCATCATTTGCTTCAATTGCAGCTTTCAGGATATTCATCTGATTTTTATCTGCATCCCAGTCATAATTCCAGGCATAACCACATTCTTCGTCCACTCTCGCAAACTTGGTCTTATCCATGCCTTCTGTAATCTTCGTCACATCCACACAGTACCCTGGAACTGCTGAATCTGAACGTGTAATATGAGTTGGATGTGCAAAATCTCCCTCTCCAGGATTCTCGTTATCATCTGGCAACACTCCCTCATCACCGGCTTTTATCACCAGCATCTTAACAAAATTAGGTGCCCAGCTTTCCTTGCCATCTGTGCTGTTTGCTGCACTTCCGCCAATTGCAAGCGTATTGTCACCAGCTTTCAACTCCACATCCTGAAAAGTAACCAGGAACAACTTAGAATTATTCCCAGAGCCAGTTATAATCATGTTGTTATTGACCTCTGCCGCGCTTACAACGTAATCTGTCTCAGCGTTTACACGGATTGCAACCGCCCTCTTATTCTCTCCCTCTAAACTCCACAACATTTTAATCGTATACTTGCCTGCATCTGTCGCGTTTACGTTAAAATTCAGATTGCCACCTTGGCCATTTTCATCACCCAGACCATTGACCCAGCCAATCTGCTTAAAATTGCCAACCTTGCTACCCTCGGCAAATCCGAAATCTGCATCGGAAACGGTATATGTAGCGTTGCCAAGCTTCGTATAATTCTCGACCTTCATCTCACTTCCGCCGTACTGAGGAGCCCGTTCCCCTTCTACTCCGTATACTACCGCTTTCTCATTAGGCGTAATCTCGGTATTTCCGGACTCATAAACGTTATCGCCGCCACCGACATTATAACGCCCAATATTCATGTTCAATCCATTCTCACTAAAGAAAACATCTGCCGCCTGCCTGGTTAACTCCTCACTGTAACCTAAACGATTCGCCCACCAGCATAGAGATGTGCCCCAACCTTCAAATTCTCCATACCCATCACCGTTGGTATCGTTGAACTTTGAAGCGTTTTCTGGCTGCATGGAAACAACAACATCTGATTCCTGGCCTGTGGCATCCCTTCCCGCAGCTTGCACCTGTTCAATTCCTTTCACAGGCAGAGCTGTCAGAAAAAGAGTCGCTGCAATAACAGCACTGATTCCTTTTTTCAATCCTCTCATTTCCTTCTCTCCTTTTCTTTTTTTGAGCATGGCGTCTCTGCATCATGGCTCTGCAGCCACTTAATTTTGCAGTTTTGGCAAACTTTTCTCCCCTATGTAACGTAGCTGCATTCCATTCACGTCCTCCATGTCATCTATATTTTAAAATGTTTTTTAAAATTTCTCAATTACTCTTGGCAAATTTTATTTAGTAAACTATATTTTCGGTAAAACATACAAAAAACAGGAGACAAACCACCATTTTTCTCCTGTTCTCTGTATAATTTTTTGTGTATTTTGACAATAATTTCTCGATTGTCTTTTAATATGAAGGAAGTCAGATACTCTACATCCTCCCAGAGCTCGTTTCAGACACCTGATTTATAACTTTTTAATCCGCTCAATTGCTGTAAGCGTATTCTCATAACTTCCAAAAGCGGTAAGACGGAAATACCCTTCTCCACTGGGCCCAAAACCAGAACCTGGGGTTCCCACCACATTGGCTTGCTCCAAAAGATAATCAAAAAATTCCCAGGACGTCATCTGTTCTGGAGTTTTCAGCCAAATATAGGGAGCGTTCACACCACCAAACACTGTGTAGCCTGCATCTTTCAGCCCTTCCTTGATCACGGATGCATTTTTCATATAATATGCCACCTGCTCCTTAAGCTCAGCCTTACCTTGCGGACTGTAGGTGGCCTCTCCAGCACGTTGAACGATATAAGGAGCCCCATTGAACTTGGTTCCATGACGGCGCGCCCACATGCCATGCAAAGACACTTCTCCACATTTCAGCTCCTTTGGAACTACTGCATAGCCCAGACGCACCCCAGTAAATCCTGCGTTTTTCGAAAAGCTCTTCAGCTCAATGGCACAAGTCCTTGCCCCCTGACATTCATAGATGGAATGGGCCACATCCTCCTCTGAAATATATGCCTCATAAGCGCCATCATAAATAATCACAGCCCCAACCTTGTTGGCGTAATCCACCCATTCTTGCAACTGCGCTTTGGTGATCGTGGTGCCTGTGGGATTATTCGGTAGACACAGGTAAATCATATCTGGGGTTTCCTTTGGAAATTCTGGCACAAACCCATTTTCCATCGTACAAGGCATATAAATCACATCACTCCAGGTTTCCGTTTCTGTATTATAAACGCCAGTTCTTCCAGACATAACATTAGAGTCCACATACACTGGATAAACCGGGTCACAGACCGCAATTTTGTTATCTGCCCCAAAAATCTCCTGGATATTGGCAGAATCACTCTTTGCCCCGTCTGAAACAAAAATTTCATCTGGTGCAATGTTACAACCTCTTGCTGCATAATCATTGGCTGCAATGGCATTCCGCAGAAATTCATATCCCAAATCCGGTGCATAACCATGGAATGTCTCTGCTTTGCCCATCTCATCCACTGCCCTGTGCATAGCCTCTATCACAGTTGGAACCAATGGCTGTGTGACATCCCCAATCCCTAGACGGATCACTTCCCTGTCGGGGTTTGCCTGGGTAAATGCTGACACTTTTTTTGCAATGCCACTAAACAGGTAACTTCCTGGCAACTTCTGATAATTTTCATTAATCTTAAACATCATATCCTCCATTCTAAATGTCTATATAATTATTTCCCTCTTTGCCTCTACCGAATCTCTTCTGGTAATTCAATCTCTCCTTCAAAAACCTTGACCGCAGGTCCAGTCATATACACGGGAGCATCTGAGCCCTCCCAGGCAATGTTAAGTTTGCCACCAGTAAGCAAAACGGTCACTTCCCTGTCACACTTGCCATTTAACATAGCAGCAACAGCAGAAGCACAAGAACCTGTACCACAGGCAAGGGTCTCTCCACTTCCTCGCTCCCACACCCGCATCCGCAGTGTATGTTCATCGATCACATTGACAAACTCTGTATTGATTCGTTTCGGGAACCTGGGATGATTTTCAAAATGCGGTCCAATTGCGCTCAAGTCCAACGTTCGCACATCCTCCTCAAGAAACAGAACACAGTGAGGATTTCCCATGGAAACTGCTGTAATGCGGCATGTTCTCCCTCCCACATCAATGGGCACGTTCACAACCTGTTCTGTCTCTGCAACCACTGGAATCTTGTCCGCTGTCAGACAGGGCGTTCCCATATTTACCCTTACTTGACTTACCTCTCCATGTTCAAGAGTCAACTCCAGGTACTTAATCCCAGCAAGCGTATCTATGCTAATCTGGGTTTTGTCAGTCATCCCATGATCATAGACATATTTTGCCACACATCGAATGGCATTGCCACACATTTCCCCTTGGGAACCATCCGCATTGTACATGGCCATCTTAAAATCTGCCTGCTGTGAGGGTTGAATCAAAATCAATCCATCTGCTCCTATGCCAAAATGTCGGTCACTGACAAATTTTGATATCTCCTGTGGATTCTTCACTTCCTCTTGGAAACAATTGACATACACATAATCATTTCCGGCTCCCTGCATTTTTGTAAATTTCATACCATACTCCTTTCTAAATAAAAGGATCTCACAATCCTTTTATTTATGTAATCAGCCGTCCAACATACACAAAATCATCTGGGCCGCCTCTGTCAGACTGGTTCCGCTGTCCATGCTACTCTTTTGCAGATAACGATGGGCCTCCTTTTCTGTCATATGATTCCGTTCCATCAAGATCTCCTTGGCGCGCCGGATCAACTGTTCCTCTTCCTTGCTCCGTCTCTGTGACATAGATTTTTGTTTCTTCCTGGCCCGAAGCTGGGAATGACACATCATCTCCAGGGTACTTGTCAGTTCATGGACTTTTAAGGGCATAGAAAGGCAAATGATATCTCCCCGCTTTTCCTCCTCCCACAGATTGGGAGAATCCAGTACCAGCATCTGAAAAGAAAGAGGCAGATATTCCCGAAGCTGTGTGTACATCATATCCTGCATACGTCCCGCACAGATCACAATTCCATCTTCCAGCATATCTGCATACTGAAGTGCCTTCGCTCCTGTGGTACAGACGGCATGTACTAGAAATCCGCTTTTTATTAATATACTTTTTATGCGTTTTGCATTTTCTATCTTGGGAAAGACGACAATAATATTGATCAAAACAGTTCCTCCATGGAATTATATTTTGTACAGATACTTGTCAATTTCCCAATCCGTCACCTGCTCACAATATTCCCGCCACTCTGCCTGTTTTGCTTTTACATATTTCTCAGCAAACCATGTTCCCAGAGCCTGGCAAATGCATGGATCTTGTTTCAACGCTTGTACTGCCTCTCCCAGAGTCGCAGGTAGTGGTCTTATCTTAAGTGCCTGCCTTTCCTCCCTGGTCATATCCATCACATGAGCACTTACCGGTTCTGGCGCAAGCATCTGGTTTTGGATGCCATCCAGTCCTGCAAAAATACATACTGCCAGGGTAAGATAAGGGTTTGCAGCCGGATCTGGGCACCGAAATTCAATGCTTGTATCTTCTCCCCTTGCCTGCGGAATCCGTATCAGGTGCCTTCTGTGGCTCGCAGACCAGGTGAGAGAAGAAGGTGCCTCAAATCCTGGAATTAGACGTTTGTAGGAATTTACTAAAGGGTTCGTCACTGCTACCATTCCTGGCATATGCTGCATAAGTCCTCCGATAAAATAATACGCTTCCTTGCTCAATCCCAGCTTATCATTGCGGTCCTCAAAGATATTTTTGCCATCCTTGGTCACAGAAATTTTTAGATGCATACCAGAACCATTCACCCCATATTTTGGTTTTGGCAAAAAACTTGCAAACATTCCAAAACGTTTCGCAATGGTTTTTACTGTCAATTTAAAGGTTATCATATTGTCTGCGGCAGTCAACGCCTCGACACACTGAAGGTTGATTCTGTGTTGTGCTGGGGCAGCCTCATGGTGAGAGGATTCGACTTCAAATCCCATCTCTTCCAATGTCAGTACCATATCCCTTCTTGCATTTTCCCCCAGATCCACCGGCCCAAGGTCAAAAAATCCAGCACGTTCATGGGAATTGGTAGTGGGACAGCCATTCTCATCCATATGAAATAGAAAAAATTCACACTCTGGGCTCACATGGAATTGATATCCAAGCTCCTGCGCCTTACCGATAGCCTGTTTTAAGATCCATCTTGGATCCCCTTCAAAGGGTAGTCGATCTGGACGGTAAATATCACAGATTATCCTTGCCACTTTGCCCTGTTGGGGACGCCAGGGAAAGATTTCAAATGTATCTAAATCTGGATACAGATACATATCCGATTCCTCAATGCGTACAAATCCTTCAATCGAAGAACCATCAAACATACATTGATTGTCAAGGGCTTTTTGTAGCTGGCTCTTAGTAATCGCCACATTTTTCAAGATCCCAAACATATCGGTAAACTGTAGCCGAATAAACTGTACATCCTCTTCTTCTGCCATACGAATCATGTCCTGTTTCGTATATTTACTCATCATGTAACGCTCCTTCCCATAGACAATTTTACTGGTCTTGATCATAACAGTGGTTATTTTGTTTGTCAACAATCCGCACAAACTACGATATACTTCTTTAAATATACCCCTTTTTCATGAAAAATCAATATTCTCAGAGGATAAATCTCACATTCAATCTGTGACATGCGTCGTAAAATTTCTGCAAATTTTCTCAAACTCCATGTCTCCCCCAAACAAATCCAAAGCGCTTCCTATGGTAAAATCCAACCTGTCCTTTCCAAGCTTTCTAAGCTCGTCCAAATCCTCATAACATCCAATTCCTCCTGCATAGGTGATGGGAATTTTTCCCCAGGCTCCCAGAAGCGCCGCAAGTTGCTTCTCAATACCACGTGCCTTTCCTTCCACATCCACTGCATGAATCAAAAATTCATCCGCATATTGTGACAATTGCTCCAACAGAGATTCTTCGATTTTCTCCTCAGTAAAATTCTGCCAGCGGTCCGTTACAATAAAATAACTATCTCCTTTTTTTCGGCAGCTTAGATCCAGCACCAAATGCTCCTTTCCCACAACTTTCCGAAGTTTTTCCAGATTTCCATAATGAACCATGCCATCTCGAAACACATAGGATGTGACAATAATATGACTCGCTCCCGCTTTTAAGAACTCCCTGGCATTTTCTGGATGGATGCCTCCCCCTACCTGTAATCCACCTGGATAAGCATGAAGTGCTGCCATCGCCTGGGCTTTTGTAGACTCATAAAATTCACTTCCCTCAGGATTCAAAAGAATGATATGTCCGCCTTTTATTTGATGACGCTGATATAATCGTGCAAAAAAGATGGCATCCTGCTCTGCCACAAAATTTTCCACTGCCTGATTTCCAGCATCCTTCAAACTACCTCCCACAATCTGCTTTACCTTTCCATTATGAATGTCGATGCATGGCCGAAACTCCATATTCTTCCTCCTTCTGACCTACGTCCTTATCCTATTCCAGCGCTTCACTTTCGCATTTCTATGAATACAGCACTTCTCATGAAATATTTGAATTTAGGGATGACATTCCCCCTTTGCAACACCATTTCCATATCAAATATATAGTTTACAACGTTTGCTAGATCTTTACAACAAGAAGATTAGATTCTGCTTATTATTAGTTATACTTATCTTTATTAGAAGTAAAATTTATGAATAAATTGCATAGAACCTCTCACCAATCGTTGACAGCCTGTATCTTTTTTGTTAAAATCGTGGGAATAACAAAAAAATTTAAATTTTATTTTAAGAAAGTGAGGAAAAAAAATGGGTACAATTATCGGCGAAGGAATTACATTTGACGACGTATTATTAGTTCCCGCATATTCAGAGGTTACCCCAGATCTGGTAAATCTCACCACCAATCTGACCAAGACAGTGAAGTTGAATATCCCCATGATGAGCGCAAGTATGGACACGGTTACAGAACACCGGATGGCAATTGCCATGGCTCGTCAGGGTGGTATTGGAATCATTCACAAGAATATGCCAATCGAGACACAGGCCGAGGAGGTCGACAAAGTAAAGCGTTCTGAAAACGGCGTTATCACCGATCCATTTTTCCTCTCCCCAGAACATACCCTGCAAGACGCTGACCAGCTTATGGCAAAATTTCGCATTTCTGGCGTCCCTATCACAGAAAACGGCAGACTGGTGGGAATTATCACCAACCGTGACTTAAAGTTCGAAGAGGACTTTTCTAAGAAAATCAAAGACTGTATGACCACGAACAATCTTGTAACCGCAAGGGAAGGCATCACTCTGGATGAGGCCAAGCAAATTCTGGCCAAGGCAAGAAAAGAAAAGCTTCCCATTGTTGACGCTAACTTCAACCTGAAGGGGTTAATCACCATAAAAGATATTGAGAAACAAATCAAATATCCGGAATCTGCCAAAGATGCACAGGGCCGTCTGCTCTGTGGCGCAGGGGTGGGTATCACCGCAGATATGATGGAACGTGTAGATGCATTGGTCAAGGCAAAAGTGGACGTGATTGTTTTGGACTCCGCCCATGGCCATTCCAAAAATATCATCGAGGCCCTGAAGCGAATCAAGGCTGCATTTCCTGATTTACAGGTTATTGCAGGTAACATCGCCACTGGCGAGGCTACAAGAACACTGATTGAAGCTGGCGCAGACGCTGTAAAAGTCGGTATTGGCCCTGGTTCCATCTGTACGACCCGAATTGTGGCTGGTATCGGTGTGCCTCAGATTTCCGCTATTATGGACTGCTATGAGGTGGCAAAAGAATATGGCATTCCAATCATTGCAGATGGTGGTATCAAGTATTCTGGGGATATCACCAAATCCATCGCTGCTGGCGCCAATGTATGTATGCTTGGAAGCATTCTGGCTGGCTGCGACGAGAGTCCTGGAGATTTTGAATTGTATCAAGGCCGAAAATATAAGGTTTACCGGGGCATGGGCTCCATGGCTGCTATGGAGAACGGTTCCAAAGATCGCTACTTCCAACAAAATGCCAAGAAATTAGTACCAGAGGGCGTGGAAGGTAGAGTTTCCTACAAAGGTTCCGTGGAAGATTCCGTATACCAATTGATGGGCGGTCTTCGTTCTGGTATGGGCTACTGTGGTGCTGTCAATATTGAGACATTAAAGGAGACTGGAAAGTTTGTAAAGATCTCCGCTGCTTCTCTGAAGGAAAGCCATCCTCACGATATCCATATCACAAAGGAAGCTCCCAATTACAGCATTGATGAGTAATTTATCAACCTACATTACCACTCAAAAAGGAGGCATCCACAGCGATGTCTCCTTTTTGAAATGCGTCTCTGTTATTTCTTTGTATTGTTTTTATCTTTGGTCGTTCCAGCACCATTTCCCTTATTGTTGGTATCGTTATTATTCGTATTATTGTCTGGCCCATTTTCATCTGTCATATCATCTAAACCGTTCTCCACATCATTTCCGATATCTTCCACACCATCGATAATATCATCTCCGATATCGTCTACCACGCCATCTCCATCATTATTATTGTCAATATTGTCCTTTCTGTCGGTCTTGTCATTGTCCATAGTATTATTGTTTGTGGTACCAGTTCCATTACCAGTTCCAGTCGTGTCATTGTTGTTGTCATTCACAGTTCCATTTGTGGTACCATTATTCGTGCCGTTTGTGGTATCGTTGGTTGTTCCATTGTTGGTATCGTTGTTATTCCCATTGTCATTGTTTCCGCAAGCGGTAACACTGCTCAATACCAACACAAGCAGAGAGCCCATGAGTATTTTCTTTAACTGTTTCATAATAAAATCTCCTTTACAAAAAATTTCTTTTCTTTATCCATTATGGACAAAAATCTCTTGTTTATACCTTTTTATTTCGTTTCCATCCATCACTTTTTCATTTTTGGCTGGAAAATCAGACTTGCCAAATATCCGAACACCAGCGCCGCGGAAATTCCGATTGCACTGGCAGTAAACCCACCCATAAAAATTCCCAAAAATCCATCTGCGTCCACTGCTTCCTTAATTCCCTTCCACAGCGTATTCCCAAATCCAAGCAGAGGAACACTGGCGCCTGCTCCTGCAAATTCCTGGAAAGGCTGGTAGAGCTGCAAAGCTCCCAATACCGCTCCACTACAGACTAGCAACACCATAATTCTTCCAGGCAGCATTTTTGTCTTTTCCATTAGAATCTGGACCAGCGCACAAATCAGCCCGCCTACCCAGAAAGCATTCACATAATCCATACGATTTCTCCTTATCCTGCATATTCAATGACCACACCGTGGGCAATTCCTGGCACGCTCTGTCCCTCATTAAAGCTAACGGTTGAAAGCAGTGCCCCAGTGGGCACAAAAAGCACCCTTTTCCAGGTTCCCTTTTCTATTTTCGGCAAAATATACGCACTGAGAGTTACGGCGGAGCAACCACAACCACTTCCTCCCGCATTGGTGTTCTGAGACTCACTGTCAAAAATCTCAATCCCACAGTCCATATGCACTCCAGAAATGTCAAATCCTTCTTTTTTCATTAAGTCAAACAGGATTTCTTGTCCCACAGTACCCAAATCTCCTGTCACGATTCTGTCATAATCCTCTGGTTTTCGGTTAAAATCCTTCAAATTCTGACTGATGGTATCGCATGCTGCTGGAGCCATGGCTGCTCCCATATTCATAGAGTCCTTAACACCATAGTCTATCACTTTTCCTGTTGTGACCCCAGTAATCCGAATATTGGTCCGTTTTTTGCCAAGTACAAAGGCTCCACTTCCTGTAACCGTCCAGGTAGCTGATAAGGGTCTTTGATTGGCATACTCCAAGGGAAAACGAAACTGTTTCTCCGCACTGGCAAAATGACTGGACGTAACTGCAAGGACTTGTTCTCCATATCCAGCAGCTACTGCCATTGCCGCAAGGGATAAGGATTCTCCAGCAGTAGAGCAGGCGCCATACAATCCAAACAATGGAATATTAAGCTCCATCAGCCCGAAAGTAGTGGCTATATTCTGTCCCAGCAGATCCCCTCCAAAAATATATCGTATATCTTCCTTTTTCATTTTGGCTTTTCCGATTGCCATGGAAGCTGCCTCTTTCTGTAAAGCGCTCTCCGCTCCCTCCCAGGTATCCTCCCCAAACTTATCATCCTCCCCCACCAGATCAAATAATTCACCCAACGGACCTTCCCCTTCCTTGGTGCCCACAATGCTAGCACTGCCCAGGATATAAGGGGCCTGATCAAACTGAATACTCTGGGTCCCAATGGTCTGTGACATAGTTTTTCCTCCTGTTTCCATTTTGCTGTTGTTATTGTGTCCGAAATCTGGAATTTTAGTCATTTTAAAACAGCAAATAATTGATCCAGTGAGATTCTCTTGAATCTTTTCTTTCAACGTACCTCCTTACAGACACAAAAAAGACACATGGCTTCCATTTTACGGTTCCATGTGCCTTTCTATTGTTATTTTGATATGAATGTTGTTATTGTGTCCAGAATTTGAAATTTTAGTTATTTCATAATTTTAAGACAACACATAAATACGGATGGTTTGCACTTTATAAATGTGGCACTGGCGGCCTCTTGGGATCAATCACCTCGGATGCATTGAAAAGATCTGACACACTATCCATCTCTCCAATGGAATTAAAGTAAATCCGATAGCCATCCAGATTTCTTCTTCCCTGTCTGAAATAATTATCCCCAAACTGCACGCTGTACTGCTGAGAATCCACATTACAATAATAATTAAATCCTTGTTGTTTGAAATAAGCAAACTTAGGATTGTCTGCTGTGTACCCTGTAGTCCACTCTGCCAAATCCTGACCATGGGCAAAAATAATGGTGTCTGTAGGTCCAACCAAAGGTTCCACGTTTTCTTTCCATTTCTCAGTATCTGCCTGAATACGTTCCATGGACGCATCTCCCACTTTCATGTGGCCCCAGGTGTGGCTGGCAAATACCCAACCGTCTGCTTTGATGGCATCTGCCACCTCTTTCGCCTTTGCACGCTCTGTCTCAAGATCAAAATCTGGATGCTCCGCCAACCATTCCTTCTTATCTTTGTCAATGTCTGCTGGAACTGTCTGATAGCTGATATCCGTCCGGTAACCTAAAATTCCATTATATCCAGTCAGTGCAATGGTCCCTTTGGCGCCTTTATAGGAGGCATCTGGATGTTCCTCCAGGAACTTATCCATCCTTGGAATCACATCATAATCTCCGACCACAGTGGTTCCATCCCGCTGTATGTACTCACACTTTGGCTTTCCATTCTCATCCACAATCATTTTGGAGGCATATCCGTACCCGTCATAGCTGTGATAGTAGGACAGGTCATCAATGGACAACACAAACGCTTTCTTATCTGGTGGAAGAAGAATTGTACCCTCTTTAAAATGAACCTCTCCATTCTCATCCACCGTCTCCTCTACCAGATCATGGAGATCCACCAGAACATACCCTTTGTCATACATAGACTGGGTAATTTTATCAAATTCTTCAATCGTAGTCATCCACTGATTATTGCCTACAGCCTGAGGATTCGTATCTTGATTCGCAAAAGCGAGCTCTGGGTCCACCACCAGGGAATGATAAAATACATGGGTAACCTTGGAGATATCTACTGGCACACAAGCTGCCTTTTGCGCCTCATAATCCGCAATTCTGCCTGTCAATTCACTGTCACTCTCATACCCCTGATAACTTTTGACAGTCTCAATGGCACCATCATAGTCATATCCTGCTGCCTGCAAGTCGGCCTGTTCTATCACGGTCTCACGGGCCCCAACGGGCTCAACGGGCTGCGGATCCTCTTCCTGTATATCTGATTCTGGCTCCTCATCCGGTTTCTGTTCCTCATCCTGAACAGGATCCTCTATCTGCTCTTTTGTATCTAGCTCCTTATTCGCAGGCTTGGCGCTGGCTTGCAGGGAATCATTCCCGCCTGTTTCTCTTTGTTGCTCAAGCCTTGGAACTAGCAATGCTGCCAGAACTCCCGCCGCTGTCATCACCAAAAGTGTAAAAAAGGTCAACATTAAGCGTCTCTGCATATATCTTTTTCGTCTCCTTCTGTTCGTAGTACCTCTTGAAGTATCTTGATGCTTTTCCATCTTCATTTCTCCCTTACCATTTGTAACGTAATTTCTTTTTTTCTATCATATGACGAATGCAGGTAAAAAATCAACCTTTCTTACCGAAAAACTTTCTTAAATTTAATTAAAATTTAAGGAAATCGTTCCCTCTCTCCACAATTCTTTCCTGCGAAACCAGTTATTTACCATTTAAACTGGCTTCAAACCCATCGCATACAACTTCTTCATCACATATAAGTACGCTGGAACTAAAAACAAATCCGCACAAATCCATGCCGCTGGATTGGCAAAACACACAGCCTGGTAACCTAACACTGGGACAAAAGCAAGCGCCACCAGACAACGTGCAGCCATCTCTGACACCCCTGCCAGGATAGCAAACTTACTAAATCCAAGCCCCTGAATCGTAAAACGAACAATATTGACCAATGCAAGCGGAAAATAAAATGCAACATTCGCCCACAAAAACCAAGTTACATGGCGAATAATCTCTGTCTCCCCAGCATCCACAAACAATAATGAAATACTTCCTCCAAAAAATCCCAAAATAATCGCCGCAATCACCGAATATCCAAGCCCCAAAAGAGAAGTAGATTTGATCCCCTTGGAGACACGATCAAGCTTTCCAGCTCCCACATTTTGTCCTGCATAAGTGGCCATTGTGGAGCCCATAGCGTCAAAAGGACAGCAGAAAAACATACTAATTTTACTTCCCGCTGCAACTGCTGCAACTGCCATCGAACCAATGCCGTTCACTGCGGTCTGCAAAATCACGCTTCCGATCGCTGTGATAGAATATTGCAATCCCATAGGAATCCCCATGTTACATAAAATGCCCACACAGCCCCTATCCAGTCGCCATTCCTCCTTAGAAATCTTCAAAATCTCAAAGCGGAATTTTATATACAAAAGACAAGCAATGCCAGAAACCGCCTGTGATATCACAGTGGCCCATGCTGCTCCTGCCACTCCCATATCAAACACCAGAATCAACACCAAATCCAAAATAATATTTAACACAGAAGAAAATACCAGGAAAAACAGTGGGCTTTTACTGTCGCCCAATGACCGTATCACCCCAGACAGCAAGTTATACAGGTAAATTACTGGGATTCCCAAAAAAATCACAAAAATATAAGCATAGGCACCGTCTATAATATCCGCAGGCGTATCCATCCACATCAAAATCTGTCGGCAAAGGACACAGACGATCACCGTCATGATTCCGGCAAATCCGATCGCAAGCCAGACGCTGTTCGCCACAAACTTTCTAAGATAGTGGTGCTGTCCAGCTCCAAATTGCTGCGCAACTGGAATGGCAAAGCCATTGCAGACACCCATACAGAATCCAATGATCATAAAATTAATGGAACCTGTGGCCCCCACGGAAGCCAGAGCATGAACACCCAAAAATTTTCCCACAATAATGGTGTCCATCATATTATAAAACTGCTGAAATAACATTCCAAAAAACAATGGGATACAAAACTGCAAAATCAGACGGATGGGAGAACCCACAGTCATATCTTTCGTTACACTCTTTGCCATAACAGCACCTTCCTTTCTACCAATTCCATTTTTGTTCCTTTGTATCTGTACATTCAAAAAGAACCACCTGGACATCTCAGCACCCGTGTGGTTCTTTGTCGTGTTTGAAATTATATGCCCCTTTCAGGCTTTTGTCAATATCTTTATCTCTTTCTTTTCGTTTTCTAACAAAAATTCTGTTCCAGACCTGCCACAATCCTCCGCATTTCCGCCTTAGAACGGACATTTCTCGCAGCTTCTACGACCTGCTGCTTCTCCTCATCATTTAAACTTGCATAGGCTGTCAGCGCCCTTTCATTCAACCCAAGCTGAAAACTTAATCCCATTGGCATACTAAATTTGTCATTTTCTTGGTAATCCATCTCACTACCTCTCTTTCCTCACTTTATTGTGTCCATTTGTCTTCTGGCTTCTTACAAAATACCAAACACTGTCAGTGCCCAATAAATCAGCCCCAAGGCCCAGCTTGTAAAAATGCCATATAAAATCACAGGACCTGCAATGGTAAAAATTTTACATCCAATTCCAAATACCTGTCCTTCCTTCTGGAACTCAATCGCTGGAGCCGCCACGGAATTGGCAAACCCTGTTATAGGCACCAGCGCTCCGGCACCTCCCCAGTTGGCAATGGAGGGATAGATATTGAACCCCGTCAACACAACGCTGGACAATACCAAAATCATGCTGCACCACCCTCCCGAAGTATCCTTGTCCAAGTTAAAGTAATTTGTTGCCAAATTCAAAATAAATTGACCCACAACGCAGATCACCCCACCTGTGATAAATGCCTTGATCATATTGGCTGGCAGGGAATGTGTGGGTGTCACCTGCTTGACGTATTCATTATACTCTTGATTTTTCTGTTCTTTTTGTTCCATTGTCTGCTGCTGTGCCATGATTCTTCCTCACTTTCCTATTATTTCTGCATATGATTTGCGTAAAAGTATAGGGCTCCCGCTGTTTTTCCCAATGCCATAAAAAACATGATCCAGCCTAAACCCACTTTTATGCCAAACCGCCGGAACATAATTGGAAACGTATTTAGGATTTCCGCAAGCGCCACAGCAAGACATCCGGTAAAAACCCCTGCGGACAGTCCAAAGAGTACAACTGCCCAGATACCCAGAGGAAGATTTGGTGAAAAAATCGAGATCATATTTCCAAAAGTCCCGCCCAAAAGCACTGCATTTTCATAAGCCATAATATCCAGCGCCGTCCTGCTTTTGCCGATAATCCTTGGAACGATTCCAACTGAAATAATAAAACTAAATACTCCTGCGGACACTGCTGAACCACATGCCAGCCCAAGAAATCCTAAAAATATTTGTCTCATCCACATGTTCACAGGCTTCCTTTCCCTACAAGTATTTTAATCCACATCATTGCTGGTTCCATTCCGTCCACAGTTTTCAATAAAAGTGGTGTCTACATCCTTCTCATAAGTGCGCATTTCTACCTGAATCGGAGTGGGATCATGGGTAATTTTCTTACGGCCCACATGGTTAAAAAACACCATAATTCCAAGGAACAATCCAATGGAATAGCAGATCTCTAAAACCGTAAATCCATTGGATTCTGTTCCCATCACCTGTTGATAATAATCCATAAAAACCTCACCCACTCCCACGTCGTTGTTAAAGGTCATAATGGTAAATGCAGAACCAAAGAAAATAAGTACACATAAAATTGCTGTTTTTAAATACAACAACCACTTTGCTTCCTCTTTGGGCTGGTATTCCAGAACAAAATCCTTTTCCCCGATATTCTGTATTTCCACATTGGGAAATTCCTGCCCTATCATTTCAATGATTTTTAACACTGAGAATACTTCTGTCTGCATTTTCTTCTTGCTCTGGTTTATTGGCGTATGAAAAGTGTAGACCTTCATCAGTTTCATTTTATTGATCAATGGACGATTGGTGGAGGTAATTTTGGCGATATCCTTTAATACCACCGAAGGATCCCGCACCAGCACATTCTGCTCAATCTTTAAATATACTGTTTCTGTGTTTCCAGCCATGACATACCCTCACTTTTCTCATACTCTTGATTCCAGGCAGTACAACACGGATTCTCTGCCGATTCTGCACCTTCTTTCACTAACGTTCCCTCTGTAATCTTTGCGTTCTCTTCCATATAATGAATGTAATAGAAAATGCCCCCGATAATTGTGAGTATCACAACTACCAGAAGGCATATCCGATAAATCGTACTATGGCTCATATACTCACTTCCTTTTTCCATCTTTGGAAGTAGTATGCCATCTCATCCAAAATTTTATACATTCTTTTTTATCCTTTGAAATTTCTATCCTGCCTGCAGCTTTCGGCGCATCCCCAGTAAAATTTTTTTCTCAAGTCTGCTGACCTGCACCTGACTGATACCCATCTGTTTTGCCACCTGCATCTGGGTCTGTTCCTTGAAATAACGAAGTTCAATCAACTCACGCTCCGTCTCTGTCAGTTCCGACAAAAGCTGTTCTAGTACCATATGGTCTAGCAGTATCGCATGACTGTCTTTTTGTTGGGGAAGTCGATCCGCAAGACAGATTTCCTTTCCCTCGGAAGAACTTGCCGTCCGATAAATGGACTCCACCTCACCATTTGCTTCCAGAGCCATAACAATCTCTTCCCTTGGAAGTCCTACTTCTTCTGATAATTCCATAAGTGTAGGCTCCCTGCCCAGGGATGTCTGTAGTTTTTCTCTGGCCTGTTTCACTTTGGCTCCATGTTCCTTCAGGCTACGGCTCACCTTAATCATACCATCATCTCTGAGAAAACGGCGAATTTCTCCCGTAATCATGGGCACTGCATACGTTGAAAATTTTACAGAAAAAGACAGATCAAAATGGTCAATCGCTTTCATCAATCCAATGCTTCCTACCTGAAACAAATCTTCCAAATCATAACCTCGATTGGCAAATCTTCGTACAATACTCCAGATTAATCCCATATTATTCTGTACCAGAGCATCTCTAGCTGCGTGGTCTCCTGCCTGGGTACGTTCCAGAAGCTGCGTTACATTATCTTCCATCATATTTGTCTCATTCACTTGCCTCATCCTTCCCCTATGGTCTTTCGCATCGTCACACTGGTTCCTTTCCAGGGTTCAGAAATCACCTCTATCTCGTCCATAAATGCCTCCATAAATGCAAATCCCATTCCAGAACGCTCCAGCTCTGGCTTTGTGGTAAACAAAGGTTCCATAGCCTGTTCAATATCTCGGATTCCCTTTCCAGCATCCACCACCGAGATCTGCACAAGTCTTCCTTGTATTTGACAATGGATCCAGATACTGCCCTCTTTCTGTTCATATCCATGGATAATGCAGTTTGTCACCGCCTCACTGACTGCCGTCTTAATGTCTGCCAGCTCGTCCACTGTCGGATTCAGCTCTGCCACAAATGCCCCCACAGCAACTCTGGCAAACCCTTCATTGGAAGAGATGGCAGAAAATTCCATCTTCAGTTCATTTTTTAAATCGTTCATATTATCCTCCTTATATGATTGCCAAGTTTATTCCACTTCAATAATTTTTTTCAAACCAGATATTTGAAACACTCTTTGTATTTGTTCATTGAGATTAACTGCCTTAACATAACCGCCGGAAAAACGAACATTTTTACACCTGCCAATAATAGCCCCAATTCCAGAGCTATCCATAAACTGCGTATCTGCAAAGTCAAATATCAGATTGCGCACTGGATATTGAAGCAACAGCCCGTCCGCCTCCTCTTTCAAAAATTCCGCCTGATAATGATCAAGTTCCTGTGGCATTCTCAAAATCAGGCATCCATATTCCTTCTCATATCTGTGTTCCATAAATTCCCTTCCTTTCCGCCGCCGTGCGGTTCTATTAAAATCTTTTCTGGAAATGTGAAGAAATTTCCCCATATAATCCGAGTAGAGAAGACTTTTCCTACTCGTTGCACCCCGTGCGCCGCATAGCGGCATAATTCCACTGTACGGGGCTGCACATAAAAAGACGCCATAATTTCTATGACGTCTTCTGTAACCTTTTTCTATTGTACCGATTTGGTGATGAAACATCGCCGACGATATAGCCCCTTTGGGGATGCGCATTCGCACAAAGATGTAAATATCGTGTTAGTGAAGATTCATCAACAACTAATTTTATGGCTGCTGATTCAGCTCTTCTAAATACCTCTGAGAAGAACGAGCACGCTGTGTTCCTGGATGCAACTCAATCATTCGCTGATAATATTTCTTGGCATTTTCCACGTCTCCAGTTTGACGACAGGACTGAGCAAGATAGTAAATGGCATATCCATCCTGATAATCCTCATCTGTCTCAACCACCTTGGTAAGACCTGGAATGGCCTCTGGAAAATTCCGGGTATTGTAAGCCTGTTCCGCCTGGGTATACAAAACAGCAATATATTGCTCGTTGATCTGGGCATCCAATCGATTATAAATTCCTTTTGTCTGGGCATCCAAAAGGCCCGCATCTACATTTCCAATCAATTCTCCTGCCTGCTGGATATCCTCCTGAACAAACGCATCGTAAACCGTAAGCATCTTTTGATAATTCTCGATGGATTTCTGGCTGCTCTCCGATTCACTCTTCACTTTCTCCACCTGGCTTTTTAATTCCTCAATCTCCTGCTCCAGACTTTTAATTTCCTGATCTCTGGTTATCAGTTCATTATTTGCCTCAAGTTCTGCCTTCCTCGCATCAGAGATTGCATTCTGTTGTACACTTGGAAGGATCAAAAACCAGGTAATCAGCATGCCAATGGCCACACCGATCACCAAGTTTAAAATCGTCATCACTGGAGAAGTATCTTTGATATTGGCAGGTTGGATGATCGTCTCATTGCCATTCTGATAAGAGGCCATAGCCTCCTTTTTCCGACGTTTTTCCTTCTTCTGAGAAGGCTCCTTTTGCAAGTGCTGTTCTGCCTCCTGCAAATACTTTAACGTGGTTACATTGTTGGTATCAATTTTTGCTGCTGCCCGAAGCTCCCTCCGCGCCAGTTCATATTTCTTGTCCTGTAGATACAAAAGCGCCAAAAGCTGATGTCCTTTTACAAGTCCCTGATTAGAGGCCAGTATTTTCTTTAACTGGATAATGGCAAGATCCCTGCTCCCCTGTTGACAGTAGAGCAGTGCTTGATTATATTTCTTGATCGTCTGGTTCACAGAACTCAATCGAGAACGATTTGACTGAATATCATCTAAATATTGCTCTGCTGGGTTATCCTCTGGCTGAAGGCTACGGCTGATCACCCACTCGCTCAAGGCATCCACCACCTCGCCCATTTCATAATAGACAAGTCCCAGAAGATTTCTGGCCGAAATATTGGCTTTATAGTATCTCAGACTGGTCCGCAAGGACTTGATAGCACCAGACAAATCCCTAACATTGGCTTTTTCCAATCCATCATTATAAAGTGTATTTGACAAACGGATAATTTTATTATATGAATTCATACCATTCCTTTCTTATTACTCCGGCGGTTAAATCTCGCAGTAGATTACGCAGAACAAATCTTCATATACAAGGCGAAAGATTGAGCTGTAGCGAGTGCTACAGCGATTGATGACAACGCAGCAGATGGAGGTTTGGGCAAGTAAGATATTGTGATATTTAACTGCTGGAGTAATACCTTCCAACGGTTCTTAACGCTGTCTTGCATCTTTGAGAATCTCTTGCATAATATCTGTCATATCCGTCAAATCTCTATCATATATGGCATCCTCGGCCTCTTCCACCTCCAGGCTGGGTTTAAATTTCTTCAATTCCTCTTCAAAATTAATCATATTATTCCTCCTGCAATGCGTTCCAGTTCTCCAATAAGATAAAGAGAGCCTGCACAAAATAATGTCTGTCCTGGCCTTCTTACCGACAATGCATACGCATACGCCTTTCCAATCTCTTCTATTTCTGTAATCCTGATTCTCAGTTGATGGTGTTCCGCTTTCTGCTGGAACACTTCGGACAGTTTTCTGACCTCAATTCCCCGTATACCAGGTACAGAAGTAAGAATCACCTCTTCCCAGTTCCCCTGTCCAAGCAAAATTTCTGCTGCATAATGGTAATCCTTCTCCTTCACCATGGAAAATAACAGAATTCCAGGCTGATCTGTAATCTGCTCTGTTGCCTCCAAAAACTTTACAATTCCATCAGAATTATGTGCACCATCAAAATATACACCAGGAGCAACTTGCTCCATCCTGCCTTTCCACTGAACACAGGCAAATCCCTGTATAATAGCTTCTCTAGCGATACACTCTTTATCTGCAATGCAGTTCAAAGCTTCCAATGCTAATGCCGCATTCTGTGTCTGATAAGGCGCACCAAATGGAATCTCAAGTGTAGCAGTAACATCATAACCAGAATCATAGGAAAATGCAATCTTTTTTCCAGTGTTTAATAAAATCTTAATGTTTTCGGGAAATACCGGAAAGAGCGGCGCCTCCAGCTTATCAGCGCGCTCTTTGATTACCTGACGCACTTCTGGAAGAGATGCATCAAACACCACTGGCACCTGACTTTTTATGATTCCTGCCTTTTCTGATGCAATCTTAGAAATAGTATCTCCCAAAATTTCCGTATGTTCCAGACTGATAGAAGTAATCACCGTAAGCTGCGGATTTTGAATAATATTGGTAGCATCTAACCGACCGCCTAGCCCTGTCTCTACGATCGCATACTCCACCTGCTCTTTTGCAAATATTACCATGCCCACAGCAAAAATAAACTCAAAAAAAGTGGGATAAGGCAAACCATTTTTTGTCATCTCTTCCGCTGCCTGAGCCACTTTCTCAGCAGCGCTTACAAACAGATTTCGATTACAAATCTCTCCTTGTAAGACAAACCGTTCTTCTATACAGACCAGATGTGGGGAAGTAAATAGTCCCGTCCGTCTCCCTGCCTGACGGAGCACACTGTCGATAAAAGCGCAGACACTTCCCTTACCATTGCTTCCAGCTACATGAATCACCTTAAACTGTTCCTGTGGGGAACCCAACCGTTCGAATAGTTCTCTAGTATGCTCCAGATTATTTTTCGTTGTAAATTTGGGAATTTCTAATATCGCTTTTACAATCTCTTCATAGCTTCTCATTCGTACATCCTTTGTCTGCGGCAAATTAAGGCACATGTGCCCGTGCCGTCCTGGACATTATAATACAGCAGTGTATTGAAATCCAGATCTAAATTGCAGAATTTTAAGATTTTCGTATGACAAATTTCAACATATGGTGTAGAGCAGGTGCAGCGCACCCTTTTGGCGCCTGAATCCTATAAGAGAACAAAGCAGCATATAAGAAATCTGTTGAGATCTCTTATATGCTGCCCCCACAATCCATTCAAATATTCTACGCCTCTAAAGCACACATATGGATTCTGTCCATCTCTCGTACAAATTCAAGCTTCAACTGCTTTTCTTTTACTCTGACACGAAGCTCATCTATCTCCACGACAACGCCCGGATATACACAATTGTTCACACGGATGCTGCCGCCCTTCGCACGCTGAAGCTGATCCTCCAACTTCTCCAGTTCCGCGGTATCTCCCGCTAACAATGCGGTATCACGAATCTTAACTCGAAGAAGATCGGTTCGTCTGGGATCATTTTTCAAATCCTGAAGAATCTTTAAGCCCTCTTCAATCTTGGCCAAATTCGCCTTCTCCACTTCAATCTTATTCTGTAGAATGCCAATTCTGCGCTTTACTGCTGGATCATTTCCAATCTTAACACTGGTCTTCACTTCTCCTTCGCTGCCAAGAATATCTGCTTCAATGCTGCGAATTGCCCCAACTTCACCACCAATAATACTAGCTTTCTTGCCATTCAGAATAATACTCTCTCCACAAGACACCTGACAGTTCAAAAATACATCTGCCTGAATTGTACCATTGGCATGAACCCTGGTATATTCAAAAAACTTTGCAGAAATATTTCCCTTACTGGTAATACTTGCTCTGGATGCTCCCATTACCCCGCTTCGAAGGACGATATCCTTGCCCGCCTCAATGCTTGCTCCTTCCACAATTCCATCTACTGTCACAGTTCCAGTTGCCTTTACCATCAAACCGCTACAGATACCACCATGGATAATGACATCTCCGCGGAAATCAATATTTCCAATAGACAGATCTGCATCTCCATTTACTTCGTATACTGGCAGAATCACAATTCTGTCCCCATTCATATCAATCTTGCCATCAATCTGGGCTGTATACGTGTCACCATCCTCAGAACGCTCGAACCCTTTGCCACGCAGAGGAACCAAATCTCTACCGCGCTTAGCCAAAATTGGCTTGCCTTTCAGATCCATGCCGTCTTTTCCTTGGATTGCCTTATGATATTTCGCGATCACCTGTCCCTCAGTGACAATCTCGACCATCTTAATACTCCAGTAATCTACGGATCCATCTGGACGAAGCATAGGCTTCTTGCTGAAATTCATGTCAAACATATATTCATAATATCCGTCTATGCCGTCCACGGGCTTATCAGCCTCTGCAACAAGGACCTCCTGATTATAGAGCTGGCCCTCCACTATATTTTTAACAGTGTCATCCTTAATCCCATAGGATATTCCATTACTCTGTAGAATGCCTATCACTTCATCTACACTATAGCCTTCAAAACCTGGTTCTGGCAGAAATAAATAGGCCTTTGTGTTATCCCTGCTCAACCGAACCTTTGGATCATCTCTCGTTAATGCTGCCATCACAGATTCCCCCTTTATATGGATTTCTGCTAAAATTCAAGTATATAATCTATTTTAGCAAGAATTTATATTTTTTTCAATCTTTTTTACATTATTTCTTTGTTTTTCTTATCCATTATGGGAACTGCTGCTAAGCCATCTGTTTCAGGCGTTCTTCCACCTGAGCCATCATCTGTTCATATTTCACCAACTTCTCTTTCTCCTCTTGCACCTTCTGTTCTGGCGCTTTACTTAGAAATTTCTCATTGGACAACATTCCCTTGGAACGGGACAACTCTTTTGTCAGCCGCTCTTTCTCTTTTAATAGGCGTTCCTTCTCTTTTTCAAAATCCACCAAATCTTCCAGCGGAAGATAAACAACAGCACCTGGAATCACCACAGACACAGCATCATCACCGATACCTGACCGATCTGTCTGCACATGTACCTCACTGGCACTAGCCAGTATACGGTAAGCACTTTTCATCTCTTCAAAAACTGTTTTCAATTCCTCGTTCTGGGTTACAATAAATACGTTTGCTTTTTTGCTAGGTGGAACTTCCATATCTGTCCTTGTATTACGGATGCCTTTTACCAGATCTTTCACATGTTCCACTGCCTCCTCTGCCTGAGGGAACTGCCATGCTTCCTGATATTCTGGCCACTGGGACAACATAATCGTTGCTTCTTCCCCTTGCAAAGTACAAAAAATTTCCTCTGTGATAAAAGGCATATAGGGGTGAAGCAGCTTCAGTGCCTGGATCAAAACCGTCTCCAATGTCCACATTGCCACTCTAGCAGATTCCAAATTTTCTTCTTTCTTAAATGTCCTTGTCTTGGCAATCTCAATGTACCAGTCACAAAACTCATCCCAGATAAAATCATACACTTTCTGAACAGCGATCCCAAGTTCAAATTTATCCATATTTTCAGTCACATCTCTAGTCAGCGTATTCACTTTTGATAAAATCCACTGATCTTCCAACTCAAGCTGGCTAAGCTTTGGCTCCTGCAATCGCTCCTCTCCAATATTCATCAAAATGAAACGGGACGCATTCCACACCTTATTGGCAAAATTCCGAGATGCCTCCACACGCTCCCAATAGAATCTCATATCATTTCCAGGAGCATTGCCCGTGATCAGAGTCAGACGCAATGCATCTGCGCCATATTTCTCAATCACCTCCAAAGGATCAATTCCATTTCCCAGAGATTTGCTCATTTTACGCCCCTTAGAATCCCGCACCAGGCCATGGAACAGAACTGTTTTAAATGGCGCCTCTTTCATCTGTTCATAACCTGAGAAGATCATACGGATTACCCAGAAGAAAATAATGTCATATCCTGTCACCAACACATCATTCGGATAAAAATAATCCAAATCCTCTGTATTTTCAGGCCATCCCAGAGTGGAAAACGGCCAAAGTGCAGATGAAAACCAGGTGTCCAAGGTATCCTCATCCTGGGTCATATGGGTACATCCACACTTCGGACATTTGCCCGGATTTTCCTCTGCCACCACAAATTCTCCACAATCCGCGCAATAGTAGGCAGGAATCCGGTGTCCCCACCAGAGCTGTCTGGAAATGCACCAGTCACGAATATTGTCTGTCCAGTTAAAGTATGTCTTATCCATACGCTCTGGAAGCAGCTTGATTTCGCCATTCTTTACTGCCTCCACTGCTGGTTTGATCAGTTCATCCATCTTCACAAACCACTGTTGTTTCACCATCGGCTCCACCGTCGTATTGCAACGGTCATGGGTTCCAACATTGTGAGAATGAGGTACCACCTTTACCAACAATCCCTGCTCTTTTAATTCTTCCACCATCTGCTTTCTGGCTTCATAACGATCCATTCCCGCATATTTGCCACCATTTTGATTGATGGTAGCATCATCATTCAATACGTTGATCTCTGGCAGATTATGGCGTTTTCCAACCTCAAAATCATTTGGATCATGGGCTGGCGTAATCTTCACACAGCCAGTTCCAAATTCTTTGTCTACATAATGATCTGCCACCACTGGGATCTCACGTCCCACCAGGGGAAGAACCAACGTTTTTCCAATAATATCTTGATACCGCGCATCTTCTGGATTGACTGCTACCGCCGTATCACCTAAGAGCGTCTCTGGCCTGGTGGTTGCAATTTCCACAAACCTTCCAGACTCACCCTTTACTGGATAGTTAATATGCCAGAAAAATCCATCTTGCTCCTCATGCTCCACTTCTGCATCTGAAATGGAAGTTTTGCACACTGGACACCAATTTACTATTCTGGATCCTTTGTAAATCAAACCTTTTTCATACAATTTGATAAATACCTGTTTTACTGCCTCTGAACATCCCTGATCCATGGTAAAACGTTCTCTGTCCCAATCTGCGGAGGAACCTAACTTCTTCAATTGCCGAATAATGCGCCCGCCATACTCTTCTTTCCATTCCCAGGCTTTTTCCAAAAATCCTTCTCTACCAAGTTCCTTCTTGTCAATTCCCTGCTCTTTCAAAGCTTCAATCACTTTTACTTCTGTTGCAATAGACGCATGGTCCGTCCCTGGCTGCCACAGCGCGTTATATCCCTGCATTCGCTTGTAACGGATTAGAATATCCTGCATTGTATTATCAAGAGCATGCCCCATATGAAGCTGTCCAGTTATATTGGGGGGCGGCATCACAATGGTAAATGGTTTCCTGTTTCGGTCTACTTTGGCATGAAAATATTTATTCTCTTCCCATTTCTGATATAGACGATCCTCAATGTCTTTCGGATCATAGGTTTTCGCCAATTCTTTGTTCATGATTTTCTCTCTCCTTCTAGAAAATTGAGCTGTCGCACTCATAAATTCATTTGTTCAAAAGGTCTTGCCGCTCATGCGGCAAAGACAGAATGCACAAAAATCACTCTGGGAAGCTAAATTTCCAAGATAATTTTTGTGCATTTTGTTTGCATTGCTTCGCAATGTAAACCTTTTGAACAAATCTATGCCTTGTACGTTATGTTAGTGCGAAAGCCCCTTGTTCATACAGTATATCTAATCGCCTTTTCCTTCATCCTAAAAGATCTTAAAAGCTTACAAATCAATTGTCAAGTAGTTCTTTTAAATATTTCAGATTTCTTCTTCCACCATACTTTTATTACTGTAAAACAGGTCATAAATACAGGGCACTACCACCAACGTCATTAACGTTCCATAAATCATTCCACCAATGGTAACAATCGCCATGGGCCTTGACATATCTGAGCCCATATCGTGTCCAAATGCAGTGGTAACCATTGCAAGAATCGTGGTCATTGCAGTCATCAAAATCGGACGCAAACGTGTCTTACCAGCCGTAATAATCGCTTCTCGTTTCTCCACGCCTTCTCGTCTAAGTTGGTTAATATATTCCACCATAACGATACCATTGTTCACGATGATACCCACCAGCATAATAAATCCAATCATAGCGATAATACTTAATTCATTGTTTGTAACCAGCAAAGCCCCAAATCCCCCTGTAAGAGCCAATGGAACTGTAAACAAAATAATGAATGGCGCCTTTAAAGACTGAAATTGTGCTACCATAATCAGATAGATAAAAGCAATCGCCAATACAAGCATCAACATTAACTGTTCCATAGCTTCATTGATGCTCTCATCCTCTCCTGTCATTTCAATGGTATATCCCTCTGGCAATTCATACTGCGCCACTGCTTTCTGCACTGCGTCTCCTACAAGCCCTACATTATAACCGGTGGCAATGGCCGAAGATACTGTTACGTACCGCTCCTGTCCCTCTCTGGAAATAGAACGCATGCTATCCAGTTCCTGGAACTGTGCCACATCAGAAAGAGAGATCTCCGATTCTTCTCCCGTTTCTTTCTCTTTATAAGTAAATGTCAGTTCCTTAAGGGCATCCATGGATGCCTCACTCTGAGCCACACTTTTAAGATACACATCATAGTCCTTTATATCTGTGGAAATCGTGGCATCCGCAGTCTCATTCTCCATCTGTTCATACACAAGCTGGTAAATCTGTGCCACCGTCATGCCATATTTTGCGGCTTTCTCTTTGTTTACTGTAATACGAAATTCTCTCTCTGACTCCTCCATTCCCGTAGAGACTTCCGCTGTACCTTGTACTTTCGATACAATCTCTTTTATATCTGCTGCAATCTTTTGCAATTTCTCTAAATCACGTCCCCGTATCTGTACGGAGAGACCATTACCTGCCAACATTCCCATATCCATAGAAGAACTGCTGATATTGATCTCACCTTCAAGTCCCTCTGTCAATTCGGTGATCTGCTCTGTAAGTTCCTCATTGGACAATTTCTTTTCTTCCTTTAAAATAATATACAACGTAATATTATTGCCACTGCTGCTACCTCCCATCAGGCTGGAAGCGATGCCTCCCCCTCCTGCCATGGCACCGATGGATTCCACATCGTCAATGGTTTGAATTATTTCTGTTACCTGATCCGCAAGTTCACAAGCCTCTGCAAACTCCGCTTCCTCTGGGGGAGTGATTTCCACGGTCATCTGTGTGCTCTCCATATCTGGCATAAAAATCACACCTTTTGCCAAAGACGCCTGCATACTTCCCACCAACAATGCCACCATCACGAACAGCACTAACAACTTTACCTTCAACAATTTCTCCAGGATTGCCCCATAAATCTCCTGGAATTTTTCGAACCAGGGGTGACGGATTTCTCTGGCTTTTTTCAACATTTTTGCCCCCATCATAGGAACGAATGTCAAAGCGATCAAGAGACTTGCTAACAACGTATATGCAATGGTCAGTCCCATATCCACAAAAAGTTGTCTTGTGATTCCCTCGGTAAACACAATTGGTGCAAACACACAGACAGTGGTCAACGTAGATGCTGTAATAGCGCCACTGACCTGCCTAGCACCTTCTATTGCTGCTCTTTTGGCAGACACTCCTTCTCCTCGCATTCGGTAAATATTCTCTATGACCACGATGGAGTTATCCACAAGCATACCAATTCCCAATGCTAGACCAGATAGGGATATCATGTTCAGGGTAACACCGCTGAAATACATCAGCACCACCGCAAAAATTACAGAGACTGGGATCGAACAAGCAATCACCAGGGTTGGTTTGATATCCTTTAAAAACACTAACAAAATAAGAATGGCAAGAATTGCGCCAAATATCATATTATTTAGCACAGAATCTACAATCATATCTATGTAAATGCCCTGATCCATCAATACTGACACAGAAAGATTCTCATTGCTTTTCTTAAGACTATCAAATTTGTTATAAATCCTGTGAGTTACATCTCCTGTGGAATATCCGGTCTGTTTTTCCACAGACAGAATAACTCCTGGATTGCCGTTTAACCGCGCATAGGAATCCTTTGAATTATCTGTGACAGCAATATCTGCCACATCGGAAAGATGAATGACTTCCACACCATCCATACCAAGATCCATCAAAACCATATCCTTTAATGAATCCACACTGTCCACAGCATCCCCAACACGCACCATATAGCGCTCGCCCTCATCCGTAATATAACCTGCTGGCATGGAAAAATTCTGAGCTGTCAAAATTCCAGAAAGCGTATCCATGGTAAGAATCTCATTCAAATCTGCCGCATCATAGGCTTCCTCTTTTGCATCTTCAAAGCTTTTCTCCGATTCTTTTAATTTATCCTCCCCGCTGGCGATCTGGGCAGAGGCGCTTCCCATTTCTACCGATCCTGTAATTTGACTCTGATTCAATGTGGCAAGGGTGTCATTGATTGTAATTTTCCCTTCTGCCACACTCTGAAGACCAGATTCAATAGCAGCAATTCCTCCATTGATCTGTACCAAACCTTGCTCAGCCGCAGTCTGTGCCTGGGCGATAAACGCCAACAATTCCTCGTCTGAGGCACCTTCTTTTAAATCGCTTCCCTCCTGGGCTGCAAGCTGAGCCACGATCTGGGCAAGTCCCGCCTCAACTGCGGCAAGCTGCTCTTCTAGCTCTGTAGTGTCTTGATGAAGCGACTGCATCACAGCAATCCCCTGAACCAGCTTAGCCTTTGTGTCAATCATCGTCTGCACCTGAGTCTTTAACTCTGCCAAGGTATTAATTCCCTGTTCTGTGCGAGTCTTGGTTTCTCTTAATTCTGCAAGCTTGTTGTTTAAGTCCGCTTCTGTCTGAAACAGTTCGATTTTCTTATCATTTAACTGGTTTTGGGCATCACTGATCTGATTTGCCATCTGCTCTCTGCCGCTTTCCAGTTCATCTTTTCCGCTGTTTAGCTCCTCCCTGGCTGTCTCCATCTCACTCTCTGCATCTGAGAATTTCTCATCCAAGGATGCCATAATTTTGGCATTAACCGCGTCAATTTTCTCCTGATTCAGCGTCACATGTATCGACTCTTCAATCAGACCTGTGCCAGACACCGAGGCCACACCTTCCACACTCTCAATCTCTGGTATCAGATTTTTTTCTGTATAATCGCTAATCTGAAGATCGTCCATTTCTTCCACTTCCACAGCTGCGATCAGGATGGGCATCATATCTGGATTCAATTTCATAATGATAGGATTCCCAACTTCATCTGGCCAATAGCCACTGATCTGATCCAGGCTCTCCCGCATTTCCACTGTGATAGAATCCATATTTGCAGCCTGTTCAAACTCCAATGTCACCATAGACATATTATTTGAAGAAGTCGAACTGATATTTTTAATATTTGAGGTACTTGCCATAGCGCCCTCAATTGGCTGTGTCACGACCTGTTCCACCTGCTCTGGGCTTGCACCTGAATAGGTCGTGATCACAATTGCGTATGGTAGATTCATACTGGGCAACAGATCCGTACTCATTTTACTCAAGGACACAACACCCAAAATAATAACCAGCACAATCCCCACGATCACGGTATATGCTTTCTTTACACTGAATTTTGACAACATCTCTTTTCCTCCTGTACATTTTCACTCTCGACCTTAGAACGTTATAAATAGTGTCTTTTCAGCATTAAATTAATCTTAATAATTATAACAATGCTTTTCCCAAATTACAAAGAAAAAAGTATAAAATTTTAATAAAGAAACTTTTACTTTCTATGCAGGGCACAGCATAATGTCGAAAACCTCAATCTCCAATTGACAAAATTTCCCCCGGATGCTATCATTTTTGATAAGCAGGCAGGAAGGATTTTGACAATTTTTCCTGCCTGGTGCATACATATTACAAGATTCAGTTTTTTTCTGAATTATCAAAATAATCAAGGAGGATTTGAAATGAAAAAGTTTACATGGAAAAAAATTGTCGCACTGGCACTGGCTACCTGCACCTGTCTCACCACCCTGCATTTTAGCGTTCCTGCTGTTGCAAATGCAGCTTATGAAGATTGGGAGGACGATGAGGATTGGGAGGATGACGATTGGGAGGATGACGATTGGGAGGATGACGATGATTGGGATTATGACGATGATCTTGGGCAATCTTCTTCAGACGGAAAAGAACATATCATACTCTCAGATTCCGATCTGATGCTGCCTCTGGATGGTGATTCTCACTCGTTGATCGCATACTATGACAAAGACTATTATGATTGGGATGACGACGAAGATTGGGATGACGATGATTGGGATTATGATGATGACGATCCTTTTGGCGATTACGACTACTATGATGGCGATCTGTCCTGGTCCAGCAGCAACCCAAATGTAGCAACGGTTGATGAGGATGGCGAAGTTACTCCTCGAAAAGCCGGAGAGGCAACGATTACCGCTAAAACTGACAGCGGCGCAGAAGCCACCTGTGAAGTAACCGTCTGCTATGTAAAATTAAATAAAACTGAACTGAATCTTATCGCAGGGAAAACTTCCACGGAATTAAAAATTCAAAGACAATTCCCAAGTTGGGACGATGTAAACGATTGGGATTCCAGCAACGAATCTGTAGCTACTGTAAACGAAGACGGCAAGATCAAAGCCAAAAAAGCTGGCACGACAACCATCACTGTAACCATGGAAAGCGGCGCAGAAGCTTCCTGCAAAGTCAGAGTAAAAGCTCCTGCCACTAAGAAAATCAGTTTTGCAAAGAAAAGCATGACAATGGCAAAAGGCCAGAAAGTTACTTTAACTGTAAAACGTGATCCAGTTGGAGCCACAGATAAGATTTCCTGGTCTTCCTCTGACCCCAAGGTACTCCAGGTAACTTCCAAAGGTGTTGCCAAAGCGAAAAAAACAGGTACTGTCACAATCACTGCGAAAACTGCCAACGGCAAGAAAGCTACCTGTAAAATTACCGTGAAAGATGCCAGCATTACCCTGAAAAAGAACAGTGCAACCCTGAAAGTTAAAAAATCCGTAAAAATTCAGGTGAAATCTACGGTTCCAGCGAAAGATACCATTAAATCTTACAAGACCAACCGTCCTAAAGTTGCAACAGTAGATAACAAGGGCAAAGTTACTGCAAAGGGCAAAGGAACGGCAACAATCACAGTAACCACTAAGAGCGGCGCAAAAGCTTATTTTAATGTCACTGTAAAATAGCCCGCAACTCATAAGATTTTCAAAGAACCATTGCACCATATTTGTGTAATGGTTCTTTTTCTGATAAGGAACAAAAATGGATATGAAATATAAGTACATAAACATATTAAAGTCTCTCCGCACTTTCCTTGTGTGGAGCTACGTGATTTTAATGCTTGCGGGATTTCCTTTTTATTTTCAACGTGATTATGCGGATCTCACCGCGGCCAAAAGCAGTTTTTTTCAGATTTCCTCGCTGGTATTCCTAGTTCTTCTCGGTCTTCTTGGGATATGCTCTTATCTTTGTCATTGTTTGGACCATCCGCGCAAGACCTTATCTTTTAGCGGAACGGATCTGTTTGCTCTGGCCTTTGGACTTGTCGTACTGATCTCTAGTCTCACCAGTCCTGTAGGCGCAGAAGCATTTTGGGGAAAGGAAGGCCGGAAAATGGGCGGGGTTTTCCTGCTTTTGTGCATCGCCGTTTACTTTGCTATTTCCAGATATTTTGAGGACAACCAATGGGTTCTGTGGCTGTTCTTTCTTTCCACCCTCCTAGTATGGATCGTTGTGGTTTGTAATTTCTGGGACATAGATATACTACAAATGCGCAGACATCTAGCCCACAAACAGAAAACAGACTTTCTAGGCACTTTGGGAAATATCAATATCAATGCATGCTACAGCAGCCTAATGATATCTCTTATGCAAGGATTTTATTTTGTCAGCAAAAAACGGTTACACCAAATTCTTTTTTTTGGCGCATCCGTACTAGGAATCTATGTTTGCTTCTGCACTGCAAGCGACAGTTGGCTTTTGGCCTTTGGTGGCTCCATGGTTGTTCTGCTAATGATTTCCATGGGAAAAACAGATGCCATGATCCGCTGGATTCATTGTATTGCTGCGATTCTCTGTGCTGGTTTTGCTATGAGGCTCACTGTCATCTTCGGACAACTCCTGCCAAATTGTCCAAAGTGCATCTTGAATTTTCAAAAGCAGCGTCTGTTATATCCTATGACAGATTTTCGTGTTCTTCTGGCTGGATTTGCCATTCTTCTAGCCAGTTATGGAATCATCAAAAGCCCTGCCATTCATTTTCTGAAAAAATATGGCAACAAAATCGTGACAACACTCTTAGGAATCTCTGTCCTGGGAGTAATTTCCGCAATTTTTCCTATGAAAGATCGGTTTGGCACCAACCGAGGTTACATTTGGAAAAGAACACTGGCAAATTTTCGTGAACTTCCTATATGGCAAAAACTCTTTGGTTATGGTCCAAACTGCTTTCTACAGAGTATGGAAGAACGCTTTGGAGCACAAATGCGCAGACGATATCATGCTCCCTTTTTGGATGCGCACAACGAGGCGTTACAAATGTTGGCTGTAACAGGAATTTTTGGCGTCATCTCCTATATGGGAATGCAGGCTTCCCTGCTTCTATCTTGTGTAAAAAAACAGAAGGAAGAAAAATTTGCAATTCCTGGTCTTTTGGGCATTACCGCGTACCTCTTCCAGGGGCTGGTAAACAATCCTTCCGTCTTTACCACACCGCTTTATTTTCTGTTTTTAGCCATACTGGAAAATCGCCTGAGAAGGCGAAAGGCTTGTTCCTAAAAAAATGCAAGATTTTCCGCTCTGTATTTATTTTTATACACGTAAATCTGTTGAAAAATTTTTCAAAAGTGATACATTTATATTAGAATTTATCACAAAATATGTTACAGACTGATGATATTATACGGATACTATTTTAAGGAGGATTTTTACTATGGGCAGAAATATGCAGGGTTTTGGAGCAATGATCAGCAAACTAAAAAAGAACCCCAAGAAAATTGTTTTTACTGAGGGTACGGATCCCCGTATTCTGGAAGCCGCTTCCCGGCTTTTGGCTTCCAATTTTTTGACCCCCATTCTGGTAGGCAGCAAGGAGGACGTGGAAAACGCCTCGGAGGAACATGGCTACAATATCCGTGGGGCCCAAATTATAGATCCGGAAAATTTTGAGCAAATCGATGACATGATAGCTGCTCTCTGTGAGCTGCGTAAAAGTAAGAATTTGCAGCCGGAGGAAGCGCGTAAAATTCTGCGGCAGGGCAACTATTTTGGAACAATGCTGGTAAAGATGGGATTTGCAGATTCTCTTCTGGGAGGAGCAACCTACACCACAGCAGACACAATTCGTCCTGCTCTGCAATTAATCAAGACCAAGCCAGGGCATAAGATCGTGTCCTCCTGCTTCATCCTGGTACGTCCTTCTGCTACAGGTGAAAATGAAGTGCTGGCAATGGCAGACTGTGCCATCAATATCAAACCCACAGAAGATGAATTGGCAGAGATCGCCATCGAGGCTTCTGACTGTGGCCAACTCTTCGGTATCGACCCCAAGATCGCATTCTTAAGTTACTCCACCTTAGGTTCTGGCGCTGGAGAAGACGTTGATAAAATGCGCAATGCGGCAGCTAAGGCAAAGGCAATGCGTCCAGATCTTCCTATCTCTGGAGAAATGCAGTTTGATGCCGCTGTTTCTCCTCGTGTGGCACGTACCAAATGCCCAGAAGATCAGGTAGCAGGACATGCCAACGTATTTATTTTCCCAGATATCAATGCAGGTAACATCGGTTATAAAATCGCTCAGCGTATGGGTAATTTTGACGCATATGGCCCAATTCTTCTGGGGCTCAATTCCCCCATCAATGACTTATCCAGAGGCTGCAACGCCGATGAAGTGTATTCTATGGCGATTATCACGGCTGCTTTGGTGGATATGGAGCCAGACGATTAGACAGCGCTCCAGACAAATTACTATGAAAGCCAAGGGCTTTCATAGCATGGATGGCCATGCGGCCCGCCGGACGGCAGGCTGAGCATAATGAGGGTTTACTATATCATTTAATATTTATTTACTATGGAAGCCAAGGGCTTTCATAGCATGGATGGCCATGCGGCCCGCCGGACGGCAGGCTGAGCATAATGAGGGTTTACTATATCATTTAATATTCAAATAAAATCAAACCAGCCCATGAAACATTCTCAGATTGTTTTATGGGCTGTCTAAATCTGTCTGAAAAATGCGCTCTAACTGTCGTTGACATCGCTGTTCTGCAATGAAGCTATCAGGTTAGACTTTTTCTGTTACTTTTTATAATTTTTTTCTTTCTATCTGATAGAGTTCCTTCATAATCTTTATAAAAAAGGAATTCTATGTATGACCATTTACGTTGTTCGCCCAGGAGATACTGTCGACACAATCGCTGCCACATTTGGCAGTTCTCCTCAAAGCATTATTTATGATAATCAATTGGAATATCCCTATCCTCTGGCAATCGGTCAAGCGCTTCTTATATCAGAAACGGAGACCACACCTCCCTCAGACACTACACGCTATCCTGCGTATGTGGGAGGGTATGCCTACCCTTTCATTGACACTCGAACTCTGGAACAAACACTGCCCTATCTTTCTGATTTATTCATTTTCTCCTATGGTTTTACCCCTGAAGGCGATCTGATTCCTCCTGCTGTGGATGATACCGTTTTAATTACTACTGCAACCGCCTACGGCACAGCTCCTATTTTGACTCTGACCCCCTTTGGGCCTTCTGGACAATTCAGCAACTATCTAATCACTCAGGTAGTAAACAACGAAAGTTCCAAGCTGCGTCTCATTGAAAATCTTACCACTCAAATTCAAGAGCGGGGATTTCAGGGCGTAGACATTGATTTCGAATATATTCTGCCAGAGGACAGAGTCGTCTTTGCTGATTTTGTCCGTGACGTGCGCACTGCTGTGAATGCACTTGGATATCCTGTTTCCGTGGCGCTGGCTCCCAAAATATCAGATACACAATCTGGTCTCCTGTACGAGGGCAAAGATTATCGATTGTTGGGTGAAGCTGCTGATTATGTGTTACTTATGACTTATGAATGGGGATATACTTATGGTCCACCCATGGCAGTTGCACCTATCAACAAGGTCCGTCAGGTGGTGGAATATGCTCTGACTCGGATTCCTGCCCAGAAAATCCATTTAGGAATCCCAAATTATGGTTACGACTGGACTCTGCCTTTTGTCAGCGGTACATCCAAAGCTACCACGATCGGAACCATCGAAGCGATACAGATCGCCATCGCCCATGGATCCACCATCCAATTTGACGAAACTTCGCAAGCCCCTTATTTCAATTATGTTCAAAATGGACTGACCCACGAGGTATGGTTTGAAGATGTGCGCAGCCTCACCGCGAAATTTGGGCTGGTAAAGGAATACCAACTTCGAGGCATGAGTTATTGGCAGATTATGCGGCTGTTCCGTGCCAATTGGTTGCTGCTTGCAGATACTTTTGAGATAATCTTTCGATAACAAAAGGGGCTGTTGCAAAATAGCTGTTATATACAAAATATAGTTTTCAAAAGGCAGAAGCCCTATCTATATATTGTATATAAGCTGCATTTTGCAACAGCCCCTTTTGGTTGCTCCATTATATCCTACCTGAAATCTTTTCTGAAATAGATTTCAGGAACTTTCCAATGCGGATAACAGGACTTGAACCTGCACGTCTGTTAGACAATAGAACCTAAATCTATCGCGTCTGCCAATTCCGCCATATCCGCTTATATCACATACCTATTTATTATATCATTGAACTTTTAAAAAGTCAAGATTTTTAGAAAAACTATATCCTCTGCCAGTCTTTGTACCATTCTTAAAAACAGGCAGCGGCTAAAAGCCACTGCCTGTTCCGTTAGACGGATCCACCTTTGTTCATGTAGTTATGGTTCACTCTCTTCCTGTTACTCCAAGGTTTCCAACACTACGATACTAAAGACGACAGCCTGTTCTTCGGCTTCTTCATCTGTCTCAGCCACTCCAGTCACCCGAATTCTAGCGCCCTCTTTTGGTGTCTCTATAACATACCTCAACGGCAGGCTGTTTGCCTCTTCACTTTCAAGAGAATCGGTAAGATACGGAATTCCGTCTATCTCTGTATAAAACCCTTCCATCTGGTAAAGCTGTCCTGAGACGTCTTCCACGTGTTCCTTCATATCTGCAACCGTCTTAGCAAATTTCTTCTCTGTCACCACTGTGATGTCATCCTTTACCAAATCCAACAGTTCTTCATCTGTAGCGTCCGCATCCAGCACCGGTTTCTGACTGTCAGATTCCGGATCCTCGTCTTTCTGATTTTCCGTGTCCTGACTTGTATCTTCCTTCTTAGTATTATCGGAAGATTCCTGTTTCTTCGGGCCGCTGCATGCTACCAGTGAACATGCCAGAACTGCACTTAGGAAAAAAGCAAGCATTTTCTTATACATAATCTACATTTCCCTTTCTGTCCTTGATCCGTGTCCTTACTGAGCCATAAAGGAACCAACGGTTCCAGTAATCACTTCATCAGCATAACGGATAGCATAGGTATCCTCGCCTGTCTTCATAATGACATAACCTCTTGCATAAACTGGTCTTTCAAGGTTTGCAGCAGCTGTACCAAAATTGAAGTTTACAGACGCTCTAGAATAGTTTGCAAGATCTGGTTGTGAAGAAATATTATACTGCTTAGCCCTTGCAAATTCTCTACCTGCAAGCGTAAATGTATTACCATTCAACTCTGCCTCTGTCACTGTCAAGTCCGTCTTTGCCTGTTCTAACGTACCTGTGTAGCCAGATTTCGTGATGTAAAGAATTCCAATTTCAACAACATCTTCGTGATTTTCTACTGTGATATTCGTAGAGAAAGTAAGTTTATTATTACCATCTACCACAGATGTTACTCCAGTTGTAGTTACAACAGCCTGTTTGGTTCCACAGCCATTTTTACATTCATTGCTCTCGGTAAAATCATGTCCCAAAGCATCTATCACTGTCTGTGCTGTGTAAATTGTATCGCAGCTTCCCTTTATACCATCGGCGTCATATTTACTACATGCCAATCCTGCTGTTTTCCCAGGCTTGGTACAGGTTGCATCTACTGCTGTAAGTTCCATAGTTGCTGCCCATCCATGTACATCACACTTCTTCCATCCAAGAGATTTCAGATCTGTGTCACACTCTGTACAAATGCCATTCTCATCTCCTTCGTGCAGAGATGGGTCTGCTGGAGCCAACTCCTGGTTCGGGCCGTTAGGATCGATATCTCCACATGTATTACATCTAGATACATAACGTTTTGGCGTGCTGCATGTTGCAGGTTCTACTGCCGCTGCTGCATAATCATGTACGCCAGTTGCAGCTACTGGACGGCTATCCAGCTCTGTAGTACAGCTTGCACAAACTTTGTGTTCTACTCCAGGTTCTTTACATGTTGCAGGTACCTTTACTGTCCATTCAATATTTTTGTCATGGCCCGTTGCAGGAATTGTTGTCTGCGCTGTATAGATACATGCTTCCGTCGCATCGTCCTCCTGATACTTGCTACATACGGAACCTTCTGTCTTTCCTTCTGTTGTACAAGTTGCCGCTTTTGCTTCCAGTGTTAATGTCTTAGTCCAGCCATGTACTGAACATTTTGCAAAGCCAGCATCGGCTGCTGTCGCACCACATGGTACACCATCTTTCACGCCAGTACAATTACCATCATCATCAAACGTATGATTGTCTGGATTGATTTCCGTACCCGTTTCTTGTGGATCATAATCTGGATCCAACGCTCCGCAAATCGTACATTTATGTACAAACAATTCGCCACTTGAGCAAGTAGCATCCTGTGTGGTATATACATACTCATGATTATTGCTTGGAGCAATTTCTTCCGTCTTTATTACATGAGTGCCACATTTTGTACAAACCAAATTTTTTGATCCTGGCTCTTTACAGGTAGGTTCTTTTGTTACCTTCCACTCTGCCTCATCCTCTGCGTCATGGCCTAATGCATCAATTGCCACACTTGCCTCGATCACTCTGCCACATCCTGTTACTGGACAAGTCTTCTGATCGGTACGACCAGGCTGCTCACAAGTTGCAGGTACACCTGGTATAATATTGTCTGCCCCCAGCTTCTGAACTCCATGTGCAGTACAGTATCCATAACCATCAGCGGTCCACTGTACCTCTGCAATGGTTGCTTTATTTGCACAAGTTGCACGCTGACATTCCTTAACACGAGCTACCACTGTATCGCCGTCTTTTTTCTCTACTACTTTCCAGTCATGCTCTCCTGCTGGAATAGTTCCGTTCTTCACATCATCACACAATGTACAGATTTCCACATATGTGCCGCCATGAACGCAAATATCTTCTTTTCCTGCGGCCAGAGGACTTTCTATTTTCTTGTAATCATGTGCAAGAGGACCGTCACCTTCGATCTCGCTCTCAGACTGTATATCTCCACATATCGTACATTCAACCTTCACTTTTCCTACCGTTGTACAAGTTGCTGGCACATACTGTTCTACATAGTGATGCTCAACAGTGTCCTTTGATACGACTACTTCCGCATCTATGCCGCAGCCATAGCCGCATACGTATACATTCTTACCATTTTCTGTACAAGTTGCTGCAACTGATTTGGTTGGATCTGGCACGGCATCCTCATTGATATGATCTGCATCTGCACCATAGGTATGTGCTTTCTGCTCTGGCGCCTTAACCGCTTCTGTCAATTCTGCACGAAGAGCAGCAATCGATGGATCTTTCGGATTGTCAATATATGCCTGAATCATCTCTAACAGATCCGCTACATTATCGCTTGTCTTGATCTCATATGCCTCTGCCTCGTTGATCACATCGCAGTCCTCACATTTGCCTGCGATCAGGGCTGCATTCTGGCAGGTTGCTGGGATATATTCTCCACCGCCATAAGTATGTCCCTTAGCATTAACTGTTTCTAACCATGTTCCTACTGGACAACCTTCACGACTGCAGTTATAGAGAATTTTACCATCTGCTGTACAGGTAGGTGCAACTGCTTCTTCCTCACCTACAGTGCCTTCATAGCTGCCTGCATCCTTAATATGTCCTCCCTCAATTACTTCAGAGGTTACGTACCCACATACGCTGCAGGTAAGCTGATTCAATCCATTCTTGTCACAGGTTTCTTCTCTCAGAAGCTGCTTTGTAAATGTGTGATCTGGCCATGCTTCCTGAGGAAGTCCCATCGGCTCTTCTACAACCTTATGACAAAGATTACATTCAGAGGTTACCTTACCATCCTCTTTACAAGTTGGCTCAGTCTCATCTGTAATTTCCCAGACATGCTGGAGAGCTGGGATCACTACATTTTCTTCTGTTGTTGTACAACGTGAACAAGCACGATCCTTAGAACCTGCCACTTCACATGCTGCTTCTTTAATAATATTATCAATCCAGTCGTGGCCTAATCCTTTGTCTTTCGCCTGTGTTTTCCACTCTGCGTATTTTGCCTTAACATCGGGTTCATTTACGGTATCGCCATATCCGGTATCATTGGCATTGTCATTGTAGAATGTAATTAACTCTTCCTCTGTAGTCTGTGTTGTAAAGTTCATTACTACGCTATCACTAAGAGCTGTACCACACTCTGGACAGCTAAGTCCCACTCTTGTGCCATTTGTACAATCTGCTGGGATCAAGTTCACAACTGCTGTACCATGGTTTCCGCCAGCTGGCTTTAAGGTTGTCTGTTTTGTATCACAATTCTTACATTGTACAACCTTCTTGCCCTGTGTTCCACAGGTTGACTCTGTATCTTCCAATACTTTGCCACCCTCAAAATCATGACCAGGAGCTGACACAGTCTCTGTCTTTTTCTCATCGCATCTGGAACATTTTGTCACAGTAACTTTGTCTGTGGTACAGTCTCCTGCCACGCACTCGTCTTCCACCAATGTGCCGTTCTCATAATCATGACCAAGTGCCTTTAATACGACGGTCTCACCTGTTACACCACATACTGTACAGGTGATCTTTGCCTCACCGTCTTCCGTACAGGTAGGTTCTGTCACGATCTGCGCCTCATCTTCATTCCATGTATGGCTGGCTTCGATTGGCTTATATTCTTTCTTTTCACAAACAGTACACGTTACCTGACTCATACCATTTGACAAACAAGTTGCTGGACGGATCACTTTTACATTATTCTCATCCCAGGTATGTTCTGTCGATATTTGAGTAGGCTCTCCACCCTCAGTTACCGTTCCACAGTCTTCACATTTTTTTCCGGCTGCGGTTCCAGGTTCCTTACAGGTAGCCTTCACTTCATCAAAGTCCACAATATTAGTATGCGTATCCTTTGCTGTAATTGCTGCTTTTTCTGCATCTGTGAGTTCACTTTCTGGCACATCTACCTTTTGATTACAGGTCTCACATTCCTTCACATATTTTCCTGTTACTGTACAGTCTGGCATTACTTTGATGTGCTTATCTTTGCCGCCCTCTTGGACAAAATCATGGCCTGCTGGGAGCGTTTTTGATTCTTCATGAGCACAATAGCTACAGGTCTTAACTTCTGTACCATTTGCTGTACAGGTCTTTGGTGAAGATTTCTCTTCATTCAATACCATTTCGTGCTGTGCACGATAACCTTCTGGCATCGTATTATCTGCGATCGCTGCATCGATCTCTGCCTGACTCATCTCTGTCAGTGTAGGTTCTCCACCATTTTCTGTTTTATGACAAATAGTGCAGGCTTCACCCTTTTTAGGTGTATCGCCGCATTTCTCACCCAACACGATAACGGCTGTTCCCATCTGATGCTCACCTGTCACAGGAGTTTCGCGGAAATCCATATCTCTACCGCAGCTCTCGCATACCTGATACATCTTTCCTTTCTCGCCACAGTTTGCAGCCACATTTCTTGGATCGTCTGGGTTGTCCACTGCTTTATGTGGCACTTTTGCAACAGTTTCTGCTGGCTTTACCACACCATCCGCAAGACTACACTGATTATTTTCTGCGTTATAACGCTCACAGATAAATTCACGCTTACCAGTCTTCAGACAGGTAGGATCTACCGTTACAACACCCTTCTCATTGTAGAGATGTGCTGCTGGAATTGTCATAAATTTCTGTGTACCACATCCTGCGCAAGCAAATTTTCCTACTCCTGGTTTGGAACAGGTAGATGGTTTTGTAATGCTGATCTCCACGCTAAAATCATGGGTATCAGGATCTGCTTTCAGTGCGGCAATCTCTGGATCAGAATCCTGTCCACCTTCAGCAATTGCTTTCTCGTAGAGATCCGTTCTCTTGACTGCATCTTCCTTGTCTTTACATGCAGGATTTTTGCAGGTCTGTACCAGCATAGCGTTGTCTTTGCAGTTCGCCTTGTGTTCCACACCCTCGTCCCACTCATGATTCGCAGGATTCAGAGTCTCGTTTTCATTCTCCAAGCTGGATTCAATGACATTTGTGCATGATTTGCACTTATATCCTTTCTGTGCAGGCTTCATGCAGGTTGCGTCATAGATATGTACTTTGTCGCCTTCTGGCTGAACATGCTTGCTCGGATCTGGATCGCCTACTGCAGACTTATTCACTTCCTGTGCGTTACATGCACTACAGGTCTGATAGGTATATCCTCCCTCGCCACAAGTAGGTTCTTTTGTCAACACTTTGCTAAGCCCAGTATGATTTGTTGCATCAAATTCTCCAACCTGTTCTGTCTGGCCTTCCAGTGGCTGCTTACAGCCAGCACAGTTTAACTGATATTCTGCCTTGTTATTGCAGCCTGCGGCTGTTATCAAGTCTCCTTGCTCTGTGCTGTTATCTCCGTGATTTGCGGGATCTTTCCCGATATTCAACGTAATCTCTTGACTACAAGTGCTGCAAGTCTTTTTAATCGTTCCAATTACAGTACATGTTGCAGTTACATCTGCTACTCCTGCATCACCTTCAGCAAAGCTATGCTGTCCATCCTCAGAAGTACAATCTGTCGTTGGTACAGGCGCCTCCGGTGTCCCTTCTGATGCATCTGCTCTTCCTGGGATCGTATCCTCTGCATATACCGCTGGCACATTCCATGACAACATCATAGTCAAAGCCAACAGCAAACTTAAGAGACGTTTCCATTTGTTCCTGTTCATACTTATCTCCTTTCATCTTACAGTTCTCTCCGGCAAGATTTGGAGTTCCCAGTAAACTCACTCACTTTTATTTCTTATAAAACGCCACTGCCCCCTTCCATATCTTTGGTACGCATCCAGAATCCTGCCTTGTCCTAATAAAACCCACACTTATTCACCGCAGCTTTCGCCGATTCAAATCTTTGTCTGCTCCACTGCTGTCAATCACCGCAGCTATTGCTGCACCACTTTCTTCTGCCTTGCAGGCTAAAAATTGTCCCTGCGCAAAAAGGCATGGGTAATTAATGTAGGTTATACTAGATTATAATACCTTCATTTTTTATTGTCAATGTATAGACTGATTTATTTTTGCTTTGACAATGAAAAACTATTCCAATATTTCCTTTTTTTACCCATATCATACATATTTTCCAATACTGGAATTTCCTGTTTATACCCATATCATACATATCTTCTAATACTGGAATTTCTTGTTTTTGAACAAAGAATGCTCCTTTCAAAGAACCAGCTCCAGCTTTTTCGCACTGGCTGGCGTGGGCGGCATAGGCGGATTTGTATGGTAATCGAGATTATTAAAACCAATTCCTGTATTTTACCTCCTTCAAAACGAATTTGTTATTATTTTTTCGTGCAAAACATTGTGTTCTTCGTGCAAATAGTATATATTAAAATTATCAGCACGAAAGGAGATGGTTTTATGGCTAGCTCTACCACAAATATCAGCATCCGCATGGATTCGGATTTAAAAGCGCAGGCCGACGCTCTGTTTGGAGAACTCGGTATGAACCTGTCCACAGCGTTCAATATCTTTGTCCGTCAGTCGCTCCGTGAGGGCAGGATTCCTTTTGACATTTCTTTAAATCAGCCCAACAAGGATACGATTGCCGCCATGTTGGAAGCAGAAAGGATTGCAAAAGATTCATCTGTGAAAGGATATACCGATCTGGATGAGCTATTCACAGACCTGAAAGCATGAGGAAAACAAAGTACACAGTTAAGCCCACCACACAATTCAAAAAAGACTATAAGCTAGCAATGAAGCGCGGATTAAAAATTGGGCTGTTAGAGGATGTGGTTGCTGCTCTTGCAATGGGCGAA
>CAJTVT010000008.1:0-29480 GCA_910580015.1 uncultured Lachnospiraceae bacterium
ATCGCTGTGTCAGCGACGAAAGTTATCTTACCATGTTTATCTTACATTGTCAACAAAATATTACAAAAAAATAAAAGAAAGTATTCTTTCAAATATTTTGTAAATTGTTTGACTATTTTACTTCTCTTTTTTCTTGACAATCTGAATATAATATGATTTAATATTCATATGAACAGTTATTCAAATATTCATTTATATCCATATGGAGAGCAAGCTCTTATGGACTGTATGTATGATATAAAGATATCTTTCCATTGTTCATCTTAAATAAAAAATCACAATAATGGATTCATTTGAGAAGCTGATGCACATACTATTAGACTACTGACTGAAAATTCTTCTAGATAAAGCTCTTCTTCTATTGATAAATCTTTTGCAAAATGAGAATGTACTATCTGCTTGATCGTATGATGCATTCGATTATAAAGCTAGAGAAATATCATATTGAAATAAAATTTACAAAGAGCTCTCTTCCATTTGAATCATTGCTTGTGGGAATATAAGGAGGTACTTTCCATGCAAAAACAAGAACACCAACATCACAAACATCATTTTACTGAAAAACACCAACAGGAAGATTCCTGCAATTGTGGACATGATCACTCACAACACCAACTCGATAACCTATGTCTGGAACAGAACAATTGTGAACATAACCACCCCCATCCAGACCCATTCTGGACAGAAGGAGTTACATTCACTTGTCTTGTGGAAAATCTTGGATGTGCCAATTGTGCCTCTAAAATGGAGAGCAAAATCAATCAGCTTTCTGGCGTAAATGCGGCCACTCTTACATTTGCCACAAAACAACTGCGTGTGTCTGTGACTCCTGAAGCTGCCAAAAGGGAATCTGCGCTGATAGAAGAATTTCAAAAAATCTGTGCGTCCATTGAATCTGGGACAGTAGTCAGAAAACAGCAGCCTAGCCATAAAGGCAAAAAAGCTCTGATGCAAGCAGAGGAACAAACCAAGCACTGGCATGGACTGAGTGAACATCAAGCAGATCTTATTTTTATTCTTTTTGGAGCGTTTCTTTTTACGACTGGAGAAATTATTGAACACTGGGCAACCGGTTTTTTATTTATTTCCAATGCGCTTTATATTGTCGCCTACCTGATATTAGGAGGACAAATCCTTCTTATTGCTGCCAAAAATCTTATCAAAGGCCAAATTTTTGATGAAAATTTTCTGATGAGCCTTGCCACCTTAGGGGCTTTTGCCATCGGTGATTTTGCAGAAGCTGTGGGTGTTATGCTCTTTTATCGTGTTGGTGAATACTTTGAAGAGAGAGCAGTTTCTCGTAGCCGTTCACAGATTATGGATGCTGTGGATATGCGACCTGAAACGGTCCACCTTGTACTTGGAGATACCATAAAAGAACTTCCAGCAGAGAATGCAACTCCTGGAGATCTTCTGATTGTTCGACCTGGAGATCGCATTCCTTTAGATGGCACAATTGTAGAAGGGGAAAGTCGCCTAGACACCTCGCCTATTACTGGAGAACCTGTGCCAATAAAAGCAAATATCGGCGATGGTGTCACTTCTGGTTGTATCAATCTGTCTGGTCAATTGACGATTCGCGTGGAAAAAACTCTAGATCAATCCATGGTAACAAGAATTTTGGATTCCGTGGAAAATGCTGCTGCCAGCAAACCTAAAATTGACCGTTTTATCACCCGTTTCTCCAAAATATACACGCCATTTGTAGTAACTGCCGCTATTGCCACTGCAATTCTTCCCTCTTTATTTACTGGAGACTGGAACCACTGGATATATACCTCTTTGACATTTTTGGTCATTAGCTGTCCTTGCGCATTGGTATTAAGTGTGCCTTTGGCATTTTTCTCAGGTATTGGATCTGGCTCTAAAAAGGGAATTTTGTTTAAGGGAGGTGTGTCAATTGAGGCTTTAAATCATATTTCCACTGTCATTATGGATAAAACAGGTACCATCACAAAAGGAAATTTCGTTGTGCAGAATATCATTCCCATTGGAAATATCAGTGCAGAGAAGCTCCTTACACTCTGCGCAAGCTGTGAACAACGCTCCAATCACCCCATCGGTATCAGCATTACTGCTGCTGCACAAGAACAACATCTTGTGCTGGAAACGCCCTTAAAACTTCAAGAAATTTCAGGACATGGCATTCAAGCACAGCTTTCAGAAGGGGAACTATTGGCAGGAAACCGTAACTTAATGGAAAAATTTCATGTAGACTTTTCCGCCTATACAAAAGTTTCTCATGGTACAGAAGTTTTTGTTGCAGTCAACGGAGCTCTTGCTGGAGTTCTGGTAATCTCTGACACAATCAAGCCAGAAGCTTCCCGTGCGATCGCTTCCCTAAAAAGACTGCATATCACCACTGCCATGCTGACTGGAGATACATTGGAAAATGCCCAGGCCGTGGCAAATGAGACTGGAATAGAGCAAGTTCATGCCCGGATGCTACCGGAAGAAAAACTCACTAGATTGCAAGAAATTCGCAGCAAAAACGGAGCTGTCATGTTCGTGGGAGACGGAATTAACGATGCTCCTGTTCTTGCTGGGGCAGATGTGGGCGCAGCTATGGGCAGCGGCGCAGATGCTGCCATTGAAGCCGCAGATGTGGTATTTATGACCTCCAATATGCAAGCTGTTCCCCAATCCATAGCCATCGCCAAGGCTACGACCCGAATTGCATGGCAAAATGTTATATTTGCCCTAATTATCAAGGCTTTGGTCATGATTCTTGGACTTACCGGCCATGCCTCTATGTGGATGGCTGTATTTGCAGACAGCGGCGTCGCCATGTTATGTGTCCTGAACTCCATCCGTATACTCTACAAGAAATCCTAAACACTAGTGTAGTGACCGCATTATATCCGGTAAAACTCCGCAGAATATTTGCTCATCTACAAGACGGATTTTCGACGGCGTAGCGGTGGCTACGGATAGAAAATCCAACGCAGTAGATGGGCGGATAGACAAGGAGGTTTATAGGAATATAATGTGGTCAATACACTGGCATCCTTCTTTCTACTGTATCTATACCAAGTATGCTAAATCTAACAAAACAACGCATCCGCAAAAAACTTATAGCGGATGCGTTGTCTATCTGAAAATGCTTGATAACTTATCCAATACAACCGATGGCTTCTCGGATATTTTCCACACCAATCATTTTTATGCCTGACGTATCTGTCAGTCCTGGCATGCTCACTTTTGGCAGGATACACGTGGTAAATCCCAGTTTTTTTGCTTCAGAAACTCTCTGCTGTGCCATATTCACTGCACGAACTTCCCCGCTCAATCCCACCTCTCCAAAACAAATCATTTTTTCATCGATGGCCTTATCTCGGAAACTGGATGCAAGAGCCATCACAATTCCAAGATCGATTGCTGGCTCACTCATACGGATTCCTCCAGCGATATTGACATATGCATCACAGGCAGACAGGGAAAGACCTCCACGCTTTTCCAACACTGCCATCAACAGATTGACACGATTCAAATCTGTCCCTGCGGCTGTTCTTCTTGGTATTCCAAAATTACTGTGGCATACTAAAGCCTGAATTTCCAAAAGAATTGGGCGAGTGCCCTCCATGGAGCAGGCAACAATGGAACCAGAAGCTCCTTGAGGTTTTCCATTTAACATAAATTCTGAGGGATTTTCCACCTCCATTAGTCCTTCTTCTCTCATCTCAAAAACACCGATCTCATTGGTAGAACCAAAACGGTTTTTCACGCCTCGCAGAATCCGGTAAGATGCATGACGATCGCCTTCAAAATACAATACAGTATCTACCATATGTTCCAGCACTCTCGGCCCTGCTACCACTCCCTCCTTGGTGACATGCCCAACAATAAATATGGTCACTTCCATTCCTTTGGCAAGTTGTAGAAGACGCGCTGTCGTCTCCCGCACCTGCGACACGCTCCCTGGCGCCGATCCAACTTCCTCACTATACATAGTTTGAATGGAATCAATCACCACTGCCTGGGGTTTCACCCGCTCCACCACCTGTTCAATCCGTTCTAAACTCGTATCACAAAACAATTGAAGTCGCTCTGAAAATTCACCAATTCTCTGTGCACGCATTTTAATCTGTTGCAGAGATTCTTCACCAGAAATATACAAGATTTCACTGATATCTGCAAGATTCCTGCACACCTGCAATAACAATGTGGATTTACCAATCCCAGGATCGCCTCCCACCAATACCAGGGAACCAGGAACAATTCCCCCACCGAGAACACGATCCAATTCCTGGAACCCCGTCTTCATTCTCTCTCTAGAATGCATATTGATCTCTGAAATTCTGGTCGGCCTCAATTCATCCTTCTCTACTGTAACCACTTTCACTTTCCCGACAGATTTCTTCTCCACAGTCTCTTCCACCAAAGTATTCCACTCTCTGCAACCTGGACATTGACCCATCCATTTGGAAGATTCATGCCCACAGGACTGACAGAAATACACTGTGACCTTCTTACTTTTTGCCATAAAATCTCCTTTTCTTTCTGTCATTTGAAAAGGCGCCTCCAAGCCTTCCTATATGGCTTCTGAGACGCCTCTTGCACTGCATTATAAAATGTACTCTAAAGGTTAAATCATCCATGTATTGGTATTTAACCGCCAGTGTATCATTATGCTATTTTTTCAATTTCAACGGTAACTGGTACATCTTCATTCAATTCCACACTGATACTCAGTTTTCCCCCCAGATTTGTCTTCATCTGTCCCGCATCCACATCATTCACTTTCACCTTATACTCCGTTTGTTCCTCCAGTTCCAGGGTAATCTGTGCGTCCTCCGGCCCTTCTACCTGAAATGCTGCTCCGCTGTCTGTTACTTTAAGCTGCTTCACTGTGGTTCCTGGCACCGATTCATACACGAACATACCATTCCGTTCCAGTTTGGTAATCTCTTTGAAAGTCTTTACCTTATACAAATCTCCGCCAAACTCAAAATTATCTAATTTTGATTTGGAATCCAGCCTATAATTCCCGAAACTGAGCGTATCATTTCCCTCAGCACGAATTAATTCTTCTACTACAGCCATTTTTCTATCCTCCTGTTGAGATTTTATAGATTGCCCCATCATCTATGGCATGGTATCTATACATTTCTGACGTATATCATGTCTGTCCATATTATAATATATTTTTCTTCTTTTTGCCAGCCTATTTTTCCTTCTTTACCACAAAAGCCACTTGTTTTTTGTGCATTGTGACTTCCACCTGATCTCCGGATTTCACCCTGCCTGCAAGAATCTCTTCTGCAAGTCCGTCCTCCAGTTCATTTTGTATTTTTCTACGCAAAGGACGAGCGCCATATTTTGGTTCAAATGCTGTCTCTACAATATAGCTCTTAACGGCTCCAGTAATATGCAGCGTAATTCCCATCTGTTTCTGGCACCGCAGAATCAGGGTCTTTGACATCAAAGTAATAATTTTCTTCATATCCTCTTTTGTCAGTGCATGAAAGACAATCGTCTCATCAATACGGTTCAAAAACTCTGGTTTAAAAATCCTGCGTACCTCTTCCATCACGCTGCCCTTCATGCGGTCATAGTTAATGTTTGCATCCTCCACAGAGGCAAATCCTAACGCCTTGGGCTCAATAATAGATTGTGCCCCCGCATTGGATGTCATAATAATGATGGTATTTTTAAAATCCACTTTTCTGCCCTGGGCATCTGTAATGTGCCCATCATCCAAAACCTGGAGCAGAATATTAAAGATATCAGGATGTGCTTTCTCGATCTCATCGAACAAGATCACAGAGTAAGGATTCCGCCTTACTTTTTCACTGAGCTGTCCCCCAGCATCATATCCAACATAACCTGGAGGGGAACCAATCATCTTAGAAACGCTGTGTTTTTCCATATATTCTGACATGTCCACCCGAATCATCGCATCTTCACTGCCAAACATCGCTTCAGCCAATGCCTTTGAAATCTCTGTTTTCCCTACTCCTGTGGGACCTAAAAACAAAAATGATCCTATGGGTCGGCCTGGATCCTTTAATCCTACACGGCCACGGCGCACAGCCTTTGCCACAGCGCTGACTGCATCCTCCTGGCCAATGACACGCTTATGGAGAATATTTTCCAGCTTCCGAAGCTTAACTGTCTCCTCCTCAGCAAGCTTTTTTACTGGAATTTTTGTCCACTGTGCCACAACCTCAGCAATTTCATTTTCCCCTACTTCGGCTTTTTTTAATTTCAGAGATTTCTTTGCTTTTTTCTGTAATTTATCATATTCCTGTTCCAGTCCTTCTTGTTCTTGACGCAGGCTGGACGCAAGCTCTAAGTCCATATTTTGAATTGCATGTTCTAATTCCTCTCCCACTCGGTTAAGTTCCACTGTGATCCCCTGCAATTGTTCTGAGGACTTCACTCCTTGCAGGCGCATTCTTGCTGCCGCCTCATCCATCAAATCAATTGCTTTGTCTGGTAGAAAACGATCGGAAATATAGCGCTCGGAAAGTCTTGCTGCTGCCTCCACTGCCTGATCTGTGATCACCACCTGATGGTGTTTTTCATAAAATCTGCGGAGCCCTTTTAAAATTGCTATAGTATCCTGTATGGAAGGTTCCTCCACCATAACTGGTTGAAATCTCCGCTCTAGTGCAGCATCTTTCTCGATATATTTCCGATATTCCTCCACCGTAGTGGCTCCAATCATCTGAAGTTCCCCTCGCGCCAGGTATGGCTTTAAAATATTGGAAGCATCCATTGCGCCCTCTGCCCCCCCTGCACCGATGATGGTGTGCAGTTCATCCATAAACAGCAGAATATTCCCTGCGCCCATCACTTCGCGGATGACTTTCTTAATTCGTTCCTCAAACTCTCCTCGATATTTGGAACCAGCAATCATACTCGACAGATCCAGTGTAATCACGCGTTTTCCTGACACAGATTCTGGCACAAGTCCCAAAGAGATCTGTTGTGCCAACCCTTCCGCAATCGCCGTCTTTCCCACTCCTGGCTCTCCAATTAAGCATGGATTATTCTTCCCACGCCGGCTTAAAATCTGGATCACTCTGAGAATTTCTGCTTCCCGACCGATGACAGGATCCAATTTTCCCTCCAAGGCAAGCTTGGTTAAATCTCTGGAATATTGATCTAATACAGGCGTAGATTCCAGATTTCTCTTTCTTCCCTTGGCAGACTTCAGTTCCTCTTTGGAAAAACTTCCTTCTTCCCCCATAGCAACCAAAAGGTCAATGTAGAGCTTTTGTAGATTCACCCCCATGGTATTTAAGAGCCGGACTGCCGCAGATTCGTTTTCCTTCAAAATAGAGAGCATCAAATGTTCTGTCCCTATTTTTTCACTGTTAAAATGAGCGGCCTCTTTTTCTGCCATATCCAAAACTTTCTGCGTTCTTGGAGAATACCCGTCTCTGTCCAGAAGAGCCATTCCCTCACCAGGTGCAATTAACTCCTCAATCAACTCCAAAAGTTTCTTCTCTTGTACTTGGTTATCTGCCAGTATCTGAGCTGCCACACCTTTTCGCTCCTGAATCATACCTGCCAGAATGTGTTCTGTGCCAATATAATTATGTTGCAGCTTCTTGGACAATCTTGCTGCAAGCTCCAAAACTTTCTTTGCCTGCTCCGTGTATTGTTTATGCATCCGTTCCTCCTGTTAATTCGACATTGACCGCTGCCGCAAGTCCACACACTTCTTTTCCCATTCTTACAAATCCTCCAAATCAATCACTTCAAAATAATCATCTGGTTCTTTGACAGGTGTATTTTGAGGTGTCCGCTTCTCCTGTTCCATTCTTGGACCTGGATTCTGCACATTCTCTTTCTGAATTCTTTCCTGAGAATTTTGGGATTCAGACTTGTGCATCATTTTCGTTTCCTGACTTACGCCTTTTCGCTGAGAAGCCTGTTCTCCTCTTAGAATTTTCTGTAGTTCATCCGCCAGTATAGGTTTTTGTACTACAGCATCTGGCTGTCCCTCATGTACCTTGCGGTTTTTTATCTGGGTTTCTGTTTCTAATTTTTGAGCCTGATAATTTGTTCTTTGAGGCTTTGACTCATGATTTTGATTTTCCTCCCTACGGCTATTCTTGCCCAATTCCAATTCCTTGATCGAAATATTTTCCATACGATTTTTCCTGCGAGATTCCAATTCCTTTTTATTCATGTTTTCTCCACTCTTTTGACGTTTCCCCGATTGAGGCTCACTCCAGGAATCAAAATCCTCATCTTCTTTTCTAATTCGCAATACTAAATTAACCACAACAATAACTAACACCACAATTACGAAGATTAACACAGATGTCACCTTCGTGGAAGAAGATTTTTTCTTGCTAAATTGTTCTTCCAAATCTTTATATGCATTCTGCAGTGCCTGCATCTCCATACTTGGCTCCTCAGAGTCTTCTCCCATAGTCGCCATAGAGGATGCATTCCCTACAGACATAACACGCTGAAATGTAGATTCCGCTGAATCATATTGATACCATCCAATATTCCCAAAACTACTTGCTGCATAAACAAGAAAAAATCCATCGTCTTTTTCATCTTTCTCCTTGTCTTCCGCTCCCTGAAGTCCTCCAACTCCATCTCCAGCCTGAGGAGCAGAATCTGCTTGCCGAAACATAGTTACCTTTCCATACTCTCCCACAGTTTTTGAATCCTTGGTATATTCACTGGGTAACCCACTTTCCGCAGGTGGTTCCAAAAGTATCAGATAATTCGATCCTCCTTGATCGATTTTGCGGAAAGGATAGAGAGTTTTGCTGGCAGCATCATACACCGCAAGCGTATTTTTGACATCTTGACTTGGCGTTGTGAGATAAACCAAGGTCAATTCCCCTTTTTCAAATTGAAGTCCTTCCACTTGCTGTCCCTGACATTCCACGGATGTTTTCGTAAAATCTTGAGGAATCACCTCTTCTGGAACGGAAGCTGAAAGATTAAAAGGATGTCCGTCCATAGAAATACTTCCACTTTCCTGGGGTTCTTGGCTGTTGTCCTGTGTCCCTTCTTCCTGCTCCTTGGGTTCTTCTCCAGCTTCTGGGGAATCTGCTCCACCTCTGGTTACTACAATTTTATAGGTGGCCTTTACTCCATTCTGTGCCCGGACTACGATACTAATGGTATTCTGTCCAGCTTTCAACTCTGTATTACCCGCTATAGATTCAATTGTAGCAAATTCATTGGAAGTCTTCGCATTCACTTCCACGCTGGAGACATCTGCCCCTACCGACGCCGTATAATCAGTAACATTATATTGAAATCCAGGAGATAAAGTTCCTGCTGAAAGACTTAAGGAAGATAAACTGTTGTCTGCAGAATCTCCTGTGTTTTCTGCGGCGCCTGCTCCTTCACTTTGATCGGGAGCTGTTGCTGACACCTGAACTACTGGAATCATCCCCAGCCACAGGATCAATGACAATAGAATCACTGTGATCTCTTTTGTTCTTTTCATATAAACCACCTTTCCTCCTAGAGTAGGTTTGAAAACTTTTCCAATATACTCTAAGCTACTATCATTATAATTTTCTCTTTGGTATATTGTCAAGCCTTGAAAGGCGTTTATCCTAACGCCACATCCAGAATCATCATAATTAAAAATCCTGCCATGACACCAATGGTTCCCACATTGCTGCGCTCATCTGGCTGCGCCTGCGGAATCAGCTCATCCGCCACTACATAAATCATTGCTCCTGCTGCAAATGCCAACAGCCAAGGCATCAAAGGAACTGCCATAGAAGCCGTGAGAAACACCAAAATTCCGGCCAATGGCTCCACTATACCAGAAAGACATCCTGTCAAAAACGCTCGAAACGGACTTGCCCCACTCTGGCGCACAGGCAATGAGATCGCCGCCCCTTCTGGAAAATTTTGGATACCGATTCCCAACGCAAGCCCAATGGCCGCCGCCAAATATCCTGGTTCTTTTGGATATTGTCCTGCAAGTACAAAGGCAAGCCCTACCGCCATACCTTCTGGAATATTGTGAACTGTCACTGCCAGCACCAACAATTTCGTTCCAGCTTCCTTCTCCTTATAATCTGCATGAAACCATGGAAGTGTTCTGTCAATCAGATACAAAAATACACCTCCCATCGTAAATCCCACTGCTGGAGGAAGCCAGGGTGGCATTCCCAATTCACCACTCTGTTCAATGGAAGGAATCAACAAGGACCAGACAGCGGCCGCCATCATGACTCCCGAAGCAAATCCCAGAAATCCGCGATTCATTCGTTCCCCAATCGCACCTCGAAAACAAAATACCACTGCTGCACCCAAAGTCGTCATAAGAAACGTAAAACCAGTTCCGCAAATCACTTGCAAACATGTATAAAACATAAAAAACTCCTGTACGCATTTGCTATTACACTATGCAATAGGAGCTTTTTGGTTATGACTAAATTTTCAACGTCCTGTCAACACTTCAAAATACCTTCTGATTTCTTTCCAAGCCTGCTTGGATTCTGGCATCATCATCATACCCATCTGAAATACATGAAACATTCCCTCATAAATACTAAGACGTACCTTTGCTCCCTGTTTTTTTGCCTTATACGCTACTGCTATGGAATCACTCAGCAACATTTCCAGGGAACCTACCTGGATTAACATTGGAGGAAATCCCCAATATTCTCCAAACATTGGTGAAATATAGGGATCTTTCATATCATGCATTCCCACATAATCTCGATTATAGATCAAGCTGTCTGTAGAATTTCCAAAAAGTGGATCACGACCATAGTTATCCAGATAAGACGGTCCGCTGGCTGTCAAATCGGTCCAGGGAGACATCAATACAAGACCACCAGGTAATCTAACATTGTGATCCTTCAGATACATACATAGGGCAAGGGCCAGTCCTCCTCCAGCCGAATCACCAGCCACGATGATCTGTTCACTCTTCCATCCTGCCCGCTTTAGCCAGTCATACGACGCCACTGCATCCTCAAGGGCTGCCGGATATGGTTCCTCTGGAGCCACTCGATAATCAATAGTGAGCACATTCATTCCTTTACTGGCCTCACAATATAGTCCTGCAAAAAAACGATACGCATTGCGCATTGCCCCAATATAGCCACCGCCGTGAAGCTGCAAAATAACATAATCTCTTCTTGGCGCTTCTCTTTTGTGCAGATATTCCATGGAAAACTTCGGCATCTGAATTTCTTCCATACAAAAGCAATCTGGACATTTCCATTTTGGCTCCACCAGTTTCTTTCGAAGTTCACCCGTTTTTATTTTTCTACCAATTAAATTATCATTGGTCACATGAGCTATCATATCTCGGATTACCCGTCCTTGTACGCTAACCTTCTGCATGATCTCCTCCTTTTGTGTCTCTCTGTCCTATCCTATACATGAAATCTGCGTTTTAGCTCTGCTTTTGCTTTCCGCTCTCCAAAAATCAGCGTTCCAAGCAGCATACACAAGGAAACTGCTAATGAAACCATCGAAAGAACTGGGCTCGTAATCACACGAACTTTCCAGAGAATCACACAAATCAAAGACACCACAACGGTCAATATCTGCATCAAAATATAACTCTGCCAATTAGAAGCATTTAGCACCATCAGTATCACAATGGTAGCCTCCAGCAAAAGAATCGCACTAGGAAGAACATAATTTACAGACCAGCCCCGATACCCCACGATATTATCAGCAGCAATCACCAAAAGCACTGCCCCCACAACCTGTGCCACTATCACTGTTTTATATCCTCCACTCTTTTGCAGAGAATATTTCAGAGTCATATAAAAATACAAAATGCAAATTCCACTGATCGCTGACCACCATACCCCATGGAAATACAGATAATTAAAAAAAATCAATATGGACTCTATCACAATCGCAAGGAAGCTGTATAGTCTTACAATAAAATTCAATTTTCGAGAAACTGCTTTTACATCTGGATAACCTGTACTCTTTGGATGTTGTCCATTCATCTCCAATACACTTTTACAAAGGGGACAAACACTCGTATCATCTAAAATCTCCACTCTGCAATTCTTACATTCTCTCATTCGTCGTATACTCCATTCGTCTCAATTTGTACCGGAATCCCATCTTCAGTCATTCTACGAAAAAATCCGCGCTGCACCGAAGTATCGGCCAAATTACTGCTGATTGAAAATACCAGTGTATCACGATAGGAACAAATGGTTCCCTTGATATTCTGCCCTTCTGACATGGATAAAAATGCGCTGAAACCTTTGATATACTCTTGGTATTCCTCTCTCACTTGTATATTTCCAATATTGGTGACTGTGGTAGTATTTGCCAGTGCGCTAGTATGATACACATATCGAATCGCAATATTTTTGATAAATAATGGCACTGCTCGCAAGATAAAATTTTTCTCATTTGACACATTATAGGCAAACAGATTTTCCAAATGTTCTCGATTAATTTGGCTGCGCAGACTTTCCGCCACAATCTGCACCACCTCGGCAAATTCATAACTCTCTTTCTTAGGACAAAACACAGCAGATACAATCACAAAGAAATTTTTTATGGTGATAGAATCAAAATAAGGTCTTAAGTTTACTGGAACACAGGAACTGATCACCCGCTTATTCGAAATTCCATGTAGACATTCTTGATAAATACTCCACAAAAAAGCTGCTACCAGATATTCATTGATCGAAACTTCATACTGTCTACAAGCTTTCTTCAATGCTGGAATCGGCATATATCCATGCATCACTCCGATTTCAGTAGGCGGGAGTTTTTCTCCTGTAACATGAAAGGCACGTTCTGTCTTATAGCCCTTTTTATGGCTCTTTTTATAATTTTTCAGATAACTATCCTCTCGGTTCAGGGAAGTATCACTACACAGACCGTCCCCAAGCTTTTTTTGCAACTCAGGGTGCGCCAATCGCAGATACTGATATGTCAATTCCCGCAAAAATGTAATTCCTCCCATGCCATCCGTTAGCACATGGAATACTTCCAGATTGATCCTGTTCTTATAATAATTTACCCGAAACAGATAATTTCTGTTCCTGTTTGGAGAGATAAACTGACACGGATATCGGTATTCCTGTTTGACCTTTGGCGCCTGCTTTTGATTCGTCTCAAAATAATACCAAAACACGCCATAACGAATTCTCACCTTGAATACCTCAAACCAAGGAAGAACACGCTCCAATGCCTCCTGCAATAGCTCCTGGCGTATTTCTTCTCCCAGTGTCACAGATATGCGGTACACATTGCTCATACTCTCTCCTGCAATTACTGGAAAAATATGCGCCGTATTATCCAACTTATCCCACTTTATCTCTTTTTTCTCACGTCTGGAATCTCGTTTTGATTTTGTATCATGATTCTGTTCTGCCATTTATCATAGACTCCTATTTTATCTTTCTCTTCCGCAGTCCTCGTGGCGTCTATTTATTTGAGGACGACAGCCATTTTGACAATACTTTTGTAAACAATCGGATATCGATGGGTTTCGCCACATGATCGTTCATTCCTGTGTGAATGGCCTTCTTTACATCTTCCGAAAAAGCGTTTGCTGTCATTGCCACAATGGGAATCTCTTCCGAATCCTTTCGATTGCTTGCACGAATCTTACCCGCAGCCGTATAACCATCCATCAACGGCATTTGAATATCCATAAAAATAATATCAAAATATCCTGGCTCATGACTTTGGTATTGTTCCACAGCCTCCTGCCCGTTGCAGGCAACACATACCTCTAAATCGTACATTTTCAGTATTTCTAAGGCAATCTCCACATTTAATTCATTATCCTCTGCCAGAAGTACCCGCTTTCCTAAAAATGACACACTTCCAAGGTCTTGCTCTTGTTCCTCTTCTGTGGTATGTACTTTACTTTGTAGAGAAAGATATAACGTTATGATAAAACGAGACCCCTCATTTAATACACTCTCAACCTGTAATTCTCCCCGCATCAACTGAATCAAATTATATACAATGGGCATTCCAAGACCAGTTCCCTCAATGCTTTCCACTCTTGGATCATTGGCACGTTCAAATGGAACAAATAATTTCTCCAAGTATTCTTCTGACATGCCAAAACCATTATCTTCAATCACAAAACGGTAATATCCATAATCCTGATGCAAAGAAGTCTGCTCCTCCGCTAACAGCCGAATCTTCCCTCCATCCTGTGTATATTTCACTGCATTTCCCAAAAGATTATGAAAGATCTTTTGCATTCCCAGATAATCTCCAATCACTGCTGTATGCTCCAGATTAGACAACTCTAAAGTCAATGTCTGTCCCTTTGCTTCTGCACGTGCCTGAATCACTGTGGTGACCTCCTCCAAAAATTCTTTAAGGTCGAACTCTCCCATAGAGAGATCCATTTTTCCACTCTCAATCCGGCTCATATCCAATACTTCATTGATCAGATTCAACAAATGCTGGTTTGCAATTTTTACTTTATCCAGACAGTCTAATACCCTCTCACGGTTTTCTATATTTGCCTCTGCAATTGCGGTCATTCCCACAATCGCATTCATGGGTGTTCGAATATCATGGCTCATCCTGCCGATAAAATCACTTTTGGCATCATTCGCGCGCTGTGCCGCATCAAAGGCTTTTTGCAGAGCATCTTTACTCTCCAGCTCTTTTTGAATCTGCTGCTCAATATCACGGATACAGATAAATAATTTCGTTTTATCCTCATCAAAATAACGAATCGTGCCACACTTATGACGACTGCCGTCTTTTTCTCCTGTTGTGAAATAAAAATGCAACACTTCTTCCTCGTCCAGTTTGGAAAGAATCTTCAAAACATCAAATTCCTTCCGCAAACGCTCCTGTTCCTCCTGGCAGACAAATTTATCAATAAAATCTTCTTTTACATGAGACAAATCATTGCGTTTTGTCATGCTATGCGAACGAATATGACCAGAAATTTTAATATCTGCTTCTCCTGTCCCCAGATCCACAATACAGATCCCATCGTACTCCATCTCTACTGTATACCGATAAATAGACTGATAACGCTGGTTCTCTAATTCCATATCTCGCTGTTTGGTCAGATCTTCAACTACCCCAACGGCAAAGACAGTCTGGCCGTCCATATCACAGTTCACACTAGAAACACTGCACTTACACCAAAATTTTCCCCGGTTACAGCTAAAATAGAAATAATCATTTTTCTCTCCATTTTTGATCCGCTCATGTACTCGACAAAACAAATCGCAGTAATTTTCATCCACCAACTTACTTGCATTTTCTCGGTTTATTCCCTTAAGTTCGGTTGCACAACCATAATATTCCGCTGTCTTTTGGGGAATCACAAGCCGCTCTTCCATAGGATAATAAAAATACTCTAAAATATTCGTATTATTCAAAGACATCCGAAGAATTTCCATGTTTGCCTTATAACGATTCTTTAAATATTCCTGATATTCTTTTTCCTGCCGTTTCTGGTCATCGATATCTTGAAGAGCAATCAACACTTTCCGTCGGCCAGTAGAACCATACATAAAATAACAAGTCAGAGAGATCCATCGATATTTCCCTTGAATCATCCTACGATACTCACGAATATATTTCTTTTTCTTTTCCTTCAAACATTTCGTCAGCATTTCGTAACTAATTTCTTCCTGTATCCGTAACTGATCTTCTGGATGATAAACAGAGATCATATGCTCCAACACATAAGTTGCCTCCGCCTTCTCCCCTGGAAAGACTTTTCCATCTTCAGATATATGAAGTGGATAAACTGTACTTTTTTCCACATCCAGCAACAGAACTGAAAAATATAGCTCCTTCAAAGACATTAGCATTGTCTCATGAAAACTTTTTAATTGTTCTGCTTCCCGTTTTAACGAAACTCGCTCTGTAATATTCTGATGATATCCTCGCAGACGGACTCCTTTCGTCCAGCTCTGGTCACGATTTCCTCCACATCGTACATAAATTTTTCCCCAATGCGGATGATTCCAGGTATAACTAACTTCTCCGTACTCTCCAGCAGCCATAATCTCTACAATTTCATCCACTAACTCCGACTCTTCCGCTTCTACTCGCGAATGCCAGTGGTTATAACATTCCTCTGGATCGATCCCTTCTTCCAGGCCCAATAGTTCCAGCATTACCCAATCCGCATACAGCCGGGGTGCAGTGCCTTCTTCTATTTCTATGTACCACAAACCAACCCTTGACTCATGCAAAATATGATCTAATTTAAATTTCTCATTACACATTCCATTTTTCATTCTATCTTCCTCGCTTGCAGCCTTGCCGATCCTGAGTTATCTTAACATATTTTTTACCACAAATAGCCTCAAATACAATCTTATTGTATTTGAGGTTATTTTGCAAGTTTTCTATACACTTTAAATTCGAGTTACCACAAAAATATCGTAAATGGCTTTGATTGCCACTTCAAAATCACAATTTTTTACACCAATAATAATATTTAACTCACTGGAACCTTGATCAATCATCTTTACATTGACATTGGCATGGGATAAAGCGGAAAAAATTCGTCCTGCTGTCCCTCTGGTAGACCTCATTCCACGTCCCACCACAGCAATCAACGCAATATCTCCTTCCAGATCAATACTATCTGGCTGTGCCAGACGATGAATCGCAGACAATACTTGTTGTTCTTTCCCAATAAATTCTTCCTGATGAACAAATACTGTCATTGTATCAATTCCAGAAGGCAGATGTTCAAAAGAAATACCATGCTCCTCAAAAGCCGCCAGCACTTTCCTGCCAAATCCAACCTCTGAATTCATCATATCTTTGTCAATGTTCACTGCCACAAATCCCTTTTTGCCAGCAATTCCGGTAATCGTATAATCTGGCATACGGCATGTGCTTTCTACAATCAGCGTCCCCTCATCCTCCGGTGCATTAGTGTTGCGAATATTGATCGGTATTCCAGCTTTGCGCACTGGAAATACAGCATCTTCATGTAGCACCGTTGCGCCCATATAGGATAGCTCCCGCAGCTCCCGGTAAGTAATCACTTTGATCACTTCTGGATCCTTAATAATCCTTGGATCCGCAATCAAAAATCCTGAAACATCTGTCCAGTTCTCATATAAATCAGCACGAACTGCCTTTGCCACAATGGAACCGGTAATATCGGAACCTCCTCTGGAAAATGTCTTCACCTTTCCATCTTCCTTAGCTCCATAAAAACCAGGAATAACGGCACGCTCACATTCTTTTAGCCTTGCAGTCAATACTTCATTGGTCCTGTCTGCATCAAATTCCCCATCCTTATCAAACAAAATGACCTCTGCCGCATCGATAAATTCATATCCAAGATAGTTTGCCATAATAATGCCATTTAGATACTCACCACGAGAAGCCGCATAATCCTCCCCAGCCTTATTCTTAAAATTCTCCGCTATCTCTTGAAATTCCTTATTCAATGACAATGTCAAATTTAATCCGTTTATAATCGATTCATAACGCTCCTGAATTTTTTTCAGCGCAGGGGCAAAATTTTCCTCTGCCTCCGCCATTGCATAACAGTGATACAACAAATCTGTTACCTTTGTATCTTTGGGATTTCGCTTGCCTGGTGCACTGGGAACCACATACCTGCGACTCTCATCTGACCGGATAATCCTCCCCACCTTCGCAAACTGTCCAGCATTCGCCAGGGAACTTCCGCCAAATTTTACTACTTTCGTCATAGTTTTGCTCCATTCATTTTTCTTCTTCATCTATCAAAAAACATAAATCAGATGACATTTTAACACAAATTCCAATAGATGGGAAGCCCTAAGTATTTACAGACTCTAAAAAGAAGGCTGCTGTCAGCGTTGTCAATAGTTCTGTCAGCGGAAAAGTTAGCCATAATCCTTTCATCCCAAACAAACCAGACAGCAAAAATGCCAGTGGTATAATTAGAAAAAATCCCCGAAGAAGAGAGAGCATATTTCCTGGTTTCGCCTGATCTTTGGAGGTAAAATAGATTGCAGTGATAATATTAAACCCTGCAAAAATTGTACCAGTAAAATACAGACGGATTCCTTCTGACGCAATCTTTTGTAGTTGTACATCCCCCTCACTGTTGAAAATAGATGCTAAAGATTCCGACCATGCAAACATCCCTCCATAAATGAGAGCGGATAAAAATACCACTGTGATCACCGCATAGCGGAATATTTTCAGTCTTTTTGGCACCATAATATTTACTCACAATTGGCTGAATTCCCTGCGCAACTCCAGTAAACATTGCGATTACAACCAGGGAAAGATTGGCTACCACTCCATATGCAGCAATTCCCGTATTTCCTTTAAGAGAAAACATAATCATATTAAAAATAATAATGACAATCCCAGAAGATAGCTCCGCCGCCAGAGATGGCATACCACCTGCCATAATCTGCATGGCATCTCTCAATGTGACTCTAGTTTTTACCAGATGAAATGTATGTTTTCTATATACGTTTCCCTGAGTGTCTGTTCTCTTTGGTCGAAAATAAATGCACAAAATTCCAATGCTTATTATCGGTGCAAGTCCAGTCGCAAAGACAGCTCCAAAGATTCCCATCTGACATAAAAATACAAAAACATAATCAAGAAAGATATTTGAAAAGCTTCCCGCCAGCATAGCAGTCATAGCAAGTTGCGGTGCACCATCATTGCGCACAAAGCATATTAAAACATCATTGGCGAGAAACGCTGGTGAAAACAATAACAACACCTTCAAATAGATGTTACACATCTGATATACTGTCTCATTTGCCCCTAACAATTTGGTAAGCAATTCTGTACCTACAACTCCTGTAAGAACAAACAAAACTGCAAAACAACTTGCGAGAAGCGCTGTCTGAGAAAAAACCTGATCTTTCTGCTTTTGAGCACTCTGACACTTTAATATGGAAAAACGAGTGGCTCCCCCCATTGCAAGCATCAAGCCAATTCCACGAATCAAACTGAATACAGGAATCGCCAAATTTAACGCAGCCAGGCCATTGCTTCCCAATCCTTTTGACACAAAATAGGTGTCTGCCAGAATATAACAGGACAGCCCCAACATTCCCATCACGTTAGAACAGGTATATTTTGCATACTCTTTGAATAATATCATAAGTACCTCCTTCTAATCAAAAAAATGCACCAGAACTTCATATCTTCTATGGCCTAACGATATGAAGTCTGATGCACACCCCTTACCCGGCGGCAAGGATAGCACTCCGTTAAAACATGCTCTAAAATAATTTGTAGGGATCATATCACAATTATTTCAAAACTGCAAGCCTATGCAATAAGAAAATGTTTTATATTATACTTAAAATTCAAAATATTCTTGCCACAATAAAGATTATTCTGTATAGCTGTTGTAACCTACTTGCAATTTTTTCTTTGTACCGCTATAATAATACAATCATACTTATATCTCTCATTTATATAAATCGTAACATAATTTTTAATTTCTAAACCAAAATTGTAACTTTTTAACACACACTTTCAAGAAAGGAATTTCGTATTTATGAACGCGTTAAAAAAGCTTGGCCGTATCTTATTCTGCCTGCTTCCGGTGCTCCTGGCTTTTGGCATCCAAGTGATCGTATCTTTCGGAGGAGTATTCCTAAAGCTTATTTTAGAACTTATCTCCAATCCAGACTCCCTCAACCAAATGACTGATACAGACTATATCATGGATTTTGTTATGGACAGTCAATTTCTTGCTGGATTATCCGCCATATATGCTGTGATTGCAGCCCTTATCTTGGGATTCTGGTACTGGAAACGATTCGTTCCCAAAAAACAGCCTCGAAGGGAAATTAATTCTCTAATTAACTTTCCAGTTCTTGCCGGATTGGTTCTATTAATGTTGGGCATGCAGTACATATCCAACTATGTAGTATTGTTTCTGGCTTCCATCAAACCAAGCTGGTATCAAACCTACGAAGATCTGATGAAAAGCATCGGTTTTGGAAATGTTACACTCATTTTGGCCTTGTATTCTATCGTGATTGCACCGATCAGTGAAGAATTAATTTTTCGAGGTGTCACCTTAAAATATGCAACAAAAGCTCTGCCGTTTTTTGCCGCCAACATCTTGCAGGCATTCTTATTTGGCGCTTTTCATGGAAATGTAGTCCAAGGCGTGTACGCCTTTGTTGTAGGCCTATTTTGTGGTTATGTATGTTATCACGGCGGCAGTATCTATCTCTCGATTTTGTTCCATATGCTGTTTAATCTTTGGGGAACTTTTGCGCCAGAAGCTTTGTCTTATGGGGGCAGTTCTGTTATCATTCATCTTGCCATTTTTGCTTTTGCTGTATGTGCAGCCATTGTTGGCGTCATTCTATATCAACGGGGAATCAAGAAACGTAGCCCCATGCCTGAAGCATACAAAAATAATTAGAGCACAATTGAAAATTACTCTAAAGAATGGGGAGCGTTACAGAATGTAATGCTGTTTCTATAGACTGTAACGATCCACATTTCTGGAGCAAAAGAAAATTTCTTCTTTACAAATTTATATTACTATGTTATATTACAATCAATCACAAATTCTGTGATTTCTGATTTATGGCACATAAAGTAAAATTCTTATTGTGCCTGCCGGAATTCTTACCCTACAGAATGGGGGAATTTCAATGTCAACAAAATACAAATTCTTACACACCGTAACAGCAGTCTTTCTTATCTTATCTTTATTGTTTCCTTCCATGGTTACATCCTCGCACGTGCAGGCAGCCTCCAGTGTTGGATTCGTCGTATTAAGTTCTTATTCCAGAACCATGAAAATTGGAGAGGAATTTTATCTCGCTGCATTTACTTCCAATGGAAAAAAACCTTCCTTTACTTCCAATAATTCTAAGGTTGCATCTGTCAACACTTACGGAAAGATCACCGCTAAAAAAGCAGGAACGGCAAAAATTACCGCAAAGATCAAAAACGGAGAGGCAAGCTGTACCATCAAGGTAGAATCCACAAAGATTACACTCAGCACCAAATATATCTCTCTGGAAAATGGTTATTCTGCCAAACTGTCTGCATCTTCTTCCACGGGACATCCAATCACATTCCGCTCCAACAAGAAGAGCATCGCAGAAATAAATTCCCAAGGAATTATTATTGCCAAAAAACCAGGCTCGGCTACCATTACAGCATCTGTAGACAATTCCTTTGCAAGCTGTACCGTTTATGTAAAAAGTCCTCGGTTAACTTTGAACAAAAGTTCTATCTCACTCTACCGAAACCGAATGTTTTGTCTGTCTGTCAAATCCACCTCAAAAAGCATTCCTAAATGGAAAAGTAATCGAAAAAGCGTGGCTGTCGTGGATAGTAAAGGAACAGTGACTGCTTTAAAAAACGGCACAGCAATTATCACCGTGACCGTCGACGATGTCAGTAAGACCTGTGAGGTCATCGTAAAAAAGCCGGTTATTACCTTTGAGAAAAGCGAGATTACCCTTACCGCAGGAAAGAAAAAAACAGTCAACGTATCTGTATCTTCTGGAAACAAACCAACCTTCTCAAGTTCCAACACTTGTATCGCTACTGTAGATGAAAATGGAACAATCTATGGGCATGATGCTGGAAAAGCTTATATTTATGCCAGCGAAGATGGCGTGAAAAGCCGCATGCGCGTCACAGTAAAAAAGAAGTAAGTCTATAAAAATCAAACACTTAATCCAGGTAAGAATTCTGGCTTTCAGATTTTTTTTCACTATTTTATATATATATATCAAATTTTATTACATGCAAGAACAAAACGATTCTTAAGGCGCGTTCTAATTTAATAAAAACAGCCCTTTCAACAAGATGCGAAATAGGGCTGTTTCTATAATAATTGTGTATTATTTTTATTTCAGAAAACGACTAAGCATTTCCATAAATGCTTGCATATCAATTGGTTTCGCAAGATGAGCATTCATACCATTTTTCAATGCTGCTTCCTTATCTTCCTCAAGCGCATTGGCTGTCATTGCAATAATAGGCAGATCTTTCACATCTTTTCTGGGCAGATTTCGAATGGTTCTTGTAGCTTCATACCCATCCATAATGGGCATCTGTACATCCATCAATACCACATCATAGTAATATTCCTCTGCTTTCTTCACCATTGCCACAGCATCCGTTCCATCTGGCGCAGACTCCACAGTAAATCCTGCTTCTGTCAAAATCAGTTCTGCAATTTCACGGTTTAATTCAATATCCTCCACTAGCAATACCCGCTTTCCGCTAAAATCTGCCAGTCTCCATACGGCTGTATCTTCTTTTTTCTCCACCAAGCTGTTTGCTGCCAGCAAAGCAGATTTCAAATCAGACATAAACAGCGGTTTTGCACAGAACGCAGTAACTCCAGCCTCTTTTGCCTCTTCCTCAATATCTGTCCAATCGTAAGCTGTTAAGATAATGATCGGAGCATCCTCTCCCACAACACTACGGATCTTTCTTGCTGTCTCTATTCCACTAGTCTCTGGCATCTGCCAGTCAATAATATACGTATGATAGGAATCTCCTTCCTCAAAAGCGACTTTCGCTCGATAAGCCGCCTCTCTACCCGAAGTCGTCCATTCTGCACGCATTCCGATTTTCTTAAGCATTTTGCTCACACTGTCACAGACATGAAAATCATCATCCACTACCATTGCTCGTAGACCGTCAAGTTCTTTGATCTGTTCCGCGTTCTTCTCCACATCCTGAAGCTTTAAGGTTAGTTCAACTGTAAAAGCACTTCCCTTTTCAAGCTCACTCTCAACCGAAATCGTACCACTCATCATTTCCACAATATTCTTGGTAATTGCCATGCCAAGACCTGTTCCTTGAATTCCAGATTGTGTCACTGTTGCCTCTCGTTCAAAGGGTTCAAATATATGCTTTACAAATTCTGAAGACATTCCAACGCCATTATCTTTGATGATAAAAATATAATCCCCATACCCATGACGGAATGTGGTTTTTTGCATAATCCGAAAACTAATAGTACCACCTGCTGGTGTATATTTTACCGCATTGCTGAGCAAATTGATAAAAACTTGATTTAATTTTAGAGCATCCGCTATGACATCTTCGTTAACTACCTCAAACGTATCAATAAATAATTCCAACTGCTTTGCTTTCACCTGTGGTTGAATAATGTTGACCAAATTATGCATCAGCTCAGAAATATTACATTCTTGTTCCTTAATTTGCACTTTTCCACTTTCAATTCTGCTCATATCCAAAATATCATTAATCAAACTCAAGAGATGATTACTAGAAGAAAGTACTTTGTGCAGACAATCTCTAACCTGATCCTTATTATCAATATGGCTAACGGCAATGGTTGCAAATCCTATGATAGCGTTCATAGGGGTTCGGATATCATGGGACATATTGGACAAGAATGTGGTCTTAGCCTTATTTGCGTGCTGAGCCTGCATAAGCGCATCTTGCAATGCCTGTGTCTGCTCTCGCTGCTTCTTGACACTTTCCGTAATTTCCTTCGATACAACCATAACCACAATGTCATTCGTATCGTTCTCTTGTGTCATAAGGAATGACTGCCGTACACAAATTGTCCTTCCCAATATACCTTCACACCAGTACTCCACATCTACTTCTGCATTTCCCTGCTCAAAACAGGATTCTAAATATTGGAGATTAACCACAGAACTGTATTCCTCTATGGATTCCTCCAAAACAAATTGCTTCCACCGTTCAAAAAACTCAGACACCTTGCATGGCGCCTTTAGTCCCACTGTTTCCAAAAGGGGTAATTCCTGACCGTCCAAACGACGGACAATCTCTTTTTCAATGCTGTCCTGGGTTAAATTAAATTCAAAGGTGCAGATTGCGCTTGATGTTATAGCTATCTGGTACTGTCTCTCTTTCCTGCTTGCAAGCGCAATTTCTGCTTGAATACGCAGCTCATTTTCCTTGATATCTGTAATATTCTGTCGGATAAACAGCACTTTCACAGCTCTTCCATTTTCCCTCTCAAGACAGACAATATTCACATGCTCCCATTCCGCACAGTCATCATACATCACATGTGATTCAAAACGAAGATCGCCCCGTTTTTCCAAGGCTCTGACAATATATGCCTTATCAATCCGCTTCACAAATTCCTGCCGTTGAGCTTCTTCTATTACAAAAGAACTCAAATACTTCACAAAATCTTGATACTTTCCACTGATCGCAAAATTCTCATCCTGAGGCTTGCTTCCTGATAAATATTGATACGTATCTTCTTTAAAATCAACCATGGTAAAGCGGGAAAACAAGGTTCTCACACCACTGATAATATAACCCATCTCCCGATTTTCCCGTTCTAATACTTTCTTTTCACTGCCGGCCCGTATAATCAAAGCCACCACATAGATAGCAAACAACACAAACATCGACGCCTCTAATTGAAAACTAACGATATTTTCAACCTTTATCATGTTTTGGGTGATATTTTCTGGAAACGTCTGGACTAAAACATAATGATGATTTGGAAGATACATCGCACAAATATTATCAATCTTACTTCCCTTTTCACAGACAAATGCGCCTTCCTGCCCATTTTCAAATACCTTTCTCACCTCATCAGCAGTGTGGATATCAATAATCTGTCCTTCCACTAATACATCAAGCAGATCTGTTGTATAAGTTTTATCATCTGAGCTTGCAATCGCCCTGCCATCTGGCATACAGAGAAACACACCTGCCTCTTCACCAAAATATGTGGTATACAGCATATCTCGCAAATATTCTTCTGCCAAATATGCCCCACGCAGCACTCCTACGATTTCCCCTTTATAACGGACTGGTGCATAAAAGTTCGCCATTGTCTCATCAAAAAAATTCGAATCAAACACAATCTCTATGCCGCTTTCTCCTGAAATCCCGCTCTGAAAAAATTCTCGTTCCACCACATTGGCTGTCCGCCCATCCGATGCATAATCCTTTCCATTGATATCGGAAAACATCAGTGCGTCAAATTGTGAATTACTCTCCATTTCTTTTAGCATTTTGGCGTTGATGACAGGTTCAGACATACTTTCTCCCAGAAAATAGGTGTAAGTATTAATCAAATCCAGTGCATTCTTAAACTCCTCATCTATTTTGGTCGCTGTCAGCCGTGCAGAGTCTGTAGCATAATTTTTGTTCCGTTCTTCCATGCGCCTTTCATTCTGTCTGGTATACCACTGGAATAAGATAATAATTGCCACCAGCAGGAGCAGGACATAGATAATTCCTTGTATCGATCTCTTTTTTACTTTCATCAAGAATTCCCCCTAACAACATAAGCGTTTCTATATATGCTCTTATATTATCAATATTCTCTGGCATACTTTTCGCTATTACAGTTTCCTGGTAATATCTTTGAGCCAACCAAATTTTTTGTAATGAACATAAACCACTGGTATTTTCCAAAATTCATCCAGACACAATATAAAATACACAGCCATAGGTGGCAGCTTCCATACAAATGCACTTAAAAAACCTAATGGAACGCTGATACACCACATTACTATAATATCACAGATCATACCAAATCTTGAATCTCCTCCAGCCCGGAAAACTCCAGCAATCAGTAGCGTATTCATTGCTTGCCCCACCACATAATATGCGCTGATCCAGAGCATAAAATCCAGATATCCCACAGCACGCTCTGTCAAGGAAAAGCACATAAACACCACCGGACGAAGCAGAAGGATTATCACACCTGTCAAAATACCAATTATAAGCGTTACTTGACAGGACTTTCTTGCATCTTGTTTCGCTTCTTCCAATCTTCCCTCTCCAATCCTTATGCCAAGAAGAACCGAAGCACCAGAACCCAGAGCAAAACACAAAATGGTACACAAATTTCGAACTGTGGTTGCAACAGAACTTGCAGCAACTACATCCGCATTCATATGCCCCATAATCACCGAATATGTAGAAAATGCAAATGTCCAGGCAAAATCATTTACCAATGCTGGTAAAGAGTATCTACAAAAATCTGCAAATAAAAGTTTATTCTTGCCAAACATGATTTTTAAATCCATCCGAAATATTTTACCCCTGACTGCATCTGCAAGGCACAACACAAGTTCCGCCACACGTGCTGCCGTTGTACCCACCGCAACTCCTATTACTCCCAATTTAGGTGCACCGCCAATACCAAAAATAAATACAGCATTTAACACCACATTCAACAGCAGAGCAACCGAACTAATCACCGTACTTAACTGTGCCCGCTCCATACTTCGCAGCGTACAGTGATACACCTGCGAAAAACTCATACACACATAAGATATTCCCACAATCCGAAGATAGGAGGCACCGATTGTAATCAATGTCCTATCATTGGTATAAATCCCCATCATAGATTCTGGTACGGTAACTGCACCAATCGCTAAGATTAATGTAATTGCCAAAGCAATTTTTGTAGCAATTCCCATCACTGCCTGGATAGAATTTGTATCCTTTTTTCCCCAATACTGGGAAGCCAGCATTACCACTCCAGAAGAAATACCAAAAAAGAATCCTGACAACAAAAATTGGAACTGATTTGCCAAGGAAACCGCCGATAATTCCGTCTGCCCTACATACCCCAACATAAATACATCTGCGGAATTCACTGCATTGGTGATAAAATTCTGTATGGTAATGGGAATTACCAGTGAAGCTAATGAACGATAAAAATTTCTGTTTTCTGCTTTCATTCTATCATTGTTCCTTTCTTAAACATTGAACCGAAACAGAATAACATCTCCATCCTTCACGATGTATTCTTTCCCTTCCAGTCCAACAAGACCTTTTTCCTTTGCTGCTGCAAGAGAGCCGCAATCCAATAAATCCTGATAATTAACTACCTCTGCACGGATAAATCCCCGTTCAAAATCAGAATGAATTTTCCCTGCTGCCTGAGGCGCTTTCGTTCCCTGCTTGATTGTCCAAGCTCTTGTCTCATCCTCTCCAGAAGTGAGATAACTAATGAGTCCCAGCAAGCTATAGCTTGCCTTAATTAACTTTTCTAAGCCAGATTCCTTTAATCCCAGCTCTTCCAAAAACATTGCTTTCTCTTCCTCATCCAACTCGGCAATTTCCTGCTCAATCTGGGCACAGATAACGAATACCTCACATTTTTCTTTTGCGGCATTGTTCCGCACTTCCTGAACAAAAACATTTTCTGCCCCATCATCTGCCAGATCTCCCTCTGCCACATTTGCGGCATAAATTACTGGCTTTGCAGTCAAAAGATTATACTCTTTAAACCAATTTTCTTCGTCCTCATCCTCCAACTCAAACGTCTTTGCTAGCTTACCATCCTCCAAATGTGCTTTCACACGCTCTAACAATTTTAATTCTTTTGCCTGAGTCTTGTCCATTCTGGCACCTTTACTTGTTTTGGCTATTCTGCGCTCTAAAATTTCAATATCTGAGAAAATCAGTTCTAGATTGATTGTCTCAATATCACGCACTGGATTGATACTGCCATCCACATGAACAATATTGCTATCCTCAAAACATCGAACCACGTGAACAATCGCATCCACCTCACGGATATTGGACAAAAACTGATTTCCAAGTCCCTCTCCTTTACTAGCCCCTTTTACCAAACCTGCAATATCCACAAATTCAATCACCGCAGGTGTCACTTTCTTGGATTGGTACAAATCCCCCAATTTTTTCAAACGTTCATCTGGGACAGTCACAATCCCAACATTTGGGTCTATCGTACAGAATGGATAATTCGCAGATTCTGCCCCTGCCTTTGTCAATGAATTAAATAAGGTGCTCTTTCCCACATTGGGTAATCCAACGATTCCTAGTTTCATTTTTGTATATCCCTATCCAGAAATCCTATGTTACGGGTTTCTTCCTTTCTCTTTATTTTTACTGCACAGTCTGTGATACCTCTTCCAAACGAATGTGAAATGATTCTAACTGTTTCTTCGAACCGGTTCTCTGCACACAAAATGTTTAATACGACTTATTATTATACCATACCATTTCCTATTTTGAAACACGTAAATTTTACTTTCTGTGCATATACAAACGACCTATTTTGAGACCTGGAAACACAATAACAAATATATTTTATTTAACATAAACTGAATAATTCAAATCCATATATATCAAGGCATATCTAACTTGTTCCACGACAATATTCTATCATATATCTTCATACCTATTACATTCAACATTTCATCTCATATAAAAATAAAATAATTTTTTATCACGGGACAAAAACACTACCTGAATTGTTATATATATGAGTACTCAAAAAAGAAACGATTGATATAGATACCACACAAGTTTACAGTAACAGAATGTAAAAGTCGAAAGGAGAATTATTATGAAGAATGAAAATATGAAAAAACAACGCGAACAGATGGATAAAGTTAAATTAACGAATGCTGCTGATCCCACGGTTGGGAATGAGCTTCTCGATGGTTATACAAAAAATAACACTCCACATAAGACATGGGCAAAAAGAAATCTAAGCGCCGCTATGATTATCGCAATTATTTTAATCGCTTCTTCTGTTACCGTATTTGCAGGTGTTGCTATCCGTGGAATCATCATTCAATCAAATAAAGCAGAGTCAAAGGTAGATGGCATTGGGGCTAAAGTAAATGTGGGACACTCTTATTATTATGATTTGTTGGCTGGCAATGCTGGTGAGATCTATGCTCTTACAGATAACGATTATGATAATGAACTGACAGATCATCATGTCATAGCATGGAAAAGCACAGATCATGGAAATTCCTGGGAAACAATGCTGTTTCAGCCAGATGAATTGAAGGCAGGAAGCTCTCTGACTGCCGGCGCTCTCCGAGAAAGAGAAGATGGAATGGAAGCGATTGCAATTTTTTCTGATGAGGAAAAGGAACACACTGGAGAGTATGTTGTGCGTGTGTATCAAATTGCAGCAGATTCCTATAAAGAGCTTGATATGGAAGATGTTTACACACAGTTCGGAAATCAGAATCACTTGTTTGCAGTCAAATATGTGAATGATAACACTATCGCTCTGGTAGGGATAGAAGAATGTCTGCTATATGATTTAAATACACAGAAAGTGATCAAAAATCTACCATACGACCTGACCATGGGATGTTTCAATACTCAGGATCAATTCCTTCTATATGGAAAAGAGATCTATACATGCTTAAATACAGAAACGTTGGAAGAACAGGAACCAGAGGAAGGGCTACAAGAATTTGTTAAAATGATGTTTGAAAAAAATAACAAGGAAGTTATGCCACCAATGACTGTATGGAATGATACCATAGCATCTGTGACAAAATCAGGCATTTACGAGTATAAGGCTGGAGAAATCACACAGTTCAAACAGCTTTCAGATGTTGTACATGATGGAAAATCTTTCAATGGCTTGTGGCCAATTTGCAAAACTGCGGATGGTCTGTACTATCTATGCACAATTGGAGATATAGAAATGTCTTTATGGGAAATTGATGGTGACAAAGAAGAATTAAAGTAATGTTCTATACTTCCATCCTTAGACATAATCATCCAATCATTCTTAATAGGACAAAATCGGAAAATTATGAAACAGAAAATTTGTTCAAAATATAATCATGTGTGTTACTTCTAAATACAGA
>CAJTVT010000008.1:29490-75007 GCA_910580015.1 uncultured Lachnospiraceae bacterium
AAATAAAAGCAACATTATCTATATCAAAGGGCGTCTGTAATATTCAGATGCTCTTTACTTCAAATAAGTTCCTGTCCCTCTCTAGACTTATTCGTATCTTTTTCTACGAGTAAACTTATAAAAATAATGTTATTTAAAAGAATACATGTTATCCCATATGAAAAAATGAAAAGAATTTGATATTATGGGACAAAAACACTATCTGAATTGTTATATATATGAATACTCAAAAAAGGAGGCGATTGGTATGAATATAACGCAAGTTTACAATGACAACAAAAACTCAGTTTATCGGCTGGCATTGACATATCTACATTCTCAAGCGGAAGCGGAAGATGTTTGTCATGATGTTTTTATCAAAATGATGGAACATTGTATTTCTATTTCCCCAGGAAAAGAACGAGCATGGCTTTTGACAGTGACAGCCAATGAATGTAAAAATCGTCTAAAATTTTGGAACCGTCATAGAAATGAAGAATTGTCGGACCGTATTCCTGTGCCAGATACAGAATCACTGGATCTATTAGAAATAGTTATGTCATTGTCTTTCAAAGAACGAACCGTTATTTATCTATACTATTATGAAGGATATTCTTCAGAAGATATTGCCAAGATTTTGAAAATCACCGCATCTGCAGTAAGATCTCGGATGCAACGAGCTCGAAAACATTTACAAATCAAATTGAAAGGAGAATTATTATAATGGATGAATTTATGAAAAAATATCATGAACAGATGGATAAGATAAAATTATCAGATGCCGCTGATCAGGCAATTTTGAATGAGCTTTCAAAAGGTTATACACAAAATAAAGCCCCACATAGGACCTGGGCAAAAAGAAATCTCAGCGCCGCTATGGTTACTCTAATCATCTTAGTCGCTTCTTCTGTTACCGTATTTGCAGGTGTCGCTATCCATGGAATCATCATTCAATCGAATAAAGCAGAGTCACAGATAGATGGCATCGGAGCTAAAGTAAATGTGGGACACTCTTATTATTTTGATTTGCTGGCTGGCAATGACGGTGAAATCTATGCTCTTACAGATAACGATTATAATAGCGAATTGACAGATCATCATGTCATAGCATGGAAAAGCACCGATCATGGGAATTCCTGGGAAACGATGTTGCTTCAACCAGAGGAATTGATGGCAGGAAGTTCTTTGAGAGCTGGTGATCTCCGAGAAAGAGAAGCCGGAATAGAAGCGATTGTAATCTTTTCTGATGAGGAAAAGGAACACACTGGAGAGTATGTTGTGCGTGTGTACCAGATTGGGGCAGATTTCTATAAAGAGCTTGATATGGAGGAGGTTTACACACAGTTCGAAAATCAGGATAACTTATTTACTGTCAAATATGTAAATGATAACATTATCGCTCTGGCAGGGCCAGAAAAATGTCTGCTGTATGATTTAAATTCGGAGAAAGTAGTTAAGAACTTTCCATACGATCTAACTATGGGATTCTTAAAAACCCAGAAACAATTCCTTGTATATGGAAAAGAGATCTATACATGTTTAAATGCAGAAACCTTGGAAGAACAGAAACCGGAGGAAGGACTGCAAGAGTTTGTGAAAATGATGTTTGAAAAAAATAACAAGGAAGTTATGCCACCTATGGCTGTATGGAAGGATACCATCGCATGTGCGACAAAAGCTGGCATTTACGAATACAAATCTGGCGAAATCACACAGATCAAAGAGCTTTTTAGAGTTGTACATGATGGCAAATCCTTCAATGGCATGTGGCCAATGTGCAAGACTGCGGATGATCTGTATTATATATGCACTCTAAATGGATTCAATATGTCTTTATGGGAAATTGATGGTGACAAAGAAGAATTGAAGTAGTTTTTGATACTTTTATCCTTAGAGAAAATCATCCTTTCATTTTAGTGAGATGAAAACGGAAAATTATGAAAAAAATTTACACAGAACTGGAGAACGTAATGATGCATCTTTCGCTCTTCAGTTCTGTGCAACAACCTGCTTAAAAGAACGCTACCTCTGATGTGTATATTAGGTCTTCCATCCGGCTTAATATCTTGCTTCTCCTATTGAAACAATCCGAACAGCCGAAGCCATTCCTCCATCACCATACGTTGGGCTTTTCAAAAAATCAATTGATGATTGGCTTAATTCCTGATGTTTTGTTATTGCATGGGTTACTTCATTTTCCCAATTGTATAACCTTAAATTTGATATAGCTTCCACTCCCAACAGTGCATCCACAATATGCTCATGATAGCTGTTTCTATGCTTTTCGATCATAAAACGCATAAGTTCAAGTCGCTTATTCATGCTTTTTACATTCGATGAAGCAGGAGCTGTACGATACTGAATCAACGGTTTATCAGCAATCCCAATCGAGGATTCTGGAGAAGTTTCCAACATACTTAAAAAGAAATCCCAATCTTCAAAACCAGAACGCATAGATTCATCATATCCTCCACATTGAATATGTTTGTCCCGACGAAGAATATGTGTTGCTGGACAACAATTATGGGATAAAAATGAACTTATTTTTCCTCCAGAAGGACAGACAACTGCATCTAAAACCCCAAATGTATGCATCCAGGAAGACGCTGCCACCATAGATGGATTGTCATGAAGCATCTGGCTTACATACTCTATAAATTTAGGTGCCAACCTGTCGTCCCCATCTAATATTAACACCATTGGCGCCTGCGCTTTCTTAATACCTGCATTTCTTGCAGAGGATACTCCTGCATTTTCCTGATAATGTATCATTATGGGAATTGGTAAATCCGACTTCTTTTCAATATCTTTTAATACACGAATTGACACATCATCTGTGGATCCATCGTCTACAATTATAATTTTTTGTGGTAACACTGTTTGGTTGCACAAAGATTCAACAGCTTCAAGAATCATTGTTCCTTGATTAAAACTTGTTATAACTGCCTCAATGTCCGTTCCAAAATCATTTCTACTTGTATTCATTTTTTCACTCCTATTCTAATGTTATGTATTCTCAGAATCTACCAGACATAGCTTGTACCAGGCATCAGTAGATATAGAATACTCAGCCATTTTATCTACCCCATATGTAAAATTTCTTACATATTCTTCATATACTGCAAAACAACACTAGAAAATTCCTTGCTCCGCAACCGTGATACAGGTATCTCTTTACCGTTATCCATAGATGCAATTCCATTCTTATATCCCTTTAAATGCTTCAGATTGATGAGATAGCTTCTGTGACATCGAAAAAAATGGTTGTCCAGTTTTGTTTCCAGATGTTCAATCCTTTCATAATAATCGACGACCTCCGATGAAGTCAGGTTCAAATATATTTTTCGGTTTATGATCTCACAAAAAACAATCTCATCCTTACGAATAATGCGTCCCTCATATCCCTTTTGCACAAGCAAACTGTCTTCACTTGCATTCTGCATGGAAGCGTAAAGACGCTCCATTGTTTTCTCAAACTGTTTTTCTTCCACCGGCTTGACCAGATAATCGTAGGCCTGCACCTCAAAAGACTGGAATACCATTTCTTTTAGTACTGTAACAAAGATCAGATATCCTTGAAATTTATCCGCCCTCAGTTTCCTTGCTACTTTCATACCATCGATATCCTCCATTTGGATATCCAAAAACAGGATATCGATCGGTCCGTCGTATTCCAGCAATTCCTTACCTCCAGAAAACGTCCAAAGGTTAACTTCCCTGTTCTTTTTACGAAAAAAATCGGAGGACATTGTCTTTATATGATCGGACATATATTTTTCATCGTCACAGATTGCAATATGGATCAATTTTCCACCTCCTAATCATTATCAATGACAGACATTTTATTATAATCCACTCAAAATATCAACACCATTTAATTGCTGTGAAATGCCGATCTATTGCTGTAAATGTTCCTTACCACAGCGCCCACATACTATTAAAAACAATGTTACTGCGCCTTCTATATGAGAAAACAAGAATCTTTTGGATACTAATATCTATTTACCATCTGCCTACACTTTACTGTCTTCCTCTTATGTCCCTTAAGTGATATCGCATTTTTGATATGTCCTTATCATAATTCTATATGAGTAAAATGGTCAAGTATTTTTGTAACACCTTCTTTTATGGTTATTGAAGTATACCATTTATTTCTTGTTTCGTGTTACAACTTTGTTGTACCATCTCATTCTCCCGCAAAATTTTGTTACCTGTTCCTTGTTACCTACCTGTTACCTACCTGTGTCCTACTCACCAAATTTTTCCACATCCCAGGACTTGCCACACCCAATTTCCATTTTCTCTTTTGGGCATGAAAAAAGTACCGCAACCCCTGGAGATTACGGTACTTATCTGCCTTCTGGCATTTTCGACTCATAAGGTATATTTAGAACTTACCTTCCTTCGCTGCTTCCTCGATGGAAACTGCCACTGCAACGGTAGCTCCCACCATTGGATTATTACCCATTCCAATCAAGCCCATCATTTCCACATGCGCTGGAACAGAAGAAGAACCTGCGAACTGAGCATCAGAATGCATACGTCCCATGGTGTCTGTCATTCCATAAGAAGCTGGACCTGCTGCCATATTATCTGGATGAAGCGTACGTCCTGTACCACCGCCAGATGCAACTGAGAAATACTTCTTGCCCTGCTCATTGCATTCTTTCTTATATGTACCTGCTACTGGATGCTGGAAGCGTGTTGGGTTCGTGGAATTTCCTGTGATGGATACTCCAACATTTTCATGATGCATGATTGCAACACCTTCCTGCACATCATCAGCACCATAACATTTTACAGTTGCACGAAGTCCATCGGAATATGCTTTCTGATATACTTCATTTAACTTTGCTTCCTTGTAGTCATATTTTGTCTCTACAAAAGTAAATCCATTAATACGAGAAATAATCTGTGCTGCATCTTTTCCAAGACCATTCAGAATTACGCGCAGAGGTTTCTGACGCACCTTGTTTGCCTTTTCTGCGATACCAATCGCGCCTTCTGCTGCTGCAAAGGACTCATGTCCAGCCAAAAAGCAGAAACACTCTGTCTCTTCTTCCAACAACATTTTACCAAGATTTCCGTGGCCAAGTCCTACTTTTCTGTGATCTGCTACAGAACCTGGAATACAGAATGCCTGGAGTCCCTCTCCGATAGCTGCTGCTGCGTCTGCTGCTCTTCTAGCACCTTTTTTAATTGCAATTGCTGCACCTACTGTATAAGCCCAACATGCATTTTCAAAACAAATCGGCTGGATCTTCTTTACCTGTTCGTATACATCAAGTCCAGCATCCTTTGTAATTTTCTCAGCTTCTTCGATAGAGCTGATCCCATAACTGTTTAATACGGAATTAATCTGGTCAATTCTTCTCTCATATGATTCAAATAAAGCCATTGTATTCGTTCTCCTTTCCTTACTGTTCTCTTGGGTCAATGATCTTAGCTGCGTCTGCTACACGGCCATACTGTCCTTTTGCTTTCTCCCAAGCTGTATTTGGATCATCACCCTTCTTGATGAAGTCAGTCATTTTGCCAAGGCTTACGAACTGATAACCGATCACTTCATTATCTGCGTCCAATGCAAGACCAGTTACATATCCCTCTGCCATTTCCAGATAACGAACACCTTTTTCCTTTGTTGCATACATGGTTCCAACCTGAGAACGAAGTCCCTTTCCTAAATCTTCCAGACCTGCGCCAACTGCAAGACCATCATCAGAAAATGCACTCTGGGTACGGCCATAGACAATCTGTAAAAACAACTCTCTCATTGCAGTGTTAATTGCATCACAGACAAGGTCCGTATTCAATGCCTCCAGAATTGTCTTACCCTGTAAAATCTCTGCTGCCATAGCTGCGGAATGGGTCATACCAGAACATCCAATGGTCTCAACCAAAGCTTCTTCAATTACACCATTTTTTACATTCAGAGAAAGCTTACATGCCCCCTGCTGTGGAGCACACCAGCCTACACCATGTGTAAAACCAGAAATATCTTCAATCTTCTTGGAATGAACCCATTTTCCTTCTTCTGGGATTGGAGCGGGTTCATGTTTTGCGCCCTTAGCTACAGGACACATATTTTCGACTTCCTTAGTGTAAATCATTTTAAGACTCCTTTCAATATATACAAATTTAATCATGTCAAACACACCATCATGCATTTAACATACTTAACCATATTTAATCATATTTTGTCAAAATAGTCCAGTGTTTTCCATAAAAATTCATCCTGATTCTGTGCAATAAAAGACAAAGCTGCCATATAAAGCAATGGTTCTGCACAAAACAACGGTTTTCCTAACAATCCGTCCGTTTCTTGCAACCATTATCTTTATATGGCAGCCATTGCCTTATCAAACTTTCAGATCCATAGCCTGATATCTGTATCTGCGATCCACAGTCTGGTAGGCTTCCAGATTTCTTGCCTGCCTTGCGGCAAGTTTCTCTTCCTCCACCGCCTGCTGCTTCTCCTCTTCGATTTCCTGAATCTCTTCGGAAAGTTTTGCCAAAGCACCTTTGCCCTTGGGAACATCTTGAGATTCCTCAGTAAGATTTTCCGTCTGTTCTAGATTTTCTTTCTGCTTCTCGGTCTCTTCTTCCATCTCCGCAAGTTCTTCTGTCAAATCTGTAACGTCCTCGGAAGCCTCTACAACCTCGTCCAGCATATCTTCCAATACACCCTTGTCTTCCTCTGTCTCCAAAGCTTCCTCGACAGCTTCTTCCTTTCTCTCTTCCGGAGTCTTGGGTTCCATCTTCTCCGCAGCCTCTGCAATCTTCTCGCCAATCTCTTCTGCCTCATCCATGATGTGCCACATCTGCTCGTTGTTAAAGGACTCCTTCGCAGCCGCAATCTCATCCTCATAACTGTGCAGGGCCTTTAGCTTTTCGGCAATCTCTTCCACAGAATCACATTCCTTCGTCTTGAGATTCTCCTTCTGCTTCTCCCAAAATGCAACTTCGTTCTGCGCTTTCTGCTGACGTTCTGCCTTCTCTTGGGTGCTCTTTAACCCATTATTTTGCAGCACAGGAAGACCTCCAGCAAACACCGAACCCTTTTTATAAGTATTTGTAGCGATACTTGTAAGTGAAACGTTCATAGCTGTCCTCCTTTCTTTTTATGTTTTTCGGCATATACATTAAAATTCTTTACCTGTTCCAATGCACCATACAGGAGGAACTTACGCTATTCATGCATATAGCTCACATGCAGCAATTCATGCTCTCGATTTTTTAGCAGATCCTGGTACAATGTATCTACCAACGGATTTTCCTCACTGCGTTTAATCTGGAGCGCCTTGTCATTCTTATAAAGTCCCTCAGCACGCATCCGCTTTTCTGTAGAACGAGCAAAGGGCTGTCCAGCTCCAGCAACACAGCCGCCAGGACATGCCATCACTTCCACAAAATCAAAATGCTCCTCACCACACTCGATCTTTTGAAGCAGCCGATCCGCATTGCCAAGACCACTGACTATCCCAATCCGTATTGTGCGTTCCCCAAGATTAAGTTCACACTCTTTGACCCCTTCCATTCCTCTAACACCGATAAATTCAATCTCTTTCAAAGCTTTTGGACTTTTGTCTGCCACAACCCGACGGACTGCTGCTTCCGTCACACCTCCTGTAGCCCCGAAAATCACACCAGCCCCTGAATAGATAGAAAAAGGCATATCATATGCTTCTGGTTCCAGACGGTCAAAGCGGATTCCGATCTCTTTGAACATTCCAATAACTTCTTCTGAGGTAAGCACATAATCCACATCTGGAACTCCATTTCGAACAAATTCTTCTCTGGATGCCTCGAATTTTTTAGCTGTGCAGGGCATGATGGCAACAGAAACTGTTTCTTTGCCTTCTTTTTCATCCTGCTCTTTATAATATTCTTTTATGACAGCTCCAAACATCTGCATGGGAGACTTTGCAGTGGAAACGTAAGGCATTACATGAGGGTACTGCGTCTCCACATAACGGATCCATCCAGGACAACAGGAAGTGAACAGTGGATACTTTCGTTCTTTTTCATCCAAACTCTCCACCAATTCCTGAGACTCCTCCATAATGGTGAGGTCTGCCCCCACAGAGGTATCAAAAATGGCATCTACGCCCAACATGCGCAGAGATGCAATAAGCTTTCCAATCGTGTTTTCTCCTGGATTGTAACCATATCCTTCCCCGATTGCCACACGCACTGCTGGCGCAATCTGTACCACTACCCGTTTATTAGGATTATGAATTGCCTCCCACACATCATGTGTATCATTCTTGATGGTGATGGCTCCAGTAGGACACACTGCCGCACACTGCCCACAGTTGACACAGTTGGTGTCTGCGATATCTCTTCCAAATGCTGTGGAAATCTCCATGTCAGCACCCCGGTGAGCAAAATCAATGGCCCCCACATGCTGGATCTCACTACAAACTCTGACACAGTCGCCACAGAGAATGCACTTATTGGGATTACGCACGATTGCCTTGGAGGAAGTATCAATGGGACGTATGGGGTTGGTATTTTCAAAGCGCACCCCAGGAATTGAAAAACGGTTTGCCAGCTCCTGCAATTTGCATTTTCCATTCTTTTCACAGGTGGTGCAATCCCTACAATGCGCAGCCAAGAGCAACTCTAAAATCCGTTTTCTATGATAGTAAAGCTGAGGTGTATTTGTACGGATTTCCATACCATTTTTGGGAGGAGTTGAGCAGGACGCCACAATCCCTCCTCGATTATCCTCCACCACACACATACGACAGGCACCATAGATAGACAAATCTGAATAATAACAAAACGTGGGTAAGATAATTCCTGCCTTGCGGATGACTGCAAGGATATTTTTCTCATCGGTGAACGGTACACGCTCTCCATCAATGATCATATATTTTTCCATGTCCGTTCTCCTCCTAGACTTCTTTCACTGCGTGGAAATTACAGCCCTCTTTGCAGGCTCCACATTTTATACATTTGCTGGTATCAATCACAAAAGGTGTCTTGATCTCACCGGAAATTGCACCCACAGGACAGAGCCTTGCGCACTTACTACAACCTTTGCACAATTCAGGATCAATCTGGAACGTTACCAACGCCTTACACTGGCCTGACGGACATTTTTTGTCCACCACATGGGCAAGATACTCCTCTTTAAAATACTTCATGGTACTGACTACTGGGGAAGCTGCTGTTTTTCCGAGCCCGCAGAGAGCTGTCGCAGATATAGTTTCTGCCAATTCCTCCAAAAGTTGAATATGTCTCATGGTTCCTCGGCCTTCACAGATATCATTTAACAATTCTAACATCCGTTTTGTTCCTTCTCTACAGGGAATACATTTGCCACAAGATTCATTCTGCGTAAAATTCATGAAAAATCTTGCAACCTCCACCATACAACTCTTGTCGTTCATCACCACCAGGCCGCCGCTTCCGATCATCGCCCCTACCTTTTTCAAGGAATCAAAGTCCAAATGCAGGTCAAGATGATCTTCACTGGGGTTGATGCACAGACAGCCGCCAGAAGGACCACCGATCTGAACTGCCTTAAATCCACCACCCTTGACACCGCCGCCGATATCAAAGATGACTTTTCGAAGAGGTGTACCCATTGGAACCTCAATTAATCCGGTATTCATCACATTCCCAGTAAGTGCAAATGCCTTGGTTCCATGATTGTTGTCTGGTCCAATGGTTTTATACCATTTTGCACCTTTATCGATGATAGGCGGAACATTACAGTACGTTTCCACATTGTTTAACACAGTAGGTTTCTCAAACAATCCCTTCTCCACGGTACGTGGCGGTTTCACCCTTGGCATCCCTCGATTTCCTTCGATAGAAGCCGTAAGCGCAGAACCCTCTCCGCATACAAATGCCCCAGCGCCCTGACTAATTTTCAAGTCAAAATCAAACCCAGAACCTAAAATATTCTCTCCTAACAGCCCTTTTTCCTGGGCTTTATGAATCGCATTTTGCAGTCGTTCCACGGCAAGTGGGTACTCTGCACGCACATAAATATACCCATAATGCGCACCTGTGGCTATCCCAGCAATCAACATCCCTTCAATCACCCGGTGGGGATCTCCTTCCATCATGCTGCGATCCATAAATGCGCCTGGATCTCCCTCATCGCCGTTACATACAATATATTTTACCTCTTCCTGTTGCGCCAAAACCTGGGACCATTTTCTTCCAGTGGGAAATCCACCGCCTCCCCGCCCACGCAAGGATGCCTCAGAAACTTCGTCCACAATCTGCTGAGGTGTCATGTCAAACAATGCTTTTGCTACAGCACGGTACCCTCCCACTGCTATGTATTCCTTGATGGATTCCGCATTGATCCTTCCGCAGTCCTCCAAAGCCACCCTTGTCTGTTGCTTGTAGAATGGAATATCATCCTGTTTCTCATAAGCCTTTCCATCCTGATCATGGTACACCAAACGGTCAATAATTTCATCTCCCACAATACTCTTTTCGATGATTTCCTCACAATCGTCTGTCTGTACTTTGACATATAAAATTCCCTCTGGTTCTATCCGAAGCAGAGGACCCATTTCGCAGAATCCATGACAGCCAGATTTCTTTAACCCAATACTGTCATCATGAGGTTCCTTTTCTAACACCAAGGAACATTTGATCCCTCGCTCCATCAAAATTTCCTGCATCTTGGCATAAATATTCAAGGAACCTCCTGCCACGCATCCTGTTCCTGCACAGATAAGAATCTGCTTTCTCTGGGTCTTTAAGGACGCCGCATACACTTTCCTTCTGGCTTCGAGTTCTTCTCTTGTATTAATTCTCATCGAAAGCCTCCTCTCCGGCATCCCTGCCTTCCCTTAATTCCTGAATCAATGCTCTCGCTTTCTCAGGTGTCATTGCTGGATGCACCACATCATTCACTGTGCAGACTGGAGCAAGTCCACAGGCACCCAAGCAGGACACCGTCTCCACTGTAAACATCATATCATCTGTGGTTGGTTTTGCAGCCGTAACCCCAAGAATGCTGCGAATCTCTTCCAAAATTGTAGTGGACTGACGCACATGACATGCCGTTCCATCGCAAATTTTAATCACATATTTTCCCTTAGGTTCCAGAGAAAAATTCTCATAAAATGTTGCTACACCGTACACTTTTGCCTCACTCAGATGCAGTTTATGGGCAATATAGCAGAGCATCTCTTCTGGCAGATAGCGGTACACCTTCTGGATATCCTGCATAATTGCAATGATCGCTGTCTGACTATAATCATGAGCTTCTAAAATCTCATCTAACACTTTCACTTCCTTTGCCTTCAAATCTTTTCCTCCTTAAGTAGGTTACTTTTGTATCATTCAGTAATACCAGTATAACATTGACCCGTCGCGAACTCAACGAAAAGATTAAAATGAAACATCTTGCACAGACAACATGATAAACGTAGAGAAAGCGTCTGCTACCGCAAACGCTTCCTCTGTTACCACTTTTCCCACAATCACAGTGCCTGTAATTATAAAACTTCTAAAAAATTCCCGACTACCATGGACAGAGTAAATCCTATCAACACTTTTGCTGGATTTCTACGAACCATGCTCTTCTTTCTCCGTTTTTAAAAAATTTTCTTTCTGATACTTTTCAGGCACTTTCTTCTTCATCTGTATTAATTGCCTCCATCTCTTTTCTGGACATACGGAAACATTCCATAATTTTAGGAGAAAAAATACCACATTCTCCACCCAGAATCATATAATATGCTTCCTCTCTGGAATAAGAACGCTTATAAATTCGTTCACTGATCAAAGCATGATAGGCGTCAACCACAGAAACAATCTGTGCTGAAATTGGGATCTCATCTCCTTTTAATCCCTCTGGATATCCTGTCCCATCGTAACGCTCATGATGATACCGACAAATTTCCAGACTCTTTTTATGATAATCTGGCGACTGCAGATCCTTCATCATTTTCATAATTTCACACCCCTTAGAGGTATGTGACTTCATGTATTCTGCTTCTTCCTTTGTAAGCTTTGCTGGCTTATACAATACATGGTCCGAAATTAAAAGCTTTCCAATATCCCGCAGGGAGGAAAGTTCTGCTATGGCCTCAACATCCTTGTCTGTCAGCTTGTATTCTGGATAATTCTGTTGTACCTTCTTGCCGATAATTCGGCTGATCTCTCTTGTGATCTGTGTATTTTCCGAAAATTCAGGATAATGATGCTCCAAAATATTGCACACAATATCAATCATTTTCTCGTTACTCTTTTTTAACTTCTCCGCCTGGAGTTTCATCACAGCATACTGTTTACGAAGCATCTGATTCTGCTCTTGTACCTTCTCCTCCATCTGATTCTTGTGCACATACAGGGATATGTTATTATTGACACGGTTCTTGACCACTTCTGAATCAAACGGCTTTCTGATCAAATCAGACGCTCCCATCTGAATACACTTCTTTTCCACCTCTGTGGAATTCTCTGCTGTGACAATCAACACTGGAATGTGATTCATCCACCCTTTTCTCTTCATCGCTTCTAAAATCTTACTTCCGTCTTCTCCAGACAGATGCCAGTCCAACAGCACAGCCGCGATCTCCTTATTTTGTTTTTCCAGTAGTTGTAGTGTAGTCGCCGTGTCCTCTGCTTGCAGGATCTGATAATCTGCCCGAAAGATTTCCGCCAAAACCATACGGTTGCTTTCCAAATCATCCACAATCAACATTTTATGCCGATCCATATGTTCCCTCCTTAATTTCGAAATACGCCAATCTCTTTGAATGACAGGCGTACCGTAACATTTTTCACAGAATTGACCGCATTCCAATGCATTCCGTTCATCTGTACCACTGTTCCAGCATTCAAAACGCCATGCACCACCATTTTTGATTCATTCGCCTTGCTACGTTTTTCCTCCAGCTCCTTGGTCCGCTCCATCTGCTGTTCCATCTGCTTACGCTTAATATAAGTGGCCTGCTCCACTTTTAAGTACAAATCCATTCCATTTCGGACTTCTGGCGGATATTGCCTCTGCAACTTCTTATAGGCTTCCTCAAAAATTGCAAGCTCTGACTGAAGTTTCTTTAATTTTATCTCTGCCTCTTCTTCTTTCTCAATCATAGCCTGGCTAACTCCAAGGAAAATACTGGTAAGCAGTCCAGCACGGTTCCCGATATGGTGAGCCTCGATCCCATTGACTGCTGCTGCGCTGCCACCGATAATTGCCCCTCTTGTACCAGAAATGACAATCTTTCTGCCTGCAATCAAATTGCTGTTCATCACATAGTTAGCACAGATCTCTCCATTTGCAGTAAGTGAAGCTCCCTCAAAAAATTTTCCATGAATATCTCCTGCCGATTCGATTACAGCAAGACCACCACCAGATACACCATTTTTAATAACAATCTTCTGTCCACTTTGCAGATGGGCCGCCTCCACATTTCCCTCAATGATCAAATCATCCTTGGACTGTATCACCACTCCACTTCCCACGTTTCCTTTGACCCAAATGCTACCATTAAAACGCAGGTTTCCGGTCGAGATGGTCACTTCATCCACCACCAAAAGTGGCTGAATCGTGATCTCATTATTCTTAAGCTCAATCTTTCCAGATTCTCTCGCAATATAAGTCTTCTTATCTTGGGAAAGCAGAAATCCCCTTCCTTTTAACATCTGCTTTTCCTGTCCTCCCTGGGCTGGAAGTTCTGTGCCATCCACAGTCCTTCCACCCATTCCTGGCTGTGCCTCATGATATACGGCAATAACTTGTCCTGCTTTCACCTGTTCAAAATACACCGTATTTTGATAATCGATGGATCCATCTTCCCGAATCGCTGGGATTTGTGGAATCCCTGTCCTAAAAAAGAATTCATAATGCCCATCTTTGCCCCGCTCTGGCCTTACCCCTTCTGCCGCCAGAAAACGGTTCGTTGCATGAGCTGATTCTTTTAAATATTTCTCTATATTTTCTTGTTTAATTCCAAAAACAATATTCTCTTTTGCAAGCAAACGCATAATCTCGTTCTTCGTCTTACAAGAACCTTTTTCCAATGTTACGTATGCTTCCATCTTATCCTGACTCACTGTTATCAGACATTCGGACGCCAATTTTGCCTGTTCTTCCAGCATTTCAAACTGTATATCTTCTTTGGTATCCGCCTGTGCAAGCATCTTCTTACGAATCTGCTCCATCTCTTTTGCGGAGTACATCATGCTCTTATAAGCAGACACATCCAGCCCATTTTCCAACCCTAGCCGAATCTCTCTCATCTGCTGCCAACGATACAACTCCTTCGCATACAGGGACACATCCACTCGTCGTTCCAGGCCAAGCCGGATCTCTCTCATCTGCTGCCAGCCAAAATTAATTTTGGCATATACAGTTACATCCAAACCTTCCTCCACACCTAGTCGAATTTCCCGTATGGACTCCCCTAAAAATTCTTTGATCAGATACAGGCTTACATCTGCCTTATGCTCCAAAGCCAGTCGGATTTCTTCCAACTGGTCTGGCTCATAGCCCTCCTTGATATAAGGAAAAATATTTACTTTTCCTTGTTTCGCCTTACGAATCTGCCTGAGATATCCTGCTTCCAGTTTTTGATGTTCTGACAGATCTATGCCATCCCTCAAACCCTTGCGGATCTGACGCATACGGTCATAAGAAATCTCTGGTCTGGCGTAGACAGACACATCCAACCCCCGCTCCAGCCCTTTCTTAATCTCCTCCATCTGAAACCAGTCATAATTTACAGAAGTATACCAGGATACATCCAGTCCTTTTTCAAGCCCCTGACGGATTTCTTCCATTTGCCCCTTATCAAATCCCATGGCTTCATACTTTTTTAATAACTGATTACTCATCGGTCACCTCTTTATTCTATTAATGATATCCTGCTGTTTCATTTTATGATAAATTCGACTGTGTGTCAACAAAGGTTTCCAGTTTATAAACTTTTTATAATTCCTCAAACCCTTGATTTTCCTGGCTTTTCCAGGCTTTGTTAGCACTCCTTTGAAAAGAGTGCTAATTTTCTATTGACTTTTCGATTTATGGGTATTACAATCTTTTTAGATTAAAAGATAGAAACACGAAAATAACAAAAAGGAGTGTAGTTTTATGAGCAACAAACATGGAAATCTATCCATCAACAGTGACAATATTTTTCCCATTATAAAAAAATGGCTGTACTCAGATCATGATATCTTTTTCCGTGAATTAATTTCCAATGGCTGTGATGCCATCACAAAACTGAAAAAATTGGATCTGATGGGAGAATATGAACTTCCTGCTGACTATGAGGCTAAAATCCAGATTCTGGTAAACCCAGAGGAAAAAACTCTGAAATTCATCGACAATGGCCTTGGAATGACTGCTAACGAAGTGGAAGAATACATTAACCAAATTGCATTTTCTGGAGCCACAGATTTCTTGGAAAAATACAAGGACAAAGCAAGCGAGGAACAAATTATCGGCCATTTTGGTCTTGGTTTCTATTCTGCTTTCATGGTGGCAGACGAGGTGCACATTGATTCTCTCTCTTATCAGAACGATGCTACCCCTGTCCACTGGGAGTGCGACGGCGGAACAGAATTTGATATGTCGGATGGCTCTAAGACCACAGTAGGCACAGAGATCACCTTATTTTTAAATGAGGATTGTCTGGAGTTTGCCAACGAATACCGTGCAAAAGAAATCATTGAGAAATATTGTTCCTTTATGCCAATCCCTATCTATCTGGCAAAAGAAAATGCAGAGGAAGAATATGAGACTATTCCCGCCGACGAAGTGACAGAAAAAGACAAAGTTATTGAAACCATCATAGAGGAAGCAAAATTTGAAGAAAAAGAAAATGAGGATGGCACCAAAGAACAGGTGGAGATCTCTCCCCGAACTGAGAAAGCAAAAATTGTAAAACGTCCAGTCTCTCTAAACGATACACATCCTCTTTGGGCAAAGCACCCCAATGACTGTACTGATGAAGAGTATAAGAGTTTTTATCGAAAAGTATTCCAGGACTACAAAGAACCTCTGTTTTGGATTCATCTGAATATGGATTATCCGTTCAATCTGAAAGGAATCTTATACTTCCCCAAAATCAACACGGAATACGATTCGATTGAGGGAACGATCAAACTGTATAATAACCAGGTATTTATCGCAGATAACATCAAGGAAGTAATCCCAGAATTTTTAATGCTGTTAAAGGGCGTGATTGACTGCCCAGACCTTCCTTTGAACGTGTCACGAAGCGCACTGCAAAATGACGGCTTTGTACAAAAAATTTCTGATTATATCACAAAAAAAGTAGCTGACAAATTAACTGGGATGTGCAAGACAGACAAAGAATCTTATGAAAAATACTGGGATGATATCAGCCCGTTTATCAAGTTCGGCTGTCTGAAAGATGAAAAATTCTGTGATAAGATGAACGACTATATCCTGTTTAAGAACCTGGATGATAAATATCTGACTCTGCCGGAATGTCTGAAAGTAGAGGAAGAAAATGCAGAAACCGCAGATGGAGACGCTGATACCTCAGAATCATCTGAAAACAATTCTGAAAATGAAACTGATTCCGAACAACCAGAAGATGAAAAGGACAGTCGCAAACCGATCTACTATGTGACGGACAAGCAGCAACAAGGACAGTATATTAAGATGTTCAAAGAACAGGGCATGGATGCTGTGATCTTAGACCACAATATCGATACCTCCTTTATCACCCAGTTAGAACGCAGAAATGAAAAGATCCGTTTTGTGCGCATTGATGCAGATCTCACGGATTCTCTGAAAGAGGAAGTCTCAGAAGAGGAGTTAAAGGAAGCTTTAGACACTCTGACGGAAACGTTCCGCAAGGCATTGAACAATGAAAACTTAAAAGTTTCTGTAGAAAAATTGAAAAATGCAGAGATTTCTTCTGTAATCACACTCTCAGAAGAAGGACGCAGAATGCAGGATATGATGAAAATGTATGGCATGGCAGGTATGGATCCATCTATGTTCGGCGGTGATCAGACCCTGGTTCTAAACGCCAACAATGAATTGGTAACTTATATTTTAGAGCACAAGGATTCTGAGCATGTACCCGTCTTCTGTGAACAGCTTTATGATCTGGCCCTTCTTGCCAACCACCCGCTCACGCCGGATGCTATGGGCAAATTTATCGCTAGAAGTAACCAGATTATGCTTCTGCTTGCAAAATAAAAATTACGATTTCACTGTGCCAAAGGCTGTGATAAATCATGTTTTCTAATATCATAAGTGCATAGATTATTTTTTATTCTATGAGAGAACATTTTCGATCTTTCACAGGATGATTCTCATAAAATCATATTTTAACCGCTGACAACTACGATTCATTTTTTGTTGCCAGCGGTTTATTGCATTATCATTTATTTAGATGCTCTACCTCACTCTATCACAAGTCCAGTTTTTTTCAACAGTTTCTGTATCTGCTTTTTATCTCGTTCACGGATACTATTTATCTTACCTTTGGAATCCCGACAGACTTCAAGGTATACAAATTTTTTTTCTTTTTCTCCATCTGCGAACGTGTAAATTCCCTCATCATACAATATCGCCACATGTTTGCCATTATATTCCCATCCACCAGTCTTGGCATTTGCAGTTAGTCCCCAATCCCTATACTCTTTCGGAACTTCGATGACATATCCATCTACAAATGCTCCATTTGCTGCCTCATATGTCTGATTTCCTTCACCTTGGACCTGTGCGATATTCTCTGCTGTATCTAATGTCTGATTCACTACATAAGCGCTAGCTGCCAATTCATTTGTAGATGTCTCTTCTGTTCTGTTATATCCAGACTCGACCTGTTGTACTGTTCCTGAACTTTCTTCAAAATCTCCTGTCTGATAAGATAAACCCTCACTGGCAGAATATCTCTGTCTTTCTACGATGTCTCCATGCACCGCATAACTTTCCTGTGTCACTCGATTCTCTGCAAATGTTGAAGTGGCAAATACCAAAACAAACCCTGCTGTGAAAACGCAGGCTAATACACATGCTAAGATAGATACTTTTTTCTCTTTCATAATCGCAACAATCCTTTCTTCCATTGCATTTTTGTTAAAACTATTTGCCCAAGCAACTCCCATGCTTTTCTGTTCCTCCATACTGATCAGAGCCAATGCATAGGATGCGCGCATATCCCTGCCAAAATACTTGATCACATTTTCATCACAGGAAAGTTCCAAATCCCTGTTTGCCAAGATACTCATCACCCAGACCAGTGGATTAAACCAATGAATGCAACATGCCAGAATCAAAAGAATTTTTTTCACTGTATCGAAATGGCGAATATGCATATATTCATGGAGTAGCACAAATTTTAAATAATCTGGTTTCTCCCGTTCCAGGGCCTTCGGAAGCAAAATGACTGGATGGATAATCCCATAAGTAAAAGGTGTTGTTGTTCTGTCCCACTGACGGACTGAAACCTTGCGCAGGATAGGAAGAGTTGTTGCCCACTCTTGCACTGTCTGGTCTTCAATGGGAAGGGAAGTCTGAAATTCTCTGCGCCATCTAACATAAGAAAATAGATAATAGCCAGCACAAACCAACACTCCCACAAGATAGAGGTATTTCCATCCAAATATTTCACCTTTCTCTCTCTCCTCTATCACCCTTTCCATATCCCTTGTCTTATTTAACGTGTCGATCACGCCATATTCCTTCGGATCTGCTTCTAATTCCTTTTCCACAATGTTTATGTCATATTCATCTCCAGTAACTGTTACCTCCCTTTCCATTACAGAATAAATGCTGAGTTTACATGGAATGGCAAATGGAATCAATAACCTGAGCAACACAAGAAACCATAAAACTTGAAAAGCCTTTTCAGGGAGTTTTTGCCAAAACAGACTGCGAATTAGAATGACAACCAAAATTAAAATCCCTCCAGAAACGCTCATTTCCCATAAGTTCACGAACCATCACCTCATTCCAATTCTCCTACAATGTCCCTTAAATTTTCAATTTGTTGTGGCGATAACTTCTTTCTGCCAAGCAGCGCTGCAAACAGCTTATCCGCAGAACCGTCATATACCTTATTGATCAACTCGTCCGTCTCCGCTTTCTGCACCTCTTCTTTCGGAATCCGCGCATGACACATAAAATGAGGTTCCGAGCGCTCTATTGCACCTTTCTTAATACAGCGCTTAATCAGTGTGTAGGTCGTGTTCATATTCCAGCCCACTTCTTCTTTCAGCACGGTTGAAATATGCTTTGCTGTAGAATCTCCCTCTCTCCATAGGACATCCATAACCTTTAATTCTGAGTCAAAAAGCTTATTCTCCATAAAAGATACCTCCTTATACTACTGTAGTAGTTTGATACATTTATACTACCAGAGTAGTTTTTATTTGTCAATGTTATTTTTTCATTTTCTTAATTTTGAAAGTCTTTCTATTAACTGACAACCAATAATGCCAGTAAACCAAGAGATTATTTCCAATCTCTCGATCTACTGGCATTGATACTCTAAAATTAGCTAAGATCAATAACTGACAATTGTTAGTATACTCACAGAATGATATTGAGGCAAATAAAATCCTATCCCCCACCTATGATCTGTTTATTTTTTTATCTCAAAATGCAACCTTTCAAAACATTCTTTTGCTGAATCCTCTGATACATTATTTCCTAAAATAATCCCTGTCTCAGACTCCTCAATCAAGATAGCATAATCATATTCTGCGTCTTGATAGGACCAAAATATATATTCAATTCCATCTTTCGTCCCAGAATCCAGCAGCTGGACACCTTCCTGATTTTCAATTGTTCCAACATATTCCTGATATGCAGAAGCTGTAATAAAGGTTCCCTGACTCAATGTCTCTCCATCCTTTGAAACTACAAAAGGCAAATCAGAAGTAATTTCATAATCATCTGACGTATCCAACGTGATTTTTACAGAATCTCCAGTTTCCACTGAATAAGTATACGAACGTGTTGTCGCTCCAATCCCGCTACACCCTGTAAATAAAAATACTGCTGTGACAAACGCTGCCACCATATGTTTTATCTTCATTTATAATCCCTTTCTTTTAACTGTTCTTTCTCAGATTCTGCATTGCTAAATCTGCTTTTTCTTTAAATGCAATCTGTTCCTCATCCTGATAACCAAGCGCATAAATCCTGTCAATCTGCTCATTGTTAAATAAGAAAATCTTATCTGCACCCAGATACCCTTCTGGATAAAAACAGCCGCAATAATCCCATAACTTCTCCATTTCGTCCGCAGAACGCTGGCATACTCCCATAATCATCACACGCTTTGTACTTTCTTTTAATAAGACGACTGTCCCGATTGGCAATAACCCTTCCAACATTTTTTAACCCTCCTGTTTCTGAGATTGTAATACTTTATTTAGCTGATCATGAAATACAAATTGCTCCATATCCTGATAGCCAACTGCTATAATTTTATCAATTTGCCCATGATCAAACAGAACCATTTTCTCTTTGTCCAAATAACCTTCTGGGTAAACGCATCCTGCGTAATCCCATAACTTATCGCCTTCTTTTGTCCTTTGAAAAAAACCGGTAATCATTACTTTTTTGGTTGCATTCATTAAAAGGACAACGGTTCCGATTGGCAGGATATTTTTTGCCATAAAATCCCTCCCTTATCAAAATAATAAAATACACTGGCATTCGTGTCAATATTTCTGCTTTGGAGTTATGCGCAATCTCCACAACATATCACCGAAATATACTCATAAGAGAATTCCATCCCTCGGAGGCCGCTGCGCTAATGCCGCTCCATGATTCTGCAACTTTTGTTCCCACTCCATCAATCAGCCCGCCTACATCAACGTCAAACCCGACACTTACACCTAATCCAACGGCCGCACCGATATCCACTTTTAAATGCCCATCAACAAACCCAACATCTGCATGGGCGCCTATTCCAACCTTCACACTGCCAGAGACACCCATTTCCGCTCCAAGAACGGTTACACCAGTGCTGCCAGACGCCTCCACAAGGTTTGCCTCTGCCGAAGCGCTAACCCCGCCCTGAATATTTAATTGTCCCTTTTCATCAAATACTGTAAATTTCGCATTTGCTTTTGCCTCTGCCTCAAGAGCCGATGCCGAACCCTTGCCATAGACACCGACATATTCGTTTCCAAATTCCCCGTTTGCTGAAATGCTGACAGCGGAAACGCTCGCTCCAACTTCTGCGTTCACTGTTGGGGCAAGGATTTTGTTGCCAGACTTATCATATACATACAATCCAGCACCGAAACTTGCATCTGCACTTGCCGTCCCCACTTTTGCTGTAACGCTTCCACTTCCGGTGACACTGCCATTGAGCCATTCCTTTTTTCCAGATATTGTCCCTTCCAGAGCCGAAAACTCTACTCCTACCCTTGCTTCTGTTCCCAACAATTTTGCCTTTTCTTTGAGTTTTTTATACTCATCTTCGCCGCACTTTCGAAATTCTCCTTTTTCTGGATCATACACCAAAGACTCTTTAAAAATGTCTTCCTGTTCTTTTTTAAATTTAGTTTTGATTTTTACTTTCCCTGAAGATTGGATTCCTCCTTCCAGAGTAACCTTTCCTGCATATAATTCCTTATTTTCTGTCTTGATCTTCAATATATAACCTGTAAGATCTACCGATGCAGATTTTGGTATTACATTCCAAAACTTTTTTACTTCGGTCGTATATTCCAATCCAAAAATACCTGCATCGTAATTTTCATTGCCAAAATTTAATAACTGAGCCGCAAAGGAAGATTTATCTTCACTCGATTCTGAGATCAAATGAAGTACTTTTAAATACGCTTCATTGTAATATGCTCCCATGGCAATAAAATTTAAATATGCTTCCTCTCCATTCTGATAATGAGACAAATAACCCACATAAGCTGCCGCTTTTTCATCTCCCATTGATAAGATGCTACAATATTGTGCATTCATTTCTCCAAGCTCTGTTACAATCTGAATTAAAGCAATTTTTTCAGCATCAGAGAGATCTTCCGGATTTTTTCGTAAATATGCCTGAATGACTTCCATATCATATTCTACATCGCCATCGATCTCTTTTTTCATATTATCTTTGATTACATCAACATCCTTATCCTGTAAGGAAGAATACAAATCCTGCAAAGAACCAGCAATATACCCAGAATCAAATTTTCCATTGCCTGGCGTCACTATTTCATTCATTTCTTGTATGTATTTGAGCCATTGCCCCAGAAGTTGATCAATATTTTGGAAATTGGAACAATAACAATGATTGACTTGATTTACATCCTGAAATATCTTCTCTATAGCATCTTTTGTAGCATTATTCTTATCAATCACTTTTTTATGGTATGCATTGACATTATTTATATAGTTTCGAATATTTAATTGTCCGATCCATTCTTCAAAATCATACCAGCGATCGCCTACCCAATCTGTAAAATCAGAATACTTTTCATTTTCAACCTGCGATACAAGACCCAATAATTTCTGTTTTGAAGCATCTGAAAAATCTCTTAACATCATACACCCCCACCTATTCTATTTAAATCCGTCAGACGCTTTATTATCACTGGACTGATAACTGGTATATACATTTTCCATAAAAGAAACTGTGCTTAACACCAAGGCTGCCAACTGTGTATGAATTGTCTGATACATCTTCCCGATATTTTCTAACTGCTGAATGCTGGATCCACCTCCAACCACTCCAGGGCATTTGATATTAGTTGCGTTTATTTTCTGCTCCAAAGCCCTTAAATTACCAATTTCTACAATTAAATTGTCTGTCTTTATCTTTATCTCTGCCATAAGCGCCTCCCTAAAACAGATATTGGTCTGCATTATCAACACTTGCCAAGAATTTTCCTGTCTGCTGTTTGGATGCCGTGGAAATTCCGCTGATCTTTCCTTTTAATTTTTTTGTATATTCAATATAGGATCCCAGCGCATTTGCTACGTCTCCTTTTATAATTGCATTGCTTTTTATCCTTTCCAGTATCACAACATACTCGGAAATAAATCCCTCGATTTCGTTCCCCTCCTGAACAAAATAATCTCCCATTGTTTTGCAGTAATCATCATCAATCTGTAAGGAATTTCCAGCCATAATACCACCCTTTCCGATTTTTATTTATCTTGTGCATATCTCAATTGATTTCTCCAATAAGAAACCCTTCCTCTGTAATACGAAATTTGTCTATTACAATCATTGATTTCATTTTGCAACCTCCGCATCTGGGAATTAATCCTATCTTGTGCGGCTGACAGACCATGATAAGCATTGCTATATTCTGATCCTGTCAGTAACTGATTCATACCGCTCTGGTATTTTGAAACCATTTTTATATGAAGGGGAATCGAAAATAGACTAGACAATCTGCTTTTCCTGTCAGCCTGTCTACTGCCAAAATTATTCTGCAATGACTGAACTTTGCCCCGAAGCTGCTGAAGCTGGTTTATTTTATTTTCTAAATTCCGTTTGGAATTCTGATAGGAATTGATATAATTTTCATTATATTGTATATTTCTTCTAATCTCTGCGGATGTCATACTTATCCTCCTGTTTGGCTGATGGTGATTATTACTGGATTTTCTCTTATCTGGCAGCGCATTCTGTTAAGTTTCGTTCAATCTTTTGAATCATATAATTCTCCTCCTTTATTCTGGAAGCATACTTATTGTCAATTTGGGCGACGTCTGCAAACAATTTTTCTATACGTCCTTTATGTTCCCGATTCACTTTTATAAGATTATCCGCATATGCATTAATCCCCTTGATCGCCAAGTTTACAAACAGCCTGGAAAACCACTCATATGGAGCAAATTGATTCCAACCATTCAAATTTCCAATATTGCAGTTATTAATTTTGTTGATTGCCCCCATCAAGATATTATATACTTTTTGGGAAAAATCATGGATTTCTCCAGTTTTGGCCTGGTAATTCTGTGTTCCTTTTGTTACGTTAATACTCCTTACTTTACTGTCAATTTTTGACCAAAGGGAAGTGACATCAACATCTACATCCTTAAAACAACATAATTTGATCACTGGCAAAAGTATATTTTTCAAAAATACGTCGTTGTTCTCGTCGTTCAATTGTAATTTTGCATAATTAATAATATCTTTCAGTTTTACAGAGATATTCAAAACTTCAAAATTCTTATCTAATATATTCAACCCTATCGTATCCAGCAATTGGTCAATATCCTCTGCGTCAAGATCATATTCATCCATAAATTTTGCCAGATAAGCTATAATGATCGCCAAAGTATCTGGATCTGATAATATAAAATCCACAACTTCTTGCATTGGTACTTTATCTCCAACACAGACCATTGATAACAATTGTGATAAATAACTGATAATCATTTTTTTATCTTCATTATCTGCCTGATTCATTACAAATATGGTAAAATCATGAAGCATACGAATCGAATCATCCTCGTCCACAATCACGAAAATCGGATTCCCATCACTGTCCAGGATAAGGTTCTCCCCACTGTCCGCCTTAAAAAATGAATTAGGGCTATGATGCTGTCCCACATTTTCTACATTAAAACCCTGACAATATATCTGCTGGGAATTTGGAATTGGAAACATCAGCGCATGTACATAATCTGTGCTAAGGGAGTAATTTTTGATATTTCCTGCTCTTTTGTGAATTTCCGCCCAGTTTTTCATTCTGCTTTAAATACCGAATCATAGAGGCCCACTCTTTTGTGCTTATACTCCCTATTTCGCTGCTCTTTTGTTCCAGCTCCTTTTACTCTCGCCCAATGGGCAGCAGCCCTTAGGCCGCTGCCTCTCTTGGCCTTTCCAGAACTATGACCGAAACTGATTTGCAATATTCTGGTCTGTCTCTTCCACAATCTGAGCCGTTGACTTCAATGCCTGAGATATCTCATCAATAAGCTCTTTTGCTTTTACAAAACCTGGACGGAGCTGTGCAAACTTCTCTGCATATGCCCGACTGGCATTTCCTTCCCATTCCCCCTGCAATTGTCTTAACAGATTATCCATCTTCGTAATAATTTCCTGAAGCTTCTGCCCCTCTGCAGTATACTCGCCAGCTCTTGCACGCATTGTATCCGGCGTCATCCTGATTTGATTTGCCATAATTGTTCCTCCTCATATGATAAATATAGTAGTATTTTTTAGAGTCCCTCTCCAAAGACTTTATCTATGTACAATCGGTTTCCCGAATGAACATTCTTACTTCATCCCTCATCTTTTACCAGTTTCACCTTGGTTACTGCATTATCTTTTATATAGTACGCGTCTCCCAACTGCAACCGTTTTTTATTTGCTTTCAGTTCCTCATAAGGAACGTCAAATACTTTCAGGTTGTCCAAATCATCAAAGCATATGATATGCTGCTCCTGTTTGATCATTCTAATTGGTTCTGGCGCGTCGTAAGATACCATTGCGTTTACAAAATCAGAGAAGATAATGCTCACATTCAATGCTTTTAGTCTTGTAACAATATCACTATAATGGCTCAGTGCATCCATATCTTCCTGTATTTTCTTTGCAGCATCATTATTCTGGATGATCATCATAAGCAACGTGTTATCCGCAGGTTTTTGCTCCTGCATCATTGCAAAATATCGTTCTTCCAGGATTTCATGCCATTCTGTCAATTTTTCTATCACAATCGCTGGATCCAAAGAATAAGATTCTACAATTTCCATCTGGCTTAAATCCTTATATTTCCTGGTTACATCGTCTATGATTGTAACTCTTACTGGAGATTGCTGTCGGTTTTGATTTAACCTGCGCAAAACGCTGGAGATAAAATTATAATGTCCTTTCTTTTCCTTACCACACAATCCCATCGCACCCAATACCGCAAAATCCATTCTAAAAGGCGTAACTTCATTATAGGAAAGTCCCATAGGCAGACAATAACCTGAACTTTCAGCTCCAAAATCCTCTTCCAGAGTTCTTGTTGTCAGCATAGCTGGGATAAATGGTATCCGCTTTGCCCCTTTTCCTGGATATGCCTGACTACATCTTTTTATAAACTCTTTCATGTCATTGGCTCTTTCATATTCTGTCTCTCCCTGAAACGCCAAATATGTCTGACATTCCAGAATCCGTTTTTCAAGTTCTATCACACATCTGCCAGGCAATTCTTCTGGCTTTAATGTAATATGATCAAAGATATTACTATACTCATTGCTGTCATTGCAGTACAACGCAACTTTGTTTGCAAAATTTGCTAGATATTTATAACCAATACCTGAGGTATGTGCATTGGCGAGAATTACACTGATTCCAACCGCCAGCCCTTCACGGACAATCCCAAGAAATGTGTCATCATTTTCCAAATATAATTCTATTAGAGCAGTCATATTATCTACAAAGATATAGATATGAGGAAGATCCCGATTTCCAGCCTCACAATATGCGGTAAATGAACTTACTCCCACAGACACTAACTTCTCTTTCCTGATTACGATCTCTTCTTGCAACAGTTTAAACAAATTCTTTAACTTTTCATCCTCAGAGGAGCAAACTACACCTCCCACATGGGGAAGTGAATCAAATCCCTGTAACACCATAGACGCAAAATCAAGAATATAAATGTTTGCCTGTGCTGGCGAATATTTTAAAGCAATTTCCCTGATTAACAACTGCAAAAGATTGGTTTTTCCATGTTGTGAGGAACCGATAATAAGAGTATTTTTACTATCAAGATCTAAACAGGTTTTTCCTTGGTATTGGTGATCTGGATCATCATAAATTCCAATATCAAACATCTTATGTTTGTTAAATTCTTCCTCAGAAAATAGAATATGCTCCTGTAATGATTCCAAGCAGATATTCGATAAATGTTCAATACCTGCTTTTTTACAATATGCCTCAACATATCCGACAATGGCCTCAAGCTGGGTTTTTCCAGCACTGTCTTCCTTTTTCTTCTTCTGTTCGAAGATAATGGTTCTTTTTCCTGAACGGTCAAGTTTCGCAATTTTAAATTCTTTTAATGAATTGTCCACTGCTTTTTCGCCTGCTCCGCTATAAGCAGACTGAAACAGTTCAAATATCTCATTGTTCCCCACCTGAAGATAAGCACGGCCCGGTTCTTTTATTTCTGCTGCAAGCGGAGATTTAAGAACTTCATTGCTGTCCTCTGGTCCCTGTACTTTCAGACAAAGCTTAAATCTAGAATTACTCCATATCTGGTCATCTACCTGGCCAGCAGGCTTTTGAGTGGCAAGTATTAAGTGCACACCAAGGCTTCGCCCAATTCTTGCAGCAGAAATTAATTCCTTCATAAACTCCGGCTGTTCTGCCTTTAACTCTGCAAACTCATCCACTATGATAATAAGATGTGGTAAAGGTGTGACTACTTCTCCTGCTTTGTATTTTTTAATATATTTATCAATATGGTTTACTTCTGCATCTGCAAACAGCTTTTGCCTTTTTTGCAGTTCTGCTCTGATTGATTTAAGCGAACGATCTATTTCTTTACCATCAATATTTGTGATCGCCCCCAACAAATGTGGCAGTTCTTTAAATTGATTTACCATACCACCGCCTTTAAAATCAATAATCACAAACGCCACTTCATATGGATGAAAATAAGTTGCAACTGACAATATGTAGGTCTGTAATATCTCTGATTTTCCTGCTCCTGTCGTACCTGCCACAAGTCCATGAGGGCCATGGGCTTTGTCATGCAGATCTAAATACACAACGCCTGTTTTAGACACCCCAAGTGGAACCGCCATAGACTGGTATGCTTTTGTAGAATCCCATCTTTTTTTCAAATCTAAATCTTCGACCCCTAATATGTTAAGGAGCGCAAAGAGATTAATATTTTTTGTCAGACTTCCCTCCAAAGAGATTTCCTCTGTTTCTACTGCCGTCATTATCTGCGCAACACGATTTATCTCCCGATCGGTGCAAGTATCGTATTGAAATACTACAGTATCTGAGATATCAGCATTATTGATCAATTCTGCCCTTTTATCATCCACACAGAATATCATTCTGTCGCATCCCAAAGGAATTTGTCCCTTTTCATCTCCAAAAAACACAAATGTAACCCCTATTTCCTTGGCCTTGTCCACAAACCTTGAGATTGGATGGCTTGCAAATCCACATTGATCGTAAAAGAATATAATATAATGTTCGCCGTACTCCTCTCTCTGCTCTCTATCTGTAAATATATTGTAAAGATATTCAAATACTATCTTTTTACTTTCCTCATCACAGACAATATTTTTGGTTCCATTCATTACGCCATCCACATGAGGCAAAAAACGAAAATGATTGACTAGCGCTCCATGTTCTTCTTCCATAATAAAAAATAATTTCACATCAGAATAAAATTGTCTTGCTGTAATATCCAATACGATTGTCTTCATCAATTCGTAACGATAACTCTCATTTCCAACAATTCCAATTGCGTTCATTTCCCGCAATTTACATACCACAGGCGCATTTTCAACCATCTGGTATTCTTCACATATTCTTTGTGGAAAGACTTGTAAATCATCCTCAATCTCCAATTTTTCCTGTTTTTTATAGTTGATCTTTCTAACAGCTTCAACGTTTCCGGTTCCCAGCCTAACATCCAGAAAGTCATCATCCTCTTTTCTTCTCTCAAACAAACTACTGGAAAATCCTGCCAGATTTCGGACGCTTTCCTGTTTTGGAATATAAATTTTATTTAAAGTTTCCCGTTCTTCCTCTCTATATTTCTCAATTTCCATTTTTTTCTTTTCAATATATAGATTGTATTTTTCAATACGTTCCTGGACATCCTTTTTATATTCCCGTTTTCCCTGAATCACTCCTATAATAGAGGTCACAATGGCCATACCACCAGACACAATACTAAAAATTATCATGGCCCCTCCCATAAAAGCCATCACTGCCGTAGCCATAAGCATACCCATTGCTGGAAGCAAATTCATAAGTAAATTATTTTTTGGCTTTTGCGGTTTCGTTGGGGGATCTAATATCTCAATTTCCTCTTCATTCAATACGATTTTTATTCGAGAGTTTCTCACAAATTTAGGATAATTATTTTGAACCAGATAATCTTTGTACGAAAGATCATTGATAAGACAATTCTCTGTAATATCCGTCCAAAGTGCACTATTCTTATAGTAAAACATAAAATCTGATACAGATATAAAATCACCATTTTTGATGATCTCTCGATTTTCTGCCTTATTTCCATTATGGTATACCCCATAAGATACGTTGATAATATTCAATACCAAACCATCTTTCGATTTAATCAACTCAATCTTGTCGTTACGAATATATTTACTTCTCAAGACAATATTATTTTCTTTTCCTGCTCCGATAGATAGTTTTTCCAAATCCTTGATCTGGATTTTCCTCTCAAAATTCCTTCTTTTACTATCAAAATCAATCATAAAATCTAGACAGAATACATCATGATTGGATTCCTGATATTTAATGAAAATCGTATCGCCATGCTTCAGTTCCTTGGTGAGCAGTCGTCTTGTATCTCCTACTGTTAAATAGAGATTGTCTGCGCACATCACAGACCATGTTCCATTATTATTTGTAAAAACAAGCCTTATTTCCTCAAAAAACAAATCCTTATGCAATCTGAAATCACAATCCACCGATGTACCAACACGATATATCTTGGCATCATCTGGCAATTCTGTTTCCTTGTACAAGTTATGATTTGATATCATGATTTTGTATTTGTTCTCCATATAGCAACCCCTATTCTGTGAAATTTATAATACTCCCATTCCTAAGTCCAAATTCTCCAAGCAGCTTATTTCCTCGCATCAATACAATGGGATTTTCTGCCTTTAAATAGCACTGCTTTATGTCAGAGGTATCGACCCCTAAATCAAAAACCTGATTTAATCCATTTACCAGATCCCTTGTTGTAATATCCAGCGGAATTTCTAAATCCACAGATATATTCCTTTTCAGAATATTAAATATAACCACAATTTTATTCTCCATAAGGCCTCCCTATAATACCAGATAAGATACCTTCCGAATCCCATCATTCTGTGATAATTCTTCACATTCTACATTTCCGTTTACTTTAAACTTATCTATATATTCACTCACAGTAAATTTCATCACTATTTCCGGAACAATCAATGCACTATACTCTTCTTTTTCAAAACGATTGCAAATAAACACATATTTATCTGACTGAGCCCCATTAATATTTGATATCAATGCATTTGCAGCCTCCACCGCATCCACACTTTGCCCTGTCACCACAATCACCCTATCTGCCAGATCTAGCAACCTTGTTTTTTCCTCATCAAAGGTACTTTCCGCATCAATCACAATGTAGTCATAATCTCCACTTTTCTTTGCTGATAGTGCAATCTTAGCATATACAGAATATTTCAATCCCACAGACATCAGAGACGCTTTAAACGCTGGAAGGTAACTGAATATCTCTTTTCGTATGGTATGTTTTAACTCTGCATAAATTCGTTCGTTGGGATTGGAAAGTTTTGTATATAGTTCGGGCGACGATAAGGGTGCACAATTCCCAAGCATATGCTGAAAACACTGAAGCCTGCTTGCATTGATATAAAGTACACGCTTATAATTTTTGCTTAGGCACGCACTCACTCCCATGGCTATGGTGGTCTTTCCCATTCCTCCATTTGCCGATGTGATAAGAATAATCTGTGTCTCCTTTTTGTTCGTATTTTCTATCTTTAGTGTGCTAGCACTTTTTCCCAAAACATGATAAAATATTTCATTGACATTTGTGTATTTCGCTAATTTATCAATGGTAAGATCCTCTGTACCTCCCTCTTCCAAATGCTCTGTCATTACAAAAACATGGGAGATATTATGCCTTTGCAGAGTGGAATCATAAAGCTCATCTGAAATAATCAAGATTTCTGCACTCTGGGGTCTGGAAAACAATTCTTCAAAGTATTTTCTTTCTGTTATAATTTCTAACTCTATTTTATTAAAAAACTCTTTTACAAATTTAAACTGCAGCGCCACAATAAAGCTTATATCTTCATCCACTATCATCACTCTCGGTTTCGGCATCCAGACCTCTCTTTCTACACAATCTGAAAATCACTGTTTGCCAAACGGACAACATCTCCCCTGCGAATCTGGGAGAGCTGCCCTTTTTTCAGCCGAACACGATTCACAAAAGTTCCATTTGCACTTCCCTCATCTGAAATATAGAAATTTCCATTTCTTCTGATTATTTTACAGTGCTTTCTGCTGATCATATTATTAAATCCTATGACCCCATCTACCAGTTCTGCCTTCTTTCCCAGCAACATTTCATCACGATCAATCACAAGCTCAAAATGCCCTGGCGCATTCATAGCTACCAGCTTTATGCCTCTTGCCGCGTCAGTCCTCAGAGGATTCTGACGCGACCTTGGAGCATTCGCACGAGGCATTCCGCTACTTCTGGATTTATTGTATACATCTTCTATAGACAAAGAACCATTGGTTAAATCCTGAACAAACTGTTGCATACGCCCTGAGGATGTATCTGTCACTTCATGGATTAACTTGACGATACTGGACCGCAATTCACTTTCAAATTCTGCATAACTGTCAAAAGCTTTTACACTGACTGGCAGATATACCAATTTCACTTTCAATGTGTTTTGTTCCACAAAAATTTTATCCCAGGATAAATCAATACTCTGGCAGGCCAGAAATCCGTTGTTCCTCACCTCAATGATATCTGCGAACAGATTCACGGCGACCGCAATTAAGATATCTGGCGTAATATTCTGAAACATGGAAGACATCGGCCTATAATCATCCGTCACATAATACAAATCCAGTTTTCCATTTCGCGTCATTTTCATGCATTGGATGAAGATTCCATTTGTCTGGCTCAAAAGCACTTTATAGATAGTCTCTTCAAAATGCGCATTATTTTCTAATATGTACTCAAAATTATTTCCGCAAGAAACCTCTGTCAGCACTCCTTTGTCTTTCAATATATACATCGCTCTTCTCCCATCCATGATATTTTTTAAATCCAAAATTTACGCTTGTGGAGTAATAATTACTGTTCTGCCCCAGATTTCTTCCTGCGCATCAGCAGTATCATTGCTGCTATCACTACAACAATAGCTGCGGACACACCACCAACGCATCCCCAAAACAGGGGTTTATTCGCATACCATCGCACAAAGGCATTGGTGGAAACAGTAACCAATGGATGAAATGTATAGGCGCTCTCAAAATCTCTGGAACTTGTATCCGTACAATTGCCTGCCATATCATAAACCACCAACTGAACTTCCTGTGCAAAAGCACTTTCGTCCAAAGTAAAGGAACCTGAATAATTGTTGATATCTTCCCCAAACTCTGTGATCTTCTCTCCCACCATCTGGCCATCCACCCTGGCTTCTACAGACTTCAGACCGATCGTATCATATACTGTGTAATCTACCTCCACCCCAGTTGCATTCACTACCTCATGCTCAAGGCCCGTCACACTGGTGATTTCTGGCGCTGTGGAATCCACTCGGAATAAGATCGCCTGATCCTCATAATTCGTATTTTCTGGGGTATTTCCTGTCTGGTCTTTGGAAGAAACTGTCATCTTATAGACTCCATCCTCCTTGAAATTGTCTGGAGAAATCTGATATCCATACTGATACCATCCGCTCTGCCCAACTTTCACCTTGTCATTGATTTCTGGAGAAACCTTATAATCCACATCTTGCATTGGTTTTCCATCCCTGGTTACCTCAATTGAGAGGGAACCATCCACCAACCTGTCCGCATTGTATTCCGTGATCTCAATTTCCTGATCTATCCCCTGTACATAAGCTCCTCCATCTTCAATAAGTGACACTAGATAATCGTTGTAGGCATAGACAGAACCAAATCGGTTTAACGTAAAGGTAACCGTCTCTTCCTCTTCATTACCTGCCATATCACTGACTTGTACCTTTAAGTTATAAATTCCATCATTCTCCTGCACCATGTCAAAGGTATTATTGGCGCCAGTTCCTCCCTGGGTGCTAACATTCATAGTTTTGATAAACTGGTCTGTAACATCTTTGTCAATTTCATCCTTACGAGTTCTGGTCAACTGAATAGAATAATCATTGTAATTGATATCTGAAAAATCAATGACTGGTACAACCTCATTTTTATATGCCTTTCCATTTTCCACACCTGAGATTACTGGCTTCTCAATCTTGGTATCCACTGTAAATTCTCTGGAGGCAGTATCTGAAGCATAGTTTACCTGGCCACTTTCATTTCCAGCCATATCTGTCATAGTTACATCAAATGTATAATCTCCATCTGTATCATAGGTTATGGTCGCTGTATGGGTGTCTCCATGTTCACTCCAAGACGGTACAGGAACTGGAATATCTGCTCCATTTAAGGAAGCTGTCTGTGTAAACTGAACCCTGCTTACATCAAAATTATGCTCTTCAACGGTAATGGTCGCAGTCCTATTTGTTTTAAAATATTTTCCTCCAGCCACATCATTGTTATCATAGGAGACATTAATCACAGGCACTGTTCGATCTATGGTAAATTCTGTTCCATTTGCAGTTCCCGTTGCATAATTCTCACCATCACATACATTCCTTGCCAAATCCATGTAATTAATATCAAATGTATAATCCCCGTCAGCCTCATAGGTGATTGTCGCCGTGTGGGGAGTGTTGTCCAGATTTCCATCTCCTGTTCCAGTGGTCCAACTGCTGATAGATGGTACTGCTCCATCTGTATTGGTGATAGAGACAACGATATCTTTTGGATCAAAATTTCTCTCATTTACCACGATCGTTGCTGTTCTGGCATCTTTGTAATATTTCTCACTGTCAGGACTATTATTATCATACCTAACCGTAATTTCTGGCTTAGTGATATCAATCTTAATGCTTTCTGTATTTGTGGAAGCGTTTTTGGCATTGTCCTCTGCAAACACTTCAATCACAACATCATTACTGTTATTTAATGTGCTGTCCACTGTAATGGAACCAGACCAATCTTTGCGTAACTCTGATTGTTTGGGCGCTGTCTTGTCAAATTGATACAACACCCCGCTCTGCGTCTCGTTCCCCATATTCAATACCCGATATGATATCGTTTTTAATCCAGAATATGCGCCATGAACCTGTGGATCCTGCACCTTTATCTGTACTCCTACATTTCCACTGTATATACCATTGACAGGCTGTTCTGGGGATATAGAGACCTCTGGAGCAATACTCTCTATCCTTGGGTCTGTGCTATCTACAATCATTCCATTCGTGCTGATATAAGACGTATTACCTGCTTTATCCATGATTTTCAAATAGATCGTTAGCTGTTGATCCGACTTTATGGAAAAGGGTTTAAAATTCTTCCATTCTGTAATTTCATTTAGCTCTTTCTTGGTGATGGCCTGTGCATCGCTAGTTTTATAGTATTCCACACTGGCGATAGGAGAAGTAATATCCTCTGCTGAAGCGCTGACTGTAATTTCACTTTTTGACCAAATGCCAAAGGTCAAACGCCCCACCAATCTGCGAAAACTGTCACTCCTTCCCTCTGCCGTCTTAGAAGTTATCGTTCCAGTCGGCGCATTTTTATCTACTGTAAATTGATAAGGTGCCACGGAAGTTCCTGTATTCACTTTCTTATTTACATTACCAGCCTGATCCCTGTAGGAAATAGCAAAGGTATAGTTAGCATCGGCATGATAGGAAATTGTAGCCTTGTGAATTGCATCGTCTGGTGTTGCCCCCTCTGTGGTCTTCCAAGCGCTAATCATCTCACCTGCATCCACATCAGTTCCGTTGGCATCCACAGCCGTAATTAGAATTCCCTCGCTGGCTTTTTCTTCATTAAAATGATTTGTCCTCTTTCTAATTTCCACAGTGGCCGTTCGATTTGCTGGAAAATAACCATTCCCATTGTTATCTGCATTATTATCATAAGATACTTTAATCTCTGGCCTGGTAATATCAATGTCCAATTTTACTGAATCTGTGCCTACGTTCCCTGCGTTATCTTCTGTCCTGACATAGACGATCACATCAGAGCTGTTGTTCTTCTTGGAATTTACTACAATATTCCCGTTCCATTCTCGTTTGAGCTGTGACTGTGTGGGAATTTCCCCTTCAAATTCACTCTTGATTTCTTTTCCAGTTGCCCAGTCTGTAATTGTCAAAGTTCCGCCATTTGAATTGTTCCCTGCATCCCGAACATAATCAAAAGAATACAGAGTCTGACGCTGTGTCTCCTTTCCATCCGCTTCTACCCAATACTCTATGGTTTTAATTCCCGCATAAGGATTTGGTTCCTGAACCTTAACTGTGACCATTACATCTTTATTATATATATTGTTTTCATTTGGTTCTTCTCTCGTCAATGTAATGTGACTCGCTTCCTGATCCACAATGATCCCATCGGAGTTAATATACACATAATTCCCAGCGTAATCGCTAATCTTTAGGTAAACCACAAACTGTTCTGGAGAAGTGACACTGAAATCCTGATAATCTTTAAATTTCTGTTGATCCAATTCCTTTTCGTCCATGGCCAAAGGATTTCCCGTCTTGTAATATTGAATTCGAACTGGACTGGTCTCATCTTCCGCTTCTGCTCTGACATCTACTGTCTTTTTGCTGTACAATCCAAACGTCAACTTATTTAATATTTTATCCCATAAATTTACTCCAACGGTCACTCTTCCACTTGGAGCATCCCGATCCACCGTAAATGCCTGAACCGATTCTCCAATCTTTTTCGCTTCTTCCCATGTAAATCCAAGATCTGCCTTATTTGTATAGGATATGGACCACTGGTATTTAGCATTATCTGCAAATACCACGGTAGCAATATGCCTGTTGCTGTCGTTGGGATCTGTTGACCAGGAAATCTCCGTCTTATCAAGCTTTAAAGATTCCCCTCTAGCATTCTCTCCGGAAATCACAAGTCCCTCTGTCGCCGCTTCCTGATCAAACACGGACTCTCTATCTGTGATTACCACAGTCGCAGTTCGTACCTGGCCAAACCATCCATAATTTTCTTCAAGGTAATTGGCTTTATCTTCAAATGTTATTGTACACGTTGGTTTCGTACTGCAAATTGAAAAAAATCCACTCTCCTTTACAGAACGATTGCCTGCATGATCTTCCACTATTACAGTTACCTGCACATGGTCCCCATCGTTCTCCTTACTGTCCACTAGAATAGTATCCTGAAATGTCTCTGGCAGACCAGTGTCTGAATCCAAGATTACTTCCCCAGTTTTTTTCACAGTTTTTTCCGGCTCTTCGGCCTGGAACGTATATAAATTTTCTCTGTGCGTTACCTTTCCATCGCAAGTAACTACATAATCAACCTTTTTTATACCTGAAAATTTTTTGTCTGTAACTATTTTTTCATTTACAAAAATTCCAAATTCTACATCACTGTTGTAGAATCCATTTTGATTTGGCTCACCTTGCGTAAGTTCTACAAAAGCCTCTGTCAAATCAACCACAACACCATCTGTACTGACATACAGCACATTTCCTGCTGCATCCATAATTCTAGCATAGATCACAAATGCTTCATCAGAATCGACTGTGATCACATCTTGTGAAAATTTACCACTTGTATAAAATTCTTCCAGTTCTGTTGCAGTTAATGCCCTGTATTCATTGGATTTATAATATTTTATATCTTCCGCTTCAATCGGGGATATATCATCGGTTGAGACCGCCAGCGCTGAGACAGAATAATTAGCAAATACTCCGAATGTCAAGGCAGACAAAAGCTTATTCCAAACAGACGTTTCCAACGTTATGCTTGTTTTCTCTTCTCTTGGAGCTTTTGTGTCAACCGTAAATCCCCACACATGTTCTCCAACTGTCTCAATCGTTGTATTTCCGTTTTCTGTCCCATCAACACGATTTCCAGCCTTATTTTCATAATGGAGGGACCATTGATAATTAGCGTCTGTGCTAAAATCCAAAGTAGATGTATAGCTATGTTCCTGCCCTTCCCCATCTTTTACTTCCCATTCTGACAACATAGCGGTTTTGTTAATAATAACTTCATCGCCTTCAAAATCCTTTGCCTCAATCTCAAGCCCTTCTAATATGGCTTGTGGATCAAAAGTGCTGGCTCTGTCTGTCACTGTAATGGTCGCTGTCCTTGATGTGTAAAAACCATCTTTTGCCTCTTTGTTGGCAGTGCCGCTCATTTCCACTTTCACTTTTGGCATTGTAGTATTAATCTTAAAATCCTCTGTCTTTGTCACAAAATTTCCAGACCAGTCTGTCACCGTAACAGACAGTCTTACAAAATCGCTGTTATTGACATTACTGTCTATGATAATTGGCTGATAGGATTCATAAGCATCTTTGCTGTATTTTTCAATGCCTTTTTTTCCTTCCTCTCCTTGATACAGAATTCCATTTTGTGTCGTATTGTTTTCCATATCCTCCAGTGAACTGCCGCATACCACCTGATATTCTACTCTGGCAATACCAGAAAGAATGGATCCTTCCAACATGTCCCAAGCCTCAATATCAACCGTAAAATCTTTGTTGTAATAATCATTTTTGTGGGGCTCTTCTGGTATTAGCGAAAGCTCTGGCACACCATGATCCAGAATGAAAATGATTTTTTTCTCACCTAGAGCAAAAACTGCGTTCTGCTTCTTTCCTGTCCGCACTTGAAATGCAGTGATCTCACAAGATTCTTTGACTATCCCTGAATCTGCCCAATTTCCATAACTTTCTTCTCCCTCAAATTTCAAACGAATCTGATTGAAAGGTGTAACAGGTTCCAACGAAATTTCACTGTCCTTGGAATAAACATACACGTCATTTCCTGCATCATCTGTGTAATGATTTTTCAATTCCCCAGAATTTACCTTCATCGCCAGATAAGTTTCAAAATTATTGTCTCCCTGGTCCATCTTTTCGAATTCCACTTCTATTTGACAATTTTGTGTGATATCTCTCATTATGTAATTCGATGTATGATCTGGATTCTCTACATAATTTTCATCATTTTCCAAATCAACTTCCACGCCCTGTGGCGCTTCCATATTTTTTATCAAGATCCTCTTTACCTGATATGTATCCTCTGGAGTCATAACAACTGCCAAACTACTTCCATGATCAACTTCTACGTTTGTAATACTCTCGGATGCGCCGAAAGACACATTTCCGTTTTCAGAACCCTGTACACTGACATGATAATAATTCAATGCAAATTCAATCTCATACGTATAGTCCTGATCCATATTTGTGACGCTTGAATCGGAGTATGCATAATCATTTGCTGTTTTTTCTGTCAGATCTGCTCTGTCCAGCAACTGTTCTTCTCCATTCTTTACCACTCTGGACACCCTGTAGTTGGCATTAGGTGTAGCTATAACTGAGATTTCAGACCCTTCCACCACCTTGACGCTTCCGCCTTCACAGGATGGTGTAGTATCTACGGTTCCGTTTGTTCCATCACAGGTTATCGTTAGGGTATATACTTTCTCAAACTCAGCTTCCACCAACGTATCCTGACTAATTGTAATATCTTTTGTAAAAGATGACACATCTGATATCAGTTCTTCTATGCCATTTATTTTGACACTTTTGATCTGATACTGCTCTTCTGGCAATACCTGCACATTCACTGTTGTACCTTCATCCACCACCAGTGAGCTATTTTCTTCCGTCAATGGCTGTGAATCAAAGAGAACTTTTCCACCTACTCCACACAATCCAGAAATAGAATACTCTGTGGTAAAAACAACCTCAATCTCTGTATCTTCTGTCACCAGATAAGCAGAATCCATATAGGAAGCATATTTTTCCACAGTCTGTACTTCCCCATTGATCATCAAACTGCTGATATATGTCTTATGAGACTCCACATCAACTGGAACGATCTCAACTGTGATCTCAGCATTCTGATCCACTGTCAAAGATTCTTGTTCCATGCCATTTAATTTTATCCTACCGCTTCCTGTCGACTTTACAGTGACTGTGCTGGTTTCGACCACAGGTTCTGGAGGCGTTTCTTCCGTATCGTTTCCCTCTTCCACAATTGGAGGCTCCTCTGTTTCTGACGCGTACAACGCGATAGGCAGTAAATTGACCACTAACAAAACTGCCATTAACACTAAGAGTATCCTATCACTTAGCTTTCGTTTATGTCTGTTCATAACCCCGTTCTCCTTCCACTCTCTTTTTTGTATATTTCATAAATCTTCCATTGTACACAAAATGAAGATTTAAAAACAAATACACTTGAGATAACACTATTATAAGCACAATCTCATTTTTTACTTTGAAATATATCATCGCTGCTAGCACTGTAACAAAAAATAACATCAGAAAATCTACTACCCGTGCATATCTGTTAGATGCAAATAAGAAGAAAATAGGAATACGTCGCATATTAGCAATATTCTTCTTTTCTTCGTATTTTTTTACTTGCCTGTTACACCACAAATTAAATATATGCCCAAGAATAAACCCAGCCCAGAACATTCCTGAAATCACACCTGAGACAATTTTTCCCTCCATACCGCAAAATCCTAGACATCCCAGCGATATGGCGGATACAAAAAAAGCAATATTCGCCAGAAAAAATTTTTTTACTAATCTGATTTTCATTTTTCTACCTTATACCTTTTCATCCGTGTGTAGAAAGATCACTTCCTCCAACAGCTTTACTTTCACACAAGATGGTTTTCGTTTTTTTACAGTTTGGTTTCCCTGCATTCTTTTTGCCATTTTTCTCTGTTCGATTGGCCTTGTATCTTCCTCCACAAGCAACGATGTCATTTCACTGTATCGGTTTTTTGCTTTGTTTTCCATCAATAAACCTGTTTCATACTTCTCTGCTGACACACTATCAGCCACTTGCATCTTTTCTGTAAGCTTCCCTCTTTTTTTATTCACTGCACTTGAGCGATACGATTTATTTCCAGTTTTCTCGTTATTGGCTCGCATCTGTTCAATAGACTTCTTAGCATTCCTTCCCGATAAATCTCCAATCACAAAAGGGATTTTAAACAGGAACCATAGCACCAACGCCACGCTCCCAAATAAAGCTGCTGCAACATAGGAAATGATTGATACTGTGGATAATATTTCTGCCATAGCTAACTCCTCTCTTCTGCATTGGTATACGCTCGGATCACTGCCTCCCTGTACCCATCATAGTTATCTATAATTTCCTGTTGCAGATTTCTAGACTGTTCCTTTTGAACGGTCAAAGTTTTCGCTCTCTCGAATACCCGTTCCATCATAGATAAGATTTTTTCTTGCTCCATATCCACCTGAACCATACTGTTTCTCTGATCATATAGCAACATAAATATTCCATTACATAAAGTCAACTGATCGTATGCACTTGCACTTCCCACACTGTCAAGAGCACTTTCCATAACTCCAAATAGTTCCTGATAATTTTCCCTGGATGCCTCTTCTACATTTGTGGAACTTAAAATATATTTTTTATAGAAAGAGCAAATTTGATAATAACATTCTGACAACTCCTGATTATCAAACGTATCTTGCAGATTCTTATTTTCATGATTTTCTAGAAAAAAAGGGTAAGCTTTCTGAACTCTTGTGGAAAAATAAAAAGAATCATCATTCTCTGTATAATAGTTAAAATACATCATACCAATCTTATAGTTCAATTCGGCCACCTCTGTATTTGAAGTGTCAAATGTATCTTTGTTGGCATTGTACAGAGCTAAAAATTCATCATTTTGGGATTTACCAAATTGCCCTTCATCCTCATATGCCTCCATAAGTTTTAAGTACGCATCCATCCTCTGTGGATATATGGCAATCGCTTCTTTGTAGTTTGCAGTCTTATTTTCCAGTGAAGACGCTGGAGATGTAGAGATAAGCATATCATAATTATTATTGCTAATATTGGCAGAAGCCATTCCACAGAATATACCAGAGCACAGGCATAAAACGGAAAGTACCACCGAACTTATAAAAGCTTTTAATTTTCGTTTCTGCCTTGTCTTATATCCTTTGGTAATTAGTTCTGGATGCTCCAGATCGTATAAAAGATCTTGGCAGTTTTGATATCGATTCTCCGCAGCAGGCTCCACACATTTATCTATGATGAGTTCAATTCCTTCTGACAATTCTGGATTCCACTGTCTGACAGGTACATAACTCTCATGATTTCTTGGATCAATACCTGTGAGAAGATGATGCATGGTCATCCCCAATGCAAAAATGTCCGACCTTGCGTCTGTCTGTCCACTGTACTGCTCTGGAGGTGCATAACCTCTCGTTCCCAGTACCGTTGTATCCGCCAAATTCTGCTCCTTATACTCTCTGGCAATTCCAAAATCAATGATCTTTATATTACCTTCCGGTTTTAACATGATATTCGCTGGTTTCATATCTCTATATATAATTGGGGGCTTTTGTAAATGCAGATAAGATAAGGCATCACATAGTTGTTTTGCCCATCCAATTACCAATTCTTCAGGCTGTGCTCCATATTCTTTGAGAACCTTGTCCAGTGACTCTCCTTCAATATAATCCATCACAACAAAGATCGTGTTTTGATTATCAATGATATCTACAATTCTTGGCAAAGACGCATGATCTAGTCCCTTCATCAAATTTGCCTCTGCCAACAGGCTGTTCACGATAATCTCATCGTTTATGCCACTCCCCTTCTTTCGAATCTCTTTGACAGCCCACTGTTTATTCAGATGGGTATCCATGGCAAGATATACCACAGACATGCCTCCCTTTCCAATCTGTCTCAATATCTCATATTTTCCTTCAATAATAGTTCCTATTTTTGCCATTCTCCCAGCACTCCTAATCGACCTTAATCAAAATCACAGAAATATTATCTTTTTCCTGCCTCTGTTTCACAAGCTCTATCAAATATTTTGCATTGGAATGCATCGAATTCTTGTTCACAAAATTTGTCGGATTTAAAGAATCATATAATTCTGCCTCTGTAACCTCATGCCGGAATCCATCAGAGCATAGCATATAGGCCCCTTTTTCGCAGCTTCCAGTCAATATCTCTGGCTTCAGTTTTTCTGATGCCCCTACACACTGAAGCAGCATATTCCTTCTTTTATCCGTTCTCGCCTGTTCTGGTGTCATTGTTCCACGACTTACTTCCCTTGCCACAAAAGTCTGATCTTTGGTAAGCTGTCGAAGAGATTTTCCAATATGATAAACCCTGGTGTCCCCAACATGCGCAATGACATATTGATCCTGAACGATAAGAATTCCGGTAAATGTAGTGCCCATTGTAAAGTTTCCCTGATGTCCATACTCAATAATTTTTTTGTTAAGAACTTTTAACATCAAGGACCATTTATCTCCTATTACATGCATATCCAGGTTTTCCAATTCATATGGCAATTCTTCCTCAAACCAGCGTGAAAACTGCCGTATTACTGCGGCGCTTGCAAGCTCACCTTTGGATAAACCACCCATACCATCGCACAGGGCTGCCAGAAGAACCTCACCACCAAAATACTCTCCATGTTTGATTAAAAGACTGTCCTGGTTGGTACTCTTTACAATTCCTTTATCTGTATCTGCTGTAGCCTGAAAACGCATCCTTCTTCACTCTCCCTGCTTATATATGGAATTCAAACTCCTCATTTGCTAACCTAATCTGATCTCCATCATAAAGTTCCATCTCTTGCTGAGCAGGCACAACTTGCCCATTAATATAAGTATGATTTGTAGAATCCAGATCTCGTATATAATATTGTTGTCCTCTGGTGATGATATCCGCATGGCTTCTGCTCACCTTATCATTGTTACTAACAAAATAATCAGAATAACTTCTCTCTTTTCCAATCCGAAACACTGGCTTACATATAGAGATTTCCTCATCTGTCAACACCCTGTATAATGTAGCATAATGCACTTGCCTACAACTTTCCTCCAGCAATCCCGTAGGTTCATCTTCCTGAAATCCATCCAGTTCCCAATCATTTAACAGCCCAGTTTCCACCTCATCCTCTTGGCTTAATTTTCCTGTTTCTTCATCTTTCAACAATCCCGTTTCTTCACTACCTCTCTCATCTTGATAATGTCTGAAATAGTCCGCTGGTTTATCTGTCATAAACCCACTCTGTCCCATACCATTGCGCTTGATGATATCCACCACACTGCGGTCTTCCTTTAAAATATATTTTTCAATCTTTTCTGTATCAAATCGTTCGATACTCTTGATAAAATAAATAAATTTGGAAATATACTCTGTTTCCTGCCCTTCCAGTGGCTGAGCAGAATACACAATACTTTCAATAAACCTTATAATATCCGCTTTCTTTGTCACATCATCCAAGGGTAGATAAACAAACTGCAGCTCCCTGGTTGTCTCATTGATAAATACATGATTCAACTCAAACACGACACTGTTTACAATCAAACTGTTCTGATTCAATTTCTGCACCACATCTACAATCTGTTCCATGAGAAAGAAAAAATCATTTTTGCTCACTGGCTTTTTGAGTCTGTCACACAAGCTAATTCCCATAGGGCCAGAATATTCCACTGTATGTTTCTTTATTTGTTCTACCTTGAGCATCCCTCTTATGTATTTGCCTGAAAAAATCTGAAGTTGCCTCTCATTCAGTCTTTCTTTGAATGAAAGCTTTATCTTTACAAACAGGCGGCAATCCCTGACTCTAGCTTTAAACTTTGCCATAATTTTCCTGAATTCCTTCTGTATTTTTGTCAATACTATAAGCTGTAAAAACTCCACATACAGCCATACGTTTGCGCAGAACTTTATGTTCTGCGCATATTAAGACTTTTTTTAAACTCACTCTAAAATCCATGATGTAATGACCCTTTTATTTGACCACTAATAAACATTTCTAGTGTAGTGACACGTTTATATTTGGTGAAACTACGCAGAATTTTCATTCTTCTGCAAGGCAGATTTTCAACGGTGTAGCGGTGGCTACAGCTAGAAAATCTAACGCAGCAGATGGATGAAAAGGCAAGTAGGTTTGCCTAATTATAAATGTGTCAGTACACTAGTGTATTGACCTGTCGATATTTAGCCTAATTCAATTTTCTATAATCAGTAAAAATAGCTGAAAAATGCATAAATAGGTTTAACTAAATATAATACGGTCAGTACACTAGCCAAACATAACAGAGAGTTTTTCCAATTGGTTTCTTTTTAACTCCAAAGAAGAATGTACATAAGTATTTAACGTTATATTGACATTCGCATGTCCTAATATTTCACTTAATGATTTTATATCCACATTTAATTCCACACATCTTGTAGCAAACGTATGTCGAAGTCCATGAAAGTTAATTTGTTGAATACAGTAATTTTCCAGAATTTTATGATAACGATACTCAAATGTCCTTGGACTGATAAACTTCTCTGCACCAGATACAACAAAACAATTCTGGTGTTTTTCCTTGACATTCTTTAACACATGAAACAGCTTTGCAGTGATTGGAATATCTCTGACAGAAGTCTTTGTTTTTGGTTTATCCACTACCAGACATGTTTTTACTGCCAGATTTTTATCTGAATTTTTGATTCTTGTTATGGTATGTCTGACATGAATAATAGCATGCTTCATATCAATATCTTCCCATTTTAAGGCACATATTTCACCAATCCTCATACCTGTGTTCAGTGCAATTTTAATCCCCAAAGCTGTCAAAGATTGATCCTTTTCCAGACAATTTTCCAAGTTTTTTTGAGTTTCAATATCTAAAATTTCAATCTTTTGGGGCTGTGACTCCGGTTTTTGAATTTTGGTTTTCAGCGGATCACAGTAATTTCTTGCTACTGCATACTGCATCACAGAATTTACAATTATACCCATTGTTTTTACATAGGAACTACTTAGCCTACTACCATCGCTAATACGTCCAAATGCTAACTTCTGTGAGAGAAAAAAATTAATCTGGCTTTCATTCAGCAGGTTTATTGGATAGCTTCCCAACTCAGGATTAATGTGTCGCTCTAACATCTCCTGATATTTTAATCTGGTGGATTTCTTTTGAGTCAGAAATCGATACTGCATCCATTCTTCTGCGGTTTGTGCAAACGTCTTTCTTTCTGTTTTCTCTTCCAAAAAAGTAGCATTCTCTCTAGCCAATAGTTTCTTTTCTTTTGCTTCTTTGTATGTTTTTCCATAGAAAGATACTTGATGAGAATTCCCCCGCCCATCGGTGATCATTACTCGTGCTTCCCATCTTCCATCTTTTCTCTTATGAATATTTTCTCCTCGTCTTGACATAATTACCCTCCTCATTTTTGACCATCTTCCTGACCATGAATAGACGAAAAAATAAACTTTTTTAACGGTTGCTCTTCCGTTTTCTTGTTATTACCCCTGAAAATTTGTCGATATTGCACAAAAAATGTTGACGATATCCTACAGGTGTGATAAAATAACAAACAATATACGAACTAAACGTATCGTACAGAACATAAAGTTCTACGCAATGTTTATTTTCTGTTAAATTATCTCATAAGAATAAATCTTAATTCTAGATTTATGTCGATTATCTCAAAAAATGTGCATTTATCTGATAATCTTTTTTGTCATTTTCTTTTTCCATTTTGTGATATACTCTCAGAGTCTCTTTGTA
>CAJTVT010000009.1 GCA_910580015.1 uncultured Lachnospiraceae bacterium
GGAGGGCTAATATGAATACTCTTGAAAATACCATTTCCATGATGAAGACTCTGCCAGAGACTGATTTAGTCAAGATACAGGATTTTACTAAAAAGCTTTTTCAGCGGCAGCAGAGTAATTGCCCATTTCCGTTAAAGAGTAAAGAAGACATCTACAAGGATTTAGAAATTTCCAGAAAACAGGCAGCGGCTGGCGAATATCAGAAAGCGGGAGAATTTCTCTCCGAAATCAGGCAAGAATATGGAATATGAAGTTGTTTTAACTACTCAAGCCAAAACGGATTTTAGGCAAATAATCAACTATCTTCTATTTAAGCTAAATAATGAACAAGCAGCGACGAGTGTTACAAATGACATGGAGAACACAATAGACCAGCTTTCTCATGTGGCTGGTAGCTTAAAGAAATGTGAAGATGATCGATTAAGATCTTTGGGTTATCGAACGATTCATTTTAAGCAACATAGGTACTTCATGTTGTATCGTATAGAGGGCAGAGTGGTTTATATTGACAGTATCTACCATGATTTACAGGATTACGAAAATCTGTTTAGGTAACCTTTATAATTATAATACACGGGCATGTTTATCTGTCAGATAGGCGTATCCGTGCGGTAAAATAATATGCAGCCTTCACTAATGCTTCAGCAGAAAAATTATTTCAAGTTGTTTTATTATACTTTTTCAGTATTTTGCCAAGAGTAAAATCACAACAGTCAAAATTGTCGGCGAGCCTCGCAAGGGTTTCACCAGTGTATTGACCGCCTAACATTTAGACTAATTACGCAGAATGAATTTTCATTCTGCAAGGCAGATTTTTGACGGCGTAGCGGTGGCTACGACTAGAAAATCTAACGCAGCAGATGGAAATTCAGGCAAGTAATTGGTCTGATTGTCAGGTGGTCAATACACTGGTGTTTCGTAATTGAACAATTGTATCAATTTGTTCCTGACGAAAGTTTTTTCGCCTATTGATTACTCTGGTTGCAGCTATTTCTCCATATTCATCAATCTCCCTATTGCTGTCTGAAAGTTTTTCTGGTATTATAGTGGAAGTACCCCATTGGGGATTATCTATCAGGGTGCGCTTGAATTGCAATATGCTTTGGTATTTTTTGGAGTCAAGCCCCGATAGTAGCATGAATCGAAAAGCTGTTGCAGTAAGCAACAGCTTTTTTTATCTTATAGGATTTCCTACTGTAAGATAAAAACAATTAAGATGAGCATATTTCCAACTAATACACAAAATAGAAAGAACTTCCGTTGTTTGAGCGACCATGTTGTTCGTTGTAAGTATGGAACTTGAACTGTTTGCTTTGGTGTGGAAGCATGTTATAACATAGAGCTTTTGGCAACTTAATTTCGATAGAAAATCTGGAGGAATAACATGTTATATAGAACAAATCCTAAGAATCAAAAACAATTATCTATTTTGGGCTACGGCTGTCTGCGGTTTTCCAGAAAAGGGACAGCCATTGACCAGGAGAAGGCAGAGAGAGAAATGAAAATTGCCATCGATCACGGTGTAAATTATTTCGATACAGCGTATACTTATGGGGGAAGCGAGGCGTGCTTGGGAGAATTTTTGGCAAAGGGCTATCGGGAACAGGTGAATATTGCAACAAAGCTTCCACACTATTATCTCAAACAAGAAGGAGATATGGAACGCTATTTTATGGAGCAGCTCAAACGACTTAAGACAGATCATGTGGAATATTATTTGATGCATATGCTCAACGATGTTGCTGCCTGGGAGCGTCTCAAAACGTTAGGGATGATAGAGTGGATTGTGGATAAGAAAGAAAAAGGCCAGATTGAAAACATTGGATTTTCTTTTCATGGGAATACGGAGAATTTTCTAAAGATTTTGGAGGCATATGACTGGGATTTCTGTCAAATCCAGTACAATTATATGGATGAGCATTCTCAAGCAGGAAGAAAAGGCTTGCAGCGTGCCTATGGAAAAGGGATGCCTGTGATTATTATGGAACCACTTCGAGGTGGTCGTCTGGTACAGGGATTGCCAAAGACAGCCGCAAAATTGTTTGAGAAGGAACAACCATTGCGAAGTCCAGCAGAGTGGGGACTCCGTTGGCTGTGGAATCAGCCAGAGGTAACCGTGGTGCTTTCTGGAATGAATGATTCTGCTCAGGTGGAGGAAAATATACGAATTGCCTCAGCCTCGGAGCCAGGTTGTATGGATGGCCATAGTATGGAAGTGATTGAACAAGTCAAGAAGGAGATCAACCGTTGTATGAAAGTGCCATGTACAGGTTGTGGTTATTGTATGCCTTGTCCTGCTGGGGTGGATATTCCAGGCTGTTTTTCTGCATATAATACCAGATATACAGACAGTTGGTTTCAGGGGATGAAAGCATATGTGATGTGTACCACCTTAAAGACCAATCCCACCAACGCTTCTCAATGTATCAGATGTGGCAAGTGTGAGACACATTGTCCTCAGAATATCTCCATCCGTAAGGATCTCGTAAAAGTAAAAAAACATATGGAAAATCCTGCCTATCACATTGCGAAATTTGTGTCAAAAAGAATTGGCAATTATTAAGGTGTGTTTGAAAAAACTGCGTTTTTTTGAGAAAAAATAAAGGAAATGGAGAATTTATGCGTAATATATAGATTAACGGGAGATTATTTCCGCCTCTTTGGGGGCGGACAAAGCACGCAGGAAAAGTTAGAGGTGATGTTAAAGTGCTCATCAGAGAAAATATAGAACTGTTGGAACGGAATTATTTAAGCCCATTTGCCACTTTAAGCCAGTATTCAAAGGGGAGAGAGAAAGAGGAGGAACCATGTGATATCCGTCCGGTGTTTCAGCGGGATAGGGACAGAATTCTTCACTGTAAGGCATTTCGCAGGTTAAAACATAAAACGCAGGTATTTTTAACCCCCCGTGGAGATCATTACCGGACCAGGCTCACCCATACCCTGGAAGTGTCGCAGAATGCTCGTACGATAGCAAAAGCCCTTCGACTGAATGAGGATTTGGTGGAGGCCATTGCATTGGGGCATGATCTTGGACATACTCCTTTTGGACATGCAGGGGAATATATGCTCAATGAAATCTGCGAAGATGGGTATAAACACAATGAACAGAGTGTCCGTATTGTGGAAAAGCTTGAGAAGAATGGTCAGGGATTGAATTTGACTTGGGAAGTTCGAGATGGTATCTTGAATCATCAGACCAGCTTGATGCCCTCCACGTTGGAAGGGAAAATTGTGCGGCTGTCGGATAAGATTGCGTACATAAATCATGATATCGATGATGCAATACGGGCCAGAGTTTTATCTGAGGAGGATATCCCTATAGAATACCGAGAAATTCTGGGAAGTACCACAAGAAAGCGTTTAGATACCTTGATTCACAATATGATAACCAACAGTCTAGGCAAAAATGACATTTGTATGTCCCAAGATGTGGAGGAGGCAATGAAGGGACTGCGTAAATTTATGTTTCGCAATGTATACCAGAATCCAGTGGCAAAAGGGGAGGAAGAGCGTGCCAAAGCACTTTTGAGCCGTCTGTTTTCTTATTATATGGATCATATCGAAAAGCTGCCTGAGTGGTATCTTAAGATGATGGAACAAGGGGAGAAAAAACAGCGAGTGGTCTGTGATTATATTGCGGGTATGACGGATCGGTATGCCATTGCAAAATTTGAAGAATATTTTATGCCCAAGGCGTGGCAGGTCAATTAAAAGGAGGTTTCGATGCCATATTATTCTGATGAGCTGATTGAAGAAGTGCGCTCCGCAAATGATATCGTGGATGTGATTTCCAGTTATGTACACTTGCAGAAGAAGGGCAACGATTATTTTGGACTGTGTCCGTTTCATAATGAGAGGACGCCTTCTTTTTCGGTATCCCAGAAGAAGCAGATGTATTATTGCTTTGGCTGTGGGGCAGGAGGGAACGTTGTCACTTTTTTGATGCAGTATGAGAATGACACATTTCATGAGGCGTTGGAGGCGTTGGCACAGCGAGCGGGAATTGAGTTGCCCAAACAGGAACTGTCTGGAAGAGCAAGACAGGAGGCCGATAAACGAGCAAAAATTATGGAGATCAATAAAATATCAGCAAAATATTTTTATGCTCAGCTTCGGATGGAACAAGGAAAAAAGGGGTTGGATTATTTTGCAGGAAGGGGATTAAGTCCAGAGACGCTCAAAAAATTTGGTTTGGGATATGCCAATAAATTCAGTGACGATTTATATCAATATCTTCGCAAACAGGGATATGAGGATGAGATTTTAAAGGATTCTGGCGTCATTTCTGTTGACGAACGGCGAGGAGGTCATGATAAGTTTTGGAATCGTGTGATGTTTCCGATTATGGATGCCAATCAGCGTGTGATTGGTTTTGGGGGCCGAGTATTGGGCGATGGAGAGCCAAAATACCTGAATTCCCCAGAGACGATGGTGTTTGATAAGAGTAGGAATTTATATGGACTGAATTTTGCAAGAATGACACGGAACCCATATATTTTGCTGTGTGAGGGATATATGGATGTGATCGCACTGCATCAGGCAGGGTTTGACAATGCGGTGGCTTCCCTTGGCACCTCATTTACGGCCGGACATGCGGCTCTGCTGAAACGGTATACCAAAGAAGTCTACTGTACCTTTGACAGTGACAATGCTGGAATTAAGGCAGCGCTGCGGGCAATTCCTATGCTCAAGGAAGCAGGGATTACAACAAAGATTGTAAATATGAAGCCCTATAAGGATCCCGATGAGTTGATCAAGGCAGAAGGGGCAAAAGGGTATCAGGAGCGAATTGATCAGGCGCAAAACAGTTTTTTATTTGAGATTGAAGTTCTAGAGCAGGAATATGATCAGAAAGATCCTGAGAGTAAAACAGCATTTTACAATGCCATTGCCCACAGGATCTTGGAATTTCCTGAGGAATTAGAGAGAAACAATTATATTGAGGCTGTGGCGGATAAATATCAAATTGGTTTTGAGAACTTGAAAAAACTGGTAATCCATCAAGGGACCTTGGAAGGGATGGTGAAGCGGCCAACACCGTTAAAGTCGGGGGTTCAGGACAAGAAACAGCAAGAGGATGGCATGAGGAAATCTCAAAAGCTGATGCTGACTTGGTTAATTGAAGAGCCAGAACTGTTTGAGACGATTGAAGCTTATCTGACACCAGAAGATTTTACGGAGGAGCTTTTTCGTCAGATTGCAGAGATTGTCTTTGAACAGCATCGACAGGGAGCGCTTAATCCGCCAGGCATTATCGATATGTTTAGTGATAAGGAACAGCAAAAAGAAGTGGCAGGTCTGTTTCATGCCAGCTTGAAAGAAGTGACCACGCCAGCAGAAAAAGAAAAGGCATTTTGGGAGACGATCATTCGATTGAAGGAGAATAGTATCAATTATCGTTCCAAACATTTGCAGCCCTCTGATCTGGCAGGATTGCAGACATTGGTTGCAGATAAAAGACGTATGCAGGAACTCTATAAGAGGAAACCGTAGGTTGCTGCGAAATGCGTATAAAGATACCAGAAAAGGACAAAATATAAACAACGAATGGAAGGAAGAAACGAGATGGAAGAAAAGAGTGTGAAATTTATCGAAAAACTGCAGGAATTGTTATCCATGGCAAAAAAGAAGAAAAATGTCTTGGAATATCGTGAGATCAGTGATTTCTTTCATGACATGGATTTGGACGTGGAGCAATTCGAGAAAATTTTGGATTTCCTGGAAACCAATAATATTGATGTGCTGCGGATTTCGGATGACGATGACGAAGATATTCTCCTGGATGATGATGAAGATGTGGAAGTTGAGAATATTGATCTTTCTGTTCCAGACGGGATTTCCATTGAAGACCCTGTTCGTATGTATTTAAAGGAGATCGGTAAGGTACCTCTGTTAAGTGCGGAAGAGGAAATTGAGCTGGCAAAACGAATGGAATTAGGAGATCAGGAGGCGAAGAAGCGGCTGGCGGAAGCCAATTTGCGTCTTGTGGTGTCCATTGCCAAGCGTTATGTAGGGCGTGGTATGCTGTTTTTGGATTTGATTCAGGAAGGAAATTTGGGTCTGATCAAAGCTGTGGAGAAGTTTGATTACCGCAAAGGTTATAAATTTTCCACCTATGCTACCTGGTGGATCCGTCAGGCCATTACCAGAGCGATTGCAGATCAGGCCAGGACAATTCGTATTCCTGTGCACATGGTGGAGACGATCAATAAGCTGATCCGTGTATCCAGGCAGCTTTTACAGGAATTGGGAAGGGAGCCTTCCCCTGAAGAGATCGCAGCAGAAATGAGTATGCCAGTGGAACGTGTACGCGAGATTTTAAAGATTTCCCAGGAACCAGTATCTTTGGAGACACCCATTGGTGAGGAGGAAGATAGTCATCTGGGAGATTTTATTCAGGATGACAATGTGCCAGTTCCGGCAGATGCGGCAGCATTTACCTTATTGAAGGAACAACTTGTGGAAGTGTTGGGAACATTGACGGAGCGGGAGCAAAAGGTACTGCGCTTGCGCTTTGGGTTAGATGATGGGCGCGCGCGGACATTGGAGGAAGTTGGCAAAGAGTTTAATGTAACCAGGGAGCGCATTCGTCAGATAGAGGCAAAGGCGCTGCGCAAGCTTCGCCATCCTAGTCGGAGTCGTAAACTGAAGGATTTTCTGGATTAATACGGGAGTGAATACGATATGTTACAGTTGTCAAAGAGACTTCTGGCAGTGGCTGATTTAGCTGGAACAGCGAAGATTCTGGCTGATGTGGGGACAGATCACGGATACATACCGGTTTATCTAGCTGCCTGTGGGAAAATTGAAATGGCCATTGCTATGGATATTAATCAGGGACCTTTGATGCGTGCACAGGAGCATATCCGATTCTATGGACTGAACGACCGGATTGAAGCCAGACTTTCGGATGGGCTGTTGTCTTTGCAGCCTGGGGAAGCAGATGTCATTGTAATTGCAGGGATGGGAGGCGCCCTGATGACCAAGATTTTGTCCGAGGGAGAGGCCGTTGCAGTGTCAGCAAAGCGACTGGTTCTTCAGCCTCAGTCAGAAATTTTTGCATTTCGATGTTTCTTGTTGGAACATGGATATCAAATTACAGCGGAGAATATGGTATATGAGGATGGCAAATTTTACAGTATGATGGCAGTGGAGCCAGGGACGAGTGTTTCAAATACAGAAACCGAGCGGTTTTGTCAGATGTCATGTAAATATGGACCTCTGCTGATCAAACAACGTCATCCTGTACTTTTGCAGTATCTAAAACAGCAAAAGGATCAGAAGAAAAGAATTCTTTCCTGTCTGAATGAAAATGCCAGACAGGATGTATCTGGGCGTAGGGAAGAGATTTTAAAGGAACTTGCGGAGATTGGAACTTTATTAGAATTGTGGAAGGAGAAGTAGTATGACATGTCAGGAGATCATATCATTATTACAGGAACAGTCCCCGGAGGAATTTGCTTGTGATTGGGACAACGTGGGACTTCTGGTAGGGGATTTTGAACAAGAAATAAGCAAGATATACATAGCTCTGGATGCCACAGAAGAGGCAATTGCAGAGGCCGTGGCAGTGCAGGCGGATTTGCTGCTGACACATCATCCCATGATTTTTAAAGGGCTGAAAAAAGTGAATACCAATGATTTTACTGGGAAACGGGTGATAAAGCTGATTCAAAACAATCTTTCCTATTATGCCATGCACACGAATTTTGATGTCAAGGGCATGGCAGAGTTGGCGTCACAGAGGATGAATTTGACAGACTGCCAGGTATTAGAGGAAACTTGTAAAAGTGAGCAGGGACCAGAAGGCATTGGAAGAGTTGGTTTTCTTCCAGAGGAACGGACTTTGGCGGCTTGTATTGGAATGGTCAAACAGGCATTTGCAGTGGAGACGGTGAAGGTGTTTGGAGATTTGCGGCAGAGGGTCAGAAGGGTAGCGATCAGTCCGGGATCTGGGAAAAGTGTGATAAGTCATGCTTTAAAGGTTGGCGCTGAGGTTCTGATTACTGGGGATATTGATCACCATGAAGGGATTGATGCGGTGGCTCAGGGACTCTCTGTGATTGATGCTGGACATTATGGTATCGAGAAATTGTTCATTCCTTATATGGTGGAATACCTTAAGGACAGAACAGAAGGACTTGAAATTGTGGGACAGCCGGTGAAGCAGCCGTTTTTATTTGTGTAATCTCTAATGTTTATTCTAATTAATTGGAGGAATGAATGAAGAAAGCGACGTATCAAATTTGGATTGAAGGGGAGGCCAGGGAATATCCGGCGGGGACAGCTTTTATGGAACTTGCCAAGGAATACCAGCCAGGATATGAAGACGATATTGTATTGGTAATGTTTAATAACAAACTCAAAGAACTTCACAAACGGATCAAGTCAGATGGTGTGGTCAGTTTTGTCACTACACGGGATAAAGCAGGAAGGAAATCTTACCGCAGAAGTGTGACATTTTTGATGCAACGGGCAGTGAATCATCTGGCCAAAGAGGATGGAAAACAGGTGACCGTTCGGGTGGAACATTCTATTAGTCAAGGGTATTACTGTAAACTTCAGGGACAGATACCTGATGAAGATTATATTTCCAGATTGAAACAAGAAATGTTGCGTTTGGTGGAAGAGAAGCGTCCCATCCAAAAGAACAGCCTTTCGACCGATGAAGCGGTGCGGCTATTTCGGGAACTTGGGATGCACGACAAAGAGCGTTTGTTTGCTTATCGAAGAAGTTCGAAAGTTAATATTTACAGCATTGGCAATTACAAAGATTATTTTTATGGCTATATGGTGCAGAATACCAGTTACCTGAAATACTTTGAGTTAGAGTTGTATGAGGGAGGATTTGTACTGCTGTTTCCTGATAAAAACACCAAAGAAACGGCGAAGTTTGTGCCCTCCCATAAATTGTTTCATGTGCTGAAGGAATCTACAGAGTGGGGAGAAAAACTGGATATTGCAACGATTGGAGCGTTGAATGATGCCATTGCCCAGGGAAGAATCCGAGATGTGGTTCTGGTGGCAGAGGCTTTGATGGAGCGAAAGATCGGGAGCTTGGCAGAGGAGATTGCTTCTAAACCAGACAAGAAGTTTGTTATGATAGCAGGGCCTTCCTCTTCTGGAAAGACCACATTCTCTCATCGGCTTTCCATACAGATGATAGCGCTTGGGCTGAAACCCCATCCCATCGCTTTGGATGATTACTATGTGGATCGGGTGGACACTCCCAAACATCCAGACGGAAGCTATAATTTTGAATGTCTGGAAGCATTGGATGTGGAATTGTTTAATCAAGATATGTCTGCGTTGTTAAAGGGAGAGCGGGTGGAGCTTCCTTCCTATAATTTCCGTACTGGAAAACGTGAATACAAAGGGAATTTTAAACAGTTGGGTGAGAATGATATTTTGGTATTGGAGGGAATTCACGGGTTAAATGATAAATTGTCGTATTCTCTTCCAAAATCCAGCAAATTGAAAATATATATCAGTGCCCTTACCCAGTTAAACATAGATGAACATAACAACCTGCCCACTACAGATGGAAGAATGATACGGCGGATTGTGCGGGATGCACGTACTAGGAATCTCAATGCAAAGGAGACGATTGCCATGTGGGATTCTGTGCGCAAGGGGGAAGAGCAGTATATCTTTCCATTTCAGGAGGAAGCGGATATTATGTTTAATTCCGCTCTGATTTACGAACTTGCTGTGCTCAAACAGTATGCGGAACCATTGTTGTTTCAGATTGAAAAGGACTGTCCCGAATATATGGAAGCGAAACGTTTGTTGAAGTTTTTGGATTATTTTCTTCCAGTCCCCAGTGAGGATGTTGCAAAAAATTCCATCTTGCGGGAATTTATCGGAGGAAGCTGCTTTCATGTGTAGGATCGAATAATATAGGTCAGGATTCCGGCATTTTCGGAATCCTGATTTTCGTCTAAAAGGATTCGAATTTGTAGAGCGAATTTGTAGAGCGAATTTGTAGACAAGATTTCACTTGCAATTTGGAACTGTCTGTTATATGATAGTAGAAATGCCTGTCTGTGCAGGCACATATCGAGAGTATATAAAAGAATAGGAGGCGTTATATGCAGCATTTAATGAGTCCGTTGGATTTGTCTGTGGAAGAACTGGACGAACTTCTTGCGTTGGCAAATGATATTGAAAGGAATCCCGACAAATATGCCCACGTATGTGAAGGAAAGAAACTTGCAACCTGTTTTTATGAAGCTAGTACCAGAACACGGCTAAGTTTTGAAGCTGCTATGTTAAATCTTGGGGGCAGTGTTCTTGGATTTTCCAGCGAGGATAGCAGTTCTGCTTCCAAGGGAGAGAGTGTTTCTGATACGATTCGTGTCATATCCTGCTATGCAGATATCTGCGCCATGCGCCATCCCAAGGAGGGAGCGCCTCTCGTGGCTTCAGAAAAATCGAAAATCCCTGTGATTAATGCAGGAGACGGTGGACACCAACACCCCACCCAGACATTGACTGATCTGCTTACTATCCGCTCTTTGAAAGGGCGTCTTGGCAATCTAAATATTGGCCTCTGCGGCGATTTAAAATTCGGGCGTACGGTCCATTCTCTGATTCATGCGCTCATTCGTTACCCCAACATTCAATTTACTTTAATTTCACCGGAAGAACTGCGAGTTCCAAGTTATATCCGTGAGGATGTCCTTAAGAAGAACAATATTCCTTTCCAGGAAGTGGAACGTCTGGAGGATGTGATGCCAGAATTGGATATTCTGTATATGACGCGCGTGCAAAAGGAGCGTTTCTTTAATGAGGACGACTATGTGCGGATGAAAGATTTCTATATACTGGACAAAAAAAAGATGAATCTTGCCAGGGAAGATATGATTGTAATGCATCCATTGCCCAGGGTAAATGAGATTTCTGTGGAAGTGGATGAAGATCCAAGAGCTGCCTATTTTAAGCAAGCACAATATGGTGTGTATGTGCGGATGGCTCTTATTCTTACATTATTGGAGGTGGAGGTATGTTGAACGTAGGCGCCATTACCGAAGGGTTTGTGTTAGATCATATTCAGGCAGGGACGAGCTTGTCTTTATATCATGATTTGAAACTGGATAAATTAGACTGTTGTGTTGCCATTATTCGAAATGCCCGCAGTAATAAAATGGGAAAAAAAGATATCTTGAAGGTTGAGTGTGACATTGACGCATTAGATTTGGATGTTTTAGGATTTATTGACCACAACATTACCGTGAATATTATTAAGGGTGAGAAGATCGTGGAGAAACGGGAGCTTCGTCTGCCGAAGGAGATCAAAAATATTATTAACTGCAAGAATCCTCGTTGCATCACTTCTACGGAGCAGGGATTGGATCAGATTTTTTTACTCACAGACGATGCCACACAGACTTATCGCTGCAAGTATTGTGAAGAGAAATATAAGGGGCCAAAGAAGATTCGATAGAAAAATCGTGAAGAGATCGATAAGGAAAGTAAAAAGCTTGGAATAAAAAATTGTGAAGAGACGGATAAAGAGTAAGAAAAACTTTGAATGAAATATAGTGGAAAGAACGATAAGGAAAGCAAAAAGCTTTGGCAAAAAATCTTGAAAAAAATAAAGGACGCAAAAAGCATTGATAGAAATGTGCGTGGAAAAGCAGAAGATATAAGGTGCAGTGTAAAAAGCTGCACTTTGTACGAGAAATAAGCAGGGCGGTAAGCCGGGTTATGTCTTGGATAATCATCTATCTAGCCTGATTGTTGCCAATCAGATCTTGCGACCTACCTGAAGCTGGCGGGCCACGTGAACGCTTCTGTTCGGTCTTGCTTCGGATGGGGTTTACATATGCCCTGTCTGTCACCAGGCAGGCGGTAGTCTCTTAAACTGCCCTTCCACCCTTACTACAGGAAATGATTTCTATGGAAATTAATGCCTGTAGCGGTATATTTCTGTTGCACTGTCCTTGGAGTCACCTCCACCGGCCGTTAACCGGCATCCTGCCCTATGAAGCCCGGACTTTCCTCACCTGCGGTCTTTCGACACTTGCAGCCGCGATTATCTGCCCTGCTTATTGATGGAATGAGTTGTCCCACGTGAGAGTGGGACAAAGTTCCTTTGATATATTAGCATAAGTCTAGGAAAGATACAACTTTTTTAAAAAATTTGTGCACATCTGACAAAAAATTTTCTGACAAAATCAGGCACAAAGAGAATCCGAGAATACATAAAATATGGTTGCCCTGCGGGATAAATAATGGTAGAATGATAATAGTCAGATGAAAAGGAGACGGACTTATGAGAAAAATCATAAAAAAGGGTACGGTACTTGCTGCGGCAGCAGTGCTCCTTACCGGTTGCGGAGAACCAATGGCTTCACTGACAGAACGGGAAGAAGACATTGTAGTACAATATTCTGCTGGAACACTTGCAAAACATAACAGTTATCAGCAGGAAGGTATGACTGCGGTGTATCCAGAGGAAGAGGAACCAGAGGAGGACGAGCCAAAGCAGGAGGACACAGAAGAAAAGAAGGAGCCAAAGACTCAGGATTCAGAAGAACAGAAGAAACCAGAGAAAGATCAGAAGAAAGAAGAGAACGATTCCAAGACCGATGGGCAGCTTACTATGACGAAAGCCATGGGAATTTCAGGAGTGGAGTTTTCCTATAAGGATTATTCGATTGTTAGCGGCTACAGTCAGGGGGAATATTTTTCGCTGGACGCCTCACCAGGCAATGTATTTTTTGTACTGAATGTCAATATTACCAATACTGGAAATAAGACAGTGCAATGCGATTTATTGTCGAAACAGCCGATTTTTATCTTGAAGCTCAATGGGGAAGCAGGAGTGCAGAATGTGGTAACAGTTCTTTCAAATGATCTATCTACCTATGTGGGAACATTGGAACCTGGGCAGACGGAAGCTGCCATTTTGTTATTTGAAGTGAAGGAAGCAACGGCTGAAAAGGTTACATCCATGCAAGTCAGTCTCCAGATGAACGAAAAGACAAGTGAAATTAAGATAAAATAAATAAGATAAATAAATAAGATAAAATGAAAATATTTATGTATTTTTCAGAAAGTATATGCTATAATTAAACAAATAGATTGATACGGCAGTATACCGGAGAGGAGCGATTGACGATTATGGATACGAATATTCTTTTAGAGAACGGAACAAATGAGCTGGAGGTATTGGAATTTACCCTGGCAGGAAATCATTATGGAATTAATGTAGCGAAAATACGGGAGATATTAACTTATCAGCCAGTTACTCCGATTCCCAATGCACATCCTTGTGTGGAAGGTATATTTATGCCGCGTGACACTATGATTTCTGTTATAAATCTGCGTGGATGCCTGGGACTTGCTGACAATGACAAAGATGGTTTGTTTATTATTACGAATTTCAATAAACTGAATATTGCCTTTCATGTTGACGAGGTTTGTGGCATTCACAGACTTTCCTGGGCAGATATTATTACACCAGATGCAACGATTAATATTGAAGAGAATGGAGTGTCCACTGGTGTGATTAAGCTGGAAGATCGGCTGATTGTGATTCTGGATTTTGAGAAGATTGTGACAGATATCAGTCCTGAGACTGGTCTTCAGGTTTCAGATATTGAAGGGCTGGAAGGACGCAGCAGAAGCGATGAACCTATTATTGTGGCTGAAGATTCTCCGCTGTTGTCGAAGCTGATTACGGATTGTCTGAAGAAAGCTGGTTATACCAAGCTGATTATCAACAACAATGGCCAAGAAGCATGGGATAAGCTTTCCGAGTTCCGTAAGGAGGGCAACTTAGATGAAAAGGTACATATGATTATCACTGACATCGAGATGCCTTTGATGGACGGACACCGCCTTACCAAGTTGGTGAAGGAGGACGAGGAGTTAAAGCATATTCCAGTTATTATTTTCTCCTCCCTGGTAAATGAGGAGATGCGCCGTAAGGGTGAAATGCTAGGGGCAGATGCACAGTTGACCAAGCCAGAGATTGGTAAGTTGGTTGGGGCAATTGACCGGTTGTTGGATGAGAGAAAAGAGAAGCTGCAACAGAAATTATTAGCAAATCAATAAGTTACACTTATAGACAAGCAGAGGAATCCTGCACAACAGGGTTCCTTTTTATTCTCTTATAGGAAATGACTATATCGCGAAATTGAGCCGCCGTAGGTGGAGAATCCTGAAAGGCAAGAGCCTTTGTTTTCTAATAGGAAATTCTCCTGGATTTCCTATTAGAGAATAGAAAATATCACACTGCGGCGGAAATAAAATATATCGCGAAATTGACTCGCCGTAGATGGAGAATCCTGAAAGGCAAGAGCCTTTGTTTTCTAATAGGAAATTCTCCTGGATTTCCTATTAGAGAATAGAAAATATCACACTGCGGCGGAAATAAAATATATCGCGAAATTGACCCGCTGTAGGTGGAAATCCTGCTGCACTGGATTTTATTTTCTATCGTAAGTCTATAAAATTCTTTATTTCATAAATAAATTCCGATTAGACAAAGGAGGACAAGGAGTGGAACGCTTATCGCTGGAAACAGAATTAAAAGGAAATACCTATCCTGGAAGAGGGATTGTCATCGGCAGATCCGCGGACGGGAAACATGCAGTGGCTGCTTATTTTATTATGGGAAGAAGTGAGAATAGCAGAAATCGTATTTTTGTAGAAGAAGGGGAAGGAATCCGTACCCAGGCATTTGACCCTTCCAAATTAAGTGATCCAAGTCTGATTATCTATGCGCCAGTGCGTGTGCTAGGGAATAAGACGATTGTCACCAATGGAGATCAGACAGATACCATTTATGAGCTGATGGATCAGCAACAGACTTTTGAACAGGCGTTGCGCACCCGTAAGTTTGAGCCAGATGCCCCCAATTATACACCTAGAATTTCCGGAATTATGCACCTGGAGAATGGTGAGTATAATTATGCGATGTCTATTTTAAAGAGCAGCAATGGGAATCCCGCAGCCTGCAATCGCTACACATTTGCCTATGAAAATCCGGTGAATGGGGAGGGACATTTTATCCATACTTATATGGGAGATGGAGATCCACTGCCAAGTTTTGAGGGGGAACCTAAGTTGGTGGAACTGGATGGAGACCTGGATTCATTGACACAAAGACTGTGGAATAGCCTGAATGAGGAGAATAAGGTGTCCTTGTTTGTCAGATATATTGAAATTGCAACTGGAAATTATGAGACTCGGATTGTAAATAAAAACCAGTAAATAAAGGAGGCAGTTATGCAGGAATTAGAGTTAAAATATGGATGCAACCCCAATCAGAAACCTTCCAGAATCTATATGGAAAACGGTGAATTGCCCATTAAAGTGCTAAATGGTAAGCCAGGATATATTAATTTTTTGGATGCATTCAATGGTTGGCAGCTTGTAAAAGAATTAAAGAAAGCTACTGGACTTGCCGCAGCAACTTCCTTCAAACATGTTTCTCCGGCTGGTGCAGCAGTAGGATTGCCTCTTACGGAAGTAGAGAAAAAGATTTACTGGGTAGATGATATGGAGATAGAATTTACGCCTCTTGCCAATGCTTATGCCAGGGCGAGAGGAGCAGATAGAATGTCCTCCTTTGGAGATTTTATTTCTCTGTCGGATGTCTGTGATGTGGCGACGGCAAAGATTATCAAGCGAGAAGTTTCAGATGGCGTGATTGCTCCAGGTTATGAACCAGAGGCTTTAGAAATTTTAAAGGCCAAGAAAAAAGGTGGATATAATGTGATTGAGATTGATCCAGAGTATGAGCCAGAGCCTTTGGAGCGCAAAGAAGTGTTTGGCATCACCTTTGAGCAGGGCAGAAATGAGTTGAAGATAGACAGTGATTTCTTTGGAACGGTAGTGACGGAGAATAAAGAGATTCCAGAATCAGCGAAAATTGATTTGGCCATTGCCATGATTACTCTCAAATACACCCAGTCTAATTCTGTATGCTATGCGAAGGGGGGGCAGGCCATTGGGATTGGCGCAGGACAGCAGTCTCGAATCCATTGTACCCGCCTAGCAGGACAAAAAGCAGATAATTGGTTTTTGCGCCAGGCACCCAAAGTTCTCAATCTACAGTTTGCAGATGGGATCGGACGTGCAGACCGTGACAATGCCATTGACATTTACATTGGTGAAGAGTATATGGATGTATTGGCAGATGGGGCTTGGGAGAATATTTTTAAAGTAAAGCCTGAGATATTTACCAGGGAGGAAAAACGTGCTTGGTTGGATCAGATGACAGGGGTTGCCTTGGGTTCAGATGCATTTTTCCCATTTGGGGATAACATCGAGCGCGCTCATAAAAGTGGTGTTTCCTATGTGGCAGAGCCTGGCGGATCCATTCGTGATGATCATGTAATTGCAACCTGCAATAAATATAACATGGCGATGTGCTTTACTGGAATACGTTTGTTCCATCATTGATGGAATTTGCAGAGAGATTGACAGATCAGGGACTGTTTCCATACAGAAATGTTTTGGGGCGGTCCCTTTTTTGAGAATTAATGTCGCAGATAAATGTCTCTCAAAGTCACAGATTGACGAATTTTGGGGGAATTAGAGGAAAAATGAAAGTACCCTTGAAAGCTTGTATAGATAAGTTATCATCCAGATACGCCTCATAAATTTGTGCACATCTGAAAAAATCTTTTCGCAAAATCAGGCACAAAGAGAATCTGAGCGTACATATAAGGGACAGGAGGGAAAAATATATGGCAAAGATTGCAGATGTCATTAAATACGAAGGAGATAATAACACATTAATCTGGAAACATCCCGTGGAAGATTTTAACGCATTGAGTCAATTGGTGGTGCATGAATCTCAGGAGGCAATTTTCTTTCGAGATGGCCAGGCATTGGATTTATTTGGACCAGGGAGACATACCTTGGCAAGCCAGAATATTCCGTTGGTGGGCTGGTTTTTAAACCGGATGGTCGGGGATCAGTCTCCCTTTCACTGTGAAGTCTATTTTATTAATAAGACAGAACAAATGTCTATGAAATGGGGAACAGACAGTAAAGTGCAGTACATAGAGCCAACCTATGGCTTTCCAATTTCCATCGGTGCCTGCGGAGAAATGAGCTTGCGCGCGGAGGATTCCAGAAAACTTTTGTTGAAGCTGGTCGGGACAGAGAGCGTTTTGGGCCAGGATCAGTTGATCAATTATTTTCGGGCATTTTTGATGACCAGAGTAAAAACCTACATTGCACGTTATATCAAAGAACATTCCGTTAGCATATTTGAGATTGATGAGCATCTTACAGAATTTTCCGATGCCTTGAAAGGAATGCTGTCTGGTGACTTTGCAAACTATGGTGTTTCGCTGGAACGTTTCTTTGTGACAACCATTCTGAAGCCAGATGGGGAGCGGCAGTATGAAACGTTTAAAGAACTACATTTTCGTCAATATGCGGAAGTTGCAGAGGCAAAACTTCGTCAGCAGGTGGGGATTATTGACCAGCAGACCCAGGCTCAGCAGATGGTAATTGAGTCTCAGGCGATGGCTACCAAACGTGCCCAGGAAGGTTATACTTACCAGCAGGAGCGGGGATTTGATGTTGCGTCTCAGGTAGCGCAGAATGAAGCAGTGGGACAGTTTACCAACATGGGTGTTGGATTTGGAACCATGGCAGGCGTAGGTGGCGCTGTGGGAGGCATGGTTGGCAATATGGTAGGTGGCGCCCTGAATGCGGCCCAAAATGGCGGACAGTCTTCTGGTGATGTCTGTGCAAATTGCGGGAAACCACTTCCTGCAAATGCGAAATTCTGTATGGAGTGCGGAGCCAAGGCAGAGCACAAGGAACACACGGAGAGGATCTGTCCTGCCTGTGGTAAAGTGACCAGAAAAGGAAAATTCTGTATGGGATGCGGAGCGCCTTTGCAAAGTAAATGTCCAGCCTGTGGCGCGGAACTTCCTGAAAATGCAAAGTTCTGTACAGCGTGCGGAGCCAAAATGGAGGAATAGGATATGAAAAAAATGTTTACGTTTTATACAGCAATTTGGATTGTTCTGCTGGCACTTTTTAACGTGATTGTGTTTGTTGTGCCACGAGAGGGGGGAATTGCAAAAGCTGGCGGAGCGTTTTGGTTTGGATATTTTTTTATTACAGTGGCATTTCTTGGTCAGCTTGTCTGTGCTTGGATCGCACTAAAACAAAACTCCCTTCATAAACTGTTTTATCATATTCCATTGATCACGATAAGTTTTACAGGGCTTTTGGTGTCAGTTGCCGCTGGAACTTTGTGTATGGCAGTCCCAGGCTTTCCAATGTGGGCTGGAATTGTGATCTGTGGGGTTGTACTCGCTTTTTCTATAGTTTCTATTCTGAAAGCTTCTGTTGCGGCAGAGTTGGTGCAAGATATAGAGGACAAGACAAAAGAAAAAACATTTTTTATTCGCTCGCTGACAGCGGACGCGGAAAGTCTTTTGGCGCGCGCGACCGATCCAGAGACGAAAGCAGTTCTCCAGGAAGTGTTTGAGGCTGTGCGCTACAGTGATCCTATGGGCCATACGGCTCTTGCAGGTTTGGAAAGCCAGATTACAATGAGATTTTCTGCTCTTTCAGCAGCAGTGGATGCACAAAAAACAGAGACCGTGAAGGCCGCGGCAAATGAACTTTTCGTTTTGATAAATGATAGGAATAAAAAATGTAAATTGCTAAAGTAAAAAGGGGACTGGACATATGTCAATGTTTAAATGTAAAATGTGCGGGGGCACGTTGGATATCTCTTCAGGCATGACAGTGGCGGAATGTCAATACTGTGGTACAAAGCAGACGCTGCCCAGACTAGATGATGAGAAAAAAGCAAATCTGTATGACCGGGCCAATTATTTCAGGCGCAATGGCGAATTTGATAAGGCCATGTCGATCTATGAACAGATATTAAATGAGGACAATACAGATGCAGAAGCCTATTGGTCGCTGGTACTGGGACGGTATGGAATTGAGTATGTGGAAGATCCGATGACTCATAAGCGGATCCCTACGGTAAATCGAACACAGATGATTTCTATTTTTGCAGATGAGGATTACAAGTCTGCACTAAAGTATGCTGATGGCTATCAGCGTGGAGTCTATGAGGCAGAAGCGAGAGCCATTGATGAAATTCAAAAGGGTATTTTGAATATTTCTCGCCAAGAAGAGCCTTTTGATGTGTTTATCTGTTACAAAGAAAAGGATAAAATGGGGCGTAGAACCCAGGATTCGGTGCTGGCAAATGATCTGTATCATCAGTTGACAGCGGAAGGATTCAAAGTATTTTTTGCCAGGATCACGCTGGAAAATAAGCTGGGAACAGCCTATGAGCCGTATATTTTTGCAGCTTTAAATTCTGCAAAAGTAATGGTGGTGCTGGGAACAAAACCAGAATATTTTAAGGCAGTGTGGGTAAAAAATGAGTGGTTTCGCTATCTGACAATGATCCGAAACGGCGCAAAGAAGATGTTGATCCCAGCCTATAAAGATATGAATCCATATGATCTGCCAGAGGAATTTTCCCATTTGCAGGCTCTTGATATGTCGCAGATTGGATTTTTGCAGGATCTGATTCGAGGGATTAAGAAGGTTGTGGAGAAAGAGGCACCTCAACAGGAAAGTCAGAATACAGCTCCAGCCAGTCCCAATAGTGCCAATGTGTCTCCTCTTTTAAAGCGTGCCTTTCTATTTTTGGAGGACGGGGATTGGCATAGTGCAAATGAGTATTGTGAGAAAGTGTTAGATATGGAACCAGAAAATGCGATGGCATACCTTGGCAAATTAATGGCGGCATATCAAGTTTCAAAACAGGAGGGACTTGCAAATTGTAAAATATCGTTTGAAGAAGATAAAAACTACCAGAAAATTCTTCGTTTTGGAGATCAGAGACTGAAGCAGCTTGTGGAGGGATATGTACAGCAAATCAATGAGAGAAATGAACATAATAGAAAGCAGGGAGTCTATCAGGGCGCCATTTTTAGAATGGAGCATGCCTTACGAGAGCAGGACTATCGTGAGGCAGCACGACAGTTTGAACTGGTTCCAGGATTTGAGGATGCAAATGAGAGGAAACAGCAATGTCTTGTGAAAGCGGAGCAAATAAAATGCAGGGAACAAGCTCATAAGAAAAGAAAGAAAAAGATTCTAAGTATTCTTGTTTTTGCTACAATTTTTTCAATAATTATGATATTTGTGGCGTTTTATTATTATTTTCGAGTAGTTATTCCAAGAAAACATAATGAATGGAACTATCAATGGGCAATGGAAGCTATGGAGTCAGAGAATTATGACAAGGCTGTTTCTATATTAGAAAAGTTAAAAAAGTATAAAGATGGTGAGAAGCAGCTTGAATTAGCAATGAAAAAACGCAAAGAGAAGAGGAGGCAAGAGCTTTGTGAGGCTGAGATAGGGGATAACGTTTATTTTGGTGAATATAAGGAAGATGCTATTTTAGGAAAAGGAAAAGAGCAGATTGAATGGTTGGTACTTGATAAAAAGGAGAATAAGGTTTTGCTACTAAGCAAATATTGTTTGGATGAGCAGCCTTTTTGTGATACAGAGTCTGAGAGTGCTGTTTGGAAAGATTCCTATATTCGGACTTGGTTGAACGAAACTTTTTTGGAAGAGGCGTTTGATGAGGGGGAAAGGAAAGCGATCTCTACGGAAAAGGTACGAAGTTATTATGTTACTTACAGTGATTTGAAAGAAGATCAAAAGAAGGTTAAAGACAAGGTGTTTTTGTTCGATGAGGAAGAAGTTGACAAGTATCTGACTGAAACTAGTGACAGGCAAGCAGAGATAAGTGGTGGCGATTATTATAAATATATGAAGTGTGAATGGATGTTAAGGTCCACAGGTGATAATGGGAAAGCTTTTCAGTATATAAATTTTTGGGGAGATTTACAAGTTTCAAAGGATCTGACTTCCCTATCTGGCATCCGCCCAGCTCTCTGGCTCAATCTAGATAAGCTCCCATAAACAATAAATCAAACAAAAAGAAAACAGAATTGAAGATAAAGGAATAACAATTGCAAGAACTGCGTTGCATCGAATATATCTGCTTTAAAGTGAAGGCGGATTGGCAGAAATAAATATTCAGATATACTTAACAGGAAAAGGGGACTGGACATATGTCAATGTTTAAATGTAAAATGTGCGGAGGCACGTTGGATATCTCTTCAGGCATGACAGTGGCGGAATGTCAATACTGTGGCACAAAGCAGACGCTGCCCAGACTGGACGATGAGAAAAAAGCAAATCTGTATGACCGGGCCAATTATTTCAGGCGCAATGGCGAATTTGATAAGGCCATGTCGATCTATGAACAGATATTAAATGAGGACAATACAGATGCAGAAGCCTATTGGTCGCTGGTACTGGGACGGTATGGAATTGAGTATGTGGAAGATCCGATGACTCATAAGCGGATCCCTACGGTAAATCGAACACAGATGATTTCTATTTTTGCAGATGAGGATTACAAGTCTGCACTAAAGTATGCTGATGGCTATCAGCGTGGAGTCTATGAGGCAGAAGCGAGAGCCATTGATGAAATTCAAAAGGGTATTTTGAATATTTCTCGCCAAGAAGAGCCTTTTGATGTGTTTATCTGTTACAAAGAAAAGGATAAAATGGGGCGTAGAACCCAGGATTCGGTGCTGGCAAATGATCTGTATCATCAGTTGACAGCGGAAGGATTCAAAGTATTTTTTGCCAGGATCACGCTGGAAAATAAGCTGGGAACAGCCTATGAGCCGTATATTTTTGCAGCTTTAAATTCTGCAAAAGTAATGGTGGTGCTGGGAACAAAACCAGAATATTTTAAGGCAGTGTGGGTAAAAAATGAGTGGTTTCGCTATCTGACAATGATCCGAAACGGCGCAAAGAAGATGTTGATCCCAGCCTATAAAGATATGAATCCATATGATCTGCCAGAGGAATTTTCCCATTTGCAGGCTCTTGATATGTCGCAGATTGGATTTTTGCAGGATCTGATTCGAGGGATTAAGAAGGTTGTGGAGAAAGAGGCACCTCAACAGGAAAGTCACAATGCCATTCCCGTAAATATGGCGGTGGGAACCGTCGTTTCCTCTTCTCTGTTGAGGCGTGTGTTTTTATTCTTGGAAGATTGTGATTGGGAAAGTGCGGATGAGTACAGCGAAAAGGTGCTGGATTTGGAACCAGAAAATGCGATGGCATATCTTGGGAAATTGATGGCGCAACTTCAAGTCTCAAAACAAGAAGGACTTGCAGATTATGAGCGACCCTTTGATAATAATCCCAATTATCGGAAAATTCTTCGTTTTGGAGATCAGGAACTCCAAAAGACAGTGGAAGGTTATGTACAAAAGATCAAAGAACGAAATGAAAATGCCATGCGTGAGAGGGAGCGTCAGAAGAGAGAAAAGCAGCAAAGCAAGATGTATGAGGAAGCTTACTCAAAGCTCAAATATGCCTGTAATGATAATGATTATCTGGCTATTGCTCAGATATTTCAACAAATCTCAGGTTTTCGGGATGCAGATGCGCTGGCACAACAGTGTCTAGAAAAGGGGCATGAATTGCGAAAAGCCCGACATTATGAAGAAGGCAACAAAATGATAGAAAATTATCATGCTTATGTTGCAGAGCATGGCTATAACTTTGAAGACGCACAGCCGCTGTCTTTGATCCAGAAAGCGATACACGCGCTTGAAGATGTGTCGGAGTTGGATGGGGTGGAACAAAAACTTGCATTTTGTCGAAGTGAGATTCCCAAAATTAATCAAAAGCTGGAGGAAGACCGGGTTAGAAAAGAAGAAAAGAGAAAAAGACAGGAACATGCGGCAAGAATAAAAAATAAGATCCGAAAGATTCGGAATATCGTCTTGACAGTAGCGTTTGTTTCTGGGGCAGTTTTTATAGGGTACTATTGCGGTTATTATATTCCAGAGATAGTGCCAAAGAAAGAGCAGTATCAGTTGGCGATGGACGTGATAGAATCCAAACGTTATATAGCGGCAATTGCGATGTTGGAAGAATTGGGTGGTTATAAAGACAGTAAAGATCAGATTGAACGTGTGAAAGACAAAATGGAAGAGCAAAGAAAGGAAGCGAGACATCAAAATATTTTTGATGTAAAGGAAGGGGATATACTGTTTTTTGGTGAATATGAGCAGGACAATGATAAGGGGAATGGAAAGGAGGATATTGAATGGATAGTGCTGAAAAAAAAGAAGAATAAACTTCTTCTAATTAGCAGTTATTGCCTTGATTGTCAACCTTATGGTTATGGTTTTGAATGGGAGACATTGTCATGGCAGGAATCTTTCATTCGAGGGTGGCTGAATAACGAGTTTATGGATGAGGCGTTTGAGAAGGAAGAGAGGAAAGCTATTTCAAAGACGAAGGTGAAAAATTATTTTTTAGCAGAATCAGGAAGAAAGGAAGAAAATGATACAAAGGATCAGGTATTTTTGCTTAGTATAGAAGAGACAGAAAAATATTTTGAGTCTCGATACGATAGAGTGGCGAAGGACACAGATTATGTTATCGATTTGGCTAACAGAAGCGATCTGTCATACGATAAAGATGAATGGTTGTTGAGGACGATTGATAAAGATGGGCCATCATTTGTCTGGAGGAGTGGCGGGATCTCTCATGAGATAGAAGACATTTCAGAAAAAAGTTACGGCATCCGTCCAGCTTTTTGGCTTGATCTAGAAAAGCTAAAGTAACCATTGTTCCACACAGAATCAGAAAATTTGAAACAATATTTTTGGTTCTTTCTCATGTTTGGATATTCGATTAAGATTTAGATCTACGGAAAATAATTTTCTTGTAGAATCTATGATTTCAAAAAGTGGAATATTCAAAATTGGGAAAGAACCATTTTTATTGTAGTTTACTGAAAATTCATAAAAAGTAAAAAAAACGAAAAATGTGTAAGATCTTTCTTTCTGCAAACGGATATATAAATAGAAACAACGTAAGCTTACGAACCATAAAACTTTAGCATCTAGAAAGGCGGATTGATAAATTATGAGAGCAACTGAGGAAAATTTCATCGCCTTAATTCGAAAACGAAAGGAAGAAGGCATTCTATATGTGATTGACACCTGGGGCGCTTATCTTCAGTCCATTGTGCGCCGAAGGTTATTCCTCCTTCCAGACCGTGTGGAGGAATGCACCAATGATGTTTTCTGGGGAATCTGGAAAAATATAGACAGTTACGATTCCAGTAAAGGAAGCTTCCAAAATTGGGCGGCCGGCATCGCGCGTTTCGAAGCCATTGATTACTTGCGCAGAGCCCAAAAGGAATGGCAGACTGTCACGCTGGATGGTATGGAGCTTTCCAGCGACGACCAGGATATGCTTGCACTGATTGAAAAAGAACTATCGGAAGAAACAAAAAATCTTTTATCTTGCCTTACACCAACAGATCAGGAACTCTTTCTAAGAATTTATGGGAATGAAGAGGATCCATTACAGGTCAGTAGTGAATTAGGTATCACCAGAGATAATTTGTATGTACGCCTTTTCCGCGGAAAAAAGAAAATGCGTGCCTATTCTGTCAGAAGAGAGGAGAATGGATTATGAAAAAAGAATTATATAAGCTGGCAAACAAACTGGAAATTCAGGAATCATGTGAGTCCGCAGACAGATGGAATCTCTGTGAAGTATCTGGCGCTGGGCAGGAACAGAATTTTGAGGAGATTGAGAAAGAAAAGTATCGACGCCAGATACGATATTCTATACACAAGGAAAAAAAGTCCCTTTGGAGAAAGTGGCTGACCGCTGCGGCTGCCTGCCTGACGTTTTTAACGGTATTGGTATGTAATAGTCATGTTCAGACAACAATTGCAAAATCTTTTGGCAGCATTCAAACCTTTTTGGGGATTCAAAATGACCTTTCCCCGTATACAGAAATTATCAACACATCCGTGAGTGATAACGGCTATCTGGCGACGCTGGAAGAAGTTATCATTGCAGAAGACAAAATAGCGGTAAGTTATACGCTCCAGCGTGAGAATGGAAAGCCTTTTCCATGTTCCCGTTCCCTGGCTGCGGCATTGTATGTAGATGGTGAGGAAATATACAGCGGCACAGGATTTGTGAATTTTGTGGATCAGGAGCACAAAATTCAGGGAAATGAAATGACATATTTTGTGCCAGGTGTTGATTTATTGGAAGAAAAAACTTATAAGCTTAAAATCGCAGATTATAGCGGCGGCAAATGGGAGTTTCAGTTTGTAGCCAGTGGTGCAGAATTGGCCTCAGACACCAAACGCATAAAATTAGAGAAAGTATTTGCGCTTCCAGATGGTTCCTCACTTAAGCTCCATGACTTGACAGTGAATAATTTTGAACAGCGAATCAATTACGATAAAGAGTCTTCAAAGAAATATTATGAACTAAAAGTGCAAATTGTAGACGACCAAGGTATGGAAATTTCTTTCTATGAAGAATGGGTTGGGAAAACGAAAAGCTACTTGATAAATGATAACCTGACAGACAGTTTCCTCACCGAGCCAAATACAGAGACAGCGACAGTGCGAATTATGGCTGCCGAATGTGATGAAACGTACATGCAGATTTCAGAATGGGAAGAAGTTGGAGAGTTTACATTGGATTTATCAAATGTAGTAGAATAAGTTTAACATATAGGGTCACGATTCTGTGTATCATCTGTTTGCAGAAACATGATATACAAAGAATCGTGACCCTATATGGCATTCTTATGTAAAAAGGCTGAAAATGTGAGGAGCGAATGATCGTATCAAATGATTTTCTCCTGACAAAAAGTAATTTTCAGCCCCCTCTACGACAATTTTTTTTGGATGCTTGCCAGTTTATTTCCAAGTTCCTCCAACCGGAATTTCAGGCCAGACACTTGTATGTTATGTAAAACGGTTTTGTTCTGTTCCAACACTTCTGGATCAAGGGGGCAGACAAGCTCCATGTGTGGTTTGGATTTTAAATCTGAGTGATCCTCATAAATTAAATCTGACGTGATGTTTCGAAGCCTTACCTCTGTGACCTGACGTTTGAGTTCCGCCACATCAGTACGAAAATCTGTGATATCCGTTTTTAGATGTTCCGTGCTGGTGTTCAAATCCGAGAGATCCGTCTTAAGTGTTGTCATTTCACTTTCTAAATTTCTGATATTCTCTTTTAATTCAGCGATGCCATCCAGGATGGGTTGAGATTCCATTTCTAATTTTTGATCCATCAGTTTGGATATGGTTAGCAATAATCCATTGTCTGTCATGATATCACACTCCTTAATACAAACAGTATAGCATAGTGAATGTGTAAAGTATAGGGACCCCTCAAAGATAATTTTTAATCTTGATCCGTTTTTTGAAACAAAATAGAGTTCTCGTTCGTTATATTATATGAGAACGGTTCTTGATGCCTAGTGTAGTGACCACCTGACAATCAGACCAATTACTTGCCTGAATTTCCATCTACTGCGTTAGATTTTCTAGTCGTAGCCACCGCTACGCCGTCAAAAATCTGCCTTGCAGAATGAAAATTCATTCTGCGTAATTAGTCTAAATGTTAGGCGGTCAATACACTAGATCAGTAATCATACCATAAGATTGCAAAAATGTAAGAAACCTTTCGGTTGATTGCAAGAATAATGAAAGGCTACCGTGCTAACATAGATAGAAAAGAGAGAGCACAAAGAGAAACCAAGAGTACATAGAAGAATGGAGGTATACGATGAGTATTGAGATGATAACAGGATATTTTGAGAATTATGGAGCCATTGCTATTTTTGTCATTGTATTGTTAGAATATTTGAATCTGCCAGGGTTTCCAGCAGGCGTGATTATGCCTCTGGCTGGGATTTGGGCGGCAAATGGGAAATTAAGCTTCTTTATGACAATGGTGATATCAGTAGCGGCAGGATTGGTGGGAAGCTGGATTTTGTATTTCTTTGGACGGTTTGGTGGAGATGCATTTTTAAAAGCTTATGTGAAAAGATTCCCCAAACAAAAACCAGCGATAGACCGAAATTTTGAGATGATACAGCAAAAGGGGGCTGTGGGAATTTTTATCAGCAAACTAATTCCGATGGTACGGACCTTAATTTCTATTCCAGCGGGGGCGCTGCATATTGATTTTATGAAATATACAATCAGTTCCACATTGGGGATCTTTATCTGGAATTTTTTCTTTGTGGGGGCTGGATATATATTTGGAGACAAGGTACTTGAGTTGTTGGCATAAGATTGGATAGGAGTGAGTGATATGAGAATTGCAATGATGACAAATAATTATAAACCAGTGGTGGGCGGTGTGCCCATCGCTATTGAACGGCTGGCCCAGGGATTACGGGAAAGAGGGCACATCGTATACATATTTGCACCAGAGTATGACGGTTATGGTGAGGAAGAGGAATTTGTGATACGATATCGTGCATTTCACAAGAAAGCAGGAGGATATGTGCCTCTGATGAAGCCAATAGATTTGGAGATGGAGCGGAAATTTCGGGAGTTGGAATTTGATTTGATTCATGTGCATCACCCCATACTGATCGGGCAACGGGCTCAATATCTTGGAAAAAAATATAATGTTCCAGTAGTATTTACATATCACACCCAATATGAACAATATCTGCATTATTGGAAACCTTACCGCTGGCTAAAGGAACGGGATGGTGGGGTGGAACAGCGAACAGTGGATTTCATTGAAAAACAGCTTGTATTGGGAGTCATTCGAAAGTTTACAGAAGGGTGCAGTTTGGTTGTGACTCCCTCCAGCCAGATTCAGAAGCTTTTGGAGGAACGAGAATGGGAGGTGGACACAACGGTGCTTCCAACTGGATTGCCAGATTTCATATATTCCCAATATTCGGATCAACAGTCAGAACAGGATTGTAACAGAGAACGAATCCGCAAAACTTATGGGAATGGTAAATCACATCTTCTGTGTACCGCGGCACGGCTTTCAGAAGAAAAAAATCTAAAATTTCTCCTTCGCGCCCTTGCAAAACTGCGGATAAAGATGGGAGATGATATTCAGCTTATGATCATTGGGGATGGGCCTCAGCGCATTGCGTTGGAGGAATATTCTAAAGAGTTGGGAATTTGTGATATGGTGACGTTCCTTGGTACAATTCCCAACGAAGAAGTTCCAGCCTATCACCATGCCAGCGATTTGTTCTTGTTTGCGTCCAAGTCAGAAACCCAAGGGATTGTGTTGCTGGAGGCCATGGCAGCGGAAAGTCCAGTGGTTGCAGTGGGGGCCGACGGGGTCGACGATGTGGTATATAGTGGACAAAATGGATATCTTACCACAGAATCTGAGGAAGAATTTGCCAATAGAGCAGAACAGATATTGACAGATTCGAAGCTTCACCGTCAATTAGCGCAGGGAGCTTATGAGACAGCAAGACGGTATAAAAATGAAGTGATTGCCTGGAGGGCAGAATGTAATTATGAACAGGTGGTTTTGGAACACCGAAATGTGAAAAAGGGCCGTGTATTCCTTCGCAGATCATTTGCAGGGAAATGGTGACAAAGGATTGTTGTATTTAAAATGACCAGAAAGAACACACGAAATCCTGTCAGTCAAAGACGCAGGATTTGCTGGCGGAAGTCATTTTTTAAGCTGACATCCCCCTTGGAAGCGAGCGCGACACGGTACAGATCAGTAGCCCGTAGATCCCATGCAAAAAGTTTCTGCTGTTCTTTGGATAGAATTTGAGAAATATTTGCAGGACGTGTGACAATGGGCAGATTGCTATGTTTTTTTAGGGCAGCAAGCAACGGCGCCGCAGACGCTTGAAATCCCAAGACACGAAGATACGAGGGAAGTTGGAACTTCTGGTAATCCTCTTTTGCAATGTGCAGAAGGATGTGCGTAAACAGACGACTAAGTCGCGTATATGTGATGTTTTTTGTCTTCATATACTGACAGAATTCGTTCCAGGTGGTGAATTGTTCTCGTTCTTTTAAAAGACGGTGCGCAAGGTCTTTTGAGCTGTCGCCCCAAGCGGCAAGCTGCGCTGGATCCTCTGTGGTCAGTTCATAATGAAGAAGAGTGGAAAAGTCGTCTTCATATAGGAAAGGATGGGAATAATTCAGCAAAATTTCACATGCTTCCTTCGGCATGGAAGATTCTAAGGCAGTCCGCAGAGTGTTTTGACAGTTGAAATCATGCTCGTTTGATAGGTTTTGTCTTATCAGGTTTCGAATTGCAAAGGCAGAACAGAATTTTTTTCCAATTTCTGCGTCATGGTATGCGCTACCAGTGCGTAAAATAGGGACTGGAATGATTTTGGAAGAGAGTTCTGCCAGTGATTTCAGATATTCTATGGCCAGGATATTATTGGGGGCAGACAAAATAGCAGATAAATTTTGTCCTGATTCCATGGCCAGGATATTATTGGGGGCAGACAGAATTTCAGATAAATCTTGCCCTGATTCCATGCAAACAGTTGAGAAATTCTCAGAAGAAACCGTAGTAGACCATTCTGATTCAAAACAATAGTCAAGCAGCGCTTTGGTGCGGGCAGCAGGAAAGGAGCACCCACACTTTAGCGCTTTTTGAAGAGAGTTCCGGTAAGAGGAAGGCTGTTCTCTTAAAATTGTGGCAATCTTTGACAGCAGGTGTATATCATCCATCTCCGCTCCAAAACCTAGATGGGTGACGATACCTGTGCTGTCCAACAAAGAGACGCCGCCTCTGGCAAAAAGTTCTGCACTTGCAGTGGCAAAGAGTGTAGGAAGTTCCAGTACAAGGTCCGCGCCACAGCGCAGAGCCATTTTTGCACGACTGTATTTTTCCATAAGGGCAGGTGCGCCACGCTGGACAAAATTTCCGCTCATAGCGATCACAGTGTAATCTGCATGGCAGATTTCTTTTAAAGTTCTTATCTGATAAGCGTGACCCTGATGAAAAGGGTTGTATTCCGCAATGATTCCCACAACATTCATAGACGCGTCTGCCTCCTGACAAAAATCTTCTCATAAAATCGGGTGCAAAGAGACCCAAGAGAACTTTTTTATTTTTGGATTATATCATTTCAAAATCATGACTGCAACTGCCATTGCATTTGAGTCGTTGCCGTTTCCCTTGGTTTCTGCAAAAATTCCCTTGTATACCCAAAAAAATTAGTTTATAATGGATAAAAAGCTTGAAAATCCGGCGAGGGCAGATTGGGAAGATTACTCCGACAGACAACATTTTCCAATTCGTTCAAAGGGTTCAGGAAAGGAGATAAAAATGAATATATTAGTAATCAACTGCGGAAGCTCATCCCTGAAATATCAGGTGATTGATTCCGGTACGGAGGCAGTGCTTGCGAAAGGATTGTGTGAGAGAATTGGTCTGGATGGCAGGCTGGTATATCAGAAGGCAGGTGGAGAAAAGGAAATCACAGATGCGGACATGCCAACCCATAAGCAGGCAATCCAGATGGTGTTGGATGCTTTGGTAAATCCCAAGACCGGCGCGTTGAAAAGCTTAGAGGAGATTGGGGCAGTCGGCCACAGAGTGGTCCATGGTGGTGAAAAATTTGCATCTTCTACTATTTTGAATGAGGAAGTGTTAAAGGCCATTGAGGAATGCAACGATCTGGCACCTTTGCATAATCCGGCGAACTTGATTGGAATCCGTGCATGTCAGGAGTTGATGCCGAATGTACCTATGGTGGGTGTGTTTGATACAGCCTTTCATCAGACCATGCCAGAGCACGCTTATCTGTATGGCATTGATTATGATTACTATGAGAAATATAAGGTGAGAAGATATGGGTTCCACGGAACAAGCCACAGCTATGTTTCCAAACGTGCAGCAGAGATCTTGCACAAACCTTACGAAGAACTTAGAACAATTGTTTGTCATCTGGGAAATGGGGCCTCCATCTGTGCGGTGAAAAATGGAAAATCCATTGACACCTCCATGGGGTTGACGCCATTGGAAGGTCTGATTATGGGAACACGTTCTGGCGATATTGATCCAGGGGCTATGGAGTATCTTGCCAAGAAGGAACAACTAGATCTGGAGGGCGTGATGGAAATTTTAAATAAGAAATCTGGGGTACAGGGCTTATCTCATATTTCCAGCGATTTCCGTGATCTGGAAGCGGCAGCGGAGAAAAATGATCATGCAGGAATCCGTGCACTTGACACATTTATTTATCGGGCTGCAAAATATGTGGGCGCATACACAGCAGCAATGAACGGCGTGGATGTGATCTGCTTTACCGCAGGAGTGGGAGAGAATGGACCCAATACCAGAAAGGGAATCTGTAACTATCTGGGCTATCTTGGTGTGGAGTTGGATGACAAGGCCAACGAGGTACATGGTGAGGAGACCATTATCTCTACCCCAGATTCCAAAGTGACGGTTCTTTGTCTGCCCACCAATGAGGAACTTGCCATTGCAAGAGAGACCGAGGCTCTCATTTTCAAATAATTTCAGTATTGACAAACAGTAGATTGCTATGTATAATATATCGAGTGTGGATAGGAGACTGCCATGAGAGTAGAATTAGCGGACATGATCTCTTCTGAGAATAAGGAAATGTCCAAGCAGGTAGAAGTGGAACTAGTGTCCTTTGATTCCAAATTAGGACGGTTTCCCATTGTAAAGAAAGTGCCCTTTGAACTGAAGTTCACGAATGAGAGCAATAAGCGGCTGCTTATTCAAGGTGAAACGGAGGTTACAATTGCAATTCCATGTGATCGCTGTCTGGAAGTTGTGGAGAGTCTGTTTCCAATCAAAATTGACAAGGAAATAGACCTTACCGATGGAGATCAGGAGAAGGGCATGGATGGATTGAACTATATGGTAGGTACAAATCTGGATGTAGATCAACTTATTTTTGGAGAAATTTTGGTGAGTTGGCCCATGAAGGTTCTGTGCAGAGAGGATTGCAAAGGCATCTGTAAGAAGTGCGGCACCAATCTGAATATGGCAGAATGTCAGTGCCAGAAAACAGAGCCGGATCCAAGAATGGCGGCAATCCAGGATATTTTTAACAAATTTAAGGAGGTGTGACCATGTCAATATGTCCAAAAAATAAATCTTCCAAGGCAAGAAGAGACAAGAGAAGGGCAAACTGGAAAATGAGTGCCCCAGCTTTGGTGAAATGCAGTAAGTGTGGAGAACTGATGAGACCTCACAGAGTCTGCAAGAACTGTGGAAGTTACAACAAAAAAGAGATTATCCCCCAGGATTAATTACAGGTGCCTCCCCATGATTGGGGAGGCTTTTCAGATTATACTATATAAATGAAAATCTAAATGAAAGAGGAATCAAAGATGGGTGTATTTGACTATGATGGCGGCATTATGCGAAGCCTTTGTAAATTTTCAGACTGTATTTTTCTAAGTTTGATGTTTGTGGTATGCTGTATTCCTGTCGTAACCATCGGGACAGCAGCGACGGCGATGTATTACACAGCACACAAGGTTTTAAGACAAGATAGAGGTTATATTTTTCGAGATTACATAGAGTCATTTCAAGCGAATTTTAAGCAGACCACTCCGATATGGTTGCTTACGCTAATTTTAGGAGGGATCCTTGGTATTGACTGGTATGTTATGGGTTTGTTTGGGTTTAAAGGAATAGGAACGAATATTCTGGGCCCTATATTTATTACAGGAACATTGCTTTTGAACACCTGGATTTCTTATCTGTTTCCATATATGGCAAGATTTGAGAATACCACGCGTCAGTCTATGAAAAATGCAGCTTTGATGGCCTTGCGCCATCTTCCGACGACGATTTTGATGATGATTGTAGAAGCAGTGGTGTTGGCGATACTCTGGTTTATGCCCTTGCTGCTTGCTATTCTTCCAGCTTTTTATGCCTGGATTCAGAGCTATTTTCTGGAAAGAGTTTTTCGTAAATATATGAGCACAGAAGATTTGGAAAGAGAAGAGGAACTAGAACAGTGACAAGAAAAAAGTCCAGATATTGTTTTTTCCGCAGATTTTGTGTTGATTTCTTTTATTAGTTATAGTATATTCGTAGAGAGGCATTAGCAAATTAAGGAAAGCTTTTGTGTTTGCAGGCCATAAGGAGGAAACATCATGCAGGAAATGGTAAAGGTAGCGGTAGATGCCATGGGAGGGGATTTTGCCCCAGCGGAGATGGTAAAAGGAGCGGTTGATGCTGCTATGCTGCGCAAGGATATTAAAATATATCTGATCGGCCAACAGGAACTTATCACAAAAGAGCTTGCAAAATATTCCGATCAGGGAACACAGATACAGGTGATTCATGCCCCAGAGAAGATTGAGACGGCGGAACCTCCAGTAATGGCAATTCGCAAGAAGAAACAGTCCTCTATTGTGCTAGGGATGAATATGGTCAAGGAGAAGAAGGCGGATGCATTTGTATCAGCGGGGAGCTCCGGAGCAATCCTGGTGGGAGGACAAGTGATTGTCGGTAGGATCAAGGGCGTGGAGCGTCCTCCGTTGGCGCCGCTGATTCCAACTGCTCAGGGAGTGTCTCTTCTGATTGACTGCGGTGCAAATGTAGATGCCAGAGCTTCTCATTTGGTGCAATTTGCTAAAATGGGTTCCATCTATATGGAGAATGTATTGCAGGTGAAGAATCCCAGAGTCGCGATTGTCAATATCGGTGCAGAGGAAGAAAAGGGAAATGCCCTGGTGAAGGAGACATTTCCACTGTTAAAGAATTACCCTGATATTAATTTTGTGGGAAGCATTGAAGCAAGGGATATCCCAAGCGGACAAGCAGATGTGATTGTCTGTGAGGCATTTGTGGGAAATGTAATCCTTAAGCTGTATGAGGGCGTTGGCGCCACCTTCTTAAGTTTGGTAAAGCAGGGAATGATGGAGACGGTCCGAAGCAAGGCAGGAGCACTTCTGGTAAAGCCTGCATTGAAGAAGACGTTAAAAGCTTTTGATGCCAGCCAATACGGCGGAGCGCCTCTTCTTGGACTGAATGGTCTGGTGGTAAAGACCCATGGAAGTTCCAAAGCGAAGGAAGTAACGAATTCCATTATTCAGTGTGTTACTTTCAAAGAGCAGGAAATCAATGAAAAAATAAGAGCGAATATTGGAATATCTCCCATAGATGGGGAGTAGAAAGGATCTAATATGGAATTTGAAAAACTGAAAAAAATTATTGCTGAAGTATTAAATGTTGATGTGGAAGAGATCACAATGGACACGACATTCGTAGATGATTTGGGAGCAGATTCACTCGATATTTTCCAGATTATTATGGGATTGGAAGAAGAATTTGACATTGAGATTGCCAACGAAGAAGCTGAGAAGATTGTGACCGTAGGCGATGCAGTGGAACAGATCAAAGATGCGATGAATTAGTGAAAATCTTAATGGCAGAAATAAAAAGATAAGGGTGCCTGGAAGAAATCATTTCTTAGAGTTTCTTTCGGGCCACCCTTATTTGAATGTAACCACTTTTGTAAATATACAGAAGTGATTGTGTGAAAGGGCAGTAGTATGAGATTGCAAAAAGAGTTTGAAGAAAAAATAGGCTATCAATTCCAGAATGTTGAACTGTTGCAGCAAGCGCTGACCCATAGCTCTTATGCCAATGAACGTCATCTAGGCAAGCATACAGACAACGAACGACTGGAGTTTCTTGGGGATGCTGTGCTTGAAATTATTACCAGTGAATTTCTGTTCCACACATATCCCGATTATCCAGAAGGAGAATTGACAAGACTTCGTGCTAGCATGGTCTGTGAGCCCACATTGGCATTTTGTACCAGGGAATTGGAGCTTGGAAAATATCTTTTGCTGGGTAAGGGGGAAGCTCAGACAGGCGGAAGGGAACGAAAATCCATTTTGTCGGATGCTTTGGAGGCGTTAATTGGAGCGATTTATTTAGACGGTGGTTTTGCAAATGCAAAAGAGTTTGTGTTCCGTTTTGTGTTAAATGACATTGAGCACAAGCAGCTCTTTTTCGACAGCAAGACGATCCTGCAAGAGTTGGTACAAGGAAATAGCAGCAAGGAACTGCATTACAGCCTGGTCAGTGAAGAGGGGCCAGATCATGATAAAAAATTTATTGTGGAGGCAAAGATTGGCGATACCGTGTATGGACAAGGTGCAGGAAGGACGAAAAAGAGCGCAGAACAGGAGGCGGCGTATCATACGCTGCTGCAATTAAAACAGCAGTCTCCTTAGAGCGTGTTTGAAAATTGTTTTCTGTCAGATGTATTTCCCCAAATGGGGAGTGCAGATGGCAGGAATGAATTTTCAAACACGTTCTGGGGGAACGGAGGGAATGCATGTATTTAAAGAGTATAGAAGTTCACGGATTTAAATCCTTTGCCAATAAAATTCTGTTTGAATTTCATAATGGAATCACTGGAATTGTGGGTCCGAATGGAAGTGGCAAGAGCAATGTGGCAGATGCGGTGCGCTGGGTGTTGGGGGAGCAGCGGGCCAAGCAGCTAAGAGGCGCCAGTATGCAGGATGTAATTTTTTCTGGTACGGAGAACCGCAAACCTTTGAGCTATGCCTATGTTGCAATTACTCTGGACAATGGCGACCGTCAGTTGAATGTAGATTTCAACGAGGTGACGGTGGCGCGGCGGGTGTATCGATCAGGAGAAAGTGAGTATCTTATCAACGGAACCTCCTGCCGGTTGAAAGACGTCAATGAATTGTTCTATGATACAGGAATTGGTAAAGAGGGGTATTCCATTATCGGACAGGGGCAGATTGAGCGGATTCTAAATGGAAAGCCTGAGGAGCGCAGAGAGCTTTTTGATGAGGCGGCCGGAATTGTGAAATACAAACGCAGAAAAGCTTCCGCACAGAAAAAGCTGGAAGATGAGCGACAAAATCTAGTGCGTGTCAATGATATTTTGTCGGAGTTGGAGAAACAGGTCGGTCCCTTGGAGCGTCAAGCGGAGAAAGCAAAAATATATCTGAAGAAAAAAGAAGAGCTCAAAACCTTTGATGTAAATATGTTTTTGATGGATATGGATCGAATCAGCCAACAATCAAAAGAACTTGCGTCGAATATTCAGATCGTAGATCAGGATTTGAAGGAATCCAACCAGTCATATTCCAGTATCAAGGCGGAATATGAGACCATGGAGCAAGAGATCAAAGCAGCGGATGAGACCATGGAATCCCTTCGCAGAGAGCTTGGTGATACCACCGTTCTAAAGGGACAATTAGAAGGACAAGTGAATGTCCTGAAAGAGCAGATTCACGCAGCGCAACAGAGTGAAGAGCATTTCAAAATACGACAGGAAGAAATTGATCGAGACAAAGCGGAGCGGATCCAGCAGCAGGATGGTTTTCAGAAAGAGTTATCCCAGGTAAATGATCTGCGCAAGGCAGTGGAGGAACAGAAAAGCAGCGTTATGGCTCGGTATCAGGAGATCCAGGAGGAGATTGCCCGCTGTAGCCGAGGGATGGAAGACGGCAAAAATGAAATGATTGAGCTGTTAAATAATAAAGCCTCCACAAAGGCGAGACAGCAGCGTTATGATACCATGTTAGAGCAGGTGAATATCCGCAAAGCTCAGTTGAGCAAACGTCTTTTGGAGCAAAAAAGTGAAGAAGAAGAACTGCAATTTTTACTGGAGGAATGCGAGGGGAAATATCAGAAGGCAAAATCCCATTATCAAGAACTTTTGGAACAAGAAAAAAGGATGGAGGCTCAGGCCTTGGAGTGGCAGCAAAAGCAGTCTGAGACGTCAAAGGCGCTGGAGCAAGATACAGCCCAATATCACAGAGAGCAATCTAGACTGGAATCTCTGGTAAATATTGCAGAGCGATACGATGGATATGGCAATTCCATCCGTAAAGTGATGGAGAAAAAGGAAGCAGAGCCAGGAATCTTAGGCGTTGTGGCCGATTTAATTCAGGTGGACAAGCAGTATGAGACTGCTATCGAGACAGCGCTTGGAGGGAGTATTCAAAATATTGTCACCAGTGATGAGGCTACGGCCAAGAAAATGATTGAACATTTGAAAAAAAATCGGTTTGGGCGGGCTACATTTCTTCCGCTTACCAGTGTTGGGAAGAAAGCTCCCCAGGTAAATCAGGCAGCGTTAAAAGAGCCAGGAGTGATTGGAATTGGAAGTGACCTGGTGCGCACAGAAAGTCAATTTGCTGGTTTAAAGACGTATTTGCTGGGCAGAACGTATGTTGCAGATACCATTGATCATGCCATTGCCCTGGCAAGGAAGTATCAGTACAGTCTTAGAATTGTGACTTTAGAAGGGGAATCTCTAAATCCTGGAGGTTCCATGACAGGAGGTGCATTTAAGAATACCAGCAACCTTCTGGGAAGGAAACGTGAGATTGAGGATTTGCAGAAACAGACAGCTTCCTTGAAACGGGGGATTGAGAAATATCGAAAGGCCCTGGAGGAAATTCGTTCTGCAAGGCAGCGCTTAAATGAGGAATCGAAATGTCTTCAGGAAGATTTAAAACAGGCGATGCTTCGGCAGAACACAGAGAAAATGAATTTGGATCGGGTCAGAGAACAAAAAGAAGAAAATGACAGTCAGTATACAGGGCTTAAGAGTGAGAGTCGAGAGATCGAGTATCAATTGAAGGAGATTAGCCAAAATTGTAGTTTGATTCAACAGGAACTTCAGGCTGCGAGTCAGAGAGAGAGAGAGATCGAAGAGGAAAATAAAAATTTGCAGGAGATTTTAGAACATCAAAATCGTCTTGCAGAGGAAAGTCAAGGTGCTGTGTCCAAGGTACAGCTTGAAGAAGCGAACCTGATGCAGAAAACAGATTTCCTAAAAGAAAACCTTTCCCGTATCTGTGGGGAATTAAAAAAGTTAGAAGCAGATCTTATGGCGGCACAACTGGAGAAAGACGATTCCAGGGAGGGTGCGGCGAAGAAGCAGCAGGAGATCGAACAGCTTTGCAAGAACATAAAGGATTCCGAGATAGCACATGCAAGGCTTGAGGAAGAGATTGGAAAAAATCAAAAGCAGAGGGAAGAGATGTCCAATCAATACCGAGGCTTTTTTCAAAAGCAGGAGGAGTTATCAAAACGGATCAATGATTTGGATAAAGAGCTGTATCGTCTGAACAGCCAGAAAGAAAAACTCCAGGAACAAGCCGAAAACCACAGTAATTATATGTGGGAGGAGTATGAACTAACCCTTCATAATGCTATGGCGCTTCGAAATGAGGAATACGATAATCCATCCCAGTTAAAGAAGATGATCGCAGACATTAAGGATGAGATCCGTAAGCTGGGAGATGTGAATGTCAATGCGATTGAGGATTATAAGAGCCTTTCTGAGCGTTATCTCTTTCTGAAGACACAGCATGACGATCTGATAGAGGCAGAGAAGACACTTCTAGATATTATCGAAGAGTTGGACACTGGTATGCGCAAGCAATTTATGGAGAAATTTATTCAGATTCAGACAGAGTTCAATAAAGTGTTTAAAGAGTTGTTTGGCGGCGGGAAAGGAACACTGGAGCTGGTGGAGGAGGAAGATATTTTAGAGTGTGGGATTCGCATTATCGCTCAGCCGCCGGGAAAAAAATTACAAAATATGATGCAGATGTCTGGAGGGGAGAAATCCTTGACAGCGATCTCTTTGCTGTTTGCGATACAGAATCTAAAACCTTCTCCATTCTGTCTGCTGGATGAGATTGAGGCTGCGCTGGACGACTCCAACGTAGGACGGTTTGCAAATTACCTGCACAAACTTACCAGAAATACCCAATTTATTGTGATTACCCACAGGAGAGGGACCATGGCGGCGGCAGACCGTCTCTATGGGATCACGATGCAAGAGAAAGGTGTGTCCACGTTGGTATCTGTAAATCTGATTGAAGAAGATTTAGACAAATAAGAAATAATGAAATAGAGAGAGGGATACAATTATGGCAGAGGAAAAGAAAGGATTTTTCAGACGCCTGGTGAAAGGGCTGACCAAGACCAGAGATAACATTGTCTCAGGGATTGATTCTATCTTTAGTGGATTTTCCAAGATAGACGACGATTTTTATGATGAAATTGAAGAGATACTTATTATGGGAGATCTGGGCATTCATGCCACCACAGAGATCATTGCGAATTTAAAACAAAAGGTAAAAGAACAGCATATCAAGGAGCCTGGAGCTTGTAAGGAACTTTTGATTGCCAGCATTAAAGAACAGATGGATGTGGGAGAGACCGCATATCGGTTTGAAGAGGAAAAATCTGTGGTACTGGTGATCGGAGTGAATGGAGTGGGGAAAACTACCTCTGTGGGCAAATTGGCAGGCAAGCTTAAAGATCAGGGAAGAAAAGTGATTCTGGCAGCGGCAGATACATTTCGTGCAGCGGCGGGAGAACAGCTCAGTGAATGGGCAAACCGGGCTGGGGTGGAAATGATCGGCGGCCAAGAGGGGGCTGATCCAGCTTCCGTAGTGTATGATGCAGTGGCGGCAGCAAAAGCGAGGGATGCAGATGTGTTGCTGTGTGATACGGCAGGACGGCTCCATAATAAGAAAAATCTTATGGAGGAGTTAAGAAAAATTCACCGTATTCTGGAAAAGGAATTTCCCAATGCATTTCGGGAAACACTGGTGGTATTAGATGGTACGACAGGACAGAATGCATTGGCTCAGGCCAGGCAATTTGCGGATGTGGCAGAGATAACTGGTATTATTTTGACGAAGATGGACGGAACAGCCAAAGGTGGTATCGCAGTGGCAATTCAGTCAGAACTTGGCATTCCAGTAAAATATATCGGAGTGGGAGAGACCATTGATGATTTGCAGAAATTTGATTCTGGACAGTTTGTGAATGCATTGTTTTCCAAAGGAGAGGAAAACACATAGGAAGGAGAAGGCGTCATGCTGACATTAGATAAATTTGAAGAGGCAAGCAGAGTGGTAAAGGAGGTGACATTGGAGACAAAACTGGTGTACAGTGATTACCTAAGTGAACAGACAGAAAATAAGGTGTATCTGAAACCAGAGAATATGCAGTTTACTGGAGCCTATAAGGTACGCGGCGCTTATTATAAAATCAGCACGCTTTCGGAGGAAGAGCGGGAGAAAGGGCTGATCACTGCTTCAGCGGGAAATCATGCCCAGGGAGTGGCCTATGCTGCCAAATGTTTTGGAGTGAAAGCCACGATTGTAATGCCCACAACGACGCCGTTGATCAAGGTGAACCGGACCAAAAGCTATGGTGCAGAGGTGGTATTATGTGGCGACGTGTATGATGAGGCTTGCAATAAGGCATATGAGTTGGCCGAGGAGCATGGCTATACCTTTATCCATCCCTTTGACGATCTGGCAGTGGCCACAGGCCAGGGGACGATTGCCATGGAGATTTTCAAGGAATTGCCGTTGGTGGAGTATATTTTGGTGCCTATCGGCGGAGGAGGGCTCGCCACAGGAGTTTCTACCCTTGCCAAGCTCTTAAATCCTAAGATCCAGGTGATCGGCGTGGAACCAGCAGGAGCTAACTGTATGCAGGCATCTTTTCAGGCTGGTGAGGTAGTGACTTTGCCAGGGGTCAGCACCATTGCGGACGGCACAGCAGTAAAGACGCCAGGAGAGCATATTTTTCCATATATCAAGGAAAATCTAGATGATATCATTACGGTTGAAGATAATGAGCTGATCGTGGCTTTTTTGGATATGGTGGAAAATCATAAGATGGTGGTGGAAAATTCTGGACTTTTGACCGTGGCAGCGCTGCGCCATCTGAATGTAAAAAATAAGCGTGTGGTGTCAATTCTAAGTGGAGGGAATATGGATGTAATCACCATGTCCTCAGTGGTGCAGCAGGGATTGATTTTCCGAGACCGGATATTTACCGTGTCGGTGCTGCTTCCAGACAAACCAGGAGAGTTGTGCAAGGTTGCTGACGCCATCGCAGTGCAGCAGGGAAATGTAATTAAGCTGGAGCATAACCAATTTGTCTCAACCAACCGAAATGCGGCTGTAGAGCTGAGAATTACGATGGAAGCCTTCGGCACAGAGCATAAAAAGCAGATTATGGATGTTTTGACAGACAAGGGATATAAAACGAAGTTGGTCAGGACAAATCTGTGATTTTCAGACGAAAGAAAGTTTGTAAGCAAAGTTTGTAAAGAAAAAACACTTGACACAAAAGCTCTTTTATTGTATGATATCCCAGGTGGTAAGAATGGAAAAGAAAGTAATGCAGACGTATCTATATGATTTTTATGGAGATCTGTTGACGGAGCGCCAGCGGAAGATTTATGAAGAATTTGTGTTGGATGATTTGTCACTGACAGAGATCGCTCAGGAGGAAGGAATTAGTCGCCAGGGCGTCTATGATCTCGTTAAGCGATGCGACAAGCTCCTGGAAGGGTATGAAGAAAAGCTGCAACTTTTGTCACGTTTCCTTAAGAATAAAGAAAAGATTCTGAGGATTCAAAGTCTTGCCAGAGGTTGCCAGGAACTGGATGTGGCACAGAGAATGGCTGAGATTGAGGCTATTTCCAATGAGATATTAGAGGAGTTATAGTATGGCATTTGACAGTTTGTCCGAAAAATTACAAAATGTATTTAAATCTTTGCGCAGCAAGGGTCTCCTCACAGAAGATGATGTGAAAGCAGCTCTGAAGGAAGTAAAGCTTGCGCTGTTAGAAGCGGATGTTAATTTTAAGGTGGTCAAACAGTTTGTGAAGACGGTGCAGGAACGCGCCGTGGGGCAGGATGTGATGAACGGGCTGAATCCTGGACAGATGGTTATTAAGATTGTAAATGAGGAACTCGTTTCCTTGATGGGATCTGAGACCACAGAGATTGCTTTAAAGCCAGGTTCTGAGATTACAGTCCTTATGATGGCAGGCTTGCAAGGTGCAGGTAAGACCACAACCACAGCCAAGATTGCAGGAAAGCTGAAACAGAAGGGAAGAAAGCCGCTTCTTGTGGCATGTGATGTATACCGACCAGCGGCAATTCAGCAGCTTCAGATCAATGGAGAAAAGCAGGGAGTGGAAGTGTTTTCCATGGGGGACAGCCATCGGCCCGTAAATATTGCCAAGGCAGCGCTGGAGCATGCCAGAGCAAATGATCAAAATGTTGTGATATTAGATACTGCGGGGCGTCTGCACATCGATGAGAATATGATGCAGGAGCTTTGTGAGATCAAAGAACAGATAGAAGTCAGTCAGACATTGTTGGTGGTGGATGCCATGACAGGACAAGATGCAGTCAACGTGGCCACCACATTTCAGGAAAAAATCGGCATTGACGGTGTGATACTGACGAAGCTTGACGGTGACACCAGAGGCGGAGCGGCGTTGTCCATCCGTGCAGTGACTGGGAAACCCATTCTATATGTAGGTATGGGAGAGAAGCTTTCGGATTTGGAGCAGTTTTATCCAGACCGTATGGCGAACCGTATTCTCGGCATGGGGGATGTGCTGACATTGATTGAGAAGGCGCAGGAAACCATAGACGAGGAAAAGGCGCTGGAGCTGGAACAGAAGATGAAGAAAGCCGAATTTGGCTTTGATGATTATCTGGAATCCATGAATCAAATGAAAAAAATGGGAGGAATTTCTAGTATGCTGAAAATGCTGCCAGGAATTGGAGGTACCCAGATTGAGGAAATCGAGAATGCCATGGATGAGAAGAAAATGGCAAGGATCGAGGGAATCATTTATTCTATGACACCCAGAGAACGAGCCAATCCCTCCATTTTAAATCCCAGCAGAAAGCGCAGGATTGCAAAAGGAGCTGGAGTGGATATCAGTGAGGTCAATCGTTTGGTGAAGCAGTTTGAGCAATCCAGAAAAATGATGAAGCAAATGCCTGGTATGATGGGCGGCAAAGGGAAACGCCGAGGTGGATTTAAGTTGCCCTTTGGATTATAGGTCAGTAACAGGAGCTGTTTTTGACAGAGCCTGATTACAAAAATATATGTGAATATAGAGAAAACCAGGAGGTGAAAAGAAATGGTTAAGATCAGATTAAAGAGAATGGGACAGAAGAAGGCTCCTTTCTATAGAATCGTAGTTGCAGATTCCAGATCTCCCAGAGATGGAAAATGTATTGAAGAAATTGGAACGTATGATCCTACAAGGGATCCCAGTGAATTTCATGTAAATGAAGAATTGGCAAAGAAATGGTTAGCAAATGGCGCCCAGCCTACAGAAATGGTAGGGAAGATTTTCAAAGCAGCCGGTATCGAGAAATAGTTTTCGTGAGGTGAGGGAATGAAAGAATTAGTGGAAGTAATTGCTAAGGCCCTTGTGGATGCTCCCGATGAGGTTTCCGTTACAGAGACTGAGAACGAGAAGTCCATTGTGCTGGAATTACATGTTGCCCAGGAAGATATGGGAAAGGTAATTGGAAAGCAGGGACGGATTGCGAAAGCCATTCGAGCCGTTGTCAAAGCAGCGGCTGCTAAGAGTGACAAGAAAGTAATTGTGGATATTGTACAGTAGGAACTGACAGTTGACAGGCTGCCGCGGAATTGAAATTTTTTTGCGGCAGTCTTTTTGTTTCATAGGAAAGAGCGTTCTATGAAACAAAAACGCTCCGCAGGGATCGCACTGCGGCGGTAAGGAATTATGCTGCAAAAGTAACCTGCCGCAGGCGTAGAATCCTGCGTTGCAGGATTCTTTTTTATTATACAGGAGAAAGCTATGAATGATCTATTGCAGGTAGGAGCAATTACCACAACACACGGTGTGCGTGGAGAGGTAAAGGTGTTTCCCATGACAGATGATGTCAGCCGCTTCAAGAAATTAAAAAAAGTTTTGCTAGATACTGGAGGAAGTTATCTGGAACTGGAAATCACCCAAGTGAAGTTCTTCAAAAATCTGGTGATTTTAAAATTCAAAGGAATCGATAATATCAATGAGATAGAAAAGTACAAAGGCAGAGGTTTGTTCGTCACCAGAGAACAGGCAGTTACATGTGAAAAAGATGAGTATTTTATCGCAGATTTGTTGGGAATGACGGTGACGACAGAAGAGGGAGATCTTCTGGGGGAAGTAAAAGAGGTGTTAAAGACTGGAGCAAACGATGTCTATGTCATAAAGGTGAGTGAAGATTCCCCGTATGTATCAAGAGTGACAGATAAAAACAAAGAGTTGCTCCTTCCAGCCATTCGAGACTGTATACGCAAGGTAGATGGGGAAAAGAGGACGATGCAGGTATATCTGATGCCAGGGCTTTTGGGGGAGGAGACAGAGAGATGAATTTTTACATTCTGACACTATTTCCGGATATGGTTATGCAGGGATTAAATACCAGTATCATCGGGCGTGCCGCCGATGCTGGGATTGTTCATATAGAGGCTGTTAATATTCGAGATTTTTCACAAAATAAACATCATAAAGTGGACGATTATCCATATGGCGGTGGTGCTGGAATGTTGATGCAGGCTCAACCAGTCTACGACGCGTATCAGTCAGTTGCGGAGCGGATTGGCAGAAAACCCAGGTGCATCTATGTGACCCCTCAGGGCAGCCGATTTACACAGAAAGATGCAAAAGAATTTGCATTGGAGAAGGATTTAATTCTGCTCTGTGGTCATTATGAAGGCATTGACGAGCGTGTGCTGGAGGAAGTCGCCACAGATTATATGTCCATCGGTGATTATGTGTTGACGGGTGGAGAGTTGCCAGCTATGGTGATGGTGGATGCCATTTCCAGAATGGTTCCTGGGGTGCTTAGCAATCAGGAATCCGGTTCATTTGAATCATTTGAGGATAATCTGCTGGAATATCCCCAGTATTCCAGGCCCGAAGAATGGATGGGAAAAAAAGTACCGCAGGTGCTTCTGTCTGGCCATCACAAAAATATCGAAATCTGGCGTAGACAACAGTCCATCCTGCGAACCAAAGAGCGCAGGCCAGATTTGCTAGAACAGGCGCAGCTTACACAGCAGGAAAAAGAAGAACTATAAAGACAAGAACTATAAAGAGATGAACTATAAAGAGATGAACGATAAATATAAGGAGCGGCAATTTGCCGCTCCTTGTCTGCATGATTTTTATGGTGTAACTGTCATGGGACCAAAACCAGTATCGTAAGTTCCAGTGCTCCAACCGTTTCCGCTTCTGTGTCGATCAGCTTCTAATTATGATTTGGTTGTTCCAGGGTCCTTTCTATGGTGTGCTCTTCTTTTTTGTCACAGGTTCCTTATGCGGATCTTGTGCAGGTTACTTCTTCTTTTCCTTCTTTTAATATATTAATAAGGAAATTATTGGTAAAATAAGTGGTTTGGTTCATAGACTTACAGGAGATGTGAGCACCCCCCTCAAGAACAATGGGCAGGGAATCTAGCACAATTTTAGTTCCATTTTGTGGAAATAGTTCCAGAAAAAACCGACTTTTCCAAGAAAAGAAAAATATAATGGTGAAGGACATTGACAAAAGGAAATTGCTGGTATTATAATCTAAGATGAGGCAGGATTATAGACTGATGGATAAAGATGGAAGGAGGAAATGGAATTAGTGAGGAAATAGTTCAATGATTTTGCCGATGGAACAACAACAATTATTAAGATGGAAGGAGTTAAATATGAGCGTGAGCAAATTTAAGCGTTTCTTAAGCGTGCTGTTGACATTGAGCATGATACTGTCATGGAATATGCCTGCCTATGCTGCCGGTGAAGCGGGCGACGGTTCATGTCAGGGCGGCAATCATCAGTTTACATTTACAGACGAATTTCTGATTGAAACTGAACAGCAGCCGACTTGTTCAAAAGAAGGCACAGGTCTCTATAAATGTGCTGAGTGCGGTTACTATGATGATTTGGACAGGAATTGCTATGGACCAATTGCAAAGCTTGACCATGACTATAAGGTCGTAGAGACAGCGGCTACTTGTACAGAGCCCAAAAAGCAAGGACTTGAGTGTAATAACTGTGGTCATGAGGATGTGAAGGAAATTGGAGATCCTCTTGGACATAGTTTTACGGAGGAAAGTGAAATCGTAGAGTATACACCGGGAGATTGCACCCATAAGGCGCAGTTGACCAGAAAGTGTATTCGCTGTGATGTGAAAGAGAAGGACGATAAGCCAGACTCTGAACTGATAGAGGGTGAACTTGTTCCAGATGTTCATCATTGGAAGACAGAGAAGGAGCAGATTGCTCCAGCAACCTGTAGTACAGGTGTTAAGATGGGTTACAAATGCCAGGATTGTGAAATTGTAAATCCGGATCCATCAACCTGGTCTTATGAAGGAGAACCTGTTGGAGATCACGATTTTACAGGCGTTACCGAGACAAAGGATGTTCCGGCAACTTGCTTGACACCCAGCTATAAGACCCATGTATGTAACTTGTGTAAGAAAGACATTAAGGTTGAAGGCAGTGAGGATCCCGAAGGAGTTCTTGATCCTGAGAACCATGAATTCTGGACCGAAGAGGAAGAGCCAGAAGAGGGTACACATCGGGTAGTAGTTGAGGAAGCAAACTGTACATATGGAGATATTTTAGCATTCCCATGTAGGAATCCGGAATGTGAAGGAGCATGGGATGAGGCGTCTGAAGAGGAAGATGAATCTACTGTAGATCCCACAAAGCATGTATATGGAACTCCGGTGGAGACAGCAGCGACTTGTACAGAAGCTAAGAAGAGCACAAAGACATGTATCCATCCTCATGCAGAAGGTACACCAGGCGCTGACACAGCAGTGGTTGTAACTACAATCGGAGAGCCTTTGGGACATGACGAGGAGATTATCCCGGCAGTACCTGCTACTCATGATACACCAGGATCTACAGAGGGTAAGAAATGTAAGAGATGTGGTACAATCACAGTACAGCCAGAAGTAATTGAGGCTGGTACAGGCGATGTACATGACTTTACTGAGCTTGTGAAGACTATCCGGGAAGCTACCTGTAAAGTTGCAGGTGTAGGCAAATATAAATGCAGCAGTGCGAGCTGTGATAAGACTGGCTATAAGGTAATCCCGGCTGGTCATAACTTCCCAGAAGAAGGGCAAGGAAACGTAACCACAGAACCAACCTGTACCACGGATGGTGAGGAGACCGTAACTTGTGCAAGATATAACGAAGATCCGGATCAAAATAAGTGTGACTTAGAAGAAGGACGCACCTCTACAAGACCGATCCCAGCCACAGGACATACCTGGGTGAAGAATGATGCAAAGAGCCAGGCTCCAACATGTGCGGAAGATGGTTTCGATTTTATGGAATGCAGCAACTGTACAGAGACTAAGAAAGATATCGTTGAGGCAAATGGCCAGCATAATTTCCAGGATGATGTGGAGATCCCAGCAACCTGCCAGCATGCACAACAGATGGGAAGAGCATGTACAGTCTGCTTTACACCAGATCCAGATGCGGATGCACCGACAGATATTATAGATGGAGATCCCGCAATACCTCATGAAATGGTAGAGGATGCAGAGAATAGCAAGCCTGCCACCTGTACCGAAGATGGCGTGAGAGCTACTATTTGTAAGTTGTGTAATGAATACACAGAGACAGAGCCAATTCCTGCCGCTCATACCTTTGAGATGGATGAGGAGGGCAATGTTAAGCTCACTCCGTCGAAAGAAGATTGTACCGCAGCAGACAACAAGTATGTGAAAACTTGTACAGTATGTGGAGACAAGATTGATGCCACAGCAGAAGAAACAGCAGGACTGCCGAAATTACCTGCAGCAAAACATAATTATGATGTGGCAAAGATATTGAGACCTTCCGACTGTCATGGACTGAATGCAGAAGGAACAGAAGGCGGCACCAATGGACTGGGAAGATATACCTGCCAGAATCCAGGATGTACAGATAGTAAGTATGATGTGATTGCACCAAAGCATACTCCTGGAGACGGTGGAACCACGACAAAGCAGCCAACCTGTACAGAACCTGGTGAAAAGAGCACATCTTGTACCGTATGTGATCTTGAAATTGTAACAGAAGTACCAGCACTTAACCATGATGTTGAGCATGCAGTTTTCGGACTTGCTCCAGCAAACTGTACAGAGCCTGCAAGAATGGGCATGGTATGTCCTAGATGTGGTGAGGCAGTTGGAGATGGCGAGTATGTTCCATTTGTAGCTGGCATGGAGATTCAAGATGTATTAAATGCATATCAAGAGATAACTGGTGAGGAGCCAACTCCGGAAATAATAGAAGATCTGACAGCTAAAGTTCCTACCTGGGAGGCACAGGCTCCACAAGGCGATCATGAGTGGACTTGGGCTGAGGAAGACCTTGTTCTGGAAGCAACCTGTACGACAGACGGTAAAGCTCTGAATGCAACTTGCAGCCGCTGTGGTGCATTTGAAGAAGAACATGTGATTCCTAAGACTGGCCATGATGAGCAGGAAGAAGTAATTGATCCTACCTGTACCGAGAATGGAAAGGTTCGCACGTTCTGCGCGAACGGTTGTACCGGAGAGGGCGCTTTTGAAGAAAAGATTGTAGAGCTGGAAGATGAAGAAATGCAGGCTCTGGGCCATGACCTTCAGATCAAAGAGTTATTTAAAGAGCCAACCTGTACGGAGACTGGTTTTGCAAGATATGAGTGTAGTAGAGCAGAAGAATGCGGTTTGGCGCCTGAATATAAGGTGATTCCGGCTGCACATACCAATGGGGAAGGCGTAGTGAAGAAGCCTGCCACCTGTACGGAACCTGGTGTGATTGAATACACCTGTGAGATCTGTGGTACCGTTACTACAGAGGAGATCAAAGCTTTAGAGCATGATTTCAGTGAATTTAAAGTGATTCCTGCTACCTGTACCGAATCTGGCAAGATTGGCCAGCAGTGTTCCAAGTGCGGAACATGCAGTGACGACACACTGACAGTTACAGAAGATACAACTGCTGCAGAATTAGAGGCAGCAAAGGATAAGATCAAAGAGTCATGGGAAGATAAGAATGATTTAGAGCTGAACGATGCTCTTGAACTTGCAATTCATGAACTGAGTAGAACTCCTCTGGGCCATGATTGGGTAAAGAGCACAGAAGCAGACGATAATCAGGCTCCTACCTGTACCATAGATGGTTTCGAGACATACAATTGTTCCAGAAACTGTGGTGTGGAAGCAGATGTGCGTACATTGGAAGCTACGGGCCATGTGCTGGAAGATACATATGTAGCTCCAAACTGTACAGAAAATGCTAAGGTGGAACACCACTGCAGCAAGTGCAATGACGAAGAGCTTACCGAGGAAGAGAAGAGCGAAGATCTGGGAGATAAGGGTGACGAATACAAAGCTACCGATCATGCATGGGATGATGGTGTAGAAAAAGCGATACTTGCAGAGGGTGAGACTTTGCCAGAGGGCATGACAGAAGCAGAGTATATCTGTGAGCATGGCGGTGAGTTGGTAAAGACTTGTACCAATGCAAACTGTCCTGGAACTGAGAATGAAGCTGGAGAGACCGTGAAGCCAGCAGTTGAGAAGACACCAATTGCAGCAGGTCATAAGTGGGTAAAGGAAACCTATCGTGATGAAGATGGCAAGGAGATCGCAATCATCCGGAAATGTAGTCGCTGCGAATTAGCAGACACAGAGGATCCGATCTACATGCTGGAAGGCTATGGATTCTGTCCAAAAGAAGGCCATGGAATTGTTGTACTTACAGAGGAAGATATTGAACCTGGCACACCTGCAACTTGTGTAGAGCCAGGAACCTCAGATGCGAAGAGCTGCCCGAAATGTCGTGAAGAGGGCGTTGCAAACGTAATCCATCCAAGTAAACCAATTCCTGCAACTGGCAAGCACGTTACCACACAGGATCCCAAAGTGGTAGATCCGACCTGTACAGTGGATGGATATACCGCAAAGATCTGTGACAACTGTGAACAGGAATTTGAGAAAGTTACAATCGAGGCAACTGGTCATGATTTCCGGGAGAAATACATTGACGCAACCTGTACCGAGTACGCAAAATTGACAAAGGTATGCGTAAATAAGGATTGCGGAATCAAGGATCCGACCTGGACAGACAAGGTTATTTGTCCTCCTGAATATCCAGAAGGAACCTTAGCAGATCATGATTTCTCCAAGGGAGATACCTGTGAGGTATGTAAGCAGGAGCGTGTAAAAGCTGTTACTACTGGAAATAAGGTAGAGACAGGAGACAGCACAAAGAAAGTTACTTTCAACGCGAACATCTCCGTATTAGACAAACAGGCAGAAGTGGTTGAGAAAGGTATTCTGTATATCACTGCTGCAAATTATGAAGGTGATGCAAAAGCAGACCTGAGCGTTGAGCTTAACGCAGAAGGAGGCATTACCCCAGGAGATAACGTTAAGATTAAGAGAGTGACAACCGCAGGCAATTCCGCAGTTCTCACCATCAATCTTGGAACTTCAGCATCCAGTGCAACCAGACAGCTTTATGCAAGAGGTTATGTCATTGTAAGAAATGGCGATGAGACGAAGCTGTATCTGGATAGCAATATTTTGACTGGAACATATAATACTGGCTTTAGCCCAATGGCAGATGCACAGTAAGAATGCTTAGAACAAGCAGCGGCGATTGCCGCTGCTTGTTTGCGTTATTTTGAAGATCTCTTTGAAGATATAGATAGTGAGAAAGTTGTTGTAAAAAGTCGAAAAATGTCAATAGCTGTGTACAAACCATATGCAGTATCTTGACGACAAGTATTTTGGGTGATACAATATGTTTGCAGCTCAAGCATATCAGCTTTTCCCCTTATTATAAAGTTGATATGTACATTGCCTCGGTGTTGAAAACGCCGGGGCAATCTTAGATCTTAAGGTGATGAGCTGCTTTTTTTGCGTCTATGATACCCATTCATCGAGTAGAACGATACTTTTTGGAAAGTGCTTTTTCATGTGTTCTGGTAAAAACTCACAGAAACTGTTATAGTATTATTGGAATTAACATGGTATAATACATAAAGTAAAAAGATTTAGAGAAGTCATAAGGATTCGGATAAATCGTAATGAGGAGGCATATGTTTGACAACAGCACAGATTTTATTAAATACAATGGAAGCAGTAAAAGAATTTACCGAGATTATTTCAGGGGTAGAGGGAGAAGTAGATCTTGTTCTGGGCAGATACGTGGTGGATGCAAAGTCCATTATGGGTATATTTAGCCTTGATGTGTCAGAGCCTTTGGAACTTCGAATCCATAAGGGACAGGAGCAGGCAGAGCAAATTCTTGAAAAATTACAAAAATATTTGGTATAAATACAAAGAAAGCAGGTGTGGATATGGCAGAGCAGTATGATGTTACAGCGCTTGGGGAGCTGTTGATTGATTTTACCCAGAATGGGAACAGTGAGCAGGGAAATCCCTTGTTTGAGGCAAATCCGGGGGGAGCTCCTTGTAATGTGCTTGCTATGCTGGCAAAATTGGGCTACCAGCCAGCATTTATCGGCAAGGTGGGAGACGACGCTTTTGGAAGGAAATTGGGAGAGACAATCGTTCAGGCAGGAATATCGGATGAAGGACTTCGGTTTGATTCAGAAGTCCATACGACACTGGCTTTTGTACATACTTTTGCAGATGGGGATAGGGATTTCTCTTTTTATCGGGAACATGGGGCAGATACCATGCTGCGGCAGGAAGAAATTCCGAAGAAACTGATTGAGAAAAGCAGAATCTTTCATTTCGGTTCGCTGTCTCTGACAGACGAGCCCTCCGCATCGGCAACGAGGCTGGCGGTTGCCTGCGCGAAAGAGGCAGGAGCTTTGATCTCATTCGATCCGAATTTGCGGCCTCCTCTTTGGAAGGATATGGAGGATGCAAAAGAGGCAATTTGGTATGGGATAGAAAATTGTGATATCTTAAAAATTGCGGACAATGAGATTGTATGGTTGACCGAAACAGAGGATTATGACGCAGGTGTGGCAGTGCTAAAGGAGAGAACGCACGCTAAGTTGATCAACGTGACGTTGGGCAAACAAGGAAGCATTGCCTATTATGAGGGCACGAAGGTGTTTGGAAAACCTTTTCCAAATGATAAAGTTGTGGACACCACAGGAGCAGGAGATACTTTTTGTGGGTGTGTGCTTGGGTATGTGTTGGCTCATGGGCTGGAAGGGCTTTCGGAGAGACAGTTGGAGGAAATGCTGTTATTTGCCAATGCAGCGGCATCCATTGTAACTACCAGAAAAGGGGCTGTGCGTTCCATGCCAGACCGCAAGGATGTGGAAGCGCTCTTACATTCGAATCTTTAGAGGAGACAAAGGAGAGTCTATGCAGTATATCAGTTATTACCATTCGCCTATGGGCAGAATGCTTCTTACTGGCGACGTGATTGGACTGACAGGAGTATGGTTTGATGGGGCCAAATATAGTGTGGATTGTCTGGAAGATGAACAGGAGGAGAAGGAACTTCCAGTATTCGGACAGACAAAAGAATGGCTGAACATTTATTTTTCTGGGGGAAAACCAGATTTTACACCATATCTTCATATGATAGGTTCTGCTTTTCAGCTTGCAGTATGGGAAATCTTGCTTCAGATCCCGTATGGAAAGACAACTACATATGGTGAAATTGCGAGTAAAATTGCAAAACAGAGAGGAATGTCCAAGATGTCGGCCCAGGCAGTGGGCGGCGCCGTTGGCCATAATAAAATTTCCATCATTGTGCCATGTCACAGGGTGATCGGTGCGAATGGGAGTTTAACAGGGTACGCAGGCGGATTGGACAAGAAAGAGTACCTTCTAACATTGGAGGGAATCATTCGTACAGAAGAAAAAGGCAATATACCAAGGGTGTGATAGAATGGAAAAGACGTTGCAATGTCGTTATAACGCGATGGATGTAACATCGGTAGCGGCGTTTGAACAGATTAGAGGGGGCGTTTGCCAGGACAGGAAAGACGTTTATTTTGTCAGACTGTTGGGGGATCATGGCACCCTCTGGCATGACGTAGAGCGGATGGACGCCCGATTAAGCGCTGAAATGGCAGAGGGCAAGTGTATGTATCATCGTATCTGTAAACTGCCAGGATTGGCAGCTTTGGACAAAGCAGAATATTATGCAGGCTGTTATGAGAAATGGAAACAATCCAGTCAGGAGAGTTTGCAGACAAAAACAAGCATTCAGAAAGGTGTTCCTCAGGCGCTTCTTGCCAGTGCGTGTCAAAAGGTTGTGCAAATTTTAGTGCAAAGTAAAAAAACATTTACAGAATCCATGGAAAAAAACTTTGTAGTAAAGGTTTTATTCTGGCTGGATCAGGTTTTAGAGAGATGTTCCCAGAATTGGAGAAAAGAGCTGTCTTTTAAAATTGTGTCCCACAATGTGAACCGAAACCAGGAGTATTGTTTTTTTTATTTTCTGACGTTGCTTGGTATGGATGTACTGCTTTTGCAATCTGCACAGGATATCGGGCCAGAGCTGGAACAGGTGGGAATTTCGCGCGCTTTTTGCCTGGGAGAATGGGCAGAGTTGGAAGTTCCTACCTATGAATATGAGAGATATTCCGCCTCAGCCAAGGATGTGCAAAAGACGACTGGCAGACAGGAGATGATCAAAATCACCCTTCCCCAGCGTGACAGATCAAAAGGAGATCGCTTCAAACAGCCAAAGAGCAGCCAAATAGAACGACGAGAGAAGACATTTGAAGAGTTGGCGCTTCTGGCTTCTTCCGTGGTCATGGTGGGGATTCATGATCATCGTGGAGAAGTGATTGGAACAGGTTCTGGCATTATGATTGGACGCAAAGGATATATTTTGACCAACAATCATGTGGCGAGCGGAGGTTGTTTTTATACCATACGTATCGAGGAGGATGAAAATGTCTATGAGACGGAGGAGGTTATCAAGTATAATCAGGTGCTAGATTTGGCAGTGCTGCGGATTCATCGAGATTTGACGCCTCTTCCAGTGTATTCGGGAAAACAGAGATTGGTGCGGGGACAGCGTGTGGTGGCCATTGGAAGCCCGCTGGGACTGTTCAACTCCGTATCAGACGGGATTATTTCAGGATTCCGAGTGATTGACGATGTGGATATGATTCAATTTACAGCTCCCATCTCTCGTGGAAGTTCTGGTGGAGCGCTATTGAATATGTATGGCGAAGTGATTGGTATCAGCACAGCAGGGATGGATCGAGGACAGAATATCAATCTTGCGGTTGGTTATGAGGGCATCAAGCTGTTTGTACAGGGATTTACAGGTTGAGAATCAGAAATAACTGGCGCATTATGGCAGGGATATTGGGATGGTTTTGTGTGCTATGTCGGCAAGAAAATGTCATTTGAAAACCGGAAAAATTCCATTTCCCATATACAAATTGCTTCAAATGGGTTATAATGTCAGAAAAGTGAATGTGGAGGTATGTCATGAGAGAGCAGAAATTGAAAATTTCTTTTAATTCTCCGGTGATTCTGGGATTTGCGGTCATCTGTTTTGGGGCGTTGATTCTGGGTATGATAACGGGAGGCAGAACGAACAATATGTTTTTCAGCGTTTATCGCTCATCTCTGCTGGATCCTTTGACATATGTCCGGTTTGTGGGGCATGTATTCGGCCATGCAGGTTGGGAGCATTTCTTGGGGAATATCATGTTGATCCTTGTGGTTGGCCCATTGTTAGAAGAAAAATATGGTTCCGCGGATTTGCTATTTGTAATCCTTGCAACAGCGCTGGTGACAGGAATCGCCAACTTTGCCTTATTTCCAAGAATACAGCTTTTAGGAGCCAGCGGTGTGGTGTTTGCGTTGATTCTGCTGTCCTCCTTTACCAGTATGAAAGAGGGAGAGATCCCGTTGACCTTTATCCTGGTGGCGGCGCTCTATATCGGCCAGCAGGTGTATCAAGGGATTTTTGTCAATGATAATGTGTCTAATCTCACACATATTCTGGGGGGCCTGGTAGGGGCAGGTCTTGGATATGTGATGAATAAAGATAAAATTCACAATCGGATTTATTAGTGATCGTATGAAAAAAGATACGCTAGCGTGTTAATTGGTATGGACAGAAAATCACTTCGCGCAAATGATTTGAGCGCTATGTGAGTTTGCATGATGGTTGCAGTAAGAAAACGAGTTTTAAAGGAAAGTCAATGTTTGAGCATAAGAAAATACAGGGACTGGAAGATTTTTTTGTTGAATTGAATAACCGCAGGGAGCAAGGTGTCTATTTTTACCGGATTAATGGGTACAATGAGAAGGTGCAGGATTTTGTGCTGAAATATTATCAGGCAGCAAGACAGTCCGGGGTGGTAATTGAAGGAAAAATACCGAATCCAGATGAGAAAAATCTTGCCTATTACGGTGAAATTATGGGTATGGAATTTAAGATGAGCCTGGAATTTTTCACCGCAAGTTTGGGAAAGTGGCTTCCAAGAATGAACCAGTATCAAAGGGAAACGGTGGCCGCTTCCATCTATAATTCCTTGGATTCCATGCGGAACGCTGGAAAAAATGAAAATATGCTGAAAAATGCATATATTAAATTTATGTGCTGGCTGTACTATAAATTTGAGCGAATTGTCAGCCAATTAGGGCAGAATAAAGTGCCCAAAATTCTGTATGAAGGTGAGATCAGTAATTACGAACTGACACTGATTTCTATTTTGTCTAACGCGGGATGTGATGTGATTCTGCTTCAATATCAGGGGGACCAGGGTTATCGGAAGTTGGATTCGGATGCAAAGCTTTCGGAGGAGCTTGTCATCCCTGGATTGTCTGCTTTCCCAGAATTTTTCAATTTGAAATGGATGATACAGGAAATACAAAGACAGCAGAATACAGAGAGACTTTACGGCATTCTGCCAGAGAGCAGAAATTGTACCAACGCCTGGCTGGAAGGAAAAGGACTTGTGGACATTCAGACCGATATCCGAAGCCGAGGAGAGGATCCAAAGCTGTTTTATAATAGTTTGATCCGTATCAGTGGGGTGGAAGATAAGCTGACATATCAGAATGAACTGTATCAGTTTCAGTTGGAATTGAAAAATAGCGGTCGCAGGCTGGTTATTTTGGATGAGGCAATTCCAAAGCCTTCCATGGAGGAGATCGGGGCTATTCGGCGGAAAAATTATGCAAATTATGAACAGATGCTTTTGGATCTTGCTGGGAATATCCAATATACAGCCAATCTAGAATTACAGCGACTGATGCATAAAGCATTTTTGGATATTTTTCTGGAGGAAGTAAAGAAGACAGATGTAAATTTAAATCGGCTTACCAATAAAGCAGTGTATCTGTTGTGTTGGCTAAAACGATATCAGGGGGATTTGTTCTCTAATTGGAAGTTGCCTCAAATAAGTTGTTTTATTTATCTTGGGGGCTGTAAGGACGAGAATGAAGCCATGTTTTTGCGATTTCTGGCGAGACTTCCGATTGATGTGTTAATTCTTGTTCCCAATCAGAATGTAACTTGTGTACTGGAGGATCCTGTACTGTATGAGATTCATTACACAGAATCTTTAAATGTCGCAAAATTCCCAAGGGAAACGGGCGAATTACAGATAGGAACGGCAGCGTACCACGCGGAGCGGGAATTGGACAATTTAATGTACCAGGATTCTGGCATCTATCGGAATCAGCAGTATGGAAAGGCAATATCGGTTACCTTGCGCACCATGTATGAAGAGATTGCTATCTTGTGGGAGCAAGAATTGAAGTACCGACCAAATTTCAGCACACAGGATGATACGGTCAATATGCCAGTGATTTTTGCCAAGGTATCTGGCGTAAAAAATGGAAATGTTACTGGATATTGGTCCGCCATTAAGAAACTGATGGTAGGCGATGTACTGTTAATCAAGGAAGTACCTTATATAAATTCCACAGAGTACAATCCGATCAAAGCTCATGCCACGGAATTTTATAAAAATGGCAAAGTCCAAAAAGCCAAGATTCGGGCACATCCTGCGTATCCGTATGGAGTGCTTCGAGATGAGATTCAGGAACATATTTTGGAAAAACTTCAAATTCTCATTGAGCGAAATATCATTCGGGGAACATTTGAAAACGGTACGGAGTATACGATCGTTGCCACGATACTGAATCTCAACAAAGAGATTGTGCGCCTTTTACAGAAATTTGATTTTACTAGGAAGAATCCGAAGGTTATCTATATCAATCCCACGGAAAAGCCGATCTCTTTGGAAGATTCGATTGTAACAGCATTTTTAAATCTTGTAGGTTTTGATGTGGTTTTCTTTGTGCCTACCGGATATCAGAGCATAGAGCAGCATTTTAGGAATAGATTAATGGAGGAGCACCAGATTGGAGAATATCTGTATGATTTACGGGTTCCTAATTTTGCCTCCATTTCATCTAATAGCAACACACGTCAGTCCTGGCGGGAAAGAATATTTAAGAGAGGTACATGAGTATGGGATTGGATTTTAGTAAAACTACGACGCAGCAGCAAGTGACAGTTCCTGATACCAAAAATGAAATTGAGGTGGTACAGCAGTACGACATTGTTGCAGATCGGCAGCAGATGAATGAGAGACTTGTAAACTCTGCGGAGGTAGATGCACTGGTAAGCACCATTGCAGTCAATGATTTGGAAACCATTGTTTCTTTTGGGGCGCAGGCGGCAGAAGAGATCTCTAAGGCTTCGGATGTGGTCTTAAACAGCATGAATATGTCTCAGTTGGATGATTCCAGTGAAATGTTAAATACCCTGGCGAAAATTATGGATAAGTTTGACATTGAGGAGATCAAGGATAATCCAGGATTATTTGGAAAGATTTTTGGGAATTTGAGGAAACAGTTGGATAAGATTCTTGCCAAATATCACACAATGGGAGATGAAGTTGACAAGATCTATGTACAGTTAAAACAGTATGAAGCAGAGATCAAACAGTCCAACCGGAAGTTAGATCAGATGTTTGACGCCAATGTCAATTATTATCATGAGCTGGTGAAGTATATTCTTGCCGGGGAACAGGGATGTAAGGAGATCGAGGCATATATTGCACAGCGACAGAATGATATGGAGACCACTGGAGACAATTCTATTCAGTTTGAGCTTCAGAGTTTGCAGCAGGCTTTAATGATGTTAGAGCAGCGTACACAGGACCTTCGAACCGCAGAGAATGTGGCGATGCAGTCGATCCCCATGATTAAAACTATGGAATTTAGCAATATGAATTTAGTGCGGAAAATCAATTCTGCATTTATCGTAACATTGCCAGTCTTTAAGCAGGCTCTGGCACAGGCGATTATGCTCAAACGCCAGCGGATCCAGGCAGAGGCAATGTCTGCCTTGGATGAGAAAACCAATGAGATGTTGATTAAAAATGCTAGAAACACAGCGGAGCAGTCTAAGATGACGGCAAGGCTTGCGTCTGGAAGTTCCATTAAGATTGAAACACTGGAGTCAACCTGGAGAACAATTGTCAATGGTATTGAAGAGACCAAACAGATTCAGGAAAATGCTCGGAAGCAGCGGGTAGAGGATCAGTCGAGACTTGAAAATATTAAGACAGAATTTAACCGTATGTATCATATGCCAGATAGGAAGTAAATGTTTGGATTGTACAACAACGATTTTTAAAATCGTCTTATGATAAGGAGGAACAAATATGCCAATTAATTTATCAAAAGGACAGAAAGTAGATTTAACAAAGGGAAATCCTGGATTGAAAAGCATTATGGTAGGACTGGGATGGGATGTGAATGCCTTTGATTCTGGTGCAGATTTTGACTTGGATGCGGCAGCATTTATGGTAGGGGACAACGGCAGATGCCCCACAGAGAAAGAATTTGTCTTCTATGGGAACCTGGAACATGCTAGCGGAGCAGTAAAACATATGGGAGATAACTTGACAGGAGAAGGCGAGGGAGATGACGAGCAGATTTTGATAGATCTTACCAAAATTCCAGCGAATGTCTCTAAGGTTGCATTTACCTGTACGATCTATGAGGCAGATGCCAGACAGCAGAATTTCGGGCAGGTGAGCAATGCATTTATCCGAATTGTGGATGAGAGCAACAACACAGAATTGATTCGATATGATTTGGGGGAAGATTTCTCCATTGAGACAGCAGTGGTGGTGGGCGAGTTGTATCGTCATAATGGCGAGTGGAAATTTAATGCCATTGGAAGTGGTTTCCAGGGTGGCCTTGCAGCTTTGTGTGGACACTATGGGATAGAAGTAGCATAGGAACAGAATTGCGCAGGGCCGGATTCGTCCGGCTTTGCGATGATTTGACAGGAAGGAGCTATCATAAAATGCCAGTAAATTTACAAAAAGGGCAAAAAGTAAGCCTTACAAAAGGAAATCCAGGGTTATCCAAGGTGGTCATTGGCCTTGGCTGGGATGTCAATCAGTATGATACAGGAGGGGCCTTTGATTTGGATGCAGCGGCATTTCTCTTAGGAGACAATGGAAAGGCTTCCATGTCAGAGGACTTTGTATTTTATGGAAATCTGTCTCATCCTACAGGGTGTGTACAGCATATGGGAGATAACCTGACAGGAGCAGGGGACGGAGATGATGAGCAGGTTAAGGTGGATCTGACCAAAGTCCCAGCAGATATTACAAAGATTGCTTTTACCGTAACCATTTATGAGGCGGAGCAGCGAAGACAGAATTTCGGTCAGGTAAACAATGCCTTTATCCGTGTCTACAATGAAGAGACAGGTGAAGAGCTGGTTCGCTATGACTTAGCAGAAGATTTTTCAATTGAAACAGCGGTTGTTTTTGGAGAATTGTATAAAAATAACAACGAATGGAAATTTAATGCCATTGGATGCGGTTATCAAGGTGGTCTTGCGGCTCTTTGTGCAAATTATGGCGTGGATGTGGGATAATCGGTATGCCGATAGAAGGAGGAAACTATGTCAATTAGTTTACAAAAAGGACAGAAAGTCAATCTGTCCAAAGATAATGCAGGACTTTCCAAAGTGGTCATCGGTCTTGGCTGGGATGAGGTACAGCAGGCCAAAGGCGGTTTGTTTGCAAAAAAGCCAAAGCCTATCGATTGTGATGCCTCGGCCTTGCTTTTGATTAATGGGAAGCTTACCAACAAGGGTGATATTGTTTATTTTGGAAATCTCCGTCACAAATCTGGAGCGATCCAGCATATGGGGGATAACCTGACAGGGGCCGGAGAGGGAGATGATGAGCAGATTATCGTGGATCTTTCCAATGTTCCAGCAGAATACGACAGGATTGTGCTGGTGGTGAATATTTACCAGGCAGTGCAGAGAAATCAGCATTTTGGCATGGTGCAGAATGCATTTATCCGTCTTGTGGACGCCAGAACGAACAATGAGATGTGCAAGTATAACCTGACAGAGAATTATTCTGGTTTGACTGCCTTGATTTTTGGTGAGGTATATCGTCACAATGGTGAGTGGAAATTTAATGCCATTGGACAGGGAACCAACGATCCAGATCTTGGAGGGCTTGCCAACAGATATCTTTAGAATGAATGTACCTTGGAATCTCTCTTATACTTGCTTCTGCGGCTGATTTTTTGCAAAATTAGGCAAGGAGAGAATCCAAAAATACATGATTAAAAATTAGGAGGAACTTTTTGAATGAAATTTAATGGACTGACCGACAAAGAGGTGGAGAAGTCCCGGCAGCAATTTGGCTCAAATGAGATACCGGACTCTGAACCCACTACATTTTGGCAGGAGTTTAAGGAAACCTTTGGAGATCCCATGATTAAGATTTTGCTGGCGATTGCAGCATTGATGATTGTGATGTTTTTCTTTGGTTATGCAGAAATTTATGAACCTTTGGGAACCATTGTGGCAGTGCTTATCGTGGCCTTTGTCTCTGCAAAGACTGGGGTGGCCAGCGATACCAAGTACCGAGAGCTAAAGGACAATACGAAGAAGGATCAGTGCAAAGTGCACCGCAACGGCATGGTGGCTGTGATTGATGTGGACGATGTTGTAGTGGGAGACAAGGTACTGCTCCAGTCTGGAGATAAAATCCCAGCAGATGGTGTATTGGTGTCTGGATCTCTTAGAGTAGATAATTCTGCTTTGAATGGAGAGGCGGAGGAATGTAAGAAGACAGCGGCGGAGGAAGGATTTCAGCTTGCAGAGGAAATTACAGGAGATACTTTTGTAGATGCCCACTCTCTGTTTCGGGGAGCTGTGGTATTTGACGGCGAGGGGATTTTAGATGTCCGTAAAGTGGGCTTAAAGACCATGATGGGCAAGATGGCAGAGGAAATGCAGGAGGATGAGCCAGATTCCCCGCTGAAAGTAAAACTGGGAATTTTGGCAAAGCAGATCTCTACGTTCGGCTATATCGGTGCGATTGTCATTGCGTTGTTATATCTGGGTTATTTCATTACAAAAGAACAAGGATTTGCCGGATTCTTTGCTTTGGGTGCCCAGGCGGTGATTCAAAGAATTGTGTCTGCGGTTTCTCTTGCAGTGGTTATCATTGTGTGTGCCGTACCAGAAGGACTTCCTTTGATGATTTCTCTTGTTTTGATGCAGAATACAAGTAAAATGCTAGATCACAATGTTCTAGTGCGTAAAGCAGAGGGAATTGAAACAGCGGGTTCTTTGAATATTTTATTCAGTGACAAGACAGGAACGATCACCAAGGGTATGTTGGAAGTGGTGGATTTCTTTACAGCGGATGGCCATTCCATTGCAATTTCAGATTTGAGCAAGCACAACAAAGTGAAAAGTATGGTGGATCTTGCGATCGGCAAGAATACCCAGTCTATGTTTGACGATCATCACCGGGTGATCGGTGGAAATGCCACAGACCAGGCCTTGATGAAATTTATCGGAGAAGAGACATTCCATGCTCTGGAGGCAGATAAGGATTGTGTAGTGACTGCAAGTCAGGGATTTAATTCTGCAAATAAATTTAGCCAGGCCAGAATTGATAGCCTTGGCAAGACTTTTTATAAGGGAGCGCCGGAAAAACTTCTTGCAGCCGCAGGAAAGTATCTGGATGCGGATGGTACCGTGCAAACTCTTGATCAGGCGGCACTTAACAGGAAGATTGATGAACTTGCTTCCAAGGCGATGCGTGTCTTAGCTTTTGGATATTCGGAAAAAACTCTTGTAGAAAATACAATTCAAGATGATATTGTGATTATTGGATTGGTGGGCATCCGTGATGATGTTCGGCCAGAGGCAAGGGAAGCCATTGAGCAGGTGCAGCAGGCCGGCATTCAGGTAGTGATGATTACAGGGGATCGTCTGGAGACTGCGGTTGCGATTGCGAAAGATGCGGGCCTTTTGAAGAATGATTCTGACAAGGCGTTGTCCTCTGCTCAGTTAAATGAGATGTCAGATGATGAAGTGAAAAAGATCATACCTCATATTCGTGTGATTGCGCGTGCACTTCCCACAGATAAGTCCAGAATGGTACGTCTTTGCCAGGAAATGAATCTGGTTGTGGGTATGACAGGAGACGGTGTTAACGATTCTCCAGCATTGAAACGTGCAGACGTGGGATTTGCCATGGGAAGTGGTACAGAGGCAGCCAAGGAAGCAGGAAAAATTGTGATCTTGGATGATAACTTTAAATCCATCAAGGATGCGATCTGGTATGGCAGGACCATTTATCATAATATTTTGAAGTTCTGTAAATTCCAGCTTGTAATCAATGTAGCAGCCGTTGTGGTTAGTGCAATTGCGCCGTTCTTTGGTGTGGAGGAGCCCTTAAAAGTAACGCATCTGCTTTTTGTCAATCTGGTTATGGATGGACTTGGGGCTATCATGTTGGGAAATGAGCCTGCACTCAAGAAATATATGAGTGAGAAGCCAAGAAGAAGAGATGAGAGCATTATCAGCAAAAAGATGATGGCGCAGATTCTTACGATGGGAGCATGGCTTACCATTGTCAGTTTTGTGTATCTGGCAAATCCTTTCTTCCGAGGACTGTTCGACACAGAGGAACAACATCTTACTGGATATTTTGTGCTTTTTATTGTTTCGGCTTTATTTAACGGATTTAATGTTCGTGATGATGGTTTTGGAATCTTTAAAGGTTTGGATCAGAATACCGGATTTCTCAAGGTATTCTTTACCATCATTCTTGTGCAGGCAGTGATTGTCAATGCGGCTTTGGTGCCGTTCCCAGTGTTTACCTGGATTGGTAATATGTTCAGTTGTGTTCCTTTTGGCATTCAAGGATGGATTGCCGTGGTGCTCCTTGCAGTCACCATGATTCCAGTGGATCTTGTGAGAAAACTTGCCATTGGTAAAGAAGGCAGACAATAGATTTGTATGTCAGGTTCGGGAGTAATGTTCAAACATACTTCTTGGAACCTGGCATATTTTTTTGGAGGAAGTATGGCAATTTTTTTTACGGACTTGGATAACACATTGATTTATTCGTATCGTCGTGACATTGGCAGAGATAAAGTCTGCGTGGAGCTTTATCAGGGAAGGGAGATTTCCTTTGTCACAGCGCGCACATTGGAATTGTTAAAACAGGTAAAGGCCAAGTGTCTATTGGTTCCAGTTACTACCAGGACGCAGGAGCAATACAGCAGGATTGAGCTTAAGATTGGTATACCAGAGTACGCCTTGGTGTGCAATGGTGGTGTGCTGCTGAAAGAAGGGATGGAGGATGCAAATTGGTATCAGGAATCCATGGATTGTGTTGCAGATTGCCAGGAACAGCTCACACAGGCACAGCTTTTGATGGGACAAGATAGGAACCGTAATTTTGAAGTGCGCAATATTCGAAAGTTGTTCTTGTTTACCAAGAGCCAGGAACCATCTAAATCTGTGGAGTTTTTAAGGAAAAATTTAGATTTGGAACGTGTGGGAGTCTATCAAATCGGGGTGAAAGTCTATGTGGTCCCCAAAAGACTGAACAAAGGAGCGGCAGTTAAGCGTCTTCTCGTGAAGTTACAGGAGATGGGAAGGAAGCCAGAAATGGTTTTTGCGGCTGGGGATAGTGAATTTGATGTTTCCATGCTTCAGTGTGCAGATGTTCCCTTTGCACCAGAATCATTGCACAATTCTTCTGTATTGCCAAGGCAGGCAGCGGTGGCCAAGGAGGGCCAGATATTTTCGGAGTTCGTTTTGGAACATGTGTTGAAATTACATTGATCTATAATCTCCTCTATTTGGGAATGATTGTTGCCAGTTGCGTTGTTTCCCATAAAACTAGTTGAAAAAGTGAGGTTGTCATGTTAAGGTAACATCATAGAAGCTGTATGTTATACGGGACGTTGCGTTTTTGAGTGTATTTGAAAAGGAGGAAAACAGTATGCAGATTATTTCAGAGCGATTTCCAGGGTTGGCTTCGTCTTTTGGGGCAGAGAGGAAGCAGAGGGAGACAAAATCTGGAGATTTTCAGATTTCGTCAAATATGGGGCGTAATTCTGTTGTACCTGACGACGGCCAGATGATTGCTTATTACAAGAAATTGTGCCAGGATTTTCCACAAGTAACCTTTAAATTATCGGATATTGAGGGAGCTAAGAAGAGCACGCTTCCTTATCATATTGGATATAAAGGGAACAGTTATCAGCAAGGAGAGAATTTTAGTTCTCCGAACCAATGCAGCATAGATATTGATGTGAGCGTGATTAGAAAAATGATGGCGGATCCAGAATATGAACGTCAGTTGCGAGGAACCATCCAGAATAAAATCATGGATTTTCCAACCTATGTCCAGTGGGCACAAAAAGAAGGATATGGATATTGTTATGTGGGCCTGTCTGATGAAGGTGGAAAGTTGGTAGAATATATGGGCTTTTCTCATGATAGAGTATCTACAGATGAGGAGATGCGTGAAATCTGGAAAGATAACGCTCTTGTAGGAGATGATTGGGTAAAGGAGAGCTGTGATAAATTGCTCAACAATACAAAAAACCAGATGCAGGAAGCATTTTTTGCAATGTTTGATCAGGCACAACAGCGCAGAAGTAAGATGTTTTAGCGGATGAGAAAGATGTTTGGAAACTTGTCTCAAAGTGAATAAGAAAAAGATAGATACCTCGCGGGAATCAGGATTTTATGGATTCTTGCGGGGGTTTTTGCTTATAGATTTGTAATGTTCGCAGTAGGAGGAATATGATATAATATTCAAAAAAATCTGCACAACTGCGGCTTTTGTGCAGAAGTAAGAAGTGTGGGAGGAGAATAGAAATGAGTAAAGATCTGACCCAGGGGCCAGTGATGCGGTGTATGTTACTGTTTGCACTTCCTATGATATTAGGAAATTTGTTACAACAATGTTATAATGTGGCAGATACGTTGATTGTTGGCAGGTTTCTTGGCAGTAATGCCTTGGCTGCTGTTGGCTCCTCATTTACCTTGATGACTTTTGTAACGTCCATTTTACTTGGGCTGTGCATGGGCAGTGGGGCAGTATTTTCAATTCGGTTTGGGCAAAAAGATGAGAGAGGGTTGGCGGAAAGTATCTGTGCATCTTTTGTGCTGATCGCGTTGCTTACAATGGTTCTGAACATCGTCGCCTTTGTCTGCATGGATGGAATCCGTATCTTTCTTCAGGTGCCAGAGGAAGTGTGGGGACTGATGCGTGCGTATCTTTTTGTGATTTTTGGAGGGATTACGGCAACGTTTTTGTACAATTATTTTGCTTCTTTTTTGCGGGCAGTGGGAAATTCCTTAGCGCCGTTGATTTTTCTTGCTGTCTCTGCTATTTGTAATATTATTCTAGATTTGTGGTTTGTTTTGGGGCTGAAATGGGGCGTCGCCGGTGCTGCTGGCGCGACAGTGGTCTCCCAATATTTTTCAGGGATTGGCATTGCAGTCTATGCGCTGTTGCGCTGCCCACAGTTTCGGAATATTCGCAGCCATTGGCGTATTCGGTGGACAAGCGTCAAGGAAATTGCTAATTTTTCCATATTGACTTGTGTTCAGCAATCGGTAATGAATCTTGGGATTTTGATGGTACAGGGATTGGTAAATAGTTTTGGCCCTGTGGTGATGGCAGCTTTTGCGGCGGCAGTGAAGATTGATGCTTTTGCCTATATGCCAGTACAGGATTTTGGCAATGCCTTTTCTACCTTTATTGCGCAGAATTATGGTGCCAGGAAAAAAGAACGTATTCAGGCAGGGTTGAAAGGGGCTGCGGCAGCGTCAATTTTGTTCAGTGTGATTATTTCAGCGATCGTTTGGTTTTTTGCGCACCCATTGATGGGAATGTTTGTGGTGGAGAATGAGAGTGAGATTATCTGGGAAGGAATCCGTTATCTGCGCGTGGAAGGCGTTTTTTACGCTGGGATTGGCGTTCTATTTCTGCTGTATGGTCTGTATCGTGCCTTGGGAAAACCAGGCATGTCAGTAGCGCTTACAATCAGTTCTCTTGGGACACGGGTTGGTCTTGCATATATTCTTTCTGCCTTGCCATCTGTAGGGGTGGCAGGAATTTGGTGGTCCATTCCGATTGGTTGGTTTTTGGCGGATGTTTTTGGTATTGCCTACTATATGAAACATAAGAAAAAGCTGTTTTCCTGGGAAAATATCGGTGCAGAAGAAGGCTAGATATTAAAAAAGATTGACCAATTATGTGCAACTGAGGTGGGGACGTTGTTCCCCAGTCCGTTGCGTTACGGTTGGCAAAGTGGGTAGTTATCGATTCTGTTTAATTAGTGTATTGACCGCCTAACATTTAGACTAATTACGCAGAATGAATTTTCATTC
>CAJTVT010000010.1 GCA_910580015.1 uncultured Lachnospiraceae bacterium
ATGGGCGGATAGACAAGGAGGTTTATAGGAATATAATGTGGTCACTACACTAGAATTTAGATCCCTTTCATCACCCCAAACAGTGGTTTCAGTGTCTGGTAATACGTCTGGGGCGGATTCTTTCCAAATTCCTTGTCAAACTCTATCTTAAGTTCCTGTAAATTTTTCTTATTGTGTAACTTGATGATATTATAAGCTTCTTCTGCCCTTGCTGCATTTAGTCCACGCAGGTGCAACACAATTGCAGTCAAATACACTCCTCGAAACTGTTTCTCTTTCAAACAGTATTGGGAGAGACTTTCCCGCAATTTGGCATCACCTTTGATTTTTTGATACCAGTCCCTGCCTGTGTCCCGTCCTAATATCACAGTCAGAGCTTGATGCCATCCGCTTAAATTGGACATCGGTACCGATTTTGCAATCTCAATCACATATTGTTCTTCTGTCAATTTCTCTTTGCTCAAATATTCTGCTGTCTTTCTCGCAAATCCAGTGGCTTTCACAATAGATTGATTTTTCTTCTTTTTCTCTTTCGTCTCTTTTGTCTTTTTCTCTTTCTTTTTCTTTTTTTCTCCAACTTCTTTTTGGCAGATATCAATTCCTCTGTTTTGCCAAAAAACGACTGTGCTCTGATATCCTTTGTCATTGGAAAAAATGCAAAACGAAGCTTTTGGATGTTTGGAAATCAAGTAGGAGAGAGTACCCATAAGCTGATAATCCAATGCATTCGTTCCAGGCACACATTGCAACCAGAGTATTTTGTGATTATGCACCTGTTTTGCCAAATACTTTTCAAACCGCTTGGAATGATTTTCTGTATAAAACGTTACAATTCGGTCTTTTTTCCTTGCTTTTGCAGGCAGTTTAAACCATCTGTCTCCAACATTCTCTGTATCAATCAAATAGTATTTCCGTCCCAACGAAAAACGCTCCCTTCCAAAATAAAACATTTTTATGTTTGTTCTGTAAACTTATTTTTGTGAATGAGTTTACATAAAATTATTATGTAAATTACCAGCGATTTTTGATCTTATTTTGAAGCTGGTATAATTTATTGATAGCATCAATGGGTGTCAGATTCCCAAGATCCAATTCCCGCAGCTCATTGATAATATCATCGTCCTTTACTGTATCAAAAAGAGACATCTGAGATAAATCCACCTCATCCAGTTTTTTTGGCTTCTTGCGAGAATTGCTGCCTTCCACTTTGATATTCGCTGTAAGCTCTGTAATATCATGGGCACACAACTCTTCTGCAATGACTTTCGCCCGCTCAATAACCGTTTCTGGCACCCCTGCAAGCTTTGCCACCTGGATTCCATAACTTTTGTCAGCGCCACCAGGGACAATTTTTCGCAAAAATACGATATCCTCACCCTTTTCTTTGACAGCAATGCAATAGTTATTGACATTATTTAACTTCCCTTCCAATTCGGTCAACTCATGGTAATGAGTGGCAAACAAGGTTTTTGCCCCCAGAATTTTTGGATTGCTGATATGCTCCACCACTGCCCAGGCAATACTTAGTCCATCAAAAGTGCTGGTTCCACGTCCAATTTCATCCAACACCAACAAACTACTGCTGGTGGCATTTCTCAGTATATTCGCGACCTCCGTCATTTCCACCATAAACGTGCTCTGTCCACTTGCCAGATCATCGGAGGCTCCCACTCTCGTAAAGATCCGATCTACAATTCCGATCTTTGCGCTGTCTGCTGGGACAAAACTTCCAATCTGGGCCATCAGTACAATCAAGGCTGTTTGACGCATATAGGTAGATTTTCCAGCCATATTTGGGCCAGTGATAATGGAAATCCGCTGTTTTTGGTTATCCAGATAGGTGTCATTAGCGATAAACATATCATTATTGATCATCTGTTCCACCACTGGATGACGACCATTTTTTATATCAATTATTCCATTTTCATTGATGGAAGGACGACAGTAATTGTTGCGTTCTGCCACCAGAGCCAGAGCGGAACATACATCAATACCTGCCACAGCTTTTGCCGTCTTCTGGATTCGAAGAACTTCCCCAGCAATTTTGTCTCGAACTTCCCGAAACATATCATATTCCAAGGCTACCAGCTTGTCTTCCGCCCCCAGAACAATATCCTCCAACTCTTTTAATTCTGCTGTGATATAGCGCTCCGCATTTGCAAGAGTCTGTTTTCTCGTGTAATAGTCAGGAACCATATTTTTATAAGAGTTTGTCACTTCAAGATAATAGCCAAAGACTTTATTATATTTGATCCGAAGATTCTTGATGCCTGTCTTTTCTCGTTCCTTTGCTTCCAGCTCCATCAACCAGGTTTTTCCCTCTGTTTTCGCATGGCGAAGCTTGTCAATCTCTTCGTTGTAGCCCTCTTTTAAAATTCCGCCCTCTCGGATTGAAATCGGAGGCTCTTCCTCAATCGCTGCATCGATCAGTGCAAAAATATCCTCCAATGGATCTAAATCCTCTTGAAGTTTCAACAGCAAAGACTCTTGAAATTCTTCCAAAAGATGTTTGATCGGAGGAAGCATCGCCAGGGAGCTTTTAAATGCAATCAGATCCCTAGGATTCGCAGTCTGGTAAGTTACTCGGCTTATCAGACGTTCTAAATCATAGATCGGATTTAAATATTCTCGGATTTCTTCCCTGGTGATCGCCTGATCTTTGAATGCACCGATGGCATCGAGACGTTGTTGAATCTCCTCTTTTTCAATCAATGGCTGTTCCACAAATTTTCGAAGCATTCTTGCACCCATTGCGGTTTTCGTCTTATCCAGTACCCACAACAGGGAACCTCTCTTTTGCTTTTCCCGCAACGTCTCCACCAATTCCAGATTTCGCCTGGTGGAGCTGTCGATAATCATATATTTGCCTGTACTATATAATTGGAGGGATGTCATATTTGCAAGGCTGTTTTTCTGGGTTTCATAGAGATATTTCAAAAGAGCTCCGGCTGCAATGGTGCCGGATTCGCAGTCTTGCAGACCAAGACCTGTGATATCTGAAATTTTAAAATGGGAAAGTAAGGTATTTTGAGCAGTTTCATCGCTAAAATACCAGGTATCTAAATCATACACAGCAATTCCAAGACGGTGCTTTAAATCTTCAAAATCCATGCCAGACATGTAAAATGCCTCATTACAAATGATTTCTGAAGGAGAAAACTTATGTATCTCATCCAAGAGTTTTCGCTCTGTTTCCAGCTCAGTCACATAATAATCCCCAGTCGTGACGTCGGCAGTGGATACCCCGTAGCGATCTTCCATATAAACGATGCACATAATATAATTATTTTTCGTCTCATCCAGGGCCTGTGTATCTAAGTTTGTGCCAGGAGTGGCCACCCGCACTACCTCACGCTTCACCAAACCTTTGGACATTTTGGGATCTTCCACTTGTTCACAGATTGCCACTTTATAACCTTTTGAGACCAGCTTATTGAGATAACCTTCCACTGCATGGTAGGGAACACCACACATGGGCGCCCGCTCCTCCATACCACAATTTTTCCCAGTCAGCGTGATTTCCAGCTCCTTAGACGCAGTAAGAGCATCCTCAAAAAACATTTCATAGAAATCGCCCAACCGGTAAAATAAAATACAGTCTGGGTATTCTTGTTTGGTTTCCATATACTTTTGCATCATTGGAGTCAATTCTGACACGATGTTTCTCCTCCTGTTTCTCGTATTCTTATGTATTTTTATAGTTTGCTGCGATTGCTTCTGCAACTTTCATCCCATCCATGGCAGCAGACATAATGCCGCCAGCATATCCAGCTCCTTCCCCGCAAGGGTACACACCTCTTTTGTTACTCTCAAAAAATTCATTTCGACATATCCGCACTGGGGAAGAAGTTCGGCTTTCTACACCAGATAGAATCGCATCTCCACGATCAAAATCTGGAAGATGCCTTGCAAACTGGTGCATTCCTTCACAAAAAGACGCTCGAATCTCTTGTGAAAACAACGTATGCAGCGGTGCAAATGTATGCTGTCCCTTTACTTCTGACGAAAAACTGTCAAAAGATTTTGAAATTGTCCCTGTTTCAAAATCCTGAAATAGCTGTTGTGGAATTTTTCCAGAGCCCAATTGATAAGCTTTTGTTTCCAGATTGCGCTGAAATTCCACTCCCGCTAAAGGCCCCTCCCCTGGAAAATCCTTGGGTGTCACAGTGACAATAATTGCACTATTGGCATTTTTACCATCTCTTTTGCTGTAACTCATACCATTCACTGCAAGACGTCCTTCTTCCGAGGAGGCGTTCACCACATAACCACCAGGACACATACAGAAGGAGTATACTCCTCTGCCATTTTCAAGATTTGCCGTCACCTTATAGGAAGCTGCTGGAAGCTTGCTTGCTGCCTCAGCTCCATATTGAATGACATTTATCATGGATTGTGGATGTTCCACTCGCAGCCCTACTGCAAAAGATTTTGCCTCCATCGAAAAGCCCTTACGATTTAACATCTCAAAGGTATCTCTGGCGCTGTGGCCAATGGCAAGCACTGCAAGCTCCGTTTCTAGCCGAAAAATCCTTTGTGTCTCCTGATCCTGGCACAGTAGCGCAGACAGCTTGTCCTCAGAAAACTCCAGCTCTGTCACACAAGTGTCAAAGTAATAAGTTCCACCCCACGCCTTGATCTGGTTGCGCATACTTTTTATAACTTCTCTTAAAATATCTGTTCCAATATGGGGCTTGCTCTCATAGGCTATGGACTTTGGTGCGCCATGCTGGATAAAAATATCAAGCACCTTCCGATTTCTGCCTTTGACATCTTTGACCAAAGTATTTAATTTCCCGTCAGAAAAAGTTCCTGCCCCACCCTCACCAAACTGTACATTCGATTTGAAATTTAAAACATTGTCCTGCCAAAATTGTTCTACCTGCCTTGTACGCTCTTCTATGGGTTTTCCACGCTCCAGTATCACAGGAGAATACCCATGTTCCGCCAAAAGATACGCACAAAATAGACCTGCTGGACCACTTCCGATCACCGCTGGAGAATGCTTTAGAGACTTGCCTTTGAAAGAATCTGGAAATTGATACATTACATCTTGTGCCTGAGAGATCTGACTATTTCTGTTTCGTTTCAGAACTGCCGCTTCCTGTTTTATTTTCACATCCACAGTATAGACAAAAGAAAACTCCTGTTTTTTCCTGGCGTCTATGGACTTTCTGCGAATCTGATATTCCAATATTTCCTCTGGCTTCTTTTTCAACATCCTTGCAATTTTTTGTAAAAGCTGCTGTCTGGTGTGATCAATTGGCAGCTTCAACTGTTGAATCCGTATCATGATTCTCTCCTCCTGCTGTTCGCCGCAGCCATTCCAGCCACAGCTCCGCTGGACCATGCCCACTGCAAATTATATCCGCCACACATTCCGTCAATATCCACCACTTCTCCTGCAAAATATAATCCTGGCACGAGACGTGATTCCATGGTAACTGGATTAATCTCCTCTGTATCTACACCCCCTGCACTGACTTGGGCATGGTCAAAACCTTTTGTCCCGATAATATCTATCTTCAGAGACTGTACGAAATAAGCCAAAGTTTCCAGCTCCGCCTTAACACAGGCGCTGGCTGGCTTATTTAGAGGAATCTTTGCCTCCTGGATTAATACATTATTTAATTTTCTTGGAAACAGACCAACCATCGCCTGTTCCACGGTTTTGCCCTTACCATGAATTAAAAAACGCTGTTTTAGCAAATCCACGGTCTCTTCTCTTGACAACTCTGGTAGGAAATTTAATAGAGCATAAACATTTTTCTTCTGGACAAGTCCATAGGAGGCGTGACGACTCACTTGGAACGCTGGGATTCCAGACACACCAAATTCTGTCATCTGCAACTCTCCAATATCCTCCGCCTTCTTTTGCTGATCTATGTACAGACGAATCCTTCCCTCTGCACGTATTCCTGCAATTTCCCTCAAAAACGACTGTTTTCCCTGCAATTGCACTAGAGCTGGAACAATTTCCGTCACTATATGTCCAAATTTTACAATATATGAGATCCCGCTCCCATCACTTCCTGTTTTCTTGGCAGATTTCCCACCTGTGGCAAGAATGCAGCAGTCGCTTTGGAAAACTCCTTGTTTCGTGTGAAAGAAAAATCCTTCTTTTTCTTTGCGAATTTCCCGAATTCCTATCTGATATGCAATCCGAACCTTTTGACGTTTGCATTCCATCAGAAGAACCTCTAACACGGAGGATGCCTGCCCACTTGAAGGGTAATAGTAACCTCCTCGTTTGCTTCTTGGATAAATCCCCAGCTCCCGAAAAAAACGCAAGGTCTCCTCTAAACCAAACTGGCCGAATGCAGGCAATACAAAGGCAGGGTTCTTGCCGTTGTAATAAGCAATTCCCTGCTTTTCGTTGGTAAAATTACATTTTCCATTTCCAGTTGCTAAAATTTTCTTCCCCGCTTGATCCATATGTTCTAAAATCAGGACCTGTGCACCCTTTCGCGCCGCCTGAATTCCTGCGGTAAGACCGGAAGCTCCAGCTCCCACAATGATTACATCGAATTTTCTGCTCATAAATTAATGAATCCTTTGATACCAAACAACATTACCCCTGTTCTTTGGGAACATTATAACACGTTAAATTACAAGTTTCAAGTTCGCTAACTGGAGTAGTTTTCCAGAAAATTATAGAGCTGCTCTTCACTGGTGATATATTTTCCATTTAGAATTTCCTCTTGAAGATCTTCTGGAAGCTTGCTCAACTGTATATCTGTGGAGGAAAAAAAAGTTTTTCCATCCGCCTGATAAACGGCTACATATCCATCTTCTGCAATCAGCACATATTGATACGGTTCCACCATATTCAGGCTTTCCGCCGCCAATTCTTGTTCTTCCTCTTGCTCTTTTTGCTGTGTTAAAAGCGTCTCATTCTGCTGTTTTAACAGGGCGATGCGCTGCTCATACAGCTCCCAGTTCTGTCGTGTTCCTGTCAGAAACCCCAAACACAGGCTAATCGCTGCTGTAACAAATACTCCAACTATTAGTAAGCGGACACTACATGTTCTTCTCATGGCTCACTCCTTTTTATGGTAGTATCTGCTATTTTTGTTATTTTATTCAAAAATTTTCTAGAAAAAGAAAAGGACCACTGAATCTATCTGTTCAGCAGCCTTTTCCAATCTGTTATGTATTAATCCAAAAACTCAACCGCTCCGCTGTCAATATGGTACACAGCGCCACATACTTTCCGCTTATCATCCTCTTTGATGCCAAGGCTTTCCTTGATCACAGATACGCTTCTCTCCACATTCAAACAGCTTGCGCGAAGCTCATCTTTCTCGTCTCCAATTGCTTTGCGGATCTCATCTGTAATAAATTTGACATAGCCTTCTGGGTCACTGCTCATAGCTGCCCCCACCGCACCACAATGATCGTGTCCAAGAACAACTACAAGGTTTGTTCCAAGATGGTCTGTTGCATATTCCACACTGCCTAACTGATGCTTGTCCATGACATTTCCTGCCACACGGATCACAAACAACTCTCCAATCCCTGCAGAAAAAATTCCTTCCGGAATTACTCTAGAATCAGAACAGGTGATGATAACTGCATAAGGACTCTGTCCATTTTCACATGTATATTTCCGAATCTGAGGTGAAATGTCCCCTGGGTTAGATGGTGCATCCAGATAGCGTTGGTTTCCTTCTTTTAATTTTTGCAGCGCTTCGGATGAAGATAAATTTTCTTTGTGCATACTGTCCTCCATTTCTAAGGTTATTCCTTAATTATAGTTTGATGTCAACGGAATACGTCGCCATCACAGAATTATTATATAAAAAGAATAAAAAAAAATCAATCGGTATTTGCATTGGAGACAGGAGACCCCCACAAACATGAATGTTTCAGACAAACTCTGGAAATTTATGATTCCAGACCTGGCATTTTTATGATATACTTATTTCCTACAAAAGTACAAAAGCCGCAGATCTGGTGGATTTCTCTACCGAATCTTTGGAACTCAATGTACAGAAATTTAGGAAGGGAATCAAAAAATGGAACGAGAAAAATTAAGTTCAAGAATGGGATTTATCCTGCTCTCGGCGGGATGTGCAATCGGAATCGGGAACGTCTGGCGTTTCCCCTATGTCGCTGGGGCATATGGCGGAGGTGTTTTTGTACTGTTCTACCTGTTTTTCCTGGTGATCATGGGCATACCTGTTATGACCATGGAATTTGCTGTGGGGCGGGCCAGCAGAAAAAGTATTATAAGAAGTTTTAAGAAGCTGGAAAAACCGGGACAAAAGTGGCATCTACACGGATATCTTGGCATGGCTGGCAATTATATTTTAATGATGTTTTACACCACTGTTGCAGGCTGGATGCTTTACTATTTTTATCAGATGCTCACCGGAAAATTTCAGGGAAAAGACGCAGGCCAAGTGGAAGAAATGTTTCAAACTATGCTCTCCAGTCCCCAGATTTTGGCAACTGTTATGATTATTATCGTAGTATCTGGAATCTTGATCTGCTCCGTGGGACTGCAAAAAGGGGTGGAGCGAATCACTAAGATTATGATGAGTTTGCTCCTTGCCATCATCATTATTCTGGCTGTACACAGCCTAACCTTAGAAGGTGGCATAGAAGGATTAAAATTTTACTTGCTTCCTGATTTTGGCAGGATGAAAGAGATTGGAATCTGGGAAACAATAACAGCCGCAATGAACCAGGCCTTCTTCACCTTGAGTCTTGGAATTGGATCTATGGGTATTTTCGGCAGTTATATTGATAAAGAACGTGGACTTTTAGGCGAATCAATCAACATTGCTGTGTTAGACACCTTTGTTGCATTAGTTTCTGGATTGATCATATTCCCTACTTGCTTTTCCTTTGGAATCAGTCCAGATCAGGGACCTGGATTAATTTTCGTCACGTTGCCCAATATATTTAATGGGATGACTGGCGGACGAATTTGGGGCACACTGTTCTTTGTATTTATGACTTTTGCAGCCTTTTCCACGATATTGGCCGTATTTGAAAATATTATTTCCTGTGGTATGGATTTATTTCACTGGAGCAGAAAGAAATCTTGTCTGGTCAACCTGGTGGCAATCACAGTCTTATCTCTGCCCTGTGTATTCGGCTACAACCTGTGGTCTGCATTCCAGCCTTTGGGAGCTGAGAGTACCGTATTAGATTTAGAAGATTTTATTGTGAGTAACATGCTTTTACCCATCGGTTCTCTTTGTTACCTTCTGTTCTGTGTCACCCGGTTTGGTTGGGGATTTGAAAATTATCGAAAAGAAGTGAACACTGGCTCAGGCATAAAGTTACCACAGTGGTTACGGGTTTATCTTACCTTTATTCTTCCGGTACTTTTATTGTTGCTGACCATACAAGGAATCATTCGATAACAGACATTGCAAATTCAAAAAGGGACTGTTACAAAATAGTGTGCTGACCGCATTATATTCAGGCAAGTAATTGGTCTGAATATAATGTGGTCAGCACACTAGCTGCTATATACAGGATATGGTTTACAAACCACAAGATACTCATCCATATATTGTATATAAACTTTATTTTAAAACAGTCCCTTTTATTGACTCTAAAAAGTATATTTTAATAGAAATAAATGTTCAACACACGCTACATCAAATGCATTTTTTTCGCAACCCGAATCACCAGGCCGCCCATCGGAAAAGTCTCAAGTTCTCTTTCACGCAATCCCCGCAGCAACAGCATCAAAACAAAATAGACACAGACACCTGCCGAAATTGCCACTACAGTTGCCACTGCATTGATATCTCCTAATTTCATAAGGAGATAATACACGCCATACACAACGCCTCCCATTACTGTAGCACAAATAGAGGGGACCACAAAGGTCCGTTTCACTTCCTGGCGGTATCGAAGATATCTCTTGATGGCGAATCCGTTTAAAATACACATAAGAAATGAGAAAAAGGTATTCGCCCAAACAACCGCATAAATGTTCAAATCAAACCCATACATCAAAGCAGCAAGAAGCCCCATATGTAATACTAAGGTAATGACCGCATTTCTCACTGGGACATTCATCCGGTTGATTCCTTGCAAAATTCCATTGCTTAATGTAGACAGGGAATAGAAAATAATGGAAACTGCTCCAATTTGCATCATATGTGCTGGCATCTCTCTGTTATCATGAAACAACAGTTGCAAAATGGGGGAAGCTAACACTCCCATTCCCACTGCACAAGGAATGGCTATCACCATAACAAACCGTATGGAATATCTCACTTTCCGTTTTGCCTCCTGTGTGTTTTTGGAGGCAAAGGCTGTGGATAGACTTGGAACACAGGAAGCTGCCACAGAAGAGGCAATGGCAATGGGAACATTGGTCAATACCTTATATTCTCCAACATAAATTCCCCACATCGTACTGTATTCCAGCTCCTTATAGCCCTGCATATGCGCAATCTGCTTAAAAACACTCGTGTCCAAAAAAGATGTTATATTATAAATTGTAGTGCTTAGCAACACTGGCAAAATCGTAAGCAGCAAAACACTGAAAATTCTGCCATAACTCTCCTTTTTCTTATCTCTATCCTTTTCCATTTTTCGCCGATAGGAAGGTCGAAAAATCAGGAAAATAATTGCTGTGACAAGCAAGGCAACAGCAGCACCAGCTCCTGTGCCGATTGTGCCCCCAGCAGCGCCATATGCTTCTGCATAGGTGGCAGAACTGCCTAAAACTGCCCCCAATCTGGATCCACTTTGATACAGATGATATGCCACAGCTACACTGACTCCTGCATTGACAAGCTGTTCCAGGAGCTGGGAAAGGGCACTTGGCATCATGGTCCCCATTCCCTGATAAAATCCTCGGAACACACCCAATACTGCCACAATCAGCAATGTGGGTGCCATACACTGCAATGCAAAAATACTTAAGGGAGTCTTCACTACATAAGTAGTAATAAATCTGGCGCCAAAAAACAAAAGTAGGCCCGCCACAGTCCCAGATATCAGCGCAAACAATAATGCACCTTTAAAAATGCGATACGCATTTTTCTTCTGTCCTTTCGCCGTTCTTGCAGAAACCAGCTTTGATACAGCCAATGGCAGGCTGTAAGAGGAAATTAACAAAAGAATACTGTAAATCTCCATTGCTGTTCCGTAGTAATCATTCCCAATATCGCCGATAATCGATTTTAAGGGAATCCGGTACAGCAGCCCTATCACACGGCTAATGATGGAAGCAGCCGCCAAGATCGAGCCCTGAACCAAAAAATTGGATTCGCTTTTTCTGGTTTTACTCATAGAAATCCCTCATCTAAGAACACTCTCGCTGCATTATTCTTCGGTTGCCCTTGCCGCAGATAATTCTTCTTCTGTTTTATATATGCCAAAACGGTCTTTGTATTTATTTCTTACAACGCAAACCCATGTCTTACCCTGGTTTATTGTGATTTCATTTCCAGATTCATCAAAATATCTTGCAGGGGAATCCTCATTTGCTTTCGTCCAAGTAACATTTTCGATCTTTCCATTGGTGATATAATATCCATCCCCACCAGAAGTCGTATTGATATCCATATAACCATTCTCATCCATATAGGACCAGTCACAATACTGCACCAAAATATTTTTTACCGCAAGCTGCTTTTCATTTGCACCGTCAATATGCTTATCACGGAATTCATAACGATAGTACAATCCATCACTGGCGTCATAGACAAACCAAGGTTTATTCACAAAATAGCCTGGACTTACCACCAACGCCTCCTCGCCTGTAAGCTGTACCTGGGCGTCATCCTCTGCAAATTGATAATGTCCACTGTAGGAATCGGAAAGTTCGGTTCGATATCCTTTTTGTTCAATTCCAGCCTTAATGCCCTCTTCGCTGATAAAAGCATTGTGAGGCGCTTTTCGGTTGGTGTCACGATAGAACATGATAGATTCCAGAGTGGAATCCATACCGCTCAGATTATGAACATCCTCTCTTGCAAGAACCGGCTCTGCATAAACTGCCTGTCCGTAATGTGTATAAAGCGCGTCAAATTCCCTTGCAAAATAAATAAAATAGTGACGACAGCTTCGAACAGATCCAATCTTCTCCAATCCGCTGTAATCCTGAAAAATTGCCATTAATCGGGTATAAGAGCCCTCTACAGGCACCTCATAGATCACATCTGCGGAAGAAATTCCATACTGTGGTAACGCATCTGATGTATTGCCAATCATGACCGCGAGAGGTCTCTTTTTTGCAAGCTCCTCGTCAATCCATTCCCCAGTAAGGTAACTCTTTGCCATCCCTTCATGATTATCCTCTGGCTCCTTTTCTTTTGGCTCTTCTTTTTTTACTGGTTCCTTGACTTCCGGCTCCTCTTTTACCTCCACTTCTGGCTCCTTTACTGGCTCTTCTTTCTTCTTGCCGCAGCCAGCAGTGACAAGCATACATGCAGCCAGCAGCAGACAGATCATACGTCTCTTCATGATAGTTCCTCCAAATTTTTTGTTTTTTATCTATAAATCCCCATTTGATTCAGAATTTTATTCTGCTTTTCTTCCATCACCGCAGATTCCTCCTGTGTCATATGGTCATACCCAAATAAATGCAACATACTGTGAAGAATCAAGAAAGCATATTCCCGTTTTTCACTGTGACCAAACTGTTTCGCTTGTTCTTTCACCCGATCCACACACAGGACAATATCTCCAAGAAGCGCTTCTTCGGTATCAGGATTAAAATTATCTTCCTCCTGTTCCATCTGTGAGAAATCTCCAGGGTGATGATAATGGATCATTGGAAAGGATAACACATCTGTCGGCGCGTTCACCTGCCGATATTCCTGATTGATCGCATGGATTTCCTCTGAGGAGACCAAAAACAAATTTACCTCCGCCTCAAAGGGAAATTTCTCGAATTCCATCGCAGACAGAACCACATCCTCTGCTAACTTTCTATAATCAAAATTAAAGGAGCTTTCCACCTCTTCCTCTATCGTAAGTGTCAAAACATCTTCGCCTCCTTTATCAGATAATTCCGAATAGTCAGAAACATATTCATTGTAAATCCTGCTTGGGCATACAATCCTGATGCAGAATTTTCATTTAAGGTCTGATAAATCACCATATCTTGATTCCAGGAACTTGAACCTCCTATTTCACCCTGCGCTTGCATTTTTGCGGTTATACTGTCTGCTATGTGCACCACCACAGACTCTACAGTGGAAGGAAGTTTCTTTTCCCCATTATATTCTCTTAAAATCTCTATGACCTCTTTGGGAAAATCATAACTCTCAGCCAGAGCTACGCCCTGATTCCCATAGGGATTTCCCTTCATTCTTCCCAAACGGTAATAAAATCCGCCCGCTGCGGCAATGGCAGAATCTGCGCCCACAAGCCGCGCACAGTTTTCCGCAATTTTAGACACTTTTCTGGCATGAAGATAATCTGCCTGAGAAGATTGTTTCACCGCCTCATACAACTCAAAATCCTCTGACAAGATCTGATTTACAGACAATCCTATCGGCAATTTGGGCTTTGGTTTTGGCTTCTGACTTGTCTTTGCCTTGGGCTTTGAAACCGTGTTTTGCTTTGGCTCCTGTGTCTGTTCTTGTAACAATTCTTTGTCTGGTGTCTGCACAGACACAGTGGACTCTTCCACCTCTTTGTCAAGAATCCGACAAAGGATATATGCACCAAACGCTGATACTATCCCGTTACCTACCCCATAGATTAACATATCCAGTTCCAATTGACCAGTCTGAAGATACGAAAATATCATAATACTTCCAAAAGTAAACTGGAATAATAGCAGACTGCCCCACTGAAAATATTCTTTTTTTCTAAGAAATATTGTAGAAAAACAGCCACATAACACAAGTATCAAATAACAGAATACCATAAAGATATTCCCTTGCCCACACAAAACATATACTGCTATATGGAGTATCCCTGCCGCCATTCCAAACAAAGGATCCGACACAACACCCACCACTGCACCAAGCAGTAACATTGGCCTTGCAAACTCTGGCAAAAACAAAAACACCACTGCCATAGCACTGCATATACCATAACAAAGCGCAAAACGTTTATAATTTCCAATCTTTTGGTCCAACCATTTTCGCTGTGTCCGATACAGTTCCAATCCCGCAAAAAAGAGTACGGAACAAAATATCCCTAAAAACAGCAGCACAAACAGTCTTTCTTTCTCTTGTCTGGTTATAATTCCTGCAAGTCCGCATTCCAAAATACTGCAACACGCCAGAAGAAAAATAACCATTCCATGTCCCTTTAAATGAGATCCTGATATATGATTGTCATCTTCTATTTCTGTTCCGTTCTCGATTTCTATCTCTGTTTCCCTTTTTCTCGTGTCTCTCATAATCCTCATATGCCTTTACTATTTTTTGTACCAATGGATGACGCACCACATCACTGCTGGTCAAATGACAAATACCGATGTCTTCCACATTGCGCAGTACCCGCAATGCTACATCAAGGCCGGAAACCGTCCCTGGCGCCAAATCCTTTTGCGTCGCGTCTCCTGTCACCACAACCTTAGAACCAAATCCAATTCTGGTTAAAAACATTTTCATCTGCGCGGGAGTGGTGTTCTGTGCCTCATCCAAAATGATAAATGCATTATCCAAAGTTCGCCCTCTCATATATGCAAGAGGCGCTACTTCAATCAATCCTTTTTCCATATTTTTTTGGAAACTGTCTGCTCCCATAATCTGATACAGAGCATCGTACAGTGGCCTTAAGTAAGGATCAATCTTGCTCTGCAAATCCCCTGGCAAAAATCCTAACTTTTCCCCTGCCTCAATGGCAGGTCTGGTTAAGATAATTCGATTTACTTCCTCATTCTTAAATGCCGTAATCGCCATGGCCATAGCAAGATATGTTTTTCCAGTTCCTGCTGGTCCCATACCAAACACAATCATCTTATTCCGAATCTGATCCACATACTGTTTCTGTCCAAGTGTTTTCGGCTTCACTGGCTTTCCATTGATGGTATGGCAGATCAGTTCCTTATCTATCGCCACAATCTCTGCTTCCTTCTCTTCAAAAGTAAGAGAAATCGCATAATCCACATTTTGTTCTGTAATCTGGTTCCCCCGTTTAGACAATTCAAAAAGCTGGGTAAAGACGCGGGAAGCTCGCTTCACATCAGTATCTCTTCCTAGCAATTTAAGCTTATTCTCCCGAAGAACTACGGTTACTCCAAACGCTCGTTCCACCTTTTTCATATATGCATCAAACTGTCCAAACACATTTGCCATATGTTCTGCTGGTATATTAATCACTGTCTCCATCAGACTCATCTTCTATCAGCCCTTCCTGTGAAATATCTGTCATGTTGGTTGCTTTCGGTACACCGATGGGTTCTATCACTGTCAGATTTCCCACGGCTGTGCAATTAATTTCATCTGTTACTATCATAACATTATTTTCTATAATTTCTACCCCTTTTTCCTCTAATTCCTTGCAAAAATCTTTTAATTTTTCCTCCGCAAGCTGTTTTGCCTCTGTCTTAGTATACCTTCTTTTCTCTGGCTGGTATTCTCTTCGAGTTTCTCGGATTAAAATACATGGAAGATAAAACGACTCTCCAAGTTTCAGATCATATTCATCTGTAATGGTATCGTACGCCGAAAATTTGGATGATAAATGAGGCAGGCGAAGCTGACATTGAAACAATCGGATTCCATAAGCTGTACTTTCCTTGCCACTGAAATTTTTATACTCATACTGAAGAGGAAAGCTGTCTGTATATTGATACTGCGTGAGTCCAAGAATGTCTGCGTCCGAAACGCAATATTGATAATTGGCCACCTCTCCCGCATCATTGATCACTGGATTTTTCCCCTCCACCAGTATATCTCCTGGCTTTACCTTCACACCCTTTTCTACTTTAGGCGTTCCCTGTCGGGTAAAAATACTATAAATTTCAGCTTCCTTATCCGCCGTAATATCACTGGGCGTATCTTCCCTGGCTTGTTGATCCTTGGCCTGTTGATTAACTGCAAGATTTTCCTGTACATCAATAATGAGCATCGTTCCTTCCAACTTCGCAGAGGCCCAGATAATATCTTCAAATCCAGCTCGAAGCTCTTCTTCAATCTTCTCACAATCTATTTTGCTTTTTAACAGCCCATGATATACCTGTTTTTCTTCCAGAAATTTAATAATATTGCTGTCCGTCTCATGGAGATTTCCATTCACTTCAATCTTCCATATAAAGAGTGACATTGTATATAGCAGTCCGCAGCAAAGCACAATCCCAGTAAAGAAAAGCTTCCGCTTTCGATAACGATTCATTACAAATGGAAGTCCTGTCCGTTCCAAAATAATGAGTTTTGTCCTGGTCTTTCTTAAAATAGGCTTTAATTGTCTTAATCCTCGAATACTGAGGCAGAACTCGTACTGTCCCTCCCGGTATTCCAGATTCCAAATCAAAATATTTCGATTGCTGCACAGGTTCAAAAACCGCTCTGGCGCATAGCCAGAAAGTCTAACCCGTACATATCCTTGCAGATATTTTACTTTATCAATTAACAATTTGCTTACCCCTTATGAATCATATAATATTCCCTGAATAAATCCAGTGATTTTCATTTCTTCATTGGTGTAATATTCTACCACAAGCTGTTTTCCCTGAACAGTAACCTGACAGTTCTTGGTCTGCAAACGAATCTTTTCTCTGGTATATTCAATAATGCCTTTATAATTTTCCACAAGTACCTGATTGCGTCCCATTGCGGTTATAATCACTGCCCCATACATAATATCCCGTGGCAGTTCCAAGGATTCCACAATATTCGTTTTTACCTGATTTAGTGTTGTCTTTTTTAATTTTCCCATATTGCACTATATGCTTTCAGGTCCAAACTTATTCGTTCTATCCCTACCGTACAATCCCTTTTATCATTGGAATCTCGACCATGGGTTCGTCCTGAAATTGATATGCACGCACAACTCTACCATAAGCTTCTTTTGCCTTTTCCATATCATTCGCAAATACTGTGGCAAGAGTCTCACCGGGCTGCACCCGATCTCCACGCTTTTTATTGAGCAGGACACCCACAGACAGATCGATCTTACTCTCCTTCGTAATCCGTCCTCCCCCAAGAACTAAGCTTGCCAATCCAATTTCCTCTGCAAGAATCCGAGAAACATACCCTACTTCTGTATTCAATACCTGCAATTGAATTCTCCCCACTGGCAACAGCTCAGGCTGGTATACCAAGTCCATATTGCCGCCTTGCGCCTTCACAAACTCTGCAAATTTATGAAGTGCAGACTTTGATTGAATTGTCCCTCTTAGCAATTCCTTTGCTGCTTCTGGATGTTCTGCCTTTCCTGCCGCCAATACAAGTTCTGTGCCCAGCCCATAGACTACCTCCATAAAATCTTTGGGTCCAAGGCCATTCAAAGCTAAGATCGCTTCCTTTACCTCCAAAGAATTTCCCACCGCAGCTCCAAGAGGCTGATCCATATCCGTGATAACTGCTGAAATCTGTTTCCCAGCATTTTGACCAATCCGAACCATCTCCCTGGCCAGAGCAAATGCATCCTCTTCTGATTTCATAAATGCTCCGTTACCTGTCTTTACATCCAGAACAATGGCGTCTGCATTGGCCGCAAGCTTCTTACTCATAATACTCGCAGCAATCAAGGAAATCTGATCCACTGTGGCTGTCACATCTCGAAGTGCATAAAGCTTTTGATCCGCAGGCGCCAAATTCGCAGTCTGGCTCATAATGGCCATTTTGATTTGATTTACATTTTCATAAAACTGTGCCTCAGATAACTCTGTGGTAAATCCGGGAAAACATTCCAGTTTATCAATGGTTCCTCCCGTATGACCAAGCCCTCTGCCAGACATTTTTGCTACCGGAATGCCAAGTGCAGCTATCATCGGTGTTAGTACAAGAGATGTCTTATCTCCAACGCCTCCCGTACTGTGCTTATCAACTTTTATCCCTGTTATTTTGGATAAATCCAACACCTCTCCACTATCTCGCATTGCAAGTGTCAAAGCAAGTGTCTCTTCCTCATTCATTCCCTGAAAACAGATTGCCATCAAAAGTGCGGACACTTGGTAATCTGGGATTTGACCTCTATTATAGCCTTCTACCCAAAACTGAATTTCTTCTTTGGTAAAATGCTCTCCATGTTTTTTCTTATTTATGATATCATACATTCTCATGGTTCTTCCTCCTCTTTCCCTTCCACAAGTCTCTGCTCCCGAAATAAAGCATTTACTGCTATTTCATATTTTTGCAGCGTCTCCGCCTTGCGTATTTTTTTCGCATAAGGTTCATAATCGGAGAAAAGCAAAATCATATAAGACCATAATTCTTTCATCTTATAGAGTACATTTTTCTCCCCTGACATAATGCTTTGGTAGTCTTGATAAATTTTATCATGGAACTGACGCAACCGTCCTTGATACTTTTGACTGTCTTCCACCATTGGTTCAAAACACAAAAGCTCCTCTCTAAGCCATGGTTTCCTGATAATCCCCCGTCCCATCATTACCATTTCCAACTCTGGAACCTGCTGTACGAGTTGTTCCAGATCTTGCTCGCAGAAAATATCTCCATTATAACAGATTGGATGCCTGCGCTCTGAGAAAGCTTGCCGAAATACTGGCAAATCAGGTTTATTTGTATAAAAGTCCTCCCGTACTCTGGGATGAATAATCAATTCTTCCAGTGGAAAACGTCTGAAAATTTCATGCAATATTCCAAACTCTTCTGGATCCTCCATACCAATTCTCGTCTTAATGGAAATACGAATGGACAAACTGGAAAAAATTTCATCCAAAAATCGTTCCAACTCCAGAGGCTTTGACAAAAATCCTGCTCCTTTTTGTCTGGCCACAACTGTGCCAGAAGGACAGCCCAGATTGAGATTCACTTCCTGATAACCATATTCCATAAGTCGTTTTGCACCTTTCACAAAATCTTTTGCCTGGTTGGTCAAAAGCTGAGGCACTAGAAAAAGATTCTGATTGTGTTCTGGTAATATATCTTGGATCTCACGATGGTTAAAACTTTTCTTCATTCGAGGCACCAAAAAAGGTGAAAAATATTTATCCATAGGTTGAAACATGCTGTGGTAAGCATTGCGGTAAATATAAGTTGTGATTCCTTCTAATGGAGCCAGGTAATAATTCATTTTCTTATACATTCCTTTCTTCTTTTCAGAAAAATTAAGTTCATAAAATTTTCTTCAAAAAAATCCTGCAACGCAGGATTCACCGCACCAAAGATGTTCCCCTTATAGCCTCATTCTCTTCCACAAGATACACATCCTACTGGAGCGTTTATTATTCTATGGAATATACAAAATTTTCCGTAAGATAACAAACTCCTATGAAAACGCTTCCTCAGCGCTTCCATAGGAGCTCCATTGAATGTTCTGTCTTATTCCTTAGGTAAAATGAATTTACCAATCAATTCATCCAGGCAAATTGCCTGTGCTGACAATTCTTCACTGGTCGCAGAGGATTCCTGTGCCGTCGCGGAATTGGACTGTACCACTTCCGAAATCTGATTTACGCCTTCCTCAGCCTGCTTCATAGCTACTGCTTGATCCGCTGCAATAGAACTTACATGCTTGGAAGACTCTGCAATTTTCTCAATTCCATCTACCACTGTCTCAATCGAAGCAGCTGCTCTTTCTGCTGCCTTATTTCCTTCAGAGATCTCTTGAATCGTACCCTCAATCAATTCCCTCGTCTCCACAGCAGCCTTGGAACTTTGCTCCGCCAACTGACGAATCTGGTCCGCCACAACTGCAAATCCGCGTCCGGCTTCTCCAGCTCTTGCAGCTTCAATGGAAGCGTTCAGGGATAACAAATTGGTCTGAGAAGCAATATCCTCTATCTCAGAAATAATATTTTCAATCTTCTGTGATGCATCACTGATTCGCTCCATCGCGCTTACCATAGTATCCATCTCTCCACGGCTGCGGTCTGCCTCATCCGAATATCTCTGAGCCTGCTCATAAGATTCTCTTGCACGATCCGCTGCGGTCTGAACATTTTCAGTGATTGACATAATTGTTGCCTGCATCTCCTCCACAGCTCCAGCCTGTTCCGTAGCACCTTCTGCCAAGCTTTGAGACGCATCTGCCAAGTTCGTAGAACCTGCGGATACCTGAGAAGACGCTTCCTCTATGGACTGTATGGTGGCAACCATCTGTTTCTTTAATTCTTTCAAGGAAAGCAATAAATTCTCAAAATCTCCTGTGTACCGGCTACCATCTTGGGAAACCACTGCATAATTAGCTTCCGCCATCTCTGACAAGATATGTTCTTCATCAGCAATAATAAAGTTCAACGTCTCTGCCATTTCTCTGGCAACCGTAACCATATCGGCAACCTCATCCTTAGTGTCAACATCCGGGAATGGAGAACCAAGATCTCCTTTTGAGAAAGTTTCCAGACGATCTTTCAGATGATTCAGAGGAATAGAAATGCTGTTTGCAATTCCAATTCCAATGCGGAAGGACAAAAATATCGTAAAAATAATCACAACTGCAATTACAATAGACAACAAAATGCATACAACAGAAAGCATAGAAGACAATTCGTTTCCTTTGTCTACTTTTATATCCATAATCTCAGATAATTTGCTATAAGCACTTTCATACATAGGTGCAAGCTCATTCATAGCAATTTCTTGCGCCTCAATACATTTTTCTTGATCTTCCGTAGCACCTAAATCTAAAATTTGCTGTTCCAGAGTCCAATATGCCTTCAGTTCTTCTTTTAACTCTGCATATATTTTCTTATTCTCGGCTGTTACCATGGTTCGCTCAATATTCGCAAATTCTTGTTCAAAATCTTTTTTGTACTCTTCATGTTGCTGAACCATCTTGTCAATAGCAGCTTGTTCCTCATATCCAATTGCTCCTCGCAGTGCCGATCTGGTATCTGCAAGATTTGCCATGGCTTTGCCAACATCTCCCTGGGCAAAGCCATAATTTGTCAGCGCATCCGCATAGGAATTGCTCAGTAAAATCATGGTAACCAGTCCTACAACTGAAACTGCCGCCAATATGCTGGCAACCATAACAAAGGCTTTTGTTAATCGTTCTTTGATTTGCATGTTGTTCAATTTCTTTAGCATACCTACCACTCTTTCCATATCCTTTTTTATTTTTGTAGAAAGGTTGTCCACCCTCCAAAAGGATGCTATGTGAGAAAGCTGTTCTATCCTCCAGTCAAAGTAGAAGCATTACATATTAAGCTTCCATCCATTCAATGTTCAAATCAATATAAAGAACATTGCATAGACAGACCTTCTGGGCATGCGCGCTAGCAAAAAAAGAAAAATCGCAAAATAGCTGCGCCCAGCGCAGGCGGTGAACACTCATCACCGCCCGTATCATTCAATTAGATTTTTGCCTGCCGTAACAGTTTTCCCATAAAATGACATGCAAATGAAACTTGTAAATAACCTAACCGTCCCTGTATATGTATTCTCCGTTTTATGTATGTGCTTTTCTGCAACATCCTGTTATTAATTCTAACTCTTTTCAGACTATTCGTCAATCTTTTTCCTATATTACTTTACAATTATGTTCAATTTTGCCTTCTTCCCATTAAATGTTTTAACTGTGATGATAGCTGTTCCTTTCTTTTTGGCTGTAACCTTTCCTGATGAGGACACAGATGCCACAGATTTCTTATTTGAGGAGTAGCTAATCTTATTGCTGGCAGTATTCTTAGGTAATGTTATTTTAATCTGGAACTTTTTGCCAACTTTCAAAGTTTTTTGTTTGCTGTTTAATGTAATCTTCCCTGGCGCTTTTTTTATTGTCACAGACACAACTGCTTTTTTGCCATTGGACGCTTTTACTGTAACTTTACAGCTCCCTGTCTTTTTGGCAGTAATCTTTCCATTGGAGGTAACCTTCACTTTATTGTTGGACGTTCCATAGGATAATTTCTGATTGGAAGCATTTTTAGGCAAAATCTCTGCCTTCAGTGCATAGGGTTCTCCCACACCAAGCGTCAATTTTGTGACAGGTAATTTTACTTTTTCTACAGGGATATTTTTCGCTACTGTGATCTTCAGTTCTGCCGTTTTCCCATTAAATGTCTGTACCGTGATGACAGCACTTCCCTCGTTCCCCGCTGTCACCTTCCCTGTGGAAGAAACAGACGCTACAGACTCATTGCTTGATACATAACTAATTACATTGCTTGCTGTACCAGCCGGAAGAACAGGCTTAATCTGAAAGCTCTTTCCAGGTTCCAATTTCTTTTTTGTTCCATTTAATGAGATCGTTCCAGGCGCATTTTTCACTTCTACTGTAACAATCTGCCGTTTTCGATTGGCAGACTCAACAAGTACATAGGAAGAACCTGCTTTCTTGGCCAATATTCTGCCATCATTAGACACTTGAACCCTGTTATTCAATGCAATATAGATTATGGTTTTATCAGTAGCATTCTCAGGAAGAACAGACGCTTCCAATTGGAAGTATTCCCCTGCACCTAATGTGATGAACTGGGGATTTACAGTTACCTGCTCCACAGCCACCTCTGGATCTGGATCCACTGGCCCTGGGCCTGGATCTGGATCTATTGGTCCTGGACCTGGATCTGGATTCTCCGTACCTGGTTTGCGGAGAGAAACAATTACAATGCCCTCTGGATAAGTGAGAGAATTTCCGTCTTCATCTTCCATTTCAATTCTATAGGTCAGTTCAACTGGCTCTTCTGTCTGCGTAATTAATGTGTCAACTTCTTCCAGAGTTAATGTAACAACGTTCCGTCCAGGAGTCAACACTGCTTCCTGGGAATAAACTGCAACATTTTTACCTGTTTCGTCCTCAAAATTCACTGTCATCGTAACATTCTTGTCATCCCAAGCGCCAGAAATCGCTTCAACTACAATTTCACCGTTTAATTTATTCTTATCGTCACGAACAATGTTAAATTCTACTTCCCCTGGTTTCAATGGATTTTCCTCTTCTTCTGTTTCGAAGGAACCAGTTGCTTGTCCGTCAACTACTTCCAATTCTTCTCCATCCAGTGAAACCTTAACATCATCTTGCACCTGTACTACAATTGTTTCATCCTGTTTCAATGTGACAACTACATTGCTGCTATCCACTTCCACAGTCCGCTCCATTCCTTGAGCATTCATTAAATTCAGACGAGTTGTCTCTTCCTGATCCGATTCTGAACTCAAGCAGAATTCCACCAGATCCTCGGTCGTCTCTTCTTGTTTTACTTCAAGCACCGTATCTTCATCGGAAGAGGTAATCTCAGCAAAATTATCTTCAGATGCCACATAAATAGTAACATCTTCCTCTGACTTACTGGATGTATCTGTCTGTGGAAAAGCAATCTGATAATTACCTTTGGGAAGAACAAAACTTCGAATGCCAGAAAAGATATCTTCTTTCTCTGACCGGAACAGCTTCTGTTCATAAGCTCCGTCAACCTCTTCAATCGCTGCTCCATCTGGAGTTGTGATTGTCACATCTTCTTTGTCAACAGACAAATACATTGACTCTTCTTCCATTTCATTGTGCAGTTCTGTATCGGATAACACCTCAGAGATATCAGAATAATCAAGATAAGAAGCATAGCTATAAAATTTATAAGAAATTTCATTAAGGTTCTTATTGATTGTCAAATTCTGCAACTTGGAGGGTTCATTCGGATCATAGACCTTCATTTGATAATTTCCATCTGCATCATATTCTACAGAAACTGGAATCACTGCATGTGCCTGATATTTTGAATAAAGAGCTAATACAATGGGTTCCGCTTCTGAATCTATTTCCAGTCCACCAGAGCGCTCAAATTCTTCTACTTTTTGAACCATTTCCATATATTTTCCCATATTATGGCTCAAAATTCCGCCACATCCGACAATTTCTTCCTTATTCTGTGAAATCTGGTATGCTTCGATCAGTTTGGTCAATGGAGCATTCTTATCCTTTGGCGCCGCTAAATCATATAAATTTTCTGCTGACTCCATGTAATCTTGTACTTGAAAGTCCTCATTTTCATAAAATTCCAAAGTGGAACCAGCCAACCCAAAACAGGAACCTGTCCAAATTCCGCTGATGGCATAATAGTAACTGCCTAAAACGATACTGTCTAAAATATCTACATGTCTCTGTCTCGGTATACGATACCCAGCAGGATATCCAAAGGATGCTGCACTGTTGTCAAAGGAATAATGATCTTGTTGTTCTGTATAGAACTTGCTCAATCCAAGCAATGGTATCTCCTGCCAAAATTCTCCCAAGTTGTCCCATTGTGCCTGATTTTTACGGTAACAGATAGCTAAATTGTCACAGTCCTTAAAGCTGTCCTCCGCCCAGTTTTCGGGAATGCCGCCATAAAAATATGCATTTTCCAAAAATTCATTTCCTTGAAAAGCCTCTGCCTCAATGGTATGTACATTGGCTGGGATATTGATTGTACGAAGCCCACTCCCTGCAAATGCACTCGCTTTTATGATAGATACCGAATCTGGTATCATAAATTGAACCAGTGAAGTACATCCTGCAAAGGATGATTCCTCTATCGACTGAATACCACTACTTACAATTACATCATACAGGGAGATACAACCTTCAAACGCTTTTGCTCCAATGGATGTAACCTCTTTTAAGTTAAGTTTTCCTTGAATGGAAGCTGCATTCTGAAAAGCTGCTATTTCAATAATCTCTACATCCTCAATCTCTGCATACACAAGTTTTTCACAGTCTGCAAAAGCATGGCTTCCGATTCTTTTCAGATTTGCATCGGACTCAACACGAATCAGATTTTGTGCGCCATAAAAAGCATAATTTCCAATTTCTGTTACGCCTTCCATTTCAATTGTCTGTATCTGATTTTGGTAAGCATTCCAAGGCGCAGGTTCCTCTTCACTGAAGTCTGGAATTACACCAGAGCCTGTAAATTTCATGCTGCCATCACTTCCCTGAAATTCCCAAGTTACTCCATCAAAGCTTCCAGAGTCCTCAGCTATATTATTGGGATCCCAGTCTACGAGACGAAACTCAGACCAATTTGAGCTATCCCATCCATTCGTTCCTGGAATCCGATAAATCAAAAGATTTTGAAGATTTGAATTAATACTTACGAAGCCTAAACTTGGAGCATTTCCCCGAAAATAAATAGAATTTAATCCCTCGTTCCAGGTAAGCGCCCCAGATTCCAAACTGATAAGAGTTTCTGGAAGGTACAATTCTTTCAGAGCATCACATTTCATGATACAATAGGAATCCAAATATTCTACTGTGTCAAGGACATGGTATTCTGTTTCCTGTTTGGCTGGCGCATAGTAATGTAATATTGTATGAGCCTTATTATATACCACATTATCGATCACTTCCATATAAGGATTCTCTTTGGAAATGCTCACCTCTTTCACGTTTTGACAACTTTGAAATATTGCACCTGACAATTCCTTTAAACCTTTTCCTACGGTTATCTTCGTCAGACCACAGCCTGCAAATGCCTGGTTTTCAATAGACTGCACACTGTCAGGTATATGAAGTTCCTGTATGTTCTCACACCAGAAAAATGCATTTTCTGTAATTTTCTTTAACGTAGATGGCAATGTCAGTGTTGTAATATTATTTGCATAGGCAAAAGCAACCCGCTCGATCTGTTCTGTCCCTTCTTCAATATTGACTGTGTTAGAGGCAGACGCTGGCGCATAGCAAATTGCCCGAAACGGAACACCATCTCGCAATTCATACAATACATTGTCCACCGCCATAAAATGCGTATTCTCATCTGCCACCTGAATACGTTCCAGTGCCCGATCATCAAATACAAGATTCCTCTCAATTGTCTCTGTATTCTTAGGAATCTTAAGACTGACAAGCGGTGTGCCTGAAAAACAAGATTCACCTAAAGTTTTCACACTATCAGGCAACACAATATTCTTTAACTTCAAGCATTTTCCAAATGCATAGCGTTCTATCGTCTCTACGCCCTCTTGAAGTCGTACAGAAGTCAGTGATGGGTTTTCAAGAAATGCCTGTGCGCCAATACTTTTCAATCCCGCACCACAGTTCACGGTTTCCAACAGGCTACACTTTGAAATGGCTGATGCGCCAATGGAGGTCACACTGTCGGGCAATGTGATGGATTTCAAACTGGCACATTCATAAAAAGCTCCATTTGGAATCGTTGTAATCCCTTCCTCCATGGATATTGAGGTAATGGTTGGCGAATAGCCATGTTCGTACCATGGAGCTTTGCCAGTTCCAAAATCCATTTTACCAGATCCAGTAAGGGTCAACCGGTAAGGAACGGCCTGTGCCAAATCCCATCCAGCAACAGTATCCTCTGTAATTTCCCAATGAATATTATCTCCACAAGTTCCTGAAGTCGGCTTCTCTGACGCCTCCTCTGCAAAAACAATATAATCTCCCCCACTAGGAACAGGAACAAGTCCAATTATTAAGACTAAAATTAATAAAAAGCTTGTGACTTTCCGTGTCCTTCTCATAAATCTTCCTCCTTTTGTTTGCATCGTCACCACTGACTGCAAAGTACAATGCCACTACTTTTCTGCCAAAGCTATCTCTCCATGTAACTTTTGCAGGGACTGTACTTCACTGCTACCATGCTTTTTTAGTGAAAGAATACCACTGACTGTTGCCTTCGCCGCCGCCATAGTGGTCATATATGGCACTTTTTTCTTGATAGCTGCTTTCCGAAGATAACTGTCATCCAAATGCCGTTCCTGCCCTACAGGGGTATTGATAATTAAATCAATCTGCCCATTGGTAATCAAATCCAGCATATTTGGTCTTCCCTCATGAAGTTTGTATACCATATCGGCAGGAATGCCCGCTTCATTAATCAGGCTACAGGTATTTTTAGATGCAATAATTCGAAATCCTGCCTTCGCAAATTCACCAGCTACTTCTGCCACTTCTGGCTTATCCCGATCACTAACGGAAATCAGTACGGTTCCCTCTAAAGGCAGCTTCATCTGCGTAGCTTCCTGGGCTTTATAGAACGCTTCCCCATAAGATGTTGACAGACCTAGAACTTCTCCTGTAGAACGCATTTCTGGTCCCAGCACTGGATCCACTTCCTGGAACATATTAAATGGGAAAACCGATTCCTTCACCCCATAGTATGGTATTTTCTCTTCTTTCAAATCTGGAACAGGTGATGGTCTTCCAGTTAATTCTGACGTCACGATGTCAATTGCCAAGGGCACCATGCGGATATTGCAGACCTTGGACACCAATGGAACTGTACGGGACGCTCTTGGATTTGCTTCCAGGACAAACACCTTTCCATTTTCAATGGCGTATTGCATGTTCATAAGACCTTTCACATGCATTTCTTCTGCAATCTTCCTAGTATACTCTTTGATTGTGGCAACATTCTCTTCTGAGATATGCTTGGAAGGGATGATACATGCCGAATCGCCGGAATGGACTCCTGCAAGTTCAATGTGCTCCATCACTGCTGGGACAAATGCATGTGTGCCGTCACTGATAGCATCTGCTTCGCATTCTGTAGCATGTCCCAAGAAACGGTCAATCAAAATGGGCCGATCAGGAGTCACCCCAACGGCTGCGCTCATGTAGCCTACCATACTGTCTGCGTCATAAACTACTTCCATTCCTCTTCCTCCTAAGACATAAGAAGGACGAACCATTACAGGATAACCAATTTCTTCTGCAATTGTAAGAGCCTCTTCCACATTGACAGCCATCCCAGATTCTGGCATTGGAATCTCAAGCTTCTCCATCATAGCACGGAACAAATCTCTGTCTTCTGCCAGATCAATCACAGAGGGCGCTGTCCCTAAAATTTTCACACCGTTCTTTTCCAGATCCGCTGCAAGGTTTAGAGGGGTCTGTCCTCCGAACTGGGCAATCACACCGACTGGATGCTCTTTCTCATAAATACTTAAAACATCCTCCAAGGTCAATGGTTCAAAATAGAGTTTGTCAGAGGTATCATAATCGGTAGACACTGTTTCTGGATTGCAGTTTACAATGATTGTTTCAAATCCAAGTTTTTTTAAGGCAAGAGAAGCATGGACACAGCAATAGTCAAATTCAATACCCTGACCAATACGATTGGGACCACCACCTAAAATCATAATTTTAGGTTTTCCCTCTGTAACTGGATTCTTATCCTCGGCATTGTAGGTGGAATAATAGTATGCATTGTCTTTGGTTCCACTGACATGTACTCCTTCCCATGCCTGTTCCAATCCAAGAGAATGACGCTGATTTCGTATCTCTGTCTCCGGAATATCCAAAATCTGGCTTAGGTATTTATCAGAAAATCCATGTTTTTTTGCATTGATTAAATTCTCGTTCGATGGAAGCTTTCCTTTTTCTTTGGCAAGAATTTCTTCTTCCTCCACAAGCTCCTTCATCTGTTCCAGGAAATAGTGCTTTACTTTGGTAATCTCATGGATTTCCTCCACGGTAGCTCCTTTGCGCAAAGCCTCGTAGATAATAAAATAACGTTCACTGGATGGTGTAATTAAAAGTTTCATTAATTGTTCTTTGGATTGTTGTTCAAAATCTTTGGCATGGCCAAGTCCGTAGCGCCCAGTTTCCAGACTTCGGATTGCTTTTTGGAATGCTTCTTTAAAGGTTTTTCCGATACTCATTACCTCGCCCACAGCTCGCATCTGAGTACCCAGTTTATCTTCCACTCCTTTAAATTTCTCAAATGCCCATCTAGCAAATTTGATTACCACATAATCTCCATCTGGCACATATTTATCCAGTGTTCCATATTTTCCACAAGGAATATCAGAAAGAGTCAATCCAGTTGCCAACATTGCTGATACCAACGCAATTGGAAATCCGGTTGCCTTGGAAGCCAAGGCAGAGGAACGGGATGTTCTTGGATTAATCTCTATGACAATGTCTCTGTCCGTTTTGGGATCGTGGGCCCACTGCACATTGGTTCCGCCAATCACCTGAATAGACTCAACAATTTTGTATGATTTTTGCTGAAGTCGTTTTTGGACTTCCTCAGAAATCGTCAGCATGGGAGCAGAACAGAAAGAATCTCCGGTGTGAACACCCAGAGGATCAATATTTTCAATAAAACATACGGTTATCATATTATTATCTGCATCCCGTACCACTTCTAATTCCAATTCTTCCCATCCTAGAATGGATTCCTCCACTAAAACCTGACCTACCAAACTCGCCTGAAGTCCCCGTGCACATACAATTTTCAGCTCTTCCACATTGTACACAAGTCCGCCTCCGGCGCCTCCCATGGTATAGGCAGGCCGAAGTACAACCGGATATCCAAGCTTATCAGCAATCGCCATGGCTTCTTCTACTGAATAAGCCACCTCACTCCTTGCCATTTCAATCCCAAGGCTGTCCATGGTTTTCTTAAATTCAATTCGGTCTTCTCCACGCTCGATGGCATCCACCTGTACACCAATCACCTGCACATTATATTTTTCAAGGACTCCTGATTTGGCAAGTTCTGAACAAAGATTAAGCCCGGACTGTCCGCCAAGGTTCGGCAAAAGGGCATCCAGCCTTTCTTTTGCTATAATTTGCTCAATCCGTTCTGCATTTAATGGTTCAATATAGGTGACATCAGCGGTTTCTGGATCTGTCATTATAGTAGCTGGATTGGAATTGACTAATACAATTTCATACCCCAGACTTCTCAAAGCCTTACATGCCTGTGTGCCAGAGTAATCAAACTCGCACGCCTGTCCAATCACTATGGGGCCAGATCCAATTATCAATACCTTATGGATATCTTTTCTCTGAGACATTCTTGTTCCTCCTGTTGGTAACAATTACTATTTTATTTCTATACTTAATTATTTATTATACTGGAAAATTATCTGACAGGCAATGCTTTTCTTATTAATATGGTTTTTCTCCAAAATAGCTCTTAATTAAGAAATGTAAAATTTATAGAATATAGATTCGAAAACCAGGAAATGGAAAGCAGTCTATGAAAAACAGAGTAGAGTAAGATGGTTCACACAAATCATTCTGTATGGCTTCTTTTATACAAAATAAAACATAGAATACTACAAATCAAATGTGCTACCATGCCAAAACCAAACATCATACAGATAAATGTGATGTTGGGAACAAACACACCCTTTAACATTAATCCATATACGATTGGATAATATATCAAATTTACAATCACAGATATCATAAAACAATACTGTGTTTTTCCATATCCGATCAATATATTGTCAATTAATACCGTATAGCTATATACAAGATAAAAAGGTATTAAAGTAAATATTGTTCTCAGACTAACCATTCCATATATGTAAAATGGATGTTCCAAGACGACAAACAATACATTTACAAAACTGACAATATTTCCAATTATAAATCCAATGGTTTCTGATGGTGATTGCCCATGCTCCCATAACAACGGTTTTGACTTCGCTTTGATACTTTGGCTGTGTTTGCATGAACTCCCTCCCATTTCATAAAATTTTGGCAGCAGAAAAGGGCGGCACTCTTTACAGTGTCGCCCTTTGACCTGCCTCTATTTTTTCCCAATGTTCTAGAGGTGATATTTCTTAGTTTGAATGGGGGAAAATTTCAGACAAATAGTAGCCTGCGTCTAAAGGAATATTTGTTTCCAGTTGCTTTTCCAATGTTTGCAAATCATATTTTCCAATTTGGTCTTTCCCCATAACATAAAGAGAATTACCATGTACTGCAATTTTTCCGGTCCATATATCTAAATCATAGGTCGTTATTTCTCCTGTGCTCATCTGATAAACCGATAATTCCGTTCCTTCTCCTGTAACCAAATTTCCATGTGTAGCGTACAATTTGTTTTCAAAATTCAAAATGTGATGGATAATTTTGTGAAAATCAATTAAATCCATTTCACCCGTTAAAGTATTATAAATACCTACAATATGGTTAAAGTCACCCTCTGAATTTTCAAAAGGCAAAAAGTAGATTGTATCTTCAATCCCTAATGCTGAATACACAGAATTTCCAAAATCAGAGATGTCTATGACATTTGTTTGCGCCAATGTTTCAGCCTCCAAACAATACATAGAACATCTTTTTCCAGCACTTAGAATTTCATCTGAAAACACATATAAATACCCATCATAGGCATATAAAGCTGTAACATATGCGTTATCAAATGTTGCCGTTTTCACTGTACCATTGTCTTTATCAATTCTGTTTACGAAAGACTTTCCGTTTAAGTTGTTAGCTACATATACCGCTGCTACATCCACGCTTATCCCATATAAAGCAATTTGATCTAAAAAATATTCTTTCAGCTCGAATGTTGTTAAATCATGCTGTAGAATAGTCTTTACGTCTTTTTTATTTGCCAGGCCTTGAGGAATAATATAGAGTGCACCATCAAAAACCACTGCATCATAAAATAACTGTCCCATAGATGCATACTTATAATTTAAAGAACCAACCTGCTCTAAATCCTCGTTAAAATATAATATATCACTGTTATTTTTTGAACTGATAGTACGGACAACTCCAATAGCATAATCCTCCGATGGCGGAACTCTCTGATTATTCATTGGCTGGCAACCAATCAAAAGTAATGTGAGACACGCTAACAGGGACATAAGCCTTTTCATTTTAGTTATCTCCTTGATTACAGTTTATTTAGAAATTAAGTATTACATGTTCTTTTATTGCTGTCCATTCTCTATCTTTGGGACATTTTGTCTTGAAAACACTAATAATTTTGAATTTGTGGGTAGAATGGCCGCTTTGATTTTCCCTAATAGCGACAGTTTCGTTTAGGCTGGCTCCATTCTTTAAATGTCGTATTATTATGCCCTTGTCAAATACAGTAACAGATTTATCATAAAATAATCTTTCGGAACCAGACATCTTAGCAGTGCCCACATTCCATCTTTACAAAAACAGACGTTTGGACAGGCTGTTGACACAAATCGTCAATAATCGTATAAAACTAACACACCATTGTGAATATTTCTCCCTTTTTATCTACTTCATCAGTCAGAGATTATTCGCATAATTCTTTACGGAGATTTTCACAGTCCTGTGCCATTTCTTGTATATCCTCTTCTGGAACCATCTCATGAAGGTCATAAGACAGTGGTTCTTTTACAAAGTGAATCAGCGCCTTGTTCACAAGCATTTTTTCTTCCTCAGTAAAAGTAATGCGAATTGTATTTTCATTTTCATCATCCATCAATTCACCCAAAGATACACTGCCATTTATAGAACACTCTAACATCAAAGCTGCCAGATCCGTTATCAAATCAATCGCATAATAGAAATCATGGTCTTCACCTTCTGAATCGGTATATCCCAGATTAAGTGAGGTGCAGAAATCCCAATTCAGTTTATTCAAGCCCGTATCTACAAATATTTCACTTAAGGGTATCTCTGCTTTTTGTTTATCCATGAAATAATCCAGCAGAGTTAGACTGTCATCCGTCCCTCCAATGTAATTACCCCAATATTTTTCAATATACATTTTGATTTCCTCCTACTTTCCTTACAATTTGCCGTTTTAGTTATTATAACATGATTCCAAGAACGTAGAAATAATGTACTGACCACAGAAAATATTCTATCATAGTTCATACCAACAAATCATGATATAAGTGAGTCTTTCCTTCTGAAATTTTCCGCAAAACCCTATTAGATTCATGAAACAAAATTCTGGGCAAGCCATTGAGCAACGCCATCTTCCTCGTTCGATAAAATAATATCTGTAGCATATTTCTTTAAATCTTCATGAGCATTTTCAACCGCATAACCCTCGTCAGCCAATTCAAACATATCTATATCATTTTTTCCATCTCCAAAAGCAACTACTTTTTCACATCCTAATAATGCCTTTAATTGCCTTATCGCATTTGCTTTTGAGGCATTTAAAGGCATAATCTCCAGCCATTGTTCGTTTGTATACATTTCAGTCTGATACACACAATGAAACACATTCTTATATTTTTCATATAGTGGTTTCAGTTTGTGATGCTTATCTATACAAGTAATATAGAAAAGGTTTCCTGATTTCAAATCGGTGACCTCGTTTACTGTATTAGTACGAATATCTCCTTTTCGACTAGCAAGAAATCTCTGCATTCCCTCTGTACATAATTCAGGCACAAACGAAAATTTCTCTTTTCCATCTATATATGCATACACAATAGGATAAACCTTATTTTCAAATAAATCATCCAGCACTTCATACACAGAATTATCAAAATAGTTTGCAATTAGAATATCTTCTGTCACATTATCAATCACAAATGTTCCATTATATACAATTAGCGGAATTTTACAAACAATTCCATCCGTCACTTTTTTAGCAGTTATCAAAGACCGAGCCGTTGCATAGGAAAAAATCATCCCTCGTTTTGTTAAATCATTTATCACATTATTTGTAAAGTTTGAAGTTCTCTCGTTATTTTTTAACAACGTTCCGTCTAAATCAGATACATATAAAGTTCTCATACTATAACACCTCTAAATGCAAAAAATATCCCTATATGATTCTTTCAAACAAGGCAAAACACCTGTAAATGCTCTGTCCTGTCATAAGCTGGCTCTTAAATTATATGATATTCCAAATAAAGTTCCTGACGATATTCTTTATCTTGTGATACTCTGATAACGTCTGATAAACGGCCATCTTCACTTAAAAGTATTATTAATTTTGCCAACATTTCTTCGCCTTTTTCCATGTTCTCTTGGTCTCGCATCAACAACGTCATATACTCATGCCTCCATTCCCTGTTTTTCTTTGCTTCCTGTACAGCTTCTTCCAATTTCTCAACATAGGCATCCTCCGGTTTCTGCCCTGCCACATAGTCCAGAAATGCCTTTAATTCCCTGCTCACATCATCCATTGTTCCATCTGCATTCAGAAATATCTTGATTGCTTCATCTCCCATGGAAATACTGTTATCTTCCTTACAGATATTCTCAAAAGTATAGATATGCCGCCCTTTTTTATATAAGTCAAACGGGCAGATAAATATGATGTAACTTTTATTTAACTTTTTATAGTGCTGTCCTGCATCGACAAGCTGCAAGTCAATCATTCCCTGATAATATCTGCTTCTCTGGAAATTTCTCCAGTATCATACATTTCGCTGATTAATATGGCAACAAAATTCATTCCACGCCCAATATTAGACAACTCATATTATGTACCTTCCCTTCTATAAAAAAGCTCTTTTTATAGATACTTTGTCAGTTGGTTTAACATATGTAACTTTTTCGCATAATGAACTATTATTCACATAATTTTCCTTTTGCCCTTACTTATGATATGGCTCTCCATAACATACCTAAATGCGTAAAAATCTCATAATATTGTTCAAAAATGGGCAGAACAATATTATATTCTGCCCATGAATCACATACACAAATCATTCTGCTTCTTCTAAATATGCTCTTGCCTGTTCTTCTGTTAAATCAAATTTCGTCTGCAATCTTGTTAGAATTTCATTTTGTGGAATATTATAGTCTTTTCCCATAGAAATTGCCTCATGAATCTTACCAAGTTTTTCTCCGATTTTCCGATTTTCCCTGTCACGCATCAACAACGTCATATACTCATGCCTCCATTCCCGATTCTTCTTCGCCTTTTCCACTGCACGTATCAGTTTCTTCACAAATGTATTTTCTGAGGGTCTGCCTGCCACATAATCTAAAAACGCTTTTAACTCTTCACTCACAGCCCCGTTCTTTCCATCCGCATTCAGGAAAACTTTCTTTGCCCCATCATTTAATATAACCTCTGAATCTTCTTCACAGACATTCTCAAAGGTATACATATAACGGTTCTTCCCAAATAAGTCTGACAGGCAGATAAAAATAATATAGCTATTATTTAAGGTATCATAATCCTGCCCTTTATCGACTAACTGCAGGTCTATCATGCTTTGGTAGTATCTGGTTCTCTTTGGTAAATATCTCGAAGTAACAGCCTGCATTTCTATGTCATATATAGTGCCTTTCCCATCATTTACATATGCATCCAAACGGACGCCCTTTGCGTCAAAATCCTCTTTTATTGTCTTTTGCAGTTCAGGATATTCCACATGGTCAATATCCAAATCTGGCAGAATCCTCTGCAGTAATTCTTTACAGAGTTCTGGGTTCTGCATGACCTTCCCAAACAGGAAATCATTGGATATGCTTAATTCTTCCCAGCTTGTTTGTCTAGTGTATTGACCACCTGACAATCAGACCAATTACTTGCCTGAATTTCCATCTACTGCGTTAGATTTTCTAGTCGTAGCCACCGCTACGCCGTCAAAAATCTGCCTTGCAGAATGAAAATTCATTCTGCGTCATTAGTCTAAATGTTAGGCGGTCAGTACACTAATTCTATATTTATCTGCTCTGCTTCATTGCCTTTCATTTTGTTTTACCTGTTTTCTGTCACTGCCTGTACCGGGAAACTGTATCTTTCATAAAACTGCTTTCTTTTATAGTTCTATTATACACAGTCCCCCGCTAAATTACAATCATTCCACACCTTGCTTTTGTAGTTTTATTCTTTCAAAATAACCAGCTTAATTGGGGAAACACTCTAAACGCATACTGCAACCCGCTTCAAATCCCCACTTCTTTACCCAATTTCCCAGCAGTATAATCTGCGGCACAGTTTTCCCACTGTTTCTTATAGATGCATAGTATCATGCATGCTCATAATTTTCCTTTTCCTGTTTTAATGCAAAACTACTGTTTTATCATTCTTTATCAATTCTCTTTTATCTCTTCCATCTGGCACGAACCTAAATACGACAAATTCAGTTATGTCATCTGTATCATTCTCAAATGTGTGAATACTATCATGAACTTTTATAATATCGTTTCTTACTGCATAACAAGATTTATCAGCTCCGTCTTCATCTATGTATTTACATAATAATTTCCCTTTCGCCCTCACTTATGATATGGCTCTTTCATCATAATCCGATACCCACGATATATTTGTTCCAGCAGAATCACCCGCATCAACTGATGGGGAAACGTCATTTTCGAAAAGCTAAGTTTAAAATCCGCACGCTTTAATATCTCATCGCATAGCCCAAGGGAGCCGCCAATCACAAACTGAATTTGGCTGACTCCCTGAATTCCCAGTTGTTCTATCTTATCCGAAAGCTGCACAGAATCCAACATTTTCCCTTCTATGGCAAGGACACAGACAAATGCATCTTCCCTGATATATTTTAAAAGCTGCTGGCCCTCTTTTTCCAGAATCTGAATCTCTTGCGCCTTACTGGCACGATCTGGGGTTTTTTCATCTGCCACCTCTATGATTTCCAGTTTACAATAACGACTCAAACGTTTTCGAAATTCGTCAACTGCCTGACGATAAAAACTTTCCTTTATTTTTCCAACTGCTAAAATTGTTATTTTCATCTTGTACTCCTTCTTTTTATATAATGATTGTATTATTCTCCCATTTCATTTATAATAATATCATTGACGGAAACTGGAGGTAGGATTGATGTCAGATACAACGGATAAAATATCACACACTTATGTGGAAACAGAAAAAAAACTGGAGGATGCTGCATCTACTGCATGGACTTTCACTCTCCTAGGAACACTTGGCATCATCGCCTTGATTCTGGCCTGGATGGGATTACTTCCTCTTCACATGCCGTTTCTTGCTCTACTGCTTGGAACGCTCATCATGGGAAGCTTGTTTCTCATCTTTATTTTTGTGGGTGTCCGAGCATTTCGTTCCAGAAAAATATTAATCGCTGACAAGGCAACAGAAAGCGCTAATATTTTTCGAATCCGGCAGTGGTTTCAGGAATATTATTCCGCTGATGCAATTTCCAATGGTGTATACGAAGAAGATCTTTCCATTGAGCAACTTTATTTCCTGCGATGTGAAAATATTAGCCGCTTGCTAAAAGAACAATTTCCAGAACTAGAAGAATCCTTCGCGGAATATATGATGGAACTCATTTATCAAATGTATTTTCCAGATTAACAAATACCATTCATAAATTTCAATACAACTATATTTTCAGAGGTGAAAAACATGGAATTATTAAAAGATAAAATCAAACAGGATGGTGTCGCTGTAAATGAACATATTTTAAAAGTCGACAGCTTCATCAACCATCAGATCGACCCTGCACTGATGCAAGAAATGGGAAAAGACATTGCAGAACATTTCAAAGAAAAAGGCATCACCAAAATTGCCACCATTGAGAGTTCTGGCATAGCACCCGCTCTGATGACCGCCGCTGCTATGCAGGTACCACTGATTATCTTAAAAAAACAACCCTCTAAAATCCTCAACCAGGATCTTTATCAGACAGTGGTCACTTCCTTTACTAAGGAGACCAATTATGAACTGACCTTATCCAAGAAATATATCAATGAAAATGATCATATTCTGATCGTTGATGACTTTCTTGCCAACGGAGAGGCCGCAACTGCTGCTTTAAGGCTGCTTCGCATGTCTCACGCAACCATCGCTGGAATTGCCGTACTGATAGAAAAATCTTTCCAGCCTGGACATGAGAAATTGGCTTCCCAGGGAATCGAGGTATACGCACTTGCTCAGATTACGGAAATGGCAGAAAATTATATTAAATTCAAAGATTAAATATGATATGAACAATACAGCCGTTTTCGCATCAATGCAAAAACGGCTGCTGTTCCTTAAATCACGCTTCTTTTTTTCCTCCAAGTAAGGATTTCAACTTTAATGCCTTGTCAATATTTCCCTCTACTTTCAATTTCTGCAATGCAACCGCCGCAACTGGATCCAATTTTCCCTTGGCAATCTTCTTCAAGGTCTTGGCTGAACAGGTAAAGATCGCATCCCTGTCATAATACTCATAGGGTTCCACAAAGAGCTCTCCATCCTTCACTTCTACATAAAAAACTCCTTGCGCATCGCCGGTGATATTGAACTGATAAGCAAGATGTTCTGTAATTCCACTGGCATCTGCTTTCATCAAAGTTTCTTTTACTTCTGCAAAAAATGTTTCATACGTCATACTACATTCCTCCTTCTTAAAAATCAAATAGCGATAATTGATTGGACTCTGGCAGATTTCCCAAAATTCCCAAATCATCCATCAAATCAATCACCGTCTTGGACACTTTCGTCCGCTGACGGAAATCATCTTTTGACAGGAACGGTCCGTCCTTTGCTGCCTCCACCACAGCTTCCGCTGCCTTGTCCCCAAGCCCCTCAATGCTGTCCAAAGAAGGCATTAGCTTTTCCTCAATAATTTGAAAGGTGTGGGCCTGTGCTGTAAAAATATCCATCGGCATAAAGGTAAATCCTCTGGCATACATTTCCTGGACAATTTTCATGTCCTTGACGGTATCTTGTTCCTTCTTGGTCAGGGAATCCTTTCTGCGCTCATAATCTGCCAGAAAATGATTCAATTTTTCTTTCCCCTGGCACATCAGCTCATAGCTGAAGGATGTGGCCCGAATGCTGAAAAACGCTGCATAATAGGCAAGGGGATGAAATACTTTACAATAGGCAATGCGCCATGCCATCATAACATATGCTGCCGCATGTGCCTTTGGAAACATATATTTAATCTTATTGCAGGACCAAATGTACCAGTCTGGCACTTGATGTTCCCTCATGGCCTCTTCCCAATCTGGTTTTAAACCCTTCCCTTTACGTACACTTTCCATTATGGTAAAACTTAGCTCACTCTCCATACCCATACCGATTAGATATGTCATAATATCATCACGAGTACAAATCGCAGTAGAAATTGTGGCTTTGCCTTCTTGGATTAAAGTCTGAGCATTGCCAAGCCAAACATCTGTCCCATGGGAAAGGCCGGAAATGCGCACCAAATCAGAAAAAGATTGGGGATTTGTATCTATCAACATCTGAATAACAAATTCTGTTCCAAATTCTGGGATTCCAAGGGAACCCAACTTGCATCCTCCAATATCCTCAGGCTCAATCCCCAGAGCCTTGGTACTTTGAAATAAAGACATCACATCCTTGTCATCCAACGGAATTTTCTGAGCGTCAATGCCTGTCAAATCCTCCAACATACGAATCATGGTGGGATCGTCGTGTCCTAGAATATCCAACTTCAGCAGATTGTGGTCAATGGAGTGATAGTCAAAATGCGTGGTCACAATATCCGTACTCATATCATTTGCCGGATGTTGAATGGGGGTAAAAGAATGAATTTCCTCTCCCAGCGGAAGGACTATAATTCCACCTGGATGCTGACCGGTGGTTCTGCGAACCCCTACACATCCTTGAACGATCCGGTCAATCTCACAATTTCGCTTTCGAATCCCACGCTCCTCGTAATAATTTCTAATATAGCCAAACGCAGTTTTATCCGCAAGTGTACCGATCGTTCCAGCTCGGTAAGTCTGACCATAGCCAAAAATCACCTCACAGTAAGCATGGGCTTTACTCTGATATTCCCCTGAAAAATTCAGATCAATATCTGGTTCTTTGTTCCCTTTAAACCCAAGAAACGTCTCAAAGGGAATATCAAACCCCTCTTTCACCAGAGGTTCATTGCATTCTGGGCAATTTTTATCTGGCATATCACATCCGGCGCGCCCAGCATACGACTTTACCTCCTCAGAATCAAAATCACAATAGTGACATTTTTTACAATAATAATGAGGAGCAAGAGGATTTACCTCGGTGATTCCAGACATTGTTGCCACAAATGAGGAGCCTACAGAACCACGAGAACCTACCAGATAACCATCCTCATTAGACTTCCACACAAGCTTCTGTGCAATAATATACATCACAGCATACCCATTGGAAATAATGGAATTCAATTCACGGTCTAGCCGCTCTTTTACAATATCTGGCAATTTATCCCCATATATTTCATGAGCCTTATTATAACAGATATCCCGCAACATCTGGTCAGAATTTTCAATCACAGGCGGACACTTATCTGGGCGCACAGGAGAAATTTTCTCACACATATCCGCAATCTTATTGGTATTTGTGATTACAACCTCCTCTGCTTTCTCACTTCCCAGATAGGAAAACTCCTGAAGCATCTCCTCGGTGGTACGTAAAAACAATGGTGCCTGATCGTCTGCATCCTTAAATCCTTTGCCAGCCATTATAATCCGGCGATAAACCTCATCCTCTGGATCCAGAAAATGCACATCGCAGGTGGCAACCACTGGTTTATGAAACTCCTCCCCCAATTTTACAATGCGTCGGTTGATATCCTTTAATTCCTCCTCGGAGGCTACTAAAGGACTGTCTCCCCGCAACATAAACGCATTATTGCCCAAAGGCTGAATCTCAAGATAATCGTAGAATCTTACCAGTCTTGCAATTTCTTCTTCTGGACTCCCTCGAAGGATCGCCTGGTACAATTCCCCAGCTTCACAGGCAGATCCAATAAGCAAACCCTCTCGATGTTTTATAAATTCACTCTTGGGTATTCTAGGCTGCCTGTGAAAATAAGTCAAATGTGCCTCCGATACCAGTCGATATAGATTGATGCGTCCAGTATCATTGGCAGCAAGGATGATCGCATGACGACTAGGTAACTTCTTAATATTGTCCACGGAGGTATTTCCCAATTGATTCACCTGTTCCAAGTTACAGACACCACGATCTTTGAGCATTTCAATAAACTTTACAAAAATCTCTGCTGTACATGCCGCATCATCCACGGCACGATGATGGTTTTCTAAGGAGATTTTTAGAGCTTTTGCCACTGTATCTAGCTTGAATCGATTGAGCTGTGGCATCAGCACCCTTGCCAGAGCCACCGTATCTACAACCGTAAATTCACAAGGAAGTCCCTGCCGTTCACAATTCTTGCTGATAAAGCTCATGTCAAACCCAGCATTGTGCGCCACCATAACGGATCCCTCACAAAATTTTAAAAAATCAGGAAGAATTTCCTCAATTTTGGGGGCATCCAGCACCATATCATCTCGTATTCCAGTCAACTCTTCAATCTTAAACGGAATCGGCTCCTCTGGATTTACAAAAGAAGAAAAACGTTCCGTAATCTTTCCCTGTTTTACTCGCACTGCACCAATTTCAATTATTTTATGATTTACAGGTGAAAAACCTGTAGTTTCTAAGTCAAAAACCACATAAGTGTCTTCCAGATCTTGACCTTTGGAATTTTCCACAATCTCCTTTAGGTCATCTACGAGATAAGCCTCTACCCCATACAAAATTTTAAAATTATCTTCTGGCGAAATCGCATGATTGGCATCTGGAAATGCCTGTACATCTCCATGATCTGTCACAGCGATGGCAGGATGCCCCCATTTTACTGCACGTTTAATAATATCTTTCACCTCAGAAACTCCATCCATATCACTCATTTTAGTATGGCAATGCAGTTCTACACGCTTCTGAGGGCTGTTATCTATTCTGCTGCTGGTAAAGTCTGGAATCTTTTTGATCCCCACAACAGAACCAATGGTAAGCTCTCCATCAAACCGATCTATGGTGGTAACACCTTTTAACTTTAAAAACGCTCCTTTCCTTACCTCGGAAGTAATATCTGCCACAAATTCATTTTTGGAAAACATTTTCACCATCATGGTATCTGTAAAATCTGTAATAGAAAACATAATGATTGTTTTCTCATTTCGAATTTCCCTAGTCTCCAGACTTAAAACTTTTCCACGGATTACAACCTCGCCCATTTCGCCAACAATTTGCTCAATGGCAGTCACTTCCTCATCAAAATCTCGTCCATAGACCACATCTGGATGATCCGATCTCTTAAAACTTGCACCCGCAAATCCATCTCTTCCGCGACCTTGAAAACTTGCATTCTTGGGTCCAGCATTTCCCTGCCGTTTCTGTGGCTGTGATGTTTTTTCCTCTTTTATAGGGCTGTCAGGTACCCCTGCGGCCAGCAGCACCTCATCTGGTGTAAAAGGAGCTGCTTCCCCAGCTTGTCCCAAATCTGGCTGTAAATTGGCTGCTTTTCCTTCCGATAAGAATTCGTCCTTTCGCAATCCCCCTATGGCAGACTGCGAAACAATGGTATGTACTTCGTTTTGAATGCGAATATCACTGTTCTTCTTATGTTTTTTTTCTTTTGGTTCTATATAACAAAGCCGAATATCCACATCCAGGCCACACCGCTCACAGATAATTTTCTCCAAAATCTGCACCATATCCTCTGATTTTTGCCTGGCTATCACAGAATCCTCTAACGTAAGGTTTAGTTTGCCCTCCTCTGGAAATTCCAGCTGCGCACCCTTGAAAACGCTGTATTCTAACAAGCTGTAATTGCGAAATTCCTCTAACACACTGTCATGATACACCATCATCAACTTCTTGGGATTATACTGGCCAGAAAGCTGAAATTTCTCAATGATCTTTACCGTGAGTTCATGATCTGGAAAAAGCTGCTTTTTGATATTCCTTTCCAGATCAAAAATCCGACCTTTTTCGATCAGACGGCTACTTAACAGATACACCCTCAAATGGCTGCGCTGACGGTTGGTGGACACCTTTGTAACCTCCACCTCCTTCATCAGACGTTCCATTTCTGAGGGAACTTTTAAATCTGGAAATACATCAAAAAACAGCTTACCCATTATCACTCACTCCAATGCAGTAATTCGTAACGGAGCGCTGGCAGCAGCTCCTCCTCTTTTACCTTTTTATAAATTTCACCATGCTTGATAATCAATCCTTCTCCTACGCCTCCGGCAATCCCGATGTCCGCTTCCTTGGCCTCTCCAGGTCCATTCACGACACAGCCCATCACGGCCACCTTCAAATCCAGAGGAATATCACATACCATCGTCTCCACTTGGTTTGCCAGACCAATCAAATCAATCTGTGTTCTGCCACAGGTCGGACAGGAGACTACTTCAATTCCTCCTTTGCGAAGTCCCAGAGTGCGCAAGATAATTTTCGCAGATTTAATTTCTTCTACTGGATCCCCAGTCAGAGACACTCGGATCGTATCGCCAATACCCTGACTTAAAATTAGGCCAAGTCCAATACCCGACTTGATATTCCCACTTGTAATGGTGCCAGATTCCGTTATCCCCACATGCAGAGGATATTCCGTCTGTTCTGCAATCAGTTCGTGAGCTCTGACACACATCCGTACATCTGAAGACTTGATACTGATAACCAAGTTATCGTAACCCAGATCTTCAATGATATGTACTTTGTCTAAAGCACTCTCCACGATTCCCTCTGCCGTAACACCTTGATACTTTTTCAACAATTCCTGTTCCAGCGACCCACTGTTCACGCCTACCCGAATCGGGATCTCACGCTCTTTTGCTGCGTCGATCACTGCTTGAATCCGATCTTTTTCTCCTATATTTCCTGGATTGATTCGGATCTTATCTGCACCATGTTCTATCGCTGCAATCGCCAGGCGATAGTCAAAATGAATGTCTGCCACCAACGGAATCGTAATTGCTTTTTTGATTTCCTCCAACGCCTCAGCCGCTTCCATGGTTGGCACTGCACAGCGGATAATCTCACAACCTGCCGCTGTAAGTTGATGTATTTGGGCAATCGTCCCCTTGATATCTTCGGTATGTGTATTGGTCATAGACTGAATTAAAATAGGATTTTCACCGCCGATCTTGCGATTTCCTATTTGTACTTCTCTTGTGTGTTTTCTTACGATTTGCTCTTGCATCCGTCGATTCTCCTATAAGATATTTCGAATATCATTGAACATAACAAATACCATCAGCGCCATCAACGCTACCAGACCCACAAAATGCACCATTCCTTCTTTTTCTGGATCAATCTTCTTTCTGCGAATTGCCTCAATAATCAAAAACAACAACCGCCCACCATCCAAGGCCGGAAGTGGCAACAAATTCATAATTCCCAAGTTTGCAGAGAGGAAAATAGAGAAATTTACCATACTTAAGATCGCTAAACCTGTGCCACCAGCAGATTGGTTGGTGTCGTAAGTATCACCCATGGCTTTCACGATCCCTACAGGACCAGATAAATCATTCAACCCAACTTTTCCTGTTACCAGCAGACGAAGACTCTCCACCGTACTGCAAATGAGATATTTTACTTCATAAAAACTATGGGAAATCGTCTCAAGAAACGTCCCTTTTTCACGGTATGGGCTACCGTTCATGCCAAGAAGACTCTGTCCGCTCTCCTCGTCCAACTTAGGAGATAACGTGACACTTTCTCTCTTCCCATCCCGCTCAAACACCACTTTTGCCGTTTCCCCTCGATGAAATAGGGAAAACTGACTGATTTCCCGAAAGAAATGGACACGTGATCCATTGATGGAAATAATCTCATCTCCTGCCTGAAGCCCAGCTTCCTCCGCTGGAAATCCCTCTTTCACACTGGTAAGAACTGGACGGTCAAATCCAACACTTGCAATCACAATCAATGCAAATACCCAGGCCATGATAAAATTAAATACTGGGCCTGCGACCACCACACTCATTCGTGCCCAGACAGATTTACTATTAAAAGCACCTTCGTCCTGGCTTTCACCATCCTCCCCTTCCATCATACATGCACCACCAAAAGGAAGCAGTTTCAGTGAATATTTTGTCTCTCCTCTGGTAAATCCCACCAAAGTAGGCCCAAGGCCCAGGCAAAACTCATTGACTCGGATCCCATTCTTCTTGGCAAGAAGAAAATGTCCTAATTCATGGAATAAAATTATAATACTGAAAATAATAAGTGCAATTATAATGTTCAAATTTACCACCTGCTCTCTATCAAGTCATAAACCGCTGCTTCTGTCTCAAGAATCTGCGCTACGTCTGGCTGCTTTACAAACGCACTTTGTTCCATACAAAACTGGATCAGCTCTGGAATTTCTAGAAATGAAATTTTCTTTTCCAAAAACAATGCCACTGCCTTTTCATTGGCAGCATTATACACAGTCGGAATATTGCCTCCCTGTTTCATCGCCTGAAAAGCTAGCCCAAGCCCTGGAAAAGTGTCAAGATCTGGCTTCTCAAAGGTAAGACTGGCAAGCTGGAAGAAATCCAACCGTTTTCCTGAAAGGCTTCGACGGCAAGGATAATACAGCGCATATTGAATGGGAAGACGCATATCTGGTGTCCCAAGCTGCGCCAGTACAGCCCCATCCTCGTATTCTACCATGGAATGTATGATACTCTGAGGATGTACGAGTACCTGAATCTGTTCCAACTCCACATCAAAGAGCCATTTCGCTTCCATAACTTCCAACCCTTTATTTACCATGGTAGCAGAATCAATGGTTATTTTTTTTCCCATAGACCAGTTGGGATGTTGCAACGCATCCTCCACTCGAATTTGAAGCAAGTCTTCTCGCCTCTTTCCACGAAAGGGGCCCCCAGATGCCGTAAGAAGAATCTTATGGATAGAATTGCCTTTTTCACCATTCAAAGACTGAAATATCGCACTGTGCTCACTGTCCACTGGAAGAATTGGCACATCTTTTTCCTTCGCCAGCGGCATAATAATATGTCCAGCCGTCACCAACGTCTCTTTGTTGGCGAGAGCAATGGTTTTTCCAGCTTCTATAGCGGCAATGGTGGGACGTATGCCAAGCATCCCCACAATGGCTGTGACCAGTATTTCCACCTCTGGCATTACCGCAATCGCAAGAAGACCTTCCATACCAAATAATATCTTAACATCCAAATCCCGCACCCGAACTTGCAGATCTTTTGCCGCCTGTTCCTCCCAGAGCACAGCAAGACGAGGCTGAAATTCTCGGATCTGCTGCTCTAAAAGTATCACATTGCTTCCCGCTGCTAAAGCTGTCACCTGGATATCCTTGTGCTCTCGAACAATTTCAAGAGTCTGAGTTCCAATGGAACCTGTTGAACCAAGTATTGCAATTTTCTTCATTTTTATCTCCTAACTAATTAGATACCTTGCCAGATAATACACAATGGGAGCTGTAAATATGACACTGTCAAAGCGATCTAAAATACCACCATGGCCTGGGATTAGTTTGCCATAATCCTTAATCTGATAATCCCGCTTCACAGCGGAAGCTGCCAAGTCTCCAATCATGGAAATCAACGCACCAACTGCGCTTATCCCAGCCAAAAGAAAAATATATTCTGTGGTCAGATTCATTTGTTCCTGAAAAATCCAACCATACAACATAGTTAAAAGGGCTGCTCCTAATACGCCTCCCACGGCTCCTTCCACAGACTTTTTCGGACTTAGCTTAGGGGCCATTTTATGTCGTCCTATCAGTACCCCGACACAATAAGCACAGGTATCACTGCCCCAAGAACACAAAAAGATCAACCAAACCACATAGATACCTGATGTCATCATTCTGGTCTGATAAATACAAGACAACATGACTGCCACATAGAACACACCTGTAAATCCGGCAAATACCTGATTCGCTTTGTATTGTGGAAATTTGAACACATAAACCGCCATAATCAGTATCAAAAATCCCAACACAAACATTTCCATTTCAGAAATAAAAGATATTTTAAGATTGACATAATAAACCAGCACAGCCAGGTAACCAATTCCTCCAAGCAGAGACTTTTCCATCTGAAAAATCCGGTATAATTCAAACACACCGATCATAGATACTGTGAAAAGTCCTGCCAGCAACACTTCCCCGCCGGTAATAATCAACACAAGGGCTGCCGCCACTAATATGATACCACTTAACAATCGTGTTCGGAACACCCTTATTCCCCCTTTAAGCCTCCATAGCGTCTGTCTCTTTTATTATAGTCCTCAACAGCTTTTACTAATTCCTCTTTTGTAAAATCCGGCCATGGAACTTCTGTAAAATACAGCTCGCTATAAGCAAGCTGCCACAACAAATAATTTGATAACCGCAATTCTCCGCTGGTACGGATTAATAAATCTGGCGCTGGAATTCCTCTGGTGTCGAGATAATCTTCAAACCTCTGCTCATTCAACTCTTCCAGAGAAAAACGGCCTTCTTTATAATCTCCAAGCATCTTTCGCATACCTCGTAACATTTCGTCCCGGCTGCCGTAATTGATGGCAATCTGAAAATTCAAACCATCCTGATCCTTGGAAAAATCTTCCAGTCTAAAAATACTCTTTTGGATATCTGGATCCAATTTGGAAATATCTCCAATCACCCGCACACGCATATGATTTTTCTCTGCTGTCTTCATACAATTCTTCATATAATTGCGCAACAATTTCATCAATGCACGCACTTCGTCCTCTGGACGATTCCAATTCTCAGTAGAAAATGCATAGACAGTCAAATATTTAATTCCAAGATTCCACGCTTCACGACATATGGTCTCCACATTCTTGGCTCCCTGAGTATGTCCGTAATTTCTGGGCATTCCATGCTGTTTTGCCCATCTCCCATTTCCATCTAAAATGATTGCTACATGTTGCGGAACGACCATGTTACCCTCCATATTCATGTACATTATCAGTAATGACAAAAAGGGGTCAGGCACACGCCAGCCCCTTGCTCACTGCGCAACTGTCTATCTTAAAAAGACAGACACTTCCTATACAGTAAGAATTTCTTTTGATTTCTCTTCTACTGATTTCTCTACATTGGCAATAAATTTATCTGTTAATTTCTGCACTTCATCTTCTAACTGTTTAATCTCATCCTCAGAGACATCATTGGATTTGCCCATCTTTTTCAAATTGTCATTGGCATCTCTTCTGATATTACGGATGGCTACCTTCGCATTCTCGCCTTTTTTCTTGACCTCTTTCGCTAATTCTTTTCTGCGCTCCTCTGTTAGTTCTGGAAAGACCAGACGGATCACTTTCCCGTCATTGGTGGGGTTAATGCCCAAATCTGACGTCAGAATTGCTTTTTCAATCACACGTACCATGCTGGCTTCCCAAGGCTGAATCAAGATCATCCGCGGCTCTGGCACAGAAACATTTGCCACCTGCTGAATCCCAGTAGGCGTTCCATAATAGTCAACTTTTAATTTATCCAACACATGGGGATTGGCACGTCCCGCACGAATTGTACCAAATTCTTCCAGCAAATTGTCAAATGATTTTTGCATCTTATGATTGTATTGCTGCAATCTCTCATCCATAACAAACCCTCCCAACTTTAAACTGTAACTTTTGTCCCTGAAAAATCTCCGCTCATTGCTTTCACAATGCTGTTTTCTTCATTTAAACCAAATACATACATGGGCATTTTATTTTCCATGCACATAATAGACGCTGTGAGATCCACCACTGCAAGCTTCTTGTCAATAACCTCCTGAATGGACACCTGATCGTATTTCACAGCCTGAGGATTGGTCTTAGGATCACTGTCATAGACCCCATCAATCGCTTTTGCTAACAAAATACCGTCCGCTTCAATCTCAACAGCCCGCAGAACGGTAGCTGTATCCGTTGAAAAATAAGGGTGCCCTGTTCCCCCAGCAAAAAAGCATACGATCCCTTTTTTGAAATATTTATTGACACGATCTTTGGAAAAAAGCTTTGTAAAGGCTCCACATTCAAATGGCGTCAAAATTTGAGTCATCATTCCCACCGAACGAAAAATCTCAGATACATAGATACAATTCATCACAGTGGCAAGCATTCCGATCTGATCTGCCTTGGTACGATCAAGGTTCTCACTCGTTCTTCCTCTCCAAAAGTTACCGCCACCAATCACAATTCCAATCTCAGTTCCTGCGTCTGCCAACTGCTTCACCTGTTCTGCCACCACTGTCACGGTAGCCTCATCAAAACCGGTATGCTTCTCTCCTGCCAGCGCTTCTCCGCTCAATTTCAATAATATTCTTTTCATACTAGCCTTTCTATTTCTCTACAAACAGACTGTCCATATCCACTTCTGCATAACACTGAGAGCAGAAACCTTCAATTACAGCTCCATTATTGATCTGCACAGAACGTGATTTAATATTTCCCATTACAACCGCAGAAGTGTCCACTACTACTGGTCCCTGCACATCGATGTCGCCCTTGATAGCTCCGGCAATCACAGCACTGGAAGCAGTAATATTACCAATCACAACAGAACCGAGTCCAATCTTGACTGTTCCAGTGGTGGAAATCTCTCCTTCAATCTTGGCTGCATCTGCAAAAAATTCAGAAGACTTGGTATTTCCTTTAATACTGCCTGTCACAGTCATCTTGCCATTACAAATTACGTTTCCTTCCACCTTGCCCCTTAATTCAAAGGAACCGATAGATTCCATATCACCTTTCAAAGAAGTTCCTTCTGTAACCACGGTTACTTCTTCTGATACTTCTCCTGATAAACTACTTACATTTTCTGACTTCACTTCGTTTTCTGCACTCACAATTGTATCCTCCTTCTGTTTGGCTCTCTCGGCCTCAATCTTCACTGCACTCTGGTTCTTCTGGATTGCATCCTCCAATTTGGTTTCCTGGGGTTTTGGAGGTGTCATAATTATAGGTTTCTCCTCCGGAACTGACTTGTCCACCTTGTCAAACAACCCTTCCAATTTCTTTAATTCAGACTCTACGTCTACTTCCTGTTCCAACGTGTTAACCACTAAGTCAGGCTGTTTTTGCAATGTGTTTCCCTGTAATTCTTCCCCTGGAAGCAATTCATTTACTGCCTGGGACAAGTCTTCTTTGAAATCTTTAAAAAAGCTCATATATGTACCTCCATATCATTATTTTTCTTGTAAAAACATTTCATGTAACTAGTATTCCACATTTTCTGCTGTAATATGCTGAATTGGCACAGTTGTTTCATCAATTGGCAAAAGTTCTACCCCAAGGGCCTCCAACTGCTCAATCATGGGCTCCAATGACTCCACAGTTGTCGATTTAGCGGACGAATCATGCATCAATACCACTGAAGTTTTATAATTGACCACATCATTCATCACATTTTGAACCAACTCATCTGGCGTATATGCCTGACTTGTAGCATCACCGCTTGCCACGTTCCAATCAAAATAGGTATATCCATGCTCATTCACATATCGGATCAGTTCTTTCATATCTACATTGCTTACCCGGTTACTGCTTCCTCCTGGGAACCGGATCAATTTGGTGGTCACTCCTGTGACTTCCTCCAAATAAGTCTGCAAACGATCCATATCTTGAATATAGGCATCCAGCGATTCATATATCACATCATACTTATGGGTGAAAGAATGCATTCCAAGAGTGTGCCCTTCCGCCACAATACGTTGATAAAGAGCTTTTGCAGATTCTTCTTCGCTTCCAATAACAAAAAAAGTAGCCTTGATATTGTGCTCTTTCAATATATCCAAAATCTTCTCTGTGTTCACACTGGGACCATCATCGAAGGTAAGATAAACTTTCCTCTCCGACCCATCTGAATAGAAATTACTGCCTGTCTGTTGAGGCGTTTGAACCATATCTGGATCTGGCACGATATCCTCTGTCCAGTCTGATTCTGACTCATCTTGCAGACTGTGAACAGAAGAATTGTCCAATATGGCATCTTCTGCTCTCTCTTCTGGTGAACCCGCACTTTTTGCATTCTGATTTTCCACATAATGTTCTACAGAAATCATTGAATCTGACAACTCATCCATTTTGTTTTCAAGAAAAATTAATTTCACTGACAGCACGGTCATCAACACACTCAAAATAAGAATCCAAATTCCTGTAAATGCCACAATAGAATACTTCATCTTATTGATACGCCTGCGTCTAAGCTGCTGTTGTCGTATTTCGCTCGATGTTTTCTCTTCCATGTATGGACCTCCCCGGTCTTATAACCATTAAATAATGAAAGTAAAACACTTTCCATAATCGGATGGCCATGCAGCCCGTCAAACAGCAGGCTAGACATGATGGTATTTACTATCTTTATTATTGTATCACATTTTTTTCAAAACGCATTAAAAATATGTGAAAATTTTGAACTATTTTTTGTCATTTTTCTCTAATTTTTCTGTTAATTGCAAATATTTCCATAATAAATCAGTGAATATAGGAATATTTTCCTGGTTTTTCCCATCTGTCTGTCCACATATTTCTACATTTTTCCCTTTCAAAAATGTCTGTGCTCTTTTGCAAAAAGCAGGTGATCCCTTCCATCACCTGCTTTTATGGCTGTATGAAAATCTTTGATTATTGAATGGACAATACTTTGTAATCCTGTTCTTCCACTGCCTTTTTCAAAACATCATCTGCAAGCTCTCCATGCAGAGTCACCACTGCGGTGCCTGACTCATGGCTTACCACTGCCTGATCCACTTCTGCAAGGGCTTCCAGGCATTTTTTTACATTTGCCTCACAGTGTCCACACATCATTCCTTCAATTTTCATGGTTTTCTCCATTTTATTTTCCTCCTTATTTGCTGCTTTTGACCATATTTGCGTAACATTTGACGATTCTGTCCCACGCCGCTTTTTCTTTGGTCTATCCTTCTTGTTGCTATATATATTTTGCATGTTTAGTCGCAACGCATTGGTTACCACACAAAAACTTGACAAACTCATCGCCGCCGCACCAAACATGGGATTCAACTGCCAGCCAAAGACTGGAATCCAGATTCCGGCTGCCAGGGGAATGCCTATCATATTATATATAAACGCCCAAAACAGATTTTCATGAATATTGGTCAATGTAGCACGACTTAAACGAATTGCCGCTGGCACATCGCTGAGACGGCTCTTCATAAGTACGATATCCGCCGCATCGATCGCCACATCTGTTCCTGCGCCAATAGCAATGCCCATGTCCGCCCTGGTAAGAGCTGGTGCATCATTGATCCCGTCTCCCACCATTGCCACCTTTCCCTTGCCTTGAAGGGAACGAATCACAGCTTCCTTGCCCTCTGGCAGAACACCAGCAATCACCTCGTCCACGCCTGCCTCTTTTCCTATCGCATTTGCAGTGCGCTCATTGTCCCCTGTCAACATGACCACATGGATTCCCAGGTTTTTCAATTCCTGTATCGCCCTGGGACTGTCTTCTTTTATTACATCTGCCACGGCAATGATCCCGATAAGATGGTCGTCTTTTGCAAAAAATAGTGGAGTCTTTCCCTCTTCTGCCAACTGTTCTGCCTTCCTGCCAATCTCCTCAGAAATAACCACATGACTACGGATAAAGGAAGCATTCCCAGCGTACAGCAAACTCCCGTGATAGCTTCCAGATAGGCCATTTCCTGGCAACGCCTGAAATTCTGTGACTTCTTCGGGCACAATCCCTTTCTCCTGTCCATATCCTAATATGGCCTTTGCCAAGGGATGCTCGCTCTTCTGCTCCAAAGAAGATGCATATTGCAAAAGCTCCTCCTTGGAAATTCCTTCCATCGGAATCAAATCTGTCACTTTGGGTTCTCCCTTTGTGATGGTTCCTGTCTTATCCAGCGCTACAATATCCATTTTTCCGGTCTCTTCCAAAGACACTGCTGTCTTAAACAAAATTCCGTTTTTAGCGCCGATTCCATTTCCCACCATAATCGCTACTGGAGTGGCAAGCCCCAATGCACAGGGACAGCTAATAACCAAGACAGAAATTCCTCTTGCCAGAGCAAAACCAATCCCTTCTCCAGCAAAAAGCCATACGATCAGGGTCACCAGAGCAATCCCTATAACTACAGGAACAAAGACACCAGATACTTTATCTGCCACTTTCGCAATGGGGGCCTTTGTCGCCGCTGCATCGCTTACCATTCGTATGATTTGAGACAAGGTGGTATCTTCTCCCACCCTGGATGCCTGGCATTTCAAGAAACCAGATTGATTTGCCGTTGCAGCAGACACCAAATCTCCCTCTGATTTATCCACCGGAATGCTCTCTCCTGTCAAAGCTGCCTCATTTACTGCACTGGTTCCGTCTAACACAATGCCATCTACGGGGATATGTTCTCCAGGGCGTACAACAAAAATATCTCCCTTTTTTACCTGCTCTATCGAAACTTCCGTTTCTTTTCCATCTTTTAGAATGACCGCAGTCTTTGGCGCAAGCTTCATCAATCCTTTCAATGCATCTGTGGTTCTGCCCTTGGCTTTCGCTTCCAACATTTTTCCCACGGTAATCAAGGTTAAAATCATGGCGGCCGACTCAAAATAAAATTCGTGCATATAGCCCATCACGCCACCCATATCACCCCTGAGCTGTGCATCCGTCATGGCAAACAATGCATATACACTGTAAACAAAGGATGCTCCCGCTCCAAGTGCAACCAAAGTGTCCATATTGGGGGCTCCATGCAGAAAACTTTTCCAGCCACTGATAAAAAATTTCTGATTAATGATCATAATGATTGTGGCAAGCAAAAGCTGTATCAGGCCCATGGCCACATGATTTTTCGCAAGAATCTCCGGTAACGGCCAATTCCACATCATATGTCCCATGGATAAATACATTAAAATAAGAAGAAATCCAAGAGAATAGAAAAGCCGCTGTCTTAAAAGTGGCGTCTCCATATCCCGCAATGCATCATCTGTATTTGCTGTTTCCTGTAAAGAATGTGCTCCTTTTTTGGATGCACCATAACCAGCCTCCTCCACTGCACGAATGATTTCCGCTTCCGCTGCCGCTCCTTCCACACCCATCGAGTTAGTCAGCAGACTTACCGAACAGGCAGTAACACCAGATACCTTGGAAACTGCCTGTTCCACTCGTGCACTGCAAGCAGCACAACTCATCCCTGTCACTGAATATTGTTCCATCCCTTCTCCTTTCTTTGCGAATAATTATTTCATCAACTTCTGAAGAGTTGCCACTAATTCATCTATGGTCTCCTCTTTCCCTTCTCTGATATCCTGGGTAACGCAGGTTTTAATGTGATTAGAAAGCAGCACACGGCTAAAGCTGTTCAAAGCTGCATTCACTGCCGCTACCTGAACCAAAATATCCGTACAATATACATCCTTCTCCACCATTCCTTTGATGCCCCGCACCTGTCCCTCGATCCGATTCAGTCGATGAATCAAGTCTTTATACTCTTTTTCTGTTCGTTCTTTTGTCTTATGACAACAATTCTTTATCGGTTCCTCAACCATTAAGTTTCCTCCTTATGCAAATCATAAGTGTATTATATACCCCATATGGGTATATGTCAAGTTCAAACTGTATCTGTTTATTCACGGCGAGAAAAAGCCATAAAATAGAACAGAGCCACACCTATTTGTTATTTTAGGTGAGGCTCTGTTTTTATTTTAAAATACGATTTCTGTTATTTCTGTACTCTTTCGCCATTACTTTTTGGAAGTGCAATTTTCTTATCTACCACTACCTGCTCTTCCAAACAGGTAAAGATCTCTTGTACTTCTCGTTTATCCATTTTCGGTGTTATCAAACTGACAATGGGCACGATGATCAGTCCAACTACCATAGCAATCGCTCCTGCATTGATGGGAGACGCAATGTATGATAAAAACAGGTTAGACACAGTAATGCCTATACCACAGGCAAAACTTGCCCAAACTGCTGCCCTTGTGACACCTTTCCAGTACAGCCCATAAAGAAACGGCGCAAGAAACGCTCCTGCAAGGGCTCCCCAGGAAATTCCCATAAGCTGGGCGATGAATTGGGCGATGGATTTTGGTGGAAACAGCGCCAGTACCACGGAACATACAATGAAAAATACCAGCAGAATCCGCATGCAAAGAAGCTGTTTTTTATCACTCATCTTTTTAATAAAATTATCTTTCAAAAAGTCCAGTGTCAAAGTGGAACTTGAAGTCAACACCAGGGAAGACAGGGTGGACATGGAAGCCGACAATACAAGAACAATCACCACGCCTACCAAAATATCGGGCAACGTGGACAGCATTTCAGGAATGATCGCGTCATAAATCACACTTCCATCTTCTTTATGAATTGCCGCCGAATCGAACAATCTTCCGAAACCTCCCAGAAAATAACATCCTCCTGAAACAATCACTGCAAAAAATGTGGAAATAATCGTCCCAGACTGGATGGATTTTTCATCCTTAATCGCATAAAACTTATGTATCATCTGTGGAAGTCCCCATGTTCCAAGGGAGGTCAAGATGATAACGCCCAAAAGATTTAATGGATCTGGTCCAAAGAAAGAGGCAAACGCTCCTTTCTGTCCCATGGTGATGGCTACATCACTTTCCAATTCAGACAGAGAACGTACCGCTTCCATAAAACCGCCATGTCCACTTAATACAGCAGCTATCACTGCCACAATTCCCACCAGCATGACAATTCCTTGAATAAAATCGTTGATGGCCGTCGCCATATACCCCCCCAGAATCACATAGGCACAGGTCAGTACAGCCATAACTATAACACAGACCTCATAGGGAATATCAAATGCCATCCCAAACAGCCTGGACAGTCCGTTATAAACGGAGGCAGTATATGGAATCAAGAAAACAAAGGCAATGGCAGAGGCGGCAATTCGAAGTGCCTTGCTGTTGTAACGTTTTCCAAAATAATCTGGCATGGTTGCCGCAGAAAGATGATTGCTCATGATACGGGTACGCCTGCCCAGGATTACCCAAGCCAGTAGGGATCCGATCAGTGCATTACCAATTCCAATCCAGGTGGAGGCAAGTCCATACTTATATCCAAACTGCCCCGCATAGCCTACGAAAACCACCGCTGAGAAATAAGAAGTTCCATAGGCAAACGCGGTCAACCAGGGCCCCACACTTCTGCCCCCCAGCACAAAATCATTGACATTGGTAGCATGCTTTCTGGAATACAAGCCTACCCCAATCATTACTGCAAAAAATATAATCAAAAATATTACTTTAACTAACACATTTGTCCTCCTTCGCAGGCAGCCATCATACAAAAAGACTATCTGTCTTTTCTTTCTTCCTATTCGTACAGACAGAGCGCCCTGCTCAACAGCTTTTGGGCATTCTGACCCTTAATTTTATCTAAATCTTCTTTATCTATGACAATCTTTCCAAGTTGATCAAGTGATTCTTTCTGTCCGCCCCAGGGACTGTCTGTGGCAAACAGAATGCGGTCTGCACCATGCTTTTTCATAATTCTCAAAAAAACTTCATCCTCAATAAACCCAAACGTATACGCTGTATCAAAGTATACGTCTTCCCCAGCAAGAAGTTCTTCCGTCTCCTGCCACAAGCCAAAACTGCCATAATGGGCAAGCACCATATTCTTTGGCGCGACTTCATCCAACACCTTACGAATACGTTTGGGAGTACATCGCACATTATCTGGAAATCCGATATCAATCCCTGCGTGAATCACACTGATTAATCCAAGCTCAGATGCATAGTCCAAAATTCGCATATATTTCAGGTCATCTATATGAGTATTTTGATAATCTGGGTGAAGCTTAATCCCAAGCAATCCCATCTCCTGAATGATGCGCAGCTCCTTCCGGTAATCTAGAGTGTCAGGATGAATCCCACCAAAAGACAACAACTTCCTTTTTTTCTTCTGATATTTGTCATTGAGCTGCACTGCAAACTGATTGACCGTTTCAAATTGCTCTGGCCTTGTAACTACAGGAAGCACCACAGACAAATCCACCTCTGCCTCCTTCATGGAGGCAATCAAGCTTTCTTCTCTCCCATCTGTAAACGCCTTGACATTGGCAATATTCTCCAGCTTTTCAATGGTCCTTGCCGCAATTTTATCTGGGAATATATGGGTGTGAAAATCTATCACCATAATGTACCCCTTAACAGAATATTTTCATGATATCATGCTGGCTGTACAGTTCCACTTCCTTGCTCTTTAGAAGTTCTGCGGCCTCGTCTCCATTGGAGATTTTACAGATAATAGAAGCCTCATTGTCCTTATTAGACAAAGCATACATATATTCCACATTCAAGCCAGCCTTACAGACATGGCTCAACACCTCCTGCAACTTTCCAACCTGATGAGACAGCTTCACAGCAAGAACATCTGTAAGCATTGCCGCAAATCCTTTTTCTTTTAATGCTTTCTGACCAGCCTCTGGGTTAGAAGTGATCATTCTTAACAAGCCATATTCACTGGTATCTGCCAAGCTTAAAGAAATGATACTGACCTGCTCTTGCTTTAAAACGTCCAATACTTCCTCCAGGCGTCCTTCCTGATTTTCAATAAATACAGATAATTGCTTGATAAACATATGCGCTCCTCCTTTATACCAATTTACGTTTGTCAATAACATGAACTGCTTTTCCCATGCTGCGCTCCAATGTCTTAGGCGCTACCAGCTTAATTTTTGCCGCAAGTCCGATGGCATTTTGAATTACATGTGCAATTTTCTTTGTGAGACTTTCCAAATCCTTGATCTCATCAGAGAAGAAGCGTTCCTCTACCTCCACCTGAATTTCCAGTGTGTCCAGATTATTTTTGCGGTCTACAATCATCATGTAGTGAGGGGTAACTCCGCCCATCTCCAACAATGCCGCTTCAATCTGGGATGGGAACACATTGACGCCTCGGATAATCAGCATATCATCGGAACGACCCTTGAACCGGCTGATTCTTGCCAGCGTCCTGCCACATTCGCATTTATCATAGGAAATACTTGTCAGATCTTTCGTGCGATAACGCAATAGAGGCAATCCTTCCTTCGTTAATGTGGTAAATACCAGCTCTCCTGTTTCCCCTCTCTTCATCGGCTTAAATGTATCAGGGTCAATGATTTCTGGCAGGAAATGATCCTCATAGACATGGAGTCCTTTGTGATACTGACAATCGCAGGCAACCCCTGGTCCCATCACTTCTGACAACCCATAAATGTCAAAAGCATTGATATGTAATCTCTCTTCTATCTGCTTACGCATATTGTCGGTCCATGGCTCTGCACCACAGATAGCCGCCTTCAGCTTGATATTCGGGATATCACCTGACTCTTCAAGGACCTCTGCAATATGAAGTAAGTAAGATGGCGTGCAGGCAATCGCTGTGACACCAAAATCTTTCATCATAGTGGTGAGCTTTTTCGTATTTCCTGTTGACATGGGCACTACCATAGCTCCAAGCTTCTCTGCACCGCCATGAGCGCCAAGACCTCCCGTAAACAACCCATAGCCATAAGCCACCTGAATAATGTCATCTCGTGTAACTCCTGCCTGTGCCAACGCCCTTGCCACGCATTCGCTCCAGATTTCCAGATCTCTTCTAGTATACCCTACCACGGTAGCTTTTCCAGTTGTGCCAGATGACGCATGAATGCGGACAATCTCTGACTGGGGAGCTGCAAACAGACCAAAGGGATAAGTGTCTCGCAGATCATTTTTGGTCGTGTAGGGCAGTTTGTGGAGATCTTCAATCCCATTGATATCGCCAGGCTCAACACCCAATTCCTGCATTTTTTTCCGATAAAACTTCACATTGTGATACACTCGGTCAACAACCTTAACCAAACGTTTCCCTTGCAGGTATTCCAGTTCATCCCTGCTCATACATTCCTTTGTCTCATTCCAAATCATTTCTGTGAAACCTCCTGCTATTTCTCTTGCTATTTCTGTAAGCAATGAATCCGACGATCATACTGCACAAGTATTTCCTCCTGTACAATACAAATCCACTGGATCGTCTATCCTTCATAGCCTTTCAGGAACGCTTTTTTATTGATATCCACGGTTTTTGGGGGAACTGTTTTCTCTATAATCTTAAGCCATGCCTCTTTTGAAAAATCCATATGTTTTGCAGCCATGCCCAGAACGATAATATTAAACACTTTGGAATTTCCTAATTTTTTTGCCTCCGCCATAGCGTCAATCTTATATACTGTATGGTGTTGTTCCAATCCTTCCACAATATGTTCTGGGTACTCGGCAGCGCCTGTCACAACGGTAATCGGTTCAATTCTCTGTTCATTCACTACCAAAACACCATCTTTTTTCAGAAAATGTGCATAACGCAGCGCCTCTAATTTTTCAAATGCGATTAATACGTCTGCCTGGCCTTCTTCCACAATGGGTTCAGCAACTTTTTCTCCATAGCGCACAAAAGTTACCACACTGCCCCCTCTTTGCGCCATGCCGTGTACTTCAGACAATTTCACATCATATCCGGCGTCCAAAGTAATTCCCCCCAAAATACGGCTGGTGAGAAGGGTTCCCTGGCCACCTACGCCTACAATCATTATATTTTTTGTCATATCTCTGCCTCCCATCTATGCTTCTACCCGCTCTATGGCGTTAAATTTACACAATTGTTCACAGAGCCCGCAGCCGTTGCACATGGTATCGTCTATGGTGATGGTTCCATCTGCATTTTTCGTCAGAGCTGGGCAACCTGGCCTTAGACAAGCACCACATTTTTTACACTGGTCTATCACTGGCCTGCATTTATATGGAAATACATTTCCCTTTAACAACACACAGGGGGCTTTTGTAATAATGACAGAAACTTCATCTCTGGCCACTTCTTCTTTGACAATCCGTTCTAGTTCCTTCGTGTCAAACGCATCCACCTCTGTCACATGCTTGATACCCATCGCTTTGCAGAGTTCATAAATATTAATTGCAGGTACGATCTCGCCCTTTAACGTCTTTCCAGTAGCAGCGTGATCCTGGTGTCCAGTCATTCCAGTGGTGGAATTGTCCAGAATAATCACGGTTCCTGTGGCCTGATTATATACCATATTCATCAGGGAATTCACACCTGTATGTAAAAAAGTGGAATCTCCAATCACTGCCACCCAATTTTTGATATACTCTCTGCCCTTTGCTTTCTCCATACCATGCAGTGTGGAAATACTGGCTCCCATACAAACTGTGGTATCAATAACATTTAACGGCGCGACTGCTCCCAAAGTGTAACAGCCGATATCACCTGCGGCATGAATTTTTAATTTATTCAAGACAGAATACACGCTTCTATGTGGACATCCTGGACAAAGAATCGGCGGTCTTGCTGGAACTTTTGCAGGTTCTTTGACCTGTATTTCTTCATGTAATACTTTTTCCCGAAGCATATTTGCGGAATATTCTCCCTGTACTGTGAAGATCTCTTTGCCGATAGCTTCAATACCCCAGGATTTCACCTGTTCCTCGATCACAGGCTCTAACTCCTCAAATATGTAAAGCTTCTCCACCTTAGATGCAAATTCTTCAATCAGTTTTCTTGGAAGCGGATGCACCATACCAAGCTTTAAGACAGAGGCATTCGGACAGGCTTCCTTTACATATTGGTATGGAATACCGCTGGTGATAAATCCAATGGAAGTATCGTTGTATTCTGCACGATTAATCTCAAAACTGCTGCTGTCCTGTGCCATTGCCTTCATTCGCTTCTCCACATAGACATGGCGTCCAATGGCATTGCCTGGCATCATTACAAATTTGGCTGGATTTCTCTCATAAGGCTTATCCTCTGGCTCAATTCGCTCTTCAAGTGTCACGGTTCCCTGAGAATGTGCCAGACGGGTAGTTGTCCTAACAATCACTGGCGTATCATATTTTTCACTGATCTCATAAGCAAATTTTACAAAGTCTTTTGCTTCCTGACTGTCAGAGGGCTCCAAGACAGGCACCATCGCTGCCCTTGCCACACATCGTGTGTCCTGCTCATTTTGTGAACTGTAAAGCCCAGGATCGTCTGCTGCTACCAGCACCAGGCCACCATTTACTCCGCCATAGGAAATCGTATACAATGGGTCGCTTGCTACATTGACACCTACATGTTTCATGGAAGCCATGGCACGCACACCGCTGATTGATGCGCCGATCGCTACCTCTGTGGCCACCTTCTCATTTGGGGACCATTCTGCATAAATTTCTTCATACTTTACAATATTTTCACTGATTTCGGTACTGGGCGTACCAGGATATGCCGCAGAAACCTTAACCCCAGCCTCATAGGCGCCTCTGGCAATCGCCTCATTACCCAACATGATTTTTTTATCCACTGATTACACTTCCTTTCTCAAGTCTTTCACTCTCTGTGCCTTGCCCTCAAACCGCTGTAAGGTATTTGGAGATTCCAGCCGGATCTTTGCATCCAGTCCCAGGACAACCCGCAGTTTCTGTTTGATCTTCTTCTCCAATGCCTCCAATTGCCGATAGGCATCCACTGGTTCCACAAGCTCCACTCGGATCTCCAAAATGTCAGAATGATTTTTCCTCGTAACAATGATCTCATAGTGTGGTCCGATCTCCTCAATGCCCAAGAGCACTTCCTCAATCTGACTTGGGAACACGTTGACACCACGAATTTTCAGCATATCATCTGTTCTTCCGTCCAGGTTTTCCATGCGCACCGTAGTCCTGCCACATTTACATGGTTCATAGATCAGCCTGGTCACATCTTTGGTCCGATAACGAATCAGGGGCAATGCTTCTTTATAGATACATGTGATCACCAACTCTCCCTTTTCGCCTGGCGGAAGAACCTCCCCAGTGATCGGATTAATAATCTCTGGAATAAAGAAATCTTCATTCACATGCATACCACAGAGCTGCTCACACTCTCCAGACACACCTGGTCCCATCAGTTCGCTCATTCCATAATTGGATGTGACGAGCATTTCCTCTCCCCACAGTTTATGCATCTCCGAACGCATTGCCTCTGTGAGAAGTTCGCTTCCCACCAATCCAATCTTGACCTTTAAATCCCTTTGAGGGTCAATTCCCATCTGTCGTGCCACTTCCCCAATGCGCAGCGCATAAGAAGGAGTCGCTACCAGAAGTGTCGTACCAAAATCTTTCATATACATAATCTGTTTCTCTGTATTTCCAGTGGAGGAGGGAACCAGCGCTGCGCCCATATTTTCCAATCCAAAATGAAGTCCCAGCGCCCCAGTAAACATCCCATATCCAAAACAAATCTGCGCCACATCTTTGGAGGTGGCTCCTCCCATGGCTGCAATTCTAGAAACGCATTCGGTCCAGACTTCCAAATCTTTTTTGGTATATCCTACCACAGTGGGTTTTCCAGTTGTTCCCGAAGATGCATGGATGCGCACCAGATCATCTTTTGGCACTGCAAACAGACCAAATGGATAATTGTCTCTCATGTCCTGTTTCGTGATAAAAGGCAGCTTGGCAAGATCCTTCAGGGTCTGAATATTCTCCGGTGTCACTCCGACTGCTTCCATCTTCTGGCGATAGGGTGCAACCTTCTCATAGACCCTTGCCACAGTCTCTTTGAGCCGTTCTAACTGGAGGGATTCGATCTCAGCCCTTGACATTGTTTCTTCTTTTGCCCAAATCATTTTATTTTCTCCTTCAATTTGTATTTTTATTCTTCAGATTCTACAAAACAATCTTATTTTACCACAAAATAATTGGTTATTCCACATAAATATACATGGAAATACAAGCCCCATCTTTTGACTGCCTACACAAAATAAACTTTTTTTCTGGCAATCAAAAACAGTATACCGCATTTTATCAGTATACTGTTTCTCTGTGCAAAAATCAATACTTTAAAGCGATAAAGTCCATCTATTTTATTTCCACATTTGAATAAGATAGTCCAAGTTGTTATTTATTTAGAAAATAGAATTTGTCATTATCACCACGGCCGTGATCCCAAGGATAATGCCTGATATGGCAGGTACAAGCACACGCACCCGGATCCGATATTTCCAATATCGAAGGATCTGCTGCCTCGTAACCCCTGTCAAATACATACTTTTTGCCGTCCGCTCCTGTTCCTCCTGCTCGCATTCCAGTCCAAAAAATATCACAAGAAATCCAGACAACAATAATACCACTGCGGTAAAACTAAATACTGTCATCATAAATCTATTGGATGCCGTAGCCTTTTTTTGTTCCTCCAATCTGGACGTCAAGCGAAAATAACGCCATTCCTCCCCTGGCAACCCATTTTGGCTGTTAAGATATTCCTGTGCATCTTCTAATGCCTGCTCGGAAGACTTCCAAGAGGAAAATCGGAATAAATTTGCCTTGCCCTCCCAATAAGCTCCAGAATTTTGCCTCATATGGCGAAAATCTTCATCATTGACAATCACAATCTGATCTGCAAAAGCTGGATTACGATTGTACAATATATTCCATTCTGTTCCTTGACTTACAAGCCTTTCCTTCTGTTTCATATGATCGCTGTGAAGAAAAATCTCTTCTATTTTCACTGGTTCTCTCTCATATCCGTCGTCTTTATCATACGGATAAACTTGTCGGAAGGTTCCCTGCTGTATCTTATAAAAACATCCTGGAAGTTTGTTTGCTTCTGAAGCAGGAAGATAAGTAAAAGCGTTATCTCGAACGTAGGAAATCGCAATATGTTCTGTCACGGCTATCCCATTCTCCCGCAATATTTCTGTTACCTGGCCGGCCTGCCCCTGATTCATCCCCATAAATTCACAAAATACCATATCGTATGGAGCGTACATTTCTGCATTTCTCATAGTGACTGGACAGAGCACTACGCCAAGACAAAGGAGCCATACGGCAACTGCTGTTAAAATTGCAGATATTCCCCAACGCAGCCTCCATTCCCATTTATGACCTGCTAAATATGCCTTACGCGGAAGCTGCCTGCGCATAAACCGCGGAAAATGTTTTTCCATCCATGTGTGAAACAAACTCTTCTTATGTAAATGAAAAGGTCTTTTCATAAGACCAATCACCTGCATCGCCATCACAGAACTTAGATTTATGATAAGAGATATAAAAAATGATATCAGATATAAAACTGTCAGAATCATAAAAACAGCGGGCAAAAACTTCCAGTGCAATTTTTCGATGCCTGTGATTTTTCCAATCATCACATAGAAAAGAACAGATACCGCACTTCCCAGCACAAACGAAGTCAAAAGCCCTAAGACACTCAGGATCAGTTGTTCCATACAAAGAAGTTGCAAAATTTTATTTCGACTGCACCCTGTAACCATCAAAATTCCATACTCTGGCATCCTTCCGCGCAGATACACCTTCGCTGACAACAGAATCAAAAATACCAGCAAAAAGGCTGACAATACACCTGGAAAATAAATATTGCTTGAAATCAGAGAATCTACCACTGCTGGGTTCATGAAATCCTCATGAAACAAAATATTGGCAAAGCACATAAACACGATTGCCCCTGTTACCTGGCTCCAAAAATAAATTTGGTATTTTTTCCAATGAAAACGCATCATTTTCCATACAAGCTGGGAAAATGTCATATCTGCCCTCCTCCCATCTGAATCACTCTGTCACAACAGCTTGCCACATAAGAATCATGGGTAATCACAAGAAACGCTGTGCTAAGCCTACAGTTCAATTCTCTCATGCACTTCATGACTTCCACCGTTGTGCTGCGATCCAGATTTCCCGTGGGTTCATCTGCCAGAACAAGCTTTGGTTCTCCAATCAACGCCCTTGCAATTGCTGTCCGCTGCTTCTGCCCACCCGAAAGCTGTGTCAATCCTTTTTCTGCCTGTGTGGTAATTCCAAGAATGTCCATTATTTTCTCACAACGCATGTCTTGCTCTTTTGCTTCTACGCCGTCCAACACCAGCGGCAGCAAGATATTCTCTCTGACATTCAAGCTTTCCAGCAATTGAAAATCTTGAAATACCATTCCCATATGTTTTCTCCGAAAGTCTGCCCGCTGTTCCTGTGTCATTTCCATCAAATTCTCTCCTTCAAACCAGACATTTCCCCGATCTGGAATATCAATACCAGACAGAATTTGAAACAATGTGGTCTTACCGCTTCCAGATGGCCCCATAACCGCCGCCATTTCCCCTTCCTCCAGCGCAAGGCACTGGTCTTTTAAGATTTCCAGAATCCCCTGTGGGGTCTTATAACTTTTATCAATATGCTCAGCATATAGAATGTTCACTCTCTGTTCCTCCTCATGGGTGAAATTCGTAAAAATTTTTCGATTTGCTCTAAAGTCCATTATAACACAAGCAAACTGAAATCACATTTTTTCTTTCTGCATCTTGTTTGAATTTCCCCATTTTTTATAATAGCCGATATTATAGCGCCAAAAGGTCTTGCTGCCTTTGGCAGCATAGACATCTTGCACAAAAAGCCTCTGGAAAGCTAGCTTTTCAGAGCGCTTTTATGTGCAAAGTGTTTCCATCACTT
>CAJTVT010000011.1 GCA_910580015.1 uncultured Lachnospiraceae bacterium
GTCTTGCAATGTCACCGTCCAGATGCGATAAAATATATACGCCGTCCACACAGGCATCGTATTCAAAAAAACCTTTGTCAAAAGATCTGACTTCAGGCTCAAACAATAAATCAAGCAGCTTTTCTTTCCAGTCTGGGACAGACAGAATAGATAGCTGACGCATGCCGCACACATCCATGGGCACGAAATAAATATGGTGGTAAATGGAATCAAACCGGAACTCAAGCCGCCGGCTTTTATCCGACTCCAGCAATGTTTTCAGGGCTATTTCACCAGACTCACCGAAAAGCACTGCTGAAGAAATCTGATCCGTGCCAGCATTCAGACGCCCGACTTCAGTTAAATTGTGGAGCGCCTTAAATTCTCCCATCCCACTCCATTTCATTGCGGCTGCGCGTGTATTGTAAACAGCATAACAACTGCCGTGAGAAAAAATAGCTCCGACCATCCGAGTGAACATGGTTTTGTTCATCTCCGCCTGGCCAATCTTCTTGATGTCCCTTGCAAGATAGAACGAACTTCCCTCCGGTATGACAGAGAACCGGCCCCCGTTTTGCAAATGTGGAAGCAGGTAGGGCCTCGTTTCTATTCCTGCCCGCATACAGAGCATTACCGTTTCCGATACCCTGTGGTTCCTCTCCCTGTGGGCAGAGTCCCCTGGGAATCGGTGATTCCAGAATGCATCCATATAATACCGGTACGCAGCCGGATGAACCCACTCCAGTATGGGAAGAGCAGCTTTGTACAAACGGACTGTTTTGGAACTGCTTCTTCCAGTAACAGTTAACAATCTGCAGGTCATTTCTGTTTCAGTCTGGGGATTTTGGATTGTCTGGGGCATGGTCAATTTTGTCACCAAAGCTTTCAGAACACGTTCCTTCCCAAGCATCCGAATGGAGCGAAACGGGAACTCTCCTGTGACGGAAAGCAGTGTGATGAGCTGCCAGACCTGACTGCCCGGACGGAAGTGCAGCATTTTAACCCTCTCCCGATTTGAAGCATTTTCCGACAACATGACTGCTCTCTTTGTCGGATTTTCCTGCATAGTGCCTCCCCCAGACCGCAGCAATACCGGGCGTTTTCTGCCTTTGGGAAGATATGTATTTTTCAGGGACAGAACTCTGCCTGTTTTTACATATGTTTTTCCGCTTAAATCTACCGTGTTTCATATAATTTCACCCCCTTATCCGGCATAGCGCGCTCTGTCACCAGCCATAATGGAAAATCATTTTTAGGTACAACATATACCTCGGTACGGTCATCCGTCCCCGATACACTGCAGTAATAATGGGCGCACACCTTCGGACTGTCATCGGGCATAACATACAATGCCACAATGTCCGATACCATATTGACCTCAATATTGTCATGATCCCGTTTCTGGCGCTCTGGCCGATCCCTGCTATAGACATGCCGGTAAACCAAAACACAGTCCCGGTACCGGACCGGCGGCTGTGTCTGGAAAAACCTCCGCATGGCAGGGTATAAAAAAGAGCGGATATAATCCGCTGAACCAGAAGACTTTTTGGGAAGCAACACCGGAATACGGAGCGCAAACCAGCCATCTGCCGTAAAGCCAATCTCAACCGGAATGCTTTCTGCCATACAGTTTTCTACTGCAGCTCCCGCCATAGGGCATCCAGTATATGCCGGAAGCCTTCTTGTGAAAAGCGCCAGCCGTTCTGAAATTTCTTCCAGCCGGAGGGCTGCATCGTATGCCGCCTGAAAATCCGCATCTTTGTAAAAGCGGCGCACATAAGCCATCTCTGACTCCAGACTTCGTTTCGCCAGCTCCACTTTATCCAGGACTTTTATGAATGAATTCTCTCCTGCCATTTCCTACCGCCTCCTCTGAATAAAAAATAATTTTTGGTTCCTCCTCCCCCTGAAAATCAACCGTTGCAAACAGACACGGCGCATCCGGCAGTTTCAATTTTTCCGCCATTGCAATATGGGGGACAATAATGATATATTTCAAATCCTCCTGCGGCTGTAAAAGCCTTAACTGGCTCTGTTCTCCTTCATAGAGAACCACAATTTCATACCCGATGTTTTCCTTTAGAAAGAAAAGCTGCGACGGGTAGACCGCAGGGTAATGAGCCATCGGATCTACATAGTCAATAAACTTGAGCAGCACCCATACTGCCAGTATGATACGCTGATCCGGACGACACATGGGATCCAGGCCAACGTAATAGCCGCCTGACACATCTGCTATCTGCATCTGCTTTTTCAGGTTCCGAAGAATCTTTTCGGCTGTCTTCTCCGGCTTTTGCAGCATCCGGACAATCTGTGTCTTTGGCAACGCCCCATACTGGGACAGCCATTTCACAACGTACTGCTCATCCTGTAACAGCATTTCTGCCACCTCCTTGTCAGTATAATAAATGTGGGCTGTAAGTATTTGCGCCCAAATAAGTATTTCTATGCGGAATGCGTTTTTTCTTTCTGCCGCTCCCGCAAAATTGCTTCCAGTTCCGCACGGTCTGTAGTAATCATTTCCTGTTCTTCCTTGGAAGCTTTGATTACTACCGGCACCTTATTGTTGTTCGAGTATACTAACGCTTCCCCTCTCTCGAACCTTGTAATGGAACGGACCTCTGTTTTCGTCAGCTTCAGGACATCCTGGACATAACGAGCCTCATCCGGCTCCAGGTTCAAAATAATTTTATTTTTTGAATTATTGACGATTGCCCGTCCGTACTTCCCATCTTCCAGGCTGAAGAAATCCGACAAATCCTGCGTAGCTGAAATAGCAGCCCCGCCAAATCCCCGGATTGTCTTAAAAATCGTCAGGCAGAATTCCGCTGCCTGCCTGTTGGAAGATGCCCCTACAAGCTGCCAGATTTCATCAATCATGATCGCTTTCTTTTTTGTCCGGTCTGCTTTCACATTATCCCAAACATAGTCCAGGGCAATCATCATCCCCACCGGAAGCAGCTTGCCCTTCAGTTCAGACAAATCCAGTACAATATATTTATTGCTCAAATCCACATTGGTCTGTTGGTTAAAGGACTGCGCTGAACCTGTAACAAAGCGGCTTACAATAACGGCAATCCGCTGCGTCATTGGGTTTTCCAATAGATTTTTATGGAGATCCTCAAGAATCGGCATCGTCTTCATCTTTGGATGTGCCGCTTTCCTGTTTTTATATAAAGAATCGTTATCATGCGTGATGCCGAAATCAGCATATGTCTTAATCAACGCCTCATCCAACATCTGTTCCTCCTCATTCGTCATGTCTGGAATCAGCAGGGAAAAGAAAATCATCAGCTGCTGGATTTTCCTTGCAAGCATGGAATCCATCTCGCTGTAATCCATCTCGTCAATCAGTTCCATCTCTGGTGTAATCGTATGCCGGATTTCCATGACATTGATACAATGCGGAGAACCCGGCGCTATCTTGATATACTGGCCGCCGATCCGGTGACAGGCCCTTTTGAACTCATGTCCTTTAATCGGAGCCAGAATATAGCACTGGATTCCTCTCATGCGCATCCTAAGCGCAAGCAGCTGAAGCGTAAAGGTCTTTCCGGCTCCGCTGGTACCGAGCAGGTTCAGGTTGGCATTTTTATTTTTCTTCGTATTAAACAGGTCTACAATACACAGTGAATTGTTATGCCGGTTGACGCCCAGCAGCACACCTGTATCATCCGACATTTCAAAGCTTGTAAACATATAGGTAGACGCTGCTCCGCTGGTAAGCACATTCCTCTGGGACTTCTTTTCCAGAGACGGCGCTATCTGCAGAAACGGCATTACGGATCGCAGCGCCGCCTCCTGCTGGAATTTACAGTCGCTAATATACATATCCATAGATTTCAACATATCGGAAATCTGCTGCTTCCGCCACATCAGCTCCTCATAGCTTTTCGCTGATACCGTCACAAACACAGACATGTAAAATAAATCCTCATTGTTATTTGCAATCCCATGCTTTATGAAATACCCTGCCTGAATAGAATTCGTAAGTTCCTCGTAATCGGTACTGGTGTCCTGCATACTTTTGAGTTTCGTGCGGTTCAACCGGATACGCTGCGCCACCTTGTCAATCGTTTTACTTCGGTTCTCACGGCGGAGATGGACATCTATGTCAATCCCTTCCCCGGCATTGATCAGCGCCGACATCCAGCCTGCACGTACCATACCGGGATAGCCGTTCCCTTTGATATATAAAAACGAATAGTACAGCCCGTCCATAATGATATAGTTATAATGCGTCAGGTCAATCCCACGCGGTGACAGAAAATGCGCCATTCGGATATGCGGTATCGGGTCCACCCCGATGACCCGATTCTTTGCCGCCATTGTGTCAACCACTACCCGGTTCATCCGCAAAGAGAATGCCTCATCCACACAGGAACAGCGGTTAAAAAACATATACAGGATTTCCACCGTAGCTTCATCCGGATCCCTTGGCTGCAGGATAGAGTTTCCACATTGCAGAAAATATGCTTTTGCATTCTGTTCTGCGGTCTGCAGCATTCCGTATATCTGAGAAAAATCGTCATTATCCCCTCGTCTGATTTCTTCATACTGGAAAATCAAAAAGAAGCGCCTTGTCAGCGCCTCCCTGCTTCCCACATCTTTAATCAGGCGGATATATCCTTCACCGAGCGACCTGCACTGCCTATCCTCTTCCTCTGCCAGCTCTTCCTGGATCATTGCCACATGTTTATCAGAATCCGCTTTTCTGGTAATGCTCTTAAACTGCAGGCGCATAGGTGAAATTTTCAGCCAGCTTGCAAAGGATGAAATGATGCTAAACTGCTCTTCCCCGGAACGGAGCATGAAATTAATCGGCTCTATCTCCAGAATCTTGATAAATCTTCCGTCCGTTGTCTGTATGATTCCGTGTGTAATGTCTTTAATTGGAATAAAATCCTGCACGAAATCAAGCTTTTCCAGCTTTTTTCTTTGTTTTTTCAACTTTTTTCTTTGATCTGCCGCCTTTTTTTCTTTTGCGGAGCTGTTTCGGATCATAATGATAACCCACCCTTCTGAAATGTAGTTTTCTTTTTTTCGCCATGTAGCGGACTATGTGAACCAGGTATTGAAAAAGGGAATCTCCGTCAATTCCCATCATGGCGACAACCGCTGTTGGCAGAAGCGTCACAGTCATGACGACAATTCGTATGGTTCCCGGCATGGAAATCAGCATCAGCTCCGGATAACCCAAAAGCGCCACCAGTATAACTGCTTCAATCGCATTCCGCGGTTCCAGCATACCTCCCAAAATCTTACCTGAGTCTGTATAATTTGCCGGTATGGCATAAATATTGTTATACTCTTTATCCTCCAAATAAATCACCTGCCTAATCTGTAAATTGTTGCTGTTGTCCTAAACCGTCCAAGCCGCAGCGCCTCGTTATGGTCTGGAACGTAAATATCCACACGGTGTATGTCATTTTCAATTCCGGATCCGCCGCGATCTTCCACCGTATACATTGTACCGTTAATCATAATCTGTGTTCCAAACGGATAATGGCTGGACATGGCCACCATTCCCCTGGAAGCTATTTTCCCACTGGCAGTAATGCCGTTTGCATTGCTGCCGCAGCATTTTGCGCAGGCACAATAATGCGTCACGTCTACCTCCAGAGTTGAAATCGGCGTACCTTGAATATTGTCCGGAACCGGCGCGTCAAAATCCACATTCTGTGGCCTCCTAAGCTCCAATGTGGCTTCATAGCTTGGAGAATTTAAGATAACGCCTTCTCCGCCTGATGAATGTACCCACATCCGCCTGCCATCTTCTCCATATCCGGCAAAAATAAGCACATGGCTCCACCCTTGTCCGTCCGATTCTCTTAAAAACCCCAAATCTCCAGGAAGAAGTTCACTTGCAGAAACAGCAGCCGTTTCTTCCCACTGATTCCATGTTCCCCCATAGAGGTTCACTCCCACAGCCGTCTTATAGGTCCAGTCAGTAAAGCCGGAACAATCCAACCCATACGGTCTGATGGTTCCGCTTGTTGTAGAACCTGCAGCTGTTACCAGCTTTGGCGTATTCCATTCATCATTCCATCCCGGACCTGATTTTCCACCCCAGAAATACGGAACCTTCCCTACGAGCGAAAGAGCTGTTGTCAAAATATGTTTTCGTGTAGCATTACAGTTTTGCCGGTTCACAAATGCGATTAATTCCGCATCTGTCAAAGGAACAGACTGCCCGTTTCCTGCTATTCCATACAGCGTCATTTTAAGAGCTGTGGCCATCTTTTGGATTGCTTCTCCATAAGTGATTCCAAATTGCTCGTATGGCGCATCCAGGTTAATCCCAAATGCTGTGGCAATTACGGCATTATCAAATGGATGAATCGTACATTCTATATATTTAATTGTCTCCGTCCCCGGCGTAACTGTTTCTTTCCCATCCGCCTGATAATAGGTTTCCTCCGTAGTGCCGGTGACTGCGCCGCCAGAATAAACCGGGAGGGATACTGTCACGCTTTTATATGCGTCAATCTCAACCGGCTCATTACTGGTATGGGATTCATCCGGCAGGTAATATGTCTTTTCTGCGGTTTCATACCGGTACTGCGCCACCCCATTGACGGTGCCTGTTTTCACTTTATCGGTTACAACCGTCAGTGTCACTGGTTGATAGGTATAATAAGTGACAGGGATAATGATTTCCTTCTGCTTTTCCTCTGATGTGACCGGGAACATGCTCCCGGCAACGTTTCCGAGTTTTGAAACCATATCCTCTTTCTTTGTGTTTTGCTGCTGCATGGAGGCTGAATATGCCGCCAGGATATAGCTGACATCATATCCCGATGAACTTTGCGCATAATTAACCAGAGCCTCCATAGATAAGTCATAGTCATACCCGCCATCGGATATCATGCTCTCCACTTTGGCAAGCGCCTGGCTATACCCATCATCCACCACGTCAGAAACCGCCCCTGCCATCTCCGCATAAACCGCAGTCGGCGTGACACCCTCTATCGGCTTGTTCCCATCCAGCCCAAATATGCTGTTAAAAACAATCGAGGGCAAGGACACTATCATAACAATCAGAAACAGCAGGAATAGACAGATACAAACTAAAACTTTGAACAAAGTATGACGCATAGACCAGGCAGCCGAAAGAACAGCTCCCCATGGCCCTCCTGCAGCCGTTCCCGCTGCAATCTCAGCGGCAGCTTTGCCACCCTCTACACCGGCTTTTACAGTCGCTGCAGCCGCATTGGATGCCTGTTCTGCTCCTTTAGCGGCAGTCTGCTTCACAGCTTCCTGCCCGGACTGTCTGGCTGCTTTCGCCATCTGGCCGGCTGCCTGCCCATAATTGTCAGATCCATCACCAATCTGCTGCTTTGACGGTTCAGCCATCTTCTCCACCTCCTTATTTCAAGCTGCAATGCTGCAGTATATATTTCTTCCATAAACGTAGAAAAGCCGGATCAGTTTCCCTGGTCCAGCTTTCCGTTTTTCATTATCTTTTACGTCTCGGCGGCTTACTCCCAAAATTCTTTCTCGGTTTCGGCTCCTCAAACCGTGCCGGCGTCTGCTTGTAACGCACGGTTTCCACCGACACAGAGCGGACATTCTCTCCGTCATAAACGGGTTTTCCATTTTCATATACAGGCTTGTGTTCCACAGATGCCTCTCCACGTACCGCATACCACTGCCCGCCGCGCGCATCTTCAAATACCTGATAATCACCGCGGGGTGCAGCATACTGCGCAGTGTCAAAGAACATCGTACCCGAACCATTCTCATGACGAACTTCAAAATGTCCATCCGCACGGCCGGAACCATCCACAGAAGATATCTGCTGCTCATATCCCGGCATAAATTCCTGGAACTGTGCCTGATTATACATGGCTGCCGCAGCGCCGGATTCAAATTCCGGCGTCTGGGCATGCTGCTGCATTGCATACCAATCCACACCGTTTGCTGACTGCATAATCGTATGCGGCGCATCTGGCTCATCATAGTAAGCGCTGTTATACCACATAGAATTGCTGCCATCGGCTCCGCTCGCCTCGATAACGCCGTCTCCGACTGTCCGCAGCGTTGTCCCCTCTGCTGCATCCGGAAAGGCCTGTGCGACCTGGGCTGCCTCGGAGATATCCCCGGAAAATGCAGGTGCATCGTAAAATGCCCCAGCGCCTGCCCCGGATGCCATCTGATACCACTGGCTGCCGTCTGATGCCGTAATAACGGAATGCGGCCCGTCCGGCTTGTCAAACTGGGCTGCGTGATACATCTCCACATTGGAACTCTGTCCGTTTGCAGATGTAGCAACGGTGCTGATCTGTCCGCCGGATATCTGCGTATCCTTTAACTGGTATCCGCCAAGCTGCGGCATATAGTTACCAAGGCTGCGGTCTGCAATATCTCCAGCTATGCTGCCTGATACATTTGGACTTCTGGATGCAACCGAAGAAATAGAATCTCCTGTAAGAGCCGCCCCGTTACGGGCTGCCATTCCTCCAAAAGCACGACCCACAAAGCCCACGCTTCCACCGGCCCCCATACGGATTCCGCCATCCACAACTGCATCCCTCACATAACTGTTGCCCTTAAATTTGCTGGCAAACCCGGCCGCGAATCCACTTGCCGCCGCACCGGTTCCGGTTACAGTGCTTCCGCCTTTTCCGAAAACGCTTCCAGCGCTTCTGGCCCCGCCTCCGACACCGCTGATTACCCTTGCCGCCATTAAAAGCTCCATGCCCATACTGGAACCGGTCTGTGCTACATTCAGTCCCATCGCCGCCAGATAGGAATCAAATTTCTGTGCCGTTTTTAAGAACGCCAAGGCGCAAAACAGCCAAAGGAAGATGCTGCCCTGACCTGTCGAAAGCGCACCGCCATTTCCCATATACTGTCCTACGGAAGAGTTGAACCCCCGCAGAAACCATACATTCATTACAAGCAAAAGCAATTGGGAGCCAACCATCCTGCACCAGCTCTTGAATACTGGCGCTGTCGTTTTGGAAGCCCCCATGGAAAATGCCAGAGGGGAAGTATAGCAAAGAACGCCTACCACAATATACCGCTCTACTGTTTCAAGCAATAGCTTAAAATAATTCCATCCCAGAGAAATCTCCAGAATAACCAAAAGCAGCAGCCCTACCACAGACACAACCGCGACAATCGTAGTCAGCCCATTTGATAATGCTTCCTCAACGCCGGCAAACGTAAAGTCCTCCGCCGTCATACTGATATCCATAAGAGCCGTATATGGAGCCCTTGCAATATCCAGCGTAATCATAAAAATCGGCCGGGCATACCCTATCAGCAATGCAAAGATAGAACTCCTTGCAAGCAGTGTCCACGGATTCTCCGCTTCCGTAATCGGGCCTCCAAACACACGGAAGAGCTGCCATACCGTAATCAGGAACAGTACCGCCCACGCGGTGTACTGTATAACCGTAAAGGCTTTGGCCACAAATGGAAAATATTCCTCCATTGCTGTCATATCAGTTCCAAGCGCCTGAAGGAACAAGCCGGAAACCGCATCCATCATTTTGGATACGATACTGCTAATCCAGTTCACAATCCCTTCAAATATCCAGTCAAGCATCTTTCACCACCTCCCATCTGGCTTGACCGGGAAATTTAACCTGCGTAATTTCCACCGGCAATCAACGGCTGCAGGTAAGCAACGATAAAGCCCAGTGAATTGAGGACAATCCATGTCACTACAATCCGCTTCAGCCAACTGGTTGCTTCATCCACTGCACGCTGGTTCCTGGAAACCATCCTGACAATCAACGCAATCGCAGCGGCTGTGACCGCAACAATCGTACTGATTCCCACCAACTGACCATACACATCTTTCATAATCTTGGAAAAACGATCCCAAATCGTGTCGGCCATGACCGGCTGCAGGGAAATAAGCGTCACACACGTCATCCCTACCAGCGACCAGTAGGCAGTTTTCAGATGTTCCCTGCCCTTTTTCAGTTGTTTTACCATACGAAGGTACCTCCTTTGATTTTTTGACATAAAAAATGCCGCTCCAAAAGTTCTTACTCCTGAAACGGTATCTCCTACGCCCTCTCCCAATTTGGGACGATATCAGTATACCTCTTTTCCGTTTGCATGTCATCGGCTCTATAGCGCCACTTTTACGCCACTTTACTGCCATTTCATTTTCATTCCAATCCCTCCATAAGCGTCAGCATCTCCAGCCAGAAATCCACATCCTTTGCCGGAGCCGCCCATAACCGGATGGACAGAATGGTGATTGCCTGTTGGCGGAGTCGGTAATAGTGCCTGGAAGACATGTCCAGCCGATAGAGAAGCTCCGTATGATTCAGATGCTCCGGCGATATGTACGTCAAATAAACCAGCTGATACAGCTTCTCCCCATTCTCTGGCTTTTTCTTCAGTACCGTAAGCGCTTCATTTACCCGATCCAGGAGCAGCCTTGATTTCTGGATGCCATCCATCCGGTTCTCCAGCTTCCGGTTCCCCATAGCCATTTCCACATCCATATGCTCAATCAAGGCATCCACTCCCTCAAAGGGCTTTTCCAGCTCCTCCGCAATAGTTTCCGGGAAACATTCCATCATCCAGACGATGGTGCGGTATTGCTGCAGAAGCATAAGCGTATTGTGATAGCTGTTCCTGGTCTTCTCCTGCTTTGCAGAACGCACCTTCTCACTGTCAATCTTCTGATCCGCAAGAATCCCCCTCTTTGTCAAAAGGCTGATAAATGCATCTGATTGTGCCAAAATCTTTTCTTCCTGCTGTTCATAAAGCTTTTTTTCATCCTGTCTGCTCATATGTGAATAACTCCTTTGCTATTTTTGTGATGTCCACAGGCACACACGGCCCGCGGATTTTACTCGTTTCTATCACTGCATCCGTATATATACTTTTACCCTTGCAGTCATATATACAATTCTTACAACTCCTACACGGAGAAAGATACGCGCGTATTATAGGGCCGGAAAGTGCAACGCCCCCTTCTGGCTCATTTTGATGCGTTTCTTCCGCCATAGCCCCTGTCAGTTTCCTGCTGTACCATGTGACGATACGGTTAAGCTGTTCATGGTCGGAACCTTTTTTCTGCGTATTTGCACCCAAAATGCGTATTTTATCCAGAATACTTATAATATCTTCCTGGGTAGGCATTGAAACCTCTGTACCGGTTGGGTACAGTCTATTAAAAATGAGGCAGCCATAGGATCCGGGCAGACGGTACAGAGCAAAGACATCCCCATGCTTCTGAAAAAACCTCCATACCTTCGTCTTTTCCCAGCCCCATCGCTGACCCAAGGCTTCCAAAGTCAAAACGGCGCCATATTTCCCATACTGGACAGCCGGCGCCAGGAATGAAAACACATTGTTTGTTTCCTCAAATACCGTGTGGCACCAAAGGTCAAGCCATGCGTCAGATTCCTCAAATTTAGTTTGCTTTACGGCAAGCCGCTCTGTTATGCTGCGGGGAAGGCAGAGAAAGCCATACCCTTCGGTGGCATAAACAGCCCCATCCATGCAAGTCTCTCCTGAGCATTTCACAACCCAGTCTGTGACCTGATAGGTGAGCTTTTTCGTTTTTGTATCCAATGTATATTCAAGATATCCCAACTCTGAGAGCGCCTGAAGCGTTTCCAGCGCCTTAGAGCGGCTTTTCATACCCAGTATGCTCTTTAGTCCTACAACGCCTCCAGACCACATGCCAGGGCTTACAGTGTTGCTATAACCACAATAGGAGGCCTGTCCTTTGCGGAATGCCGCACGGGATGCAAGCTTCGCCCAGTATCCCATAAGTCCTTTGCCTTCTAGCAGACGATTACGGGGCAGTTTTACCCATTGGTACTTCATTAAGCATTTCACATCGGACACCTCCTTCCTAAAAATGGACACGTTCGCCTATCGGCTCACTGATCGCGGTATTCGCCATATGGGAACGCAAGCGTCCCCGCATGGCTCATTACTCGCACCAAAAAAGGGCGACCTCTTTTTCCCTAAAGAAGCCGCCCGGCAATTAAACTGCTAAAGTCTTACAACCAATCCTGAAATGTTATCTGTCTTGATACCCACCAGATACCAGTCTTCACCAAGCTCAATCCTGGTGGGTACCCATTTGCCATTAATCAGCACATCCATACCAGTTCCACAATGTAATCCCCCATAATAAGATTCCAGTCCAAATCGTATGTCCATCCGCTCGCTTGACGGATCGTAAAATAAAGATCCCTGTTTCATAAAATTTTCCTCCAATTCTTTTTCAATCTCTTTACTAAGTATTTCCAGTTATTTACTCTTAAATCACTACATGATATAATGAGTTTACTCATTCAACGAGTAGCAAATTGCGATTACAGATGCCTGCATCTGTAATATAATAAAAACGACCAGACAGGTTAGCTACTCCTATCTGGCCGTTTATGACAAGTATGAAATTGTCTTAAATTCCTAATAATATTGTGTTGGGAAATCAAATAATTTCTGTCATTTATGATTTTTATGACGTAAGCAAACTGTTTTCCACTTAAATTCTAACATATCCTGTAGCTGGCCCTGAGCCAACCTTTGCAATGTGACCATTTTTAACTAATTCTGTCAAAGTCCGTTCTATTGTTGTTTTACTTATATCCGGACAAGTATCCATGATTTCTTTCTTTGTAATTTTTCCAATCTTTTGATCAATTAAAGCTTTGATTCTATCTGGTTTAGAAAGACTTCTGTTTTAAATGTTCCACACGATTTTCAAACTCATTATATGCTTTTAATGTAACTCCCAGATAGTATCTTACAAAAGGCTCATAGGCATTCTCATTTTCATGCCAGTTTCCGGAACTTGCCTGTAATGCCTCATAATAAGTTTCCTTTGTCTTTTCAATCAGCATTTCCATACTGATATATTTTCCTACAATATATCCAGCTTTATAAAACAAAAGGAGTGTAAGCAAACGGCTCATACGTCCATTCCCGTCATTAAAAGGGTGGATGCACAGAAAATCAAGGACAAACATTGGAATCAATATCAGTTTATCAATATAATCCGCTTCCCATGCCTCCCAAAAACGATTGCAGAGTTCCTCCACTGCTTCTGCCGTCTGAAATGCTGGAACAGGAATAAACCGCACTTTTTCATGGCCTTCAGCATCTATCTCAGCGATCAGATTATCAGAATTTTTATAATTGCCACCAACAGCTCCACGCGAGAAAGAGTATAAATCCCGATGAAGCTGCAAAATCATATTTGACCTCGGAACAATATATTCATAGCTTTCATGAATCATGGCAAGCACTTCCCGGTAACCTGCAATTTCCTCCTCAGAACGGTTGCGTGGTTCTGCTTTCTGACTTACCAGCTCTTTTAACCGCTTATCTGTTGTATAGATACCTTCAATACGGTTAGATGCTCCTGTACTTTGAATCATAGCCACTTCCAGCAATGTTTTTAATTCGTCCTGATTTGCCTCAAGGAATAACTCCTGTTTTCCTTTATGTTCATGAATACTGGCAATCATTTGGACAATTTCTGGTGTTAATAATTTTTCAGGCGTTTTTCTATAATCAAATATCCTCATATTATTTACCTCATTTCTAAAATATCTGCATCATTTTACCACAAAATGACGGAGATTCCAATACAATGACGGAGATATTTTCTTGTACTTATCCTTTACCACATCACGCAATGCTTCATAGAATTTTCCTCCAATTCTTTTTCAATCTCCTTACTAAGTATTTCCAGTTATTTACTCTTAAATCACAACATGTTATAATGAGTATGCCATTCAACGAGTAGCAAATTGCGATTACAGATGCCTGCATCTGTAATATAAGAAAATTGACCAGACAGGTTAGCTACTCCTATCTGGCCGTTTATGACAGGTATTCAATTATGAATATGTATTTACCGAAACTGCTCCTCCTTTCACTTACATTCACATATCCGCGCAGATACAGTGTCCCATTCTTGGTCAATGAATTAGGATAACCACCAGAAACGCCCTATTTATCAGCATTTCCTGTGTTGTCCTTATTATAACTCACTCACATTCCCTGTATCACCCCTCCAGTCAAATCCAGGAGCTCTGGATCTATTACCTGAAACAAAATCCCTTTATTTGCACTGTTGTAATCCAAGTCGGTAATCGTTATCTGATATTCCTTCCGTTCTCCAGATACAGAAGAGACAATCATGGCCTCCCCTTTTTGAATATTTTGTTTTAAACTGATGGGATAATATTCATTTTCCTGACTTTCTTCTGGAGCACGCTGAAGCTTTCCATAAATTCCGACATCTGTGTTTTCATCCACACTCCCAAGCTTATATTGATCCAGATACGTAATAACCCCAGAAATTTCACCAGGATTTCCTTTTTCCCCCTTGGTAATCCCAGCTATTTCGGCCTCATACAAAGTTCCTTCTCCCAGACTAACTCTCGTTCCAGTATCCATATCGCTAACCGGATGACCAAGTGCTCCATAATATCCTTGTTCGTCATAGAAAGTCAAGGTTCCTACACCTGCCAGGTCATCTCTCACCCAAATGCCCAATTTATAATCATTTTCTTCTGTCTTCACTGGAATCACTTTAATTTGTATCAACTCTTCATCACGCAAAATCCCTAGCACCACTGCTTCCCCCTGGCACTGACTAATTTTCTCCATCAATTGATCTTTATTTTCCACTATCTCGTCATTGACGGTCTTCACATAGTCACCGCTTTTTACAAGATTTACCGCTGGTTCATGATTCATACCATCGCATCCCACCACATTTCCCGTACCAATCACCAGAACACCATCTGTCTTTACATAAATTCCAACAGGAATCCCACAAGGAATGACTTGCTCCTTGTCCATTACTTCCACAGACACATCCTTGATAGGAAACAGACCAAACAGTTTACAGGACATAAAATAGTTTCCCTGCTGTTGAGATTTCAAGGAAAAACTCTGATTTAAATTCAATGTGATCTTATCCTGATCCACACTGGGTGACTGATTTCCAAATACTTCCATCCCTTCCTGATCCAGTTCCGCAGTCATCGGAACACGAAAATCAAAATCTTCTGCCTCTCCTTTTTCTATACGGATCGTATCTGGAATGGATTCTTCGATGATCGCATAAGAAAAAAGGATACCCCAGAAAAAGCCTGCAATCAAACTCCCGCGGGCAATCCATTTTTGAAAATTCATCGTTCTATATTTATGTTCTTTCAACTTTTCACACACCCTTGTATATATTTTTATTCCAAAATTCTTTTCGGATTTCTCATTTGCGGAAGGCCGCATTTGCGGGAAATTTCCTTCCGCCAGAGTAAAATCCTTTTTTAGTATGTGAAATTCTTTTATTTTCAATCTGGGATTTTTTTACTGAAATTTTACGAAAATTACTTAGAATTTTTTACAGAAACGGCAAGTTCTTTCATTTCCCGCGCACTATCAAGCACAGTGTCTGTGATCTTCACACCACCGAGCATTCTTGCAAGCTCTGACACACTGTCTTCCTCCTGTAAAAGAACAATATTGGAAAATGTTGCATTTTTTACCACATTTTTTTTGATCAAAAAATGCTGATCTGCCATAGCCGCAATCTGGGGCAAATGGGTAATGCAAATGATCTGATGATTTTTGCCGATGACATTCATTTTCTCTGCCACCATCTGTGCTGTTCTGCCACTGATTCCGGCATCAATCTCGTCAAAAATTAAAGTTTCAATCTGGTCGCTCTCAGCCAAAATCGTCTTGATCGCTAACATGATACGGCTCAACTCTCCACCAGAAGCCACTTTTCCCAAAGGTTTCATTGGCTCTCCAGGGTTGGTAGAAATCAAAAACTCTGCTTCGTCTCGGCCATTTGCTGTATACTTTCCAGTGTCTTGAAATTCCATAGTAAAATTCACATCCAAAAAATTAAGATCTACCAACGCTTCCTGTACCTGTTTTGTAAGCTTTTTCGCAAATTTTTGACGTATCTTCGAAACCTCATCGGAAATCTCTTTTAACGCGGCCTCTGACTGGCTAAGCCTCTTCTTTAGTTCCTCCAAATATTCCTCATAATCTCTTAGATGCTGGCAACGCATCTCTTTCTCTTCTTTCGCCTTCAGCACCGCATCAATACTGCCACCAAATTTCTCCTTTAAATGATTGACCAGATCCAGACGTTTTTCTACCTCATAGAAAGTTTCTTCATCAAATTCCCCGTCGGAGATATAGCCAGACAACTCTCGGTTGAAATCATTTAACAAATCATCAATTTCCTCCAATTGACTCGCCAATTCTCCCAACTGGGGATCATACTCTGCTACGGACTGCACCTCCCGCAGGGCACGCCCAAGCTGCTCTGTGGCGCTTCCATCTCCACCGGTCATTCCATAAGCAGTTCCTGCGGCTTCCAAAATCCTGCGACTGTTTGCCATTTTTTTGTATGAGATTTCCAACTCCTCATCTTCTCCTGGAACCAGACTGGCATCCTCAATTTCCTGTATTTCATATTCCAGAAAAGAAAGCTCTCGTTCTCTGCCCTCTCCATCCTGTAATGCCTGCTTTTGTTCCTCCAGCGCCAAGTGATATTCTTGATAACATTTTTTTAAATGCTCCTTTTTCGCTCGAAGTTTGTCCCCAGCATACTCATCCAAAATTTCCAGATGCTTTTTCTTATGGAGCAGCGATTGGTGTTCATGTTGTCCATGGATATCAATAAGCAATGCAGCGACAGCCCGCATACAGGAAGCAGAAACTGTCTCTGAGTTAATTTTTCCCACGCTCCTGCTGGCAGTAATCTTGCGTGACATAATGATCTCATTATTTTCAGGATAAATCTCCATTTCTTTTAACTGATTTATCTGTTGTGGATTATCCACTCGAAATACCAGCTCCACCAGTGCATATTCCGCCTGTTCCCGCAGCAGTTCCTTTGGTGCCTTTTCCCCCAAGGCAAGATTGATAGAGCCAATGATAATGGATTTACCGGCTCCTGTCTCTCCAGATAAAATATTTAATCCATCCCCAAACTCCACTTCTGCCTCCTCCATCAAGGCAAGATTCTTCACATGCAGACTTACTAACATATCCCTCTCCTTTTACTCTCTCATTTGAATCCTATCAGCGCATCCATCACCCGCTGGCTGTATCATTTTCCATAATTTTCCTCAGACGTCCCATGAGAAGTTCGGTATCTTCCACTGTGCGGACAGCACACATAATGGTGTCATCGCCTGCAATACTTCCCACAATTTCATTACAATCCATAGCGTCCAATGCTGCTGCAACTGCCATTGCCATACCAGCAGACGTTTTAATTACCAAAATATTCTGCGCCATATCCATCGACACAAATCCCTCTTTGAAAATTCGAATATACTTTTCGCTCATATCACTGTAATTCTCGTTGAGAGCCACATATTTCTGTCGTCCGTTCTTTCCTGTCATCTTGGTGAGCTTCAATTCCCGAATATCCCTAGAAACTGTGGCCTGGGTCACCTGAAACCCCTCCTGCACCAAGCGATCTGACAACTCCTCTTGTGTCTCAATATGATATTTTGAAATTATTTCTAATATTTTTGCGTGACGCTTCGCCTTCATCCCTACCTCCTGAACTCCTTTACCAACTGCATCCCTGCAATTTTTTTCTAAGCCTCTCTAAAAAACTCAGACTGCTCAGTTTTAAAATCCTTGTACGGACCTGTGCCTTTTTCACCAGAATCTGATCTCCCTCATTTAAAGTTCCCACGGGATCTCCGTCAAAACTGACTTCCACGGTTCCTCCATGTCCTTCATTTCTCGTCCGAACCTCAATGGTAATCTCATCCTCTGCACCCAAAACAATGCTTTTGGCATTCAATGCATGAGGACTGATTGGCGTCACCACCAACAGATCTGCCCTGGGATCTACAATAGGTCCACCTGCCGACATGCTGTATGCGGTAGACCCTGTAGGCGTTGCTATGATAATTCCATCTGCACTGTATGTATTTAAATATTCTCCATTGACAGAAAGAATCAGATTTACTACTTGCAACATTCCGCAGCGGTGAATTACAATGTCATTCAGGGCAATCCTCTCCTCTATTCCCGATGGTTTGCCCAGACAGTAACCCGAAAGCAGCATTCGGGATTCCATCGTGTATTCTCCCCCTGCCAGAAGTTTCTTTACTCCCTGAATTACTGTATCTGCCTCAAGTTCACAGAGATATCCTACATGCCCTGTATTGACGCCCATCAAGGGAATATTGCGCACTGCCAGTTCTCTAGCTGCACGAAGCAATGTTCCATCCCCTCCCACTACCAAAATCAGTTCTGTTTCATCCGGAATTTTTTTCTGGTCAAAAGACATCTTGTCCTGCACCCGATTTTCTTGATAGCCACAGGTACCTCCATGTTCCAGAATCACTCTTTGAATTTCTTTGGTAAGTTTCAATTGATCATCCCGCTTGGGATTTACAATAATATAAAAATGTCTCATTCCTTGTCCTCCTGAGCCAGGAGAACGCTTCACAACATCCCGATCATTCCCTTATGTTATGATAACGTCTCATGGGCCTGTGTCACAATTTCGGACACATCTGTCTTCTCCACTCTGCTTTCTGCACCTTTCTGGAGATGAATCAGATATTCCATATTTCCTTCCGGTCCCTTTATTGGGGAAAATTCAAGATTTCGAATACCAAAGCCCTGTTGTCGTGCAAAACTTACTACCTCACAGATAACCTCTTCATGAACTTTGGGATCTCGGACAACTCCTTTTTTGCCTACTTTTTCTCTTCCTGCTTCAAACTGAGGCTTAATCAGACACACGCTCTCTCCATTGGGAGACAAAAGTTCCCATGCAGTGGGAAGAACTTTGGAAAGTGAGATAAATGACACATCTACAGACGCAAAATCTAGCACATCTGCAATATCATCTTGTGTCACATAACGAATATTCGTTTTTTCCATACAGACTACCCTGGGATCTTGTCGCAGCTTCCATGCAAACTGTCCATAGCCCACGTCCACTGCATACACTTTCACTGCACCGTTTTGAAGCATACAATCTGTAAATCCCCCAGTAGACGCACCAATATCCATACAAATTTTTCCTTCCAGATCGATTCCGAAATTACAAACTGCTTTCTCCAATTTCAGCCCACCCCTACTCACATATTTCAGAGTAGCGCCTCGGACTTCAATTTCGACTTGATCATCAAAAAAGGTTCCAGCCTTATCCTCCCTCTGTCCAGTCACAAATACATTTCCTTCCATGATCATGACCTTCGCCTTTTCCCGTGAGGGCGCCAAACCGCGCTGCACCAGCAGCACATCCAAACGTTCCTTCATTCCCTAACCTTTCTATTTACGCACATAACCTGTCACAATTCGCTTGATCAAAGATTCCACATCCAGGCCATGCTCTTTTTTCAAAATTTCTACATTTCCCTGCTCCACATATTTATCGTCCAAGGCAATATTCATCAATTCTGGCATATGTTCCCGCTTCTTTTCCGCAAAATAATGGGCAACATGCTCGCCAAATCCGCCGCTAGCTACATTTTCTTCCATGGTTACCAACATATCATGATGTTCTGCAAGCTGATCTAGCAGCGCAGCATCGAAGGGCTTTACAAACCGGACATTGATCAAGGAACAAAAATATCCCATAGATTTCAGCAATTTTCGTACCTCTTCCGCAGTCTTTACCATACTGCCCACAGCCAACAATGCAATCTCATGTTCTTGGTAGATGATTTCACTCTTACCAAATATAATTTTCTCCCGAAACTCTTTTAATCCTTCATATGCCTCTCCTCTGGGATAACGAATGGCAATAGGATGATCAAAATCTGCCGCAAACTTCATCATATCTGAAAGCTCCCATTTATTTTTTGGGGCAAGAATCGTCATATTGGGAATGGAAGATAAATAAGATAAATCAAATATCCCCTGATGGGTCTCTCCATCACTTCCCACCACTCCTGCGCGGTCAATGGCAAAAATCACTGGCAAATCTTGAATGCATACATCGTGTAGGATCTGATCGTATGCCCGCTGCAAAAATGAAGAATACACAGCCACCACGGGTCTTAATCCTGCTGCTGCCAAACCTGCTGCAAAGGTCACTGCATGCCCCTCTGCGATCCCCACATCAAAAAACCGTTCTGGGAACATGTTATGGAACCGCTTCAACCCTGTGCCATCCTGCATTGCCGCTGTAATGGCCACCACTCTTTGATCTCGCTCTCCAAGCTTTCGCATAACAGTAGAAAAAATATCTGTGTAATTAGCTTTGATTCTCCGCTTTAATGGAAGGCCCGTATCAATCTGAAAAGGTTCTGCTCCATGAAATCTTGCAGGATGACGTTCCGCTGGGGCATATCCCTTCCCTTTCTTGGTAATAACATGGACCAGAACTGCACCATTGACCTTGGAGGCATCCCGAAATACTCGACGCATTTCTGCAATATTATGGCCATCCACTGGTCCCAAATATGTGATCCCCATATTTTCAAAGATCATTCCTGGGATAAAAAGCTGTTTGATACCGCTCTTTGTACGCCGAATGCGAGACACCATTCGTTCTCCATAGAATGGAATTCTATTCAGGGAATTTTCCACCCCGACCTTTAAATCTTGATAGACATTGGCTGTGCGCAGATTTCCCAGATGGCTTGATAAGCCGCCGACATTTTCAGAGATAGACATGTTATTATCATTCAAAACAATAATAAAATTCGTATTTAATCTAGAGGCATTATTTAGTGCTTCATATGCCATCCCCCCAGTCATAGCGCCGTCGCCAATCACAGAAATCACTTTATAATGTTCACCAGTAATTTCCCTTGCCTCCGCATACCCCAATCCCGCTGAGATGGAGGTGGAACTATGACCCGTATCAAAACAGTCACAGGAGCTTTCCTTGCGCTTTGGAAATCCACTCATTCCGCTGTACTCTCTCAGATGCTCAAATCCTTCCCTTCTGCCTGTCAACAGCTTATGCGTATAAGACTGATGTCCCACATCCCAGATAATTTTATCCTGGGGAAGCAGAAATGACAAATGCATTGCCATGGTAAGCTCCACCACACCCAAATTGGATGCCAGATGCCCTCCATTTTCTGATATTTTCTGAATCAAAAATTCCCGAATTTCTTTTGCCAGTACAGGAAATTCCGATTCATCCAGTTTTTTGATATCATTGGGCGCTTTTATCTTATCCAATACCATAGATAATACCCTCTTTCTTTGGTTATTTTTTCCTATGTATCAGCTCCAGCATCAGGTTTGTGAGAAACTCATTTTTCACCACCAACGCGTCCATCCGTTCTACACTCAGACGGGACAAACGCTCTACCTCCTGCTTCGCCTCTTCTACGCCAAACAGCGTAACCCAAGTGGTCTTATGATTTTTCTCATCGCTGCCCACCGGTTTTCCAAGCTCTTCTGTAGTACTGGTCACATCCAGAAGGTCATCCTGAATCTGAAATGCCAAGCCAAGTTCCCCGGCTGCCTGCTCCACCTGTTTTTGTTCGCTTCCTGTTGCCCCAGCAAGTATTGCCCCAATCATCATAGATGCTTCCAGCAACGCCCCTGTCTTTAACTGGTAAATAAACCGCAACAATTCCTCTGACACAGTTTTTCCCTCTGCTTGCACATCCACACATTGTCCGCCCAGCATTCCATAAATCCCTGATTTTTGGGCAAGTACGGACAATGCCTTTCCGATCTGATTGTTTGCAGGTTCCAGCTCAAATGCCTTTGCTGCTGTCTCAAAAGCATACCCCAACAACCCATCCCCGGCAAGAATACCCATGGCTTCACCAAATTGGGCATGTGTGGTCTTTTTTCCCCTCCGATACTCGTCATTATCCATTGCTGGGAGATCGTCATGTACCAAAGAGTAGGTATGGATCATCTCCATAGCTGCCATAAAGGGCTCGATGACTTCTGATCTACCTCCAAACATCCGATAAGTCTCCAGCATAAGCATCGGGCGCAAACGTTTTCCACCTGCTTGTACACTGTAATTCATGGCTTCCACAACGGTTCTCTGATGACCTTCTGCTTTGGGGAGATATTTTTCAATCACTGCTTCCACCTGCTTTGTACGTGCAGCTAATTCTTCACAAAATTCTTTATTCATCAAATGCCTCCAGTTCTCCCTGCTTATTCAGCAGCAGCATTTTCTTTTCCACATGATCTATTTTCTCATTACATAATTTTAACTTTTGAATCCCCTGTTCATAGAGGGAAAAAGAATCCTCCAACGTTACTGCCCTGTCCTGCATTTTTTCTATGATCGTTTCCAGTTCCTGAAAAGTCTCCTCCAAAGAAGGCTCCTTTTTTGTCTTAGCCATAATTCTACTCCTTCTGCGTATCTGCATCCTGCAAACGGATCGCTCTTTCCAAATACTCTATCTTTTGCACCTGTGCCTTTACCTTTCCATTGAGCATATGAATCTGCAAAAGCTCTCCCAGATGCAACTCATCTACCTCTCGGACATTTTTTCCTGCCTCGTCTGTCACAAATGAATATCCTGTGCTCAATTTCTTCACGGGGGAGAATGCTTCCAAACGTCCTGCACACAATTCCATTTCATGTTTTTTTTCTGTAAGATTCTGCACCATCCGCATGAAAAGCTTCTCCTGAAGATCAGCCAGAGTTTGTCTCTTCTCATTCAACTGATTTTCCGGGCTCAGCAGTCTAAGCCGATTCCCATATTGCTGCACTCTCTCTTGGCTACGTTCTAGTTTTTCACTGATTCTACGATTTAACTCTAGATGTGTAGAAAGCAATATCGCTTCCAGCTCCCGTATATCATAAACTGCAAGTTCCGCCGCCGCTGATGGCGTGGGTGCTCGAAGATCCGCTACATAATCTGCAATGGTAATATCTGTCTCATGTCCCACGGCTGAAATCACAGGCACGGAACACTCAAAAATAGCTCGTGCCACAAGTTCTTCATTAAATGCCCATAAATCTTCTACAGAACCTCCGCCTCTCCCCACAATCATAACATCCACACCGAGCTGTTCCAGGGCATGGATTCCATTGACAATACTTGACGCCGCACCTTCCCCCTGTACCAATGCAGGATAAAGGATCGTCTGCACATAGGGATTTCTCCGACGGCTGATATTTTGGATATCCCGGATAGCTGCTCCAGTGGGCGCAGTTACAATTCCCAAAGTTTTTATATATCTGGGAATTGGCTGTTTATATTCCTGGGCAAACATACCCATCTCTTCCAATTCCCGCTTTAGCGCCTCAAATCGCTGATATAAAAGCCCCTCTCCATCTGGCAAAATCTCTTTCGCATAGAGCTGGTATTTTCCATCTCTTTCATACACTGAAATGGAGCCAAGCACAATCACATGATCTCCATTTTTCATGGAAAATCCCAAACCTTTTCGATTTCCGGCAAAAAGCACTGCTGGAATTGCTCCTGTTTCGTCTTTCAAAGTAAAATAAATGTGTCCAGAGGTATGGTATTTACAATTTGACACCTCCCCCTTCACATAAATCCGATTCATCATAAAATCCTGGACAAACATATTTTTAATGTAGGCGTTCACTTGACCTACTGTATATACATTTTTTGTCATGCCAGCTTTGCAAGAATTCCATTCACAAAAGACGGCGAATCATCTGTGCCATAATTTTTCGCAAGTTCCACTGCCTCATTGATTGCCACTCCTGTGGGAACATCCTCCTCAAATTTTATTTCATAGACTGCCAAACGGATCAAGGTCAGATCCACCTTCCCCATTCGACTCGTCTTCCACCCCTGAGCTACACCATTTACCATATCATCGATTTCCACCAGATGGCTTAAAATCTCTTTAAACTTATTTTGTATATAAATGGTATCTTTATTCTCTTCCTGCCCTAATTCCTTTAAAAATAACTGACTCTGTTCTGCCAGTTCTTCCTCCTCATAAAATTCTGCGCGAAACAACAACGTAAATATCTTTTCTCTGATCTCCCTGCGGCTCATTCTACTTCCTCTCTTAACTTTTCAGTCTGCAAAAATTTGTATTATTTTTCTTTCTTTGAACAGAGAATCCTGCTTTGCATAATTCTCCGCCTGCGGCGGGTCGCTTTCGCAACATATTTCCGTTCTGCCGCAGTGCGATAATTGTTTTTTATTATTAGGAAATACGAAGGAATTTCCTATAAGATGAAAAAGAATCCTGCTTTGCAGGATTCCCCGCCTGCGGCGGATCGCTTTCGCGATATATTTCCTCTCCGCCGCAGTGCGATCCCGCCCGGAGGGCTTTTTGTGATATAGGAAATCCGGAGGAATCTCCTATATCATGAAAAAGGGTGTCTGAACAGACACCCTTAACCATCACTGTTCTCGTCTTTACTTGTAAATGTTCACTATTTACGCTTCTCCAAATCTACACCTGCAATACGTATATTAATATTGCCCACTTCCAACCCTGTCATATTCTCAATGGCAGACTTCACTCTCTCTTGTACCTTCAATGATACATCTGGGATTCCATATCCAAAACGAATATTCAATGCAACATCCACTTTCACCACATTGTCCAGCACATCTACCTTAATTCCCTTGGAGAGATTTTTCATGCCCAACTTACTCACCAGTTCATTGGTAATATTGCCAGCCATGGAACTTACTCCTTCCACTTCTGTCGCTGCAAGTCCCGCGATTATGGCAACCACCTCATCTGCAATTCGCACCTCTCCTAGATTATCATCTTTTATCATATATGCTTTCCTGTCTTCCGCCATGTTCACGCCTCCTAAATTTATTCATTCTGTTATTATACCAGAATATCCACTTTTTGCAAAGGTATTCCATTTGTTTTTTCGATTCTGTTATCGTTCATTGTAAAATTCTATATACAGCCAATCAGAAACAAAAACTTATAATATTAAATTTAAATATAAAAAATTAGGATCGCTGAGAATTCCTTCTCGCTATCCTAATTTTTTACAAAACATAAATCATGCTTCTCTATATTTTTTACTGCACCGTTTAACCACCAAACTACATAAAATTAAATCAAAACATACAAAATCAAATACCCCGCTGCAAGCAACGGGGTATTTAACCCTCGCGGCAGTCGCCAAATGTCTGCTGGCAGCCACTTGGCTCGTTGCTCGCGGGAATAAAAGCTTCTCCCAATCCTTTATACAGTCTATTTCTGCATTTTAGGCGGAATCGACGTGTACTCATAAGGTGTTGCCTGATATACATAATAATTTAGCCAATTCGTGTATAGTGTATTGGCGTGGGCCCGCCACTGTAAATTGGGACGGATGGTAAAGTCATCATCTACATAATAATTTTCAGGCATTTTGATATCTAGACCCTTTTCTTTGTCCCGCATATATTCTGTGTGCAGAGTAATCCTATCATACTCAGGATGCCCCATTACAAAGATCTTTTTCCCAGTGGCATCCATCAAAAGAAATACCCCTGCCTCCTTTGATTCCGCAAGAATCGTAAGCTCCAAAACCTTCTCAATATCCTCTTTGCGCACTTCTGTATGCCTGGAATGAGGTGCAAGAAAATAATCGTCAAACCCCCGCACCAGAGGTACTTTCCGGTTGCTGACCTTATGTTCAAACAAACCAAACATTTTCTCATTCAGTATGTATTTTGGTATTCCATAATGATGATAAAGTCCCGCCTGGGCACCCCAGCACAGGTGCATCGTGGAAGTGACATTGGTCTTTGTCCACTCACAAATATCCTGAAACTCTTTCCAATAATCCACCTGCTCATACTCCATCTGCTCCACTGGAGCCCCCGTGATAATAAAACCGTCAAATTTCCGCTCTCTGATTTCCGAAAAGGTATTATAAAATTTATTCAAATGGCTGCTGGAAGTGTTTCGGGATTCATGGCTGCTCACCACCACAAACGTCACATCCACCTGTAATGGAGTATTCGACAATTCCCGTAGAATCTGAAGCTCTGTCTCCTCTTTCAACGGCATTAAATTCAGGATCCCCACCTCAATCGGGCGGATATCCTGATGCACCGCCCGGTTTTCATCCATAGTAAAAACATTTTCCCGTTCCAGCGTTTCTCTTGCTGGCAATCCGCTCTGAACCTTGATTGGCATATCGTTTCCCTCTTTCTGTATTATGAATTCGATTCCTTCAGTATTTCAAGAAATTCTTCCTCTGTAATCACCTGAATCCCAAGCTCCTGTGCTTTTGTCAACTTGCTTCCTGCATTTTCACCTGCAAGCAGCATTGTAGTTTTCTTAGATACCGATCCAGAAACCTTGCCTCCCTGTGCTTCGATCATCTCTGCTGCATCTTTTCTTCCAAGTGTTGGCAAAGTGCCAGTAATCACAACGGTCATTCCTTGAAACTTGCTTCCCAAAGGTTGTTCTCTGGACTGCATATTCACACCATATTCTCGCATTCGTTCTATCATCTGGCGATTTTCTTCTTTTCCAAAAAACTCCAAAATACAGTTGGCGCTGACCTCACCGATATCATTCACATTTGTCAATGCCTCCTGATCTGCCTCCATCAATGCATCAATGGTTTGAAATTCTCTTAAAATAGCTTTCGCTGCCGCTTTTCCAACATTTGGTATTCCAAAACCAGTTAAAAGCTGGTAAGCATCATTTTCTTTGGACTTGTCAATGGCGGTTAACAGCTTATCGGTATTTTTCTCCTTGCCGATGATCCCCTGTTCAATCAGCTCTTCTCGATATTGACCAAGCCCATAAATATCCGCCACATCTTTCAGATATCCTCTGCGTACCAGTTCTTCCACGTAGACCGTTCCAAACCCCTTAATGTCCATGGCGTCTCTTCCTACAAAATTGATAATATGCCTCTCTAGCTGAGCTGGACAATTTGGGGATGTACATTTGATATCTGCTGTATCTTTCTCCCTTTGCGTCTTTGCTCCGCACACAGGGCAAACTTGAGGCAAATGGTAAGGAACGGTTCCCTCTGGGCGTTTCTCCTTCAACACTCTGCGTACCTTTGGAATGATCTCTCCCGATTTATACACCGAAATTCGATCCCCCACTCGAATATCCAATTCGTCAATAAAATCCTGGTTGTGCAGGGTAGCCCTAGAAACGCTAGTTCCACAAAGCCGCACCGGCTCAAAGATTGCTGTAGGAGTAATCCTTCCAGTACGTCCCACAGACAATTCAATATCCAAAAGTGTCGTTTCCTTTTCTTCTGGGGGATATTTATATGCTACGGCCCAACGTGGAACTTTCGATGTGGCTCCAAGTAACTCTCTCTGAGCAAAAGAATTAATTTTTACCACTGCACCATCAATGTCGTATTGCAGAGTGCCGCGCTGCTCCCCAATCGCACAGATTGCGTCCCAAACTTCTTCCTTGGTATGACAAACCTGATAACTGTCAATTACCGGAATCTTATTTCTTTTAAGATACTCATATCCCTGTGTATGGGTGGCAATCTCCATTCCTCGAATCTGCTGAATATTAAATACAAACATAGAAAGTCCCCGCTCTTTTGTCACCTTACTGTCCAATTGACGCAAAGTGCCAGCAGCACAATTCCTTGGATTTGCAAAGGGTTTTTTGCCGTTTAATTCCTGCACCTCGTTTACCCGTTCAAAGTCTTGATTCTTCATATAGACTTCGCCCCGAATTTCCAGATATTCTACCGGCTCCTTTAATTTCTTCTTCACATCAGAAATCACTTTGGCATTCACCGTCACATCTTCTCCAAAATTCACGCCATCTCCTCTTGTCAAGGCCAATGCAAGTTCCCCTTCCTCATATCGAAGAGCCATAGAAAGACCGTCAATTTTATACTCTACCACAAATTCAGGATTTTCCAGCCGCTGCTGCATATCTTCCACAAATTCCTGTACTTCTTCTCTGGAAAACACATCCTGCAAACTTAACATTGGCACATTATGTTGTACCAAAACCCCTGCTTCCCGTTTGGCAGTTCCGCCTACCTTCTGTGTGGGAGAATCTTTGGTAACAAGTTCTGGAAATTCCTGCTCCAACTTTTTTAATTCTTGCATCTTCATATCATATTCATAATCACTGATTTCAGGATTGTCCTGGTTATAGTAGCGGTCGATATGATATTCCAGCTCACTGCGAAGCTCTTTCACTCTAAGTTCAGCCTGACTTCTGTCCATAGCCTGTTTCCGTCCTTTCCTGACTTTTCATTTCCAATCATAATCCAAGCAAATCATAGTCCCATTTCAGGAATCACTGTCTCATTGGAAGAATCCTTAATCAGCTCTTCCAGCTCTCTCCATTCCTGTTCAGTCACTTTCCGATAACTGCCCTCTTTCAAATTTCCCAATCGGATATTCATAATACGCACCCGTTTTAAATCTACCACCTGATATCGAAATACCTCACACATTCTACGTATCTGCCGATTCATTCCCTGGGTCAGTACAATCCGAAAGGTTCGCCTCCCTACCTTTTCCACCTGGCAGGGCCTTGTGACCACATCCAGTTCTTCCAAGTAGACGCCACCTGCCATTCCCCGGATAAAATTCGCTGTAATGTCCTGATTCACCTTCACAAGATATTCCTTCTCATGAAGATTTCCGCTGCGCATAATTTTATTTACTAAATCCCCCTGATTGGTCATCAAAAGAAGTCCTCGAGAATTTTTATCCAGTCGTCCAATGGGATAAATCCGTTTTGGATAATTCACATAATCCACAATATTATCTTTCTCTTTCTTCTCCGCTGTGCACACAATTCCAGGTGGTTTGTTGATCACAAGGAGCACAGCCTCTTCCTCTCTGGACACCTTTTGTTCCTCAAACATCACAACGTCACCAGGAGATACTTGATCACCTGCCTGTGCTGGCCATCCGTTGATGGTTACCTTACCAGCATTAATCTGGCGATCTGCTTCTCTCCTAGAACAGATTCCCGCCTCACTGAGATATTTGTTAATCCTTACTGATTCTGGCATTCCTTTCCCCCACAATCTATTTTCTTTTTTCTTTCGAATTTGCTGTTATTTCTAAACAACTATTTTACAAAAAACGCTTCAATCGCTCTATATTCTCCTCCTCGAAGTCCATCAACTCCTCAGCAAGCTCATTGGCAAAACTTCCCATTTTTTTATTGTTATGTTTGACTTTGATCAGATCCGCAATGCCACGCGTATTTCCCTGAATCATCATATCTGCAACATGGTTGGTACTGATATTCAGCATGGTATTTGCCTGAACTGCTCCCCAGAGCATAGCCTTCTGGAGACTGGAATCTTTCGAAATCAATCCATGTTCCCAAAGTCCTGCCTCCGCTTTGCGCTCAAAATCTCGGAAACGATTCCTCTCTGATGTCAACTCATAAGCAAACTCCTGATTGTAAACCTTGCCCATCAATGCATCGATCGCTTTGACTGCCATAGATGCATTCTTTCTGGTCTCCTTCAATACATTAATTTCTTCATAATTACGCATAGTTTCCTCCTAATGGTTTTACCATTAGGTTGAAACATTTTTCTTTTTTTATTCCTTCTTTTCCACCCTGGAAATGAATCTCATTCTGCGTATTTCCTCAAAAAGGAGAACTGCCCTCCGCAGGCAATTCTCCCTTCTGTTTTTTATCTTATACTTCCGTAGTTTTATTAATTACTCAGCAACAAATCTGTTCTAATATACCCGGTGGTTCCATTCCATTCCACTTTGGTCCACCCTTCGGCATAACTCATAATAACTTTAATCGTATCTCCAACTGCTGTAGTTCCAACGAGCTCCGCAGACTCATTCATAGACACACGAACATTATAACCATCATTTGCTGTCATCACTGTTCCGTCAGGAACATAATTAAGACCACTAGAATTGCCCTCCCCGGAATTATCTCCTGTATTATCTGTTGTATTATCTTCTGACTCATTACTCTGAGAATTATCTTCTGGCTCCTGTTGTGGCTCCTCTTCCTTCGGTTCCTCTTTGGGCTCCTGCTTTGGCTCTTCTTCCTTTGGAGATTCCTCCTCTTTGGTATCTTCTTCTGGCGCTGTATAAGACTCTTTCCACTTACTGATCGCCTCAGCTACTTCATTTACTTTTTTCTCTAATTTTTCATTTCCATCTATAATCTTATCATACCTATCTTGCACTTCTATCTGGAACTTCTGAACTTCATCACTGTTTTCAAACTTTTCGATCAGCTCAAGAATCTTCTTCTTTGTCTTCTGCTCTTCCAGTTCCCGATTAAAAGAACTGTAACGATTGTTAATAAAAAGTGCCCCATCATCCTTCGTCTGGACATAAAAAATATTCATTCCAGGCAAAGCCTCATCCACACCTGCAAACTTCATATCATACACTACAGAGACAATGTAATCACCTTCATCTCTGCCTTCACCAACAATACAGGAAACATTGCTATATGCTTCCACATGTTCATTCAGCATGGAAATATAGTCCTTTTCCATCTTGGAAAGATATTTTGTGAGAGAGGAAAGCTTAGCCACATCACCTGCTGCATAGGAATTGTAATAAGTAGATAACAGTTCCAATATCTCTGGATTTGACTCCTCCTCCTGCTCTTCCTCTGGTTCCTGAGACGTATCTATCTCATCTGTCGGCTCCTGATTCCCTTGCTGATCCCCTTCCTCCTGGGTATCTGGCTTTGGAGAAATATTATCTTCCCCACTCTCATTATTCACTGCAAGAACTGCAAGTCCAATCACAATTGCAGCAGTAATCACCCCTGCGGAAACATATTTAATATTCTTTTTACAAAAATCAATTACTTTATCTATGCTAAATCCTGAATCGGATCTTCTATTCATATCACTCATATATTCTCCTTATCTATCTGCACAATCAAAAACTGTAATCCTAATTTGTAATATCTGTACATGTGGTCAGACCACATCAACTCTAGAAATTCCTCAGCTATAAGGAATTTCTGTACTTTGCAACGCTAAGCGCAGCCAAAAACAACTAGTTACTTCCCTATGCAGCACAATTCTGCCGGAAGCCTTTATTCTGTTATTCTAATGGAATTTTGTATAGCATATAGAATAATTAAGAATCCTGCTATTTCCTGCTATTGAGGATTCTCCGCCCGCGGCGGGCTGCATTCGCGGCACAATTCCTCTTCGACGCAGCCAACGTTCATGAACCATTGGCTATAAAGGATAAGAAAACATCTCGCTCTGCGAGATCTCCCACCTGTGGTGAGCTACACCAGCAGAATCATACTTCTGCCGAAATGCCGCAATCAAACCTCCTGGCTGGAGGATTTGCTATCTTAAAGAAAATACACCCAGAGGGAATCGAACCCCCAGCCCCAGAACCGGAATCTGATGTTTTATCCGTTAAACTATGGGTGCTTGTTCGTTATTTATTTGAGCCAGCTTAGTATAACACACTTTTTTCTAAAAATCAAAACAAATTTTACCAAATTTTATATTTTTTTTAATTTCTTCTGCAATCTCCTCAGGAGTCCGATCGTCGGTAGCCACAACAATTTCTCCTGCATCTTGATAGAAAGGAGATCTCTGCTGCAAAAGTTCACATATATATGTCACATTCATATTACCCTGTAAGATCGGGCGACCTTTGTCCTGTTGTACCCTAGATAAAATAGTCTCTGGCTTTGCTGTCAGAAGAACCACTACCCCATTTTGCTGCATCAAAGCTACATTCTCTTTGCGCATTGCCATTCCACCACCACAGGAAATAATTTTATGCTTTTCTCCTGCCAGTTCCTGCAACAGTTTCGTCTCCATATCTCGAAATGCTGGTTCTCCTTGGCTTTCAAATATCTCTGAAATACTCTGATTCTGTTGAGATGCAATCTGTATATCTGTATCAATCTCCTCATACCCAAACAATCGCGCAAGGCTGGCAGAGACTGTGCTCTTTCCAGTTCCCATAAATCCAATTAAATATATATTATATTTCATTCTTATGATCCATACTTTCTGAAATTTTATCTAAAATCATCGCCGTATCTTCAGCGGTAAGTTGCCCTGGCGCAGAAGCCTTTCCAATACTGGCAAAGGTCATACAAGAACCAGATAATTGACCACTGACTCTGGAAATCGCTCCAAGTCCCCCCATTGCCATTGTTACAAGCGGATAATCTGGAATTTCCTCCTTTACCTGGGCTGTAACCTCCATAAGTCGAAGTACGTCTAACCTTGTTTTTGGCATGACTGCCAGTTTTGCAACATCCGCACCTGCTCTGTACATTTCCATTAATTCCTGCTTCATCTGATCCGTTTCTGGTGTACCAGAAAAATAATGAGAAGAGCCAATGACCCGCTGACCAGCGTTCTGAAGCTGCTCCATCACGGTTGATACATCAGAAAGTTGTGGCACCTCCACGTCCAGCAAATCTGCCAGACCACTCTTTGCAATCTCTTCAAGAAGCTCAAGATACACTTCTTCTGTCAGTTCTCGTTGGCCTCCCTGCTGCCTGGTGCGAAAGGTACAGAGCAAAATCTTATGCTCACAAATTTTTGCAAGGTCCAAAAGTATCTCTCGGACTCGGCTCCAATGACTTGCCTGTTCAAACCAGTCTATCCGCCACTCCAGTGCATCTATTTCCTGACACACTGCCTGACGTGCTGCATTTAAAATTTCCTTCTGCCCAGTCTCAGTAACTGGCACAATGATTAATGGTTTTCCTGTCCCGATGGTATACTGTTTCAGCTTCATAATCTTTTTCCACTCTTTTTCTGCTCCCTGTTCTGCCCCTTATTATACCCCATGAAAGCGAAAGCCGCAAGGCATTGACATATTTTTTATAATCCTTTAAGATTATTCAGGAACTTTTTACAAAACAGATGGAAAGAAACCAGGTGAACACATGAATTATGAAATTACAGGTGCTACCAAACTCACCGCCCTTCTGGGCAGTCCGGTGGCCCATAGCATCTCCCCCCAAATGCACAATGAGGCGTTCCGACAATTAGGACTTAATTATGTATATTTGGCCTTTGATGTAACTTCTGAGACGTTAAAGGACGCTGTAGCTGGACTAAAAGCAGTTGGAATCTGCGGTTTTAATCTGACTATGCCGCTTAAGGTAGATATCCTACCACTGTTAGATGAATTGACCCCCGCTGCCAAGCTAGCTGGTGCTGTAAATACAGTGATGGTAAGAGACAAAAAACTCATTGGACATACCACGGACGGCGTGGGATATCTGCGTTCAGTCTCAGCCGCTGGACATGATATTTCCGGAAAAAAAATGACATTGCTGGGTGCAGGAGGGGCCGCAACTGCCATCTGTGCACAGGCAGCCTTAGACGGCATTCCTTCTATTGATATGTTTAAGCGAAAAAATGCAACTTGGGACAAAGCGCTGGAATTTTGTCAGAAAACCTCCTCCAAGACCGGATGCAAAATCCGTCTTTTGGATCTACAAAACGAGGAACTACTTGCACAAAGTATTTCTGAGAGTGCTATTTTGACAAATGCGACAAATTTAGGCATGGCACCAAATACTTCTGTAAGCCCTATTTCAGATCCTTCTATACTTCACAAAGATCTGATCGTATCGGATATTATTTATAATCCACGAGAAACTCTGCTGCTTAGACAGGCAAAAGAACGAGGATGTTTCTGTATGAATGGCTTGTATATGCTTTTATACCAAGGCGCCGCCGCCTTTACCTGCTGGACTGGACAGGAAATGCCCATAGAGATCATTCAGAAAAAATACTTTTCGAATTAAAAAGGAGAGAAAACATATGAGTTTCACATTTTTAAAACAGCTCCCTACCCCTGCACAAATCAAAGAGGAATACGGACTGTCTGAATCAGCCACACGTATCAAACAGGAACGAGACAAAATGGTTCGTGATATCATCACTGGAGAATCTGATAAATTTCTTGTGATCATCGGACCTTGCTCTGCCGACAACGAAGACGCCGTATGCGATTATATCAACCGTCTTAGTCGCATACAGGAAAAAGTGGCAGACCGTTTGGTGATCGTTCCTCGAATTTATACCAACAAACCTAGGACAACTGGAGAAGGCTACAAAGGAATTGCACATCAGCCTGACCCTGAAAAACGTCCCGATATGCTGGCAGGACTAATTGCTATGCGTAAAATGCACATCCGCGCTCTGGAAGAAAGCGGACTGTCTGCCGCTGATGAAATGCTCTATCCTGAAAACTGGTCTTATGTGGAAGACTTGCTCTCTTACGTAGCTATCGGCGCACGTTCGGTGGAAGACCAGCACCATCGACTTACCGTCAGTGGATTTGACGTACCTGCTGGAATGAAAAATCCCACAAGCGGAGATTTTTCCGTTATGTTGAACTCTGTCTATGCCGCACAGCACCCCCATCATTTTGTCTTTCGGGGATATGAAGTGAGCACGACCGGAAATCCTCTGGCCCATGTGATTTTGCGAGGCGCAGTAAACAAACGTGGTGTCTGCATCCCCAACTACCACTATGAAGACTTGGAACATTTGATTCAAATGTATGACAAAATGGATTTGGTAAATCCGGCAGCCATTATTGACTCCAACCACTCCAATTCCAACAAACAATACGAACAACAGATTCGCATTGTAAAAGAGATCATGCATAATCGGAAAATATCACCAGAAATACACAAACTGGTAAAAGGCGTCATGATTGAAAGTTATATTGAACCAGGATGTCAGAAAGTAGGAGAGCATGTCTACGGAAAATCCATTACCGATCCCTGCCTTGGATGGGATGAATCCGCAGAACTGATTTATCATATCGCAGAAATGAATTTTTAAAACATCCGATTCAATATGAGAAAAGCCATTATGGAGAACTTTTTTATTTTCTCATAATGGCTTTTCTCATATTGAATCGGAGTTTAGCATACTGCCCACATGACATTCTGCTTTATCTAGGATGAGTTTTGGCATATACTTCCCGCATCCTATTTTGTCCTGCCTGAGCATAAACCTGAGTTGTTGAAATATCCGCATGTCCCAGCATTTCCTGCACAGAATGAAGATCTGCGCCATTGCTGACCAAATGCACTGCAAAGGAATGGCGCAACGTATGTGGCGTAAGCTCTCCTGTGATCCCTGCTTTCTTTCCATAAACCTTAATCAGCTTCCAAAATCCTTGACGACTCATGGCCTGTCCAGAACAATTGGTAAACAGGTAATTACTTCCTTCCTCTGATACCAAAGCAGTTCGTCCCTCCATAAGATACTTTTCCACAGCCTGCTTGGCCACTGCCCCAAAAGGTACAATGCGTTCTTTTCCATTGTCTTTGCAGGCCAGATATTCCATCTGAAGATTGATATCCGAAAGCTTTAGAGAAATCAATTCTGATACTCGAATCCCAGTAGCGTACAATAACTCCAGCATTGCCCTGTCCCGAAGCTCCTTGGGAGAATTGCCCTTTGCCTGCTCCAACAGACGGACTGTCTCCTCCACCGACAAGACGGCTGGCACTTTTTTCTCCACCTTGGGTGCTTTCAATTCCTCTGCAACGTTCTCTCTTACAAATCCTTCTCGCATTAAGTAATGAAAAAAAGCTTTCAAGGATGCAATACTCCTAGAAACCGTCGCTGGTTTTCTACCCTGCTTTTCCAAAAATAGGATATAGGAATTCAATCCTGTAATCGTTACCTGATCCGCAGTCTGTATTCCCTGCCCTGCGAAATACTGGCTTAGTTTTTTTAAATCCCGTTCATAAGAAACAATGGTATTTTCTGAAGTCTTTCGGACCTCCCTCATGTACTGGATAAATTTTTGAATCTCATCTGTCATAAATCAACTACCCCGTGTATCACTTTCTGGTACAGTATTTGAAAAGTTCGATAGATTACATTATAATAAGAATTTCAAGGAAAAGCAAATGATATTTCTACCTATTTTCGTTTGTTTTTTACACCCCTACAAGATATCGTTTGACCTTGTAATTCCCCTCCTATATGTAGTGAAATATATCAAAAAAAATTCAATATTTTTTTAAGCAATACCGGATTTACATAACTTTCTAAAAAGATTCCCGTGACAAATAGGAGCAACAAACCGATCCCTGCCACCACTCCGGCACCATACAGATATCCCCGTTCTGACACCATCTCCATCTTTTCCCGGAGCATTCTCTTTCGAAGGTAAACCGTCAGACAACAATACAAAAAATACACTGGCAAATAGAACAGATACTGGGGAAACAATCCTCCAAGCACCAACAAAATTCCCTTGATACCAAATTTTGCAATCGCAGTGGAGAGCATAAACCCCACCGTAAAACCCTGCCATGCAAGTACAAGAATACCTCCCACAATTCCCAACGAGGTAAAAGCCAACAGACATAGAAGTAATAAAAGAGGCACACGTTCTCCGATAATATAGAAAAATAAATTCTCTCCATTAATATCTGTATACTGAAATTTTTCTATAAAATAGTCGTTCAAAATTCCCGCATTGGAAATTGCCTCCCTTCCCATAAAATTTGCCATAAAAATGCCTGCCACAAAAGCCCCTAATATCCCTCCCTTGACAAGACGTGTCCACAATGGTTTTCCTTGGGGATACCCCTCCTTCTGTCTTAAGTAAAATTTTAATATCTTCCTCATAAGACTTCCATTCTTTTTTTTCTATCATATGCAAGTCTCATATCGGAAATTCTGAGAAATTTCTTAAATTATATAATTAGGGTGTCAAAAGGTCCATTTTCCTTGCAGAGCAAATTTTTTCAAGATTGTACTACAATATTTTGAGGCAATGCGGCGCATCGTTAATAGATATTGTAGTGCAAGATTGGTAAAATTGGCCTGCAAGGAAATTTCAGACCTTTTGACACCCTAATGATTATATAAAAAGAATCCTGATTTGCAGGATTCTCTATCTGTACACACCTTATGAATGGTATTTATTCTTATATGCCATAATTGCTGCTACTGTCTTGCTGTCCTGAATAATCCCCTGATAAACCAACTGACAAAGTTCCTCTAAGGAATGCTCCTCCAACTCAATAAATTCCCCCTCATCCAAATGCTGTTTGGAGGGAATCAACTCCCTTGCCACATATACATCGATCATCTCATTACAAAATGCCACTGTCGTCCGAAGAGATAATAAAAATTCCAAATTGTCACAACGATATCCTGTCTCTTCTTCCAATTCTCTGGAAGCACACTCTACCGTGGGCTCCGTCACAGAATCCCTAGCTCCTGCTGGTATCTCCAATGTAAACCTGCTCAACGCATTTCGATACTGACGCACCATTAAAATTTTCCCATTCGGCAAAACTGGAAGAACTGCTGCCGCTCCTTTTCGATGCTCCACATAATCCCATTTTTCAATTTTCCCATCTGGCAATTCCATATAGTCAGAATAGATATCCAGGATCGAGCCCTGATGCTCCAACACTCTGTTTACCCGTTTTATTAAATGCTGTTTCATTTTTCTTCCTCCTTATCGATACACAGTCTTGCAAAATCAAATACGAAAAGACTCCGAAAGTACATTGGATAAAACAAGACCGTCAACCCCTCAGTTGACGGCCTTCTTATGTGCTTACTTAGCGTAATCAGTTACACGAGATTCACGGATCACATTCACCTTAATTTGTCCTGGATATTCCAAATCATTTTCAATCTGTTTGGAAATATCTCTTGCCAGCAGAACCATATCTGCATCAGTAATCTGATCTGGAACTACCATAATCCGAATCTCTCTACCTGCCTGAATAGCAAACGATTTATCAACACCTTTGAAACTGTTGGCAATATCCTCCAACTGCTTCAATCTGTTTGAATATGTTTCTAATGTCTCTCTTCTTGCACCTGGTCTAGCTGCCGAAATTGCATCTGCTGCCTGCACCAGACATGCAACCAAAGATTCCGCTTCTACATCTCCATGATGTGCTTCCACTGCATTAATTATAACTGGACTTTCTTTATACTTTCTACATAAGTCCACACCTATCTGAATATGAGAGCCTTCCACTTCATGGTCCACAGATTTCCCAATATCGTGGAGTAATCCGGCACGTTTTGCCAATCTCACATCCAAACCGATCTCTGCCGCCAATAATCCTGAAAGTTGAGCTACCTCAATGGAATGCTTCAGTGCATTCTGGCCATAACTTGTCCTAAATTTCATCTTTCCAAGCAAACGAACCAGCTCTGGATGAATTCCATGTACACCTACTTCTAAGGTTGCCGCCTCTCCCTCTTCCCGAATCATAGTTTCTACTTCTTTTTGGGCTTTCTCTACCATTTCCTCAATTCTTGCCGGATGAATTCGTCCATCCACAATGAGTTTTTCCAAAGCAATACGTGCCACTTCTCGGCGAACTGGATCAAATCCAGAAAGTATGACTGCTTCTGGAGTGTCATCAATAATCAAATCTACCCCTGTCATCGTCTCCAGAGTCCTTATATTTCTCCCTTCCCGTCCAATGATCCTTCCTTTCATTTCGTCATTGGGAAGCTGCACCACAGAGATTGTCGTCTCTGACACATGGTCTGCAGCACATTTCTGAATGGCCGTTACAATATATTCCTTTGCCTTCTTTCCTGCTTCCTCTTTTGCCTTGATTTCCATTTCTTTGATAAATTTTGCAGTATCAAGCTTTACATCATCTTCAATCATTTTTAAAAGATAATCTTTTGCCTGTTCAGAGGTTAATCCTGAGATTCTTTCTAGTTCCTGTACGCGCTCTTCGTGTAGTCTTGTAACTTCTGCTTTCTGCCTGTTAATCTCTTCTTCCTTCGCCGCAAAACCTGCTTCCTTCTTTTCGATCGACTCTAACTTTTTATCCAGATTTTCTTCTTTCTGAATAATGCGCCGCTCATTGCGCTGAATCTCAGCCCGGCGTTCTTTGATCTCCTTGTCGAGTTCATTCTTGCTGCGAATAGACTCTTCTTTGATCTCCAGCAGAGATTCTCGCTTTTTGTTCTCAGCAGTCTTGACAGCTTCGTCTATTATCTCTCTTGCCTTCTCTTCCGCACTTCCAATCTTGGATTCCGCCACACGCTTACGATATGAAACCGTAGAGAAGTAGGTAATAGGCACCGCGACAATTAACGTGACCACCACAGTAACTACAGCGATTAAAATTCCTGGCACAGGGCACCTCCTTATTTCGTTTTCATTGTACATATAACAAAACATTCTCGTTTTAAATATGCCATATTCTATCAAATACACCCATGATATGCAGTTGATAGACATGAATAACAACATATTGATTTTATACTTTTTTCCTCTTTATGTCAAGTAGTCTGAATAAATACACAATACCCTCAGAACATGATTAAAACTTACAATGGGAATGAAGTTTCAATCATGTTCTGAGGGCGTCTCAAACCTGCTTTTTTGTCAAATATATTCCAAAGTTTCAGACACGCTCTAATACATACAATATGTCATTCCAATGAAATCCCTTTCGCAGCAGGAACTGATACATTCTCTGTTTTTCTTTTAAATCCGCTGTTTCTGATGAATAATGCTTCTTCTGTGTCCATTTGAGAATCAAATCTCTTTCATTCTCCTCGCAATATTCTTCTTCCAGAGCCTGCTGTACAAAATCTTTTGCCACCCCTCTGCGCAGCAGCTCCACTTCTATGATTCGTTGACTTTTTTGATCTTTATGATTTCTTACATAATTTTGAGCAAACCTAAGATCATCCAGATAATGATATCCTTTTACATAGGAGATTGCCTCTTCGATTACATCCTCTGGATAATATCCCTGCTTAAGTTTAGCTCTTAGCTGGGATTCCGTGCGGTCCATGCGCTCTAACAGATGCATGACTCTCTTCCTTGCTCTGGGAACCAAAACTTCACTTGTAATCTCCTGGAAAACTTCTTCTGAAAGCTCCATTCCTTCTTCTAATTCATAGCGCTTTTTCTCTCCATAATACAATACAAAACTGTTTCCATCCTCCAGGAGAACCCGAACACGCTTTTTATCCAATTTCTCGAACTGTTGGATCTGCATTCTGTTTCCCTTCCTTATTCAATTGCCTCTGTCTGTTCCTGATCTTGCGGCTGATCGTTTGTCTCTTCTTCTTTTGCTTGTACTTTTGACTGTTCCTCTGCTTCTTCCTTCTTCTTGGCTCTGGCGCTAGTCTTTTTCTTTTCCTGTTCAGCGCTTGCCTTTTCTGCTGATTCCTTATCTTCTTCCTTTTCCAGTATCTGAGCTCTCACTTTGTTCTCTACTTCCTGGAAGATCGCTTCATTTTCACTCAAATATTTCTTGGCATTCTCTCTTCCCTGCCCAATCTTACTGCCATTGTAGGCAAACCAGGCTCCAGACTTATTGATAATTCCCTGAGCCACAGCAATATCCAAAAGATCTCCTTCTTTGGAAATTCCCTGTCCAAACATAATATCAAATTCCGCTTCCTTAAAGGGTGGTGCGACTTTATTCTTAACCACCTTGACCTTGGTACGATTTCCAGTAAACTCTCCTGCCTGCTTTAATGTCTCAATCCTTCTGACATCCATACGCACCGAAGCATAGAACTTTAATGCACGTCCTCCCGTGGTTGTCTCAGGACTTCCAAACATCACTCCAACCTTCTCTCGAAGCTGATTAATAAAAATAACAATACAATTGGTCTTGCTGACTACAGCAGTAAGTTTCCGCAAGGCCTGAGACATCAAACGTGCCTGCAATCCCACATGGGTATCCCCCATATCACCGTCAATTTCTGCCTTAGGCACCAATGCTGCCACAGAATCCACAATGACAATATCTACCGCTCCAGAACGCACCATCGTCTCTGTGATTTCCAATGCCTGCTCTCCATTATCGGGCTGAGAAATATACAAATCATCAATATTTACTCCTATATTTTTTGCATATACTGGATCCAAGGCATGTTCCGCGTCAATAAAACCTGCAATCCCGCCATTCTTCTGAACCTCTGCTACCATATGTAACGCAACTGTGGTCTTACCGCTGGATTCTGGACCATAGACTTCCACAATTCTCCCTTTTGGAACACCGCCCACGCCCAAAGCAAGATCTAGGCTCAAACACCCTGTGGGGATGGCCTCAACATTCATATTCCTTACAGAATCTCCCAGTTTCATCACAGAACCCTTTCCAAAATCCTTCTCAATCTTGGAAATTGCCGCATCCAACGCCTTCAATTTCTCTTCCTTTGTACCAGGAATTTCCAATACTTTTGATTTATCTTCTTTTGCCATACTGATTCTCCTTTGCTATGAACTTATGTTCGTTTCCATATTAATACAATTTGCTGGGATTGTCAACTATTTTTCGAATGAATTAGATAACTGAGCCATCAGCTCCATTTTGAAAAGAAAAAAGAACAGCTACATAGAGTAACTGCTCTTTATTATAAAGTTTTCCCGACCGTTCGTCAAGGGAGCATTGCATTAATCTGTTCCAAAGTGTGAAATCCAACTTCTTTCTTTGCGACTTCGCCATTCTCGAATAAGATCAGCGTTGGAATGCTCATCACACCATACTCCTGCGCCAAGTTTCCCGCTTCATCCACATTCAACTTGCCGATCTTAACTTTACCGTCCAAAACCTCTGCTGCTTGTTCCACCACTGGTCCCTGCATCTGGCATGGTCCACACCAAGCTGCCCAGAAATCCACCAATACTGGAATATCACTATTTTTTACCTCATTGTCAAAATTTTCTGCTGTTATTGTCACAACTGCCATCTCAATTTCCTCCTTATTTAAATAACATCTGTAATTATTGTATCACATTCTTAAGTCTTCTAACACATTTTGTGTTAAAATCTTGTTAAAATTTTCCTTCTATCTTGAAATCTCATGATCCTTCATGTTACATTTATGTTTGATACATACGAATGAAAATGCGTGGAAAGAGGGTTTTCATATGCAAAGAAATACTGTACAACAAATGTTGCGTGATTTATCCATCACTGCAGGGCTACTGGTATTGACCACCATACTGACCTTTATCCTGTTTTTCAAGGTTTCTGACAATCCTGCCAATATCGCATTATTTTACATCATTGGCATTATCACCATTTCAAAACATACCAGTGGATATTTTTACGGCATTTTGGCCTCCGCCATCGGCGTAATTTTTATTAACTGTTTTTTTACCTATCCTTATTTTACCATTAACTTTTCACCCCCGGATTATCCATTCACTTTTTTATGTATGCTGGCCCTATCCATGGTTACCAGCGCTACAACCTCCCATTCAAAATCGCAGGCAGAGCTTCTCGCCTCCCACGAAAAAGAGCTGATGGAAGCCGAAAAAGAAAAGTTACGAGCAAATTTGCTTCGGGCCGTCTCTCATGATCTGCGCACCCCGCTAACTGGAATTCTTGGCGCCAGCGCATCTTTAGAAGAACAATGGGAAAATTATGAAAGCACAGAGCGTCAGGAACTGATTCACAACATCCACGACGATGCAAACTGGCTACTAAATATGGTGGAAAATCTTTTGTCTGTCACCCAAATTCAGACAGAAGGTTCCCAGTTAAACACCACCCTGGAAGTTGTCGACGAGGTGGTGGCAGAATCGGTCACACGCCTGAAGAAACGGCTGCCTGACGCGGATATACATATCACTCTCCCCCCTGAAATCCTCCTGGTCCCTATGGACGCCATGTTGATTGAACAGGTCCTTATCAATCTTATGGAAAACGCCTTACTCCATTCCCATTCCGAACACCCCATTGAATTTATCGTGGAAAACCACACAAATAATGTTTATTTCCGCATCATTGACTATGGTGTGGGATTAAAAGAAGAACATCTAAACCATATATTTGATGGAACATATTCCGAAAATGTTTCCTCTGACGGCAGCAAAGGAATTGGCATCGGATTATCCATCTGCTATAGCATTATCACTGCACATCATGGTACAATTACTGCGAGAAACCATGACAAGGGTGCAGAATTTTTATGTATATTGCCAAAGGAGAAAATTAATGCATAAGTTTACCGTACTTTTAATTGAAGACGAGAAAAGCATCAGTGATTTCACATCCAAAAGTCTCTCCTCTCAGGGTTACCGTGTATGCTGTGCATCCACCGGAAGGGAAGCGCTCTCTCTTGCGTCCTCCCTGTGTCCAGATGTTCTCCTACTGGATCTGGGCTTACCGGACATGGATGGCATGGAGATCATCCGCCAAATCCGTACTTGGTCAAGCTGTCCTATCCTTGTAATCAGCGCTCGTACCCAGGAACATGACAAAGTTCAGGCCCTGGACGCTGGCGCAGATGATTACCTAACCAAACCTTTTGGCATCTCCGAACTGATGGCGAGGATTCGTACCTCCCTACGCCACAGTAACCGTCTAAACAACGGTTACAGTGTCCCCCAGCATCCCTACCGTGCAAAGGATCTGGAAATTGACTTTTTTAAGCGCTCCATTACCATAGCCGGACAGCCAATACATTTGACTCCTATCGAATACAAAATTGTCGCTTTTCTCGCCCAGAATTCCGGCAAAGTTATGACTTATTCCGCCGTGATGAGCAATGTGTGGGGACCTTACGCTGAATCTGATAATAAAATTCTGCGTGTAAATATGGCAAACATTCGCAGAAAATTAGAACAAAACCCAGCAGAACCTATCTATATTTTCACGGAAGTAGGCGTAGGCTATCGAATGGCAGATGATGAAACACCCTCTAACCGGATATAATGTAGCAGATTTTCCAATATTTATAAATTCTTAAGAAATTGCAAACCGATCTTTTTCACTTTTTAATACAAAAGTGAACTTTTTTCGTGTATAATGGTTTTGTGTTGTTTCAAAAAGTTATATCTATTTTTTATGGGCTGTTTGACAATCTCATCTCTGAAAAAGTGAATAACTCCGCTGCTGGCAGTGGGACATAGAAATGGAAACGCCCCAAAATGCAGGACGCGGCATTCGCCAAATGGACACATACAAATGTCCGTTTGGATTATTGCTCGCGGAAACAAAAAATCAAAAGAAAGGTCGTGAGCAACATGGATAAAAAAAGAAGAAGACGACGACGTAGAAGAAGACAGGACAGGTATATCCGCACACTGATTTGCATCCTACCACTGCTTCTTATTATCTTGACTGCAACCGGAATCACTGCTGCTGTTAGAAAATCTGCCAAAGAAAAAGCAGACAAGCAAAAACAAGATCCACCTATCTCTGCTTCCGATACTAAGAATCAAGAAGAGGAAACAGACGATATCACAACAAAAGATCCGGATACAGAAAAGACAGAGCCAGAACTTCCAAAAGAAGATGGCAATGAAGATGAGAATAACGACGAGAAGGATGACACAACAGAAGAAGAAAAACCATTTACGCTTGCCGATTTGGACAATCCAGAAGGTTTCGATGTTCGTCCCACTGAAAATGGCATTGTGCTCCAGAACCAGCAAATCGATCTAAACGGGCTGGACACCACATGTTTAGACTGGGGGCAAGGCGGAGATTTAGATGAATGGAACCGCCCTGCTGGCTGTATGCAATACCAGGAGAAATATGGAAAATACAATGCCCACTTTATTGTTGATGAACCTGAGAAAAAAGTGATTTATCTTACTATTGACGAGGGCTACGAATATGGCTGCTCCTCCAGAATCTTAGATACCTTAAAGGAGAAAAATGTCCATGCTGTGTTCTTTATCACCAAGCCTTATGCAGAACAAAACCCTGACTTAGTGCAGCGTATGATTGATGAGGGACACGAAGTTGGAAATCACAGTGTAACACATCCTGCTGCCGGACTTCCTTCACAGGATATTGAAACACAGACCAACGAGGTAATGGAGAACCACCGTTATATAAAAGAGCAATTTGGTTATGATATGCATTTATTCCGCTATCCAGCCGGAAAATTTAATGAACAATCCGTTGCCCTTTTGAACAACTTAAATTACAAAAGCTTGTTTTGGAGTTTTGCATATCTAGATTATGATGTAGAAAACCAGCCAGATCCAGCAGAAAGTTTGCAGAAAATTGTGAGTAAGCTTCATCCTGGCGCTCTTTATCTGCTGCACGGAGAATCTGAGACAAATACCCAGATTCTGGGCGACTTTATCGATCAAGCCCGGGCACAGGGATATGAATTTAAAGTGTATCAATAATTAAAAGTCAAATTTTGCAACAAAAGAGGCTGTTTCAAAATACCGCTTATATACAATATATGGATGAGATTCTTGTGCTCTGAAACCATATCTTGTATATAACAGCTATTTTTCAACAGCCTCTTTTTACTTTATAGCACAGTTAATTTCGCCCAAATTCAGCAAGCTTCAGTCCTTCATTCCGATCCAGAGTCATCCCCACACTCCAACTATTGACAAACAACAACAGAGGATTCCCTTTCAAATCCTGTATTTTCTTCATATCGGAAGTTCCTGTCAGTTTATCCATATCAATCTCTTCATTTTCAATCCAGCGGATATGTTCATAGGGCAGATTTTCTAGTCGGATATCCACATTATATTCATTTTCCAGACGGTACTTTAACACATCAAACTGCAAGACACCCACGACTCCTACAATAATTTCCTCCATACCAGTATGATATTCCTGAAAAATCTGAATCGCACCCTCCTGGGCAATCTGGGTAATTCCTTTTACAAACTGCTTTCGCTTCATTGTGTCCATCTGGCGGACTCTCGCGAAATGTTCTGGTGCAAAGGTCGGTATTCCTTCAAAGGCAAATTTATCCGCAGCCGTTGTTATCGTATCTCCAATGGCAAACACTCCTGGATCAAAAACACCAATAATATCTCCTGCATATGCTTCCTCAATGATTTTGCGCTCCTGAGCCATCATCTGTTGCGGCTGAGATAGACGCATTTTTCTACCTCCCTGGATATGGGTAACCTCCATGCCCGCATCAAATTTGCCTGAACAGATCCGCATAAATGCAATCCTGTCTCGATGAGCCTTATTCATATTTGCCTGGATCTTAAATACAAAAGCAGAAAAATCCGTAGAAAATGGGTCGATCTCCCCCACATCTGCTTTTCTGGGCAGAGGTGAAGTCGTCATTTTCAAGAAATGCTGCAAAAAAGTTTCCACGCCGAAATTTGTAAGGGCTGATCCAAAAAATACTGGAGACAACTCTCCCTTCGCCACCAGCTCCATATCAAATTCTGCACTGGCTCCGTCCAAAAGTTCCACTTCCTCCAGCAATGTTGCCCTGGCGTCCGCACCAATCTCTGCCTCCAACTTCGGATCGTCAATGTCAATATCCCGCTCCACGCCTTCCTTGGTACCTTTGAGCGTATCTTCAAAAATCATTACTTTTTTGGTATTTCGATCATACACACCTTTAAAATTTTTTCCAGATCCAATGGGCCAGTTCACTGGACAGGTGGCAATTCCCAACTCTTTCTCAATCTCATCTAACAAATCAAAGGTATCGTTGGCATCCCGGTCCATCTTATTAATAAATGTAAAAATGGGGATATGGCGCATCACACATACTTTAAACAATTTCCGCGTCTGCGCCTCCACGCCCTTCGATCCGTCTATCACCATAACAGCAGAATCCGCCGCCATCAGGGTACGGTAAGTGTCCTCTGAGAAATCCTGATGTCCTGGCGTATCAAGGATATTAATACAGTAACCATCATAATTAAACTGCAATACGGAAGAGGTTACTGAAATTCCTCTCTCCTTTTCAATCTCCATCCAGTCAGACACTGCATGCCTTGCTGTCGCTTTACCCTTCACTGACCCTGCAAGATTAATCGCTCCGCCATACAAAAGAAATTTTTCAGTCAAGGTGGTCTTACCTGCGTCTGGATGAGATATAATCGCAAAAGTCCTTCGTTTCTCTATTTCTTGTTGCAAATCAGCCAAACTATTTTCCTCACTTTCCAAATATTCCACTGTACACATTACCTCTGTGCACAAATCATTCCGCTGTATATGGTAACACATGCCACTTTACAGTGCAAGATACTTTGTCACTCCACCAAACGATATCTATGATTTTATTCTCTGTTCTCCCATACGCATTCCTTCTCTTGCACGTCTCTTATGGGCAGAAAACACTATCATAAAACAGATCGTGTGCACCAAGGCAGTCAACGTCCAAGACACTGGATAAGACACATACAAAACCCACAAACTACGATGCTGGCTAAAAACAGTGAAAATCCATATAATACGAAATCCACAAGCGCCTAACAACGATACCACCATAGGAAGAACCGCAGAACCAATTCCCCGCAAGCCGCCCACCAGCACTTCCATAATTCCACACAGACAATATGTTGTGCAAATCACAGACAACCGCAACATCCCCACTTCTATGATTTGAGGATCGGACGAATAAATGCCAAGGAGCTGATTTCCCAACCAATAAGAAGCCCACCCCATGGACAGCCCTACCACTGTTACCATGACAAAACATTCCAACAATACCTTTACAATTCTCTTATAATTTCCAGCACCAAAATTCTGACTCGTAAAACTTAACGCTGTCTGATGATAGGAATTCATGGCCATATAAATAAAACCTTCGATATTCGACGCAGCGGTATTTCCAGCCATAGCCACAGAACCAAAGGAATTGACGGAAGATTGAATCAATACATTTGACAGAGAAAATACGGTTCCCTGGAGTCCTGCCGGAAATCCAATCCGCATAATTTGGAAAACCTTGTCACGCTTCATAGAAAGCTTCGACAGATGTACTTGGCATCCTCCCTCCATATGCATCATACAACGCATAATCAGAGCGGCAGACACACATTGAGAAATCACAGTTGCCAGGGCAACCCCTGCCACCCCCATTTCAAATCCAATCACAAAGATCAAATTCAATATAATATTTATGACGCCTGCCGCCAAAAGATAATACAGAGGACGTCTGGTATCTCCCACTGCCCGCAAAATTGAACTGCCAAAATTGTACAAGAGAATCACAGGCATTCCTGCAAAATAAATTCGAATATACAATACTGCTTGACTCAACACATCCTGAGGCGTCCCCATAAGAATCAAAATTTCAGGCGCCGCCAAGATCCCAATCACAAGAAGAATCACGCCACAGACAATACTTAGAACCAGGGAGCTGTGTACTGTCTCCCCCATTTCCCGTTCCTTTCTCGCCCCATAAAACTGTGCTACCATAACATTGGCTCCCACAGAAAATCCGATAAACAAATTTGTAAGCAGATTAATCAACGATGCATTCGCTCCTACCGCCGCCAATGCCGTACTTCCCGCAAATCTTCCCACAACCACCATATCCGCCGCATTAAATAAAAGCTGCAAAATGCTTGAAATCATCAGCGGAATGGAAAAAGCTAATATTTTAGGAAAAATAGAACCACTACACATGTCAATTTCATAAGATTTCGCTTTCATCTCCACTCAATGGAAAACTGCCGCCGATGATTCTGGCAGCAGCTTCCTATCCTCCAATCTAAAACCTTATTTAATGGAAAACTTCACAGTCTTTACATTTCCCGCTTTATCTGTAACCTTAAGTACGTAACTCCCCTTCTTTGACACAGACTTTCCATTTTTGATACTCTTGCCATTCAAAGTTGCCTTCTTTACACCAGAAAGCTTATCCTGGAACTTAATAGTGACCTTACCTTTATAATCTCTAGCCTTTACACTGACTGTGGGCTTTGTCTTATCTATGGTAAATTTCAAAGTCTTACTGCTTCCAGACAATAATTTGACCTTTAGACTGTAAGTCCCTTCCTTTTTGGCCGTATAAACATTCTCTGGCTGTACTTCCTGATTCACCTTAAAACTTGTGATAACGCCTTCTGATTCCACTTTTACTTTTTTGTTATTCCGATAATACGCTTTATTCTTAACCCCGCTAAAAATACATTTTTTATTGTCCGCATATTTTTTACTGCTGACTGCATAGATACGTTCTGCGCTGTGAAGCGTTTTCAGCGAATACTGTACCGTATATTTGTCCTTTAGCAGCTTTCCGTTGGTTTTATAAACCTGAAATGGATATTTGATCTGAAATGAAAAATCTGCCATACTCCCAAGGGATGCCCCTCCCAATTCTCCCAATTCATCTTCCAGGGCCTTGGTAATTCCAGCAACATCCATCACCGCCTGTTTTTTATTCAATACAACAAATAAACTTTTGGTATCTTTTGCTGAAAATTTTCGTGATGATTGGTACATATTATGCTCCACACCATTGCGCTTTACCTTCCCCTCATATTTATACCCCATGGTTTTCATGGCGGCCTCAAAGGAGCCATATCCCATATTCACCAATTCTTTTTCAATCTCTGCCTCTTCCCATTTGGTCACATAAATCTTATCATTAATTTTCGAGGACAAATTGCTGTTAATTTGAACATTTTCTTCCATTCCGCAGCCACCTAGCAACATGCCAATGATACATATCACGACTGCCAGCCATATTTTTTTACTCTTCATTTTAAAAGTTCCTCCTTTTGCGGGATTGACCCGCAGTTCTTTTTTAACACGGTTTCCTCTCCTATCATAATACCTTTTTCTCTTCTGCGCAAGCCATATTACTTTGACTGTCAAAAATCTGAAGGAACTTCTTATAAGACAAAAAATGGACAGAAACGGCCTGCCTCAAAAGCTTGCCGTTCCTGCCCATATCAGCCAACTATTTTTTTCTCAGCTTACAGGCGTATTTTCTGCATTTTCTGAGTTATCTGTTCCCTCTTGACCTTCTGGTGCGGTTCCATCCTCGGCGCCTGTGGTTCCGTCTGTCGTTCCATCTTCAGCGCCTGTGGTTCCGTCTGTCGTCCCATTCGTTTCATTATCTGTGTTCTCTGTCGTAGTTGCAGAGGAAATCGGTGTAATCACAATATTCTGCGCTTCTACATTGGTCTTGCGCCTTACAATATCCTCAATCTGGGCACGTTTTGCGTCTGTCACCTCTCCCATATTTAACACCACATCTGCATTATTATCCGTAATGCTTACAACCACATCCGTAAATCCTTTCGCTTCTAAGAGCATTTCAGCCGCTGCTTCCCGCTCTGCAATATCTGTCATAGCAATCATAGCGTTGATTGCGTCCTGTTTCTGTTCTTCTGTAATATTGACATTATTAATCACTTCCAGCAAAGATGCCTTGTTTTGGGAGCGAACCTGTTCCCGATTTAATTTTACCTCTGACACAAAATCCACGTTGCTGACATTCGAGCTGGTAAGGACTGCCTGCCCAGGATTTTGCCCGTTTGCATTCCCACTGCTGGCTATCTCCTCCCCCGTCTGAACTCCCTCCGCCCCTGTAGAAGTCTCTGCACTGTCTTCGGTGTCCGTGAAAATATCTTCCACGCTATAAACATCTTCATCTGAAATTTCATATGTACTTTCATTGGTATCTGCGCTTGCCTCTTTTGCAAGATCACTGTCACTTTGGCTTCCCGTATATTGCAAATAGCCTGCCACGGCGATCATAAGAGCCAAAGCCGTAATGATGATCTGATTTTTTTTGAAAACTTTTCTCAAATTGATGCCCTCCTGTCAATTCATCTTTACTACCTTAATTTTATGTGCTTCCACTGAAAATAATGCTAAAACTGCATCAGAAATATTTTTCACTATTTTTGCATCCCCACCTCCCTCCGCCACTACTAGCACTCCTTCCACCTTGGGCGCCACCTCCTTTTTTACAAAGGGCTCGCCAGCACTTGTACCATTTTGAGAATAAACCGTCTCCTCCTGAAACTGCCCTTCTGTGGAACTACGTTTGACAGCTCCATCCTGCTCAGAGCTATTTTGACTGTTCTGAGTTCTATCCTTCTCCACCACAAGCTCACCCTCATCTTGAAGCGTAATCATCACTTTCACCTTTCCAACCCCCTCTACATCCGCCAATACTTGCTCTAATCTGCGCTCCAGGCTTTTTCCATAACTTGCCGCCGTTATATTTGAGCGCTCCTCTTGCACCTGACTTTGTGAATCTTCGTCTTGCCCTTTTTCCTTGTGTTCCACCGGAATCGCCACCACCAGCAGCAGAATCCCAACAAGTGCTCCTATCAGAAGTTGGTTTTTGGGAATCTTTTTGAGCTTATCCAGAGAAAAACCCTCTTTTTTCATATCTTATTCTGTGCCTCCTCACTTTATTGCAATGTTGACCTGCTCCTCCTTTAGCCGATAGTATTCCATCAGTTCCTGTTTCAGTTCATATACTTTAGGATATTCCTTGCTCCTATCTGCAAAGGATGCCTTTTGCACAAAAATCCCATCGTCCTCCTGAAATGACGCTGTAATCTCAATGGATTCTACCTGATAATCCTCTGATAGCTGCACTTTGGCCTCTTGGACTAAAAGCTGTTTTTCCTCTGCAATACGGCTCACATCCATCTCCAGCGCATGTTCATATTCCTGCAAATAACGTTCTTTCTGTTGCCATTCCAAATGCTCGGTATCTAATTTCAAATTATCCATCTCCTGAAAAAAACCTGCCTGGCTGATTTTTTCTCGAAGCACTTCCTCATTTCCCATCAGCGACAGCACTGGAGACATTACTAGAATCGTCAACAGCATTCCAGAAAAAAAACGCACATATTTTTGGTAATTGTCTTTGGGAAGCAAATGCAGAACAACCGTCAATAAAATATAAAAGCAAACCAGATTTTTTACCCAGGCATATATATAACCCATACCTGCTCCTCTCTCAGCGGTTAAAAGTCGTCGCCGCTGTTATCATTGCTATGGTAACTAGAAACATCACGGTTGTGGTGGTAACCACTTTTCCAAGCAGCCTGCCCCCCTCTCCTGCCCCTCCAATGCTTCCAATCATGCGTTTATCTGCCACTGGCTGTATCATAGCTTCCAAAAGTTTATACAAAAACGTCATAACCCACACTTTGATCAACGGGCCAGCACACAACAACAGGAGCACAATAATCGCCGCCAGTCCAATCCCGTTTTTTATGATAATCCCAGAACCAACCATGATCTCTGTCACTGCATTGATGGAAGCGCCAAGCCCTGGAACAAGTCCTGCTGTCTTGGCAATCATGCTGGATTTAAACGTGTCAATCACTGGCGTCAACAAATTTTGCACCACATTAATACCGATCACCACAGTAAACAAAAATTTCATAATCCACAAAATTCCTGATTTCACCAGATTTGTCATTCTGGACAACATCTCTTCCTCTGTCAAATAATTCATCAGCTCCAACACCACATAGATTTGAATCCCTGGAACAATCAGATATTGCATCAACCATTCCATGCCATAAATCAGTAAAAACGTCAAATCATAAAATCCGGCTGCCGTGGTGATCTGACCAGAAAATACCAAACTTGTGGTAAAGGTCGGGATCAATATTTTCAGAAACGTCATCATCTGATCAATCACTCCCACTGTCACATCTCGCAGAATAAAAAAAGACTTCATCAAGAGTGCCATCAAAAGCATATACACCATATAAAAACTGATCTCCGTCACTGCTGGACGTTCAAATACGTTGGCAAAATTATATAAAATGGCAAATACCATACAAAGCAGCACCATCTGAATCATATTTCCCCGAAAGGACTGTATTTCTGAGAATACCGCAGAAAAAATCCCTTCCATCAGCCACCCCTTGTCAATCTCCTCTCCCTCCACAAGCAATTCCACCAATTTTCGAAAATCGAGACCTGCAATCTGTTCCTGCTGTCCAAGCAACTTGTCAATCTCTGAGAAATCCAGCTCATCTAGATATCCCTCCATCGTCTCCTGCCATTCCTGATCCTGACGTAAAGGATTATCCTGCTGCAAGGGCGTTGCTGCCGCCAGCACTGTCCTACCTGTGCAAAACAAACACAACAAACTTGCAAAAATCAGGATTCCCATCCAGATTCTTTTTCTGTTCTGGATCTTTTTCCCATTCATACATAATCCCTTTCTGTCCGCTTTTTGCTCAACTTAAAAAATCCCCAATTGTCTCTAGCAACACCATAATGACTGGCATACTAATCACCAAAATCGAAAGCTTTCCAAACATTTCAATCTGCCCTGCCACCGCCTGATAACCAGCATCCTTACACAAGCTGGCAGAAAATTCTGACACATAGGTAATGCCGATCATTTTGATCAAGATTCCAATATAGCTGGTGTCTAGATTCACATAGTCCTGCATACGGTTGACCACAGATATGACGAGCTGAAGCTTGGACATAATAAAATAAAAAATGCACAGAGATACCCCCAGGGTTACAAAGAGCTCGTATTCCTTTTTCTGACCCTTTAACATAATGCCAAGAAGGGCTCCCACAATCCCCATAATTGCAATTTTAACAATATCCATGATTCCCCTCCGCTATAAGGCAAACAGATTTTTCATGGTTTCAAACAATTCATATATGTAAGGCACAATCCAAAACAGTACAATCAAAAGCCCTGCCAAGCTGGTGAGAAAAGCATGTTCTTCTCTTCCACTGTGCTTTAATACTTGGCTCAGCACCGTCACTAAAATCCCCACCGCCGCAATTTTAAAAATTAGACTTATACTCATAGCTTCCTCCGTATTCCTATATCAGGAGAATGACCAGAAACAACCCACACATCAGACTCAGCACACTGGACAACTTCTGCCTGTCCTTTAACTGTGCCTGGGCATTTTGAATCAGAACTTCGGCCTGTTCCATATAAAGCTCCAGATTCTTTAACTGCATCTGGCTATCCAGATAACCAAAATTTTCTCCGGCGCGCTGTAAAAGGCCCCGCTCCTGTTCGTCAAACAGAAATCTCCCCGACTCCTGCTCCACCAAACGACTCCAAAAATTTCCCATACTTTCCTCATTCGCATTCATCTCCTTTGCCGCCTTGGTAAGAAATCCACAAAAAGGTTCCTTGTTTTGAGACGCTATCTGCAAAAACGCCTCCTTTAATGGTGTTCTGGCATAGGAAATCTCTCCCCGCAGCATCAGAAACATTTCCTTCATTGCCACAAGTTGGTCTAAATGCTCCTGAAGTTCTCTTCGAATCCGAAAGCCATAGAGGAGCGATGCGCCAATAATCAAAATACTGCCAATCAACTTCAACATAACCTTTGCATCCTTTCATCATACACAGAGAATTTCCGTTCCCCTTCTGGATCCATCCACAAAAAAACAAACCGCCCAAAAAAACCCTTTTCCAGCCATTTTGCCAGATACATTTTTTCCTGTAGCTCCCCTACATGTTGGGCGTGCATGGTCCCCAGAATCTGGCAGCCACAGTGCATGGCCTCCTCCACTGCCAGACAATCATCCTGACTTCCCAGCTCATCCACGGCGATAATCTGCGGCGACATACTTCGCAGTAGCAGTCTCATTCCCTCCGCTTTGGGACAGGCATCCAGCACGTCTGTCCGGTTCCCAAGGTCATTTTGTGGAACCCCAAAGAAACAGGCCGCAATCTCACTGCGCTCATCCACAACGCCTACCTTTTTTGCCGCAATCTCTTTCGTACCATCCGAAAGTAGTCGAATACAATCTCGAAGCATTGTGGTTTTACCCACTCCTGGAGGTGACAGAATCAACGTATTAAAAATTCCCGCATTCTGAACAATCCATGGAATCACTTCACTGGCACATCCTTTCTTCTGTCGTGCCACCCGAATATTAAGGCTGCATATATTACGAAAGGCACGGATTTTTCCCTGTTCACAGGCTGTCCGCCCTGCTACGCCGACTCGATGGCCCCCCTCGATGGTAAAAAATCCATTGCGCAACTCCTCCTCCAACGCATACATAGAATATTGGCTCATTCTGGACAACGTCTCTTTCATATCTGTCTCCCTCCAGATATAACTGTTCTCCTGACGATTCTGAAATCTCGTTTTGTCCTGATTCCAAAAATATTCTCTCCCTTTTCCCAGCACCATCACAGGACGCCCAATCCGCAGGCGAAATTCCTCTGGTTCTATCCCCTGTTGAAAACTGGCCTTACATAAGGTCCTCAATGCACTGGGAAACACATTGATAATTTCCTCCATAAGCGTTCCTCCATAACGTTGTGTCATCTGCCTGTATCTGGTTTTAAATATATGAGGACAAGAATCAAAATATTCCAAAAACAACAAGCGGGCCCGCATCAAGTGATTTCCCCATACAAAGTGGGGACTCTATCCTTGATGCGGGCCCGCCCGCTGTCTTTATCAGTCACATGTTAAGCTGCTTCAAATTGTGAATTATAAAGTTCCGCATAGAAACCATTTTTTGCCAGCAATTCCTGATGGTTCCCTTGTTCAATAATATCGCCGTCCTTCATCACTAAAATCACATCTGCATCTTTGATGGTGGACAGACGATGGGCAATTACAAAACTGGTCCTGCCCTTCATCAGATTATTCATCGCCTTTTGAATCCGCTCTTCTGTTCTTGTATCTACCGAGGATGTGGCCTCATCCAAAATCAAAATAGGATTATCTGCTAAAATAGCCCTAGCGATCGTCAGTAACTGCTTCTGGCCCTGGGACACATTGCTTGCATCCTCATTCAACTCCATCTGATAACCGCCAGGCAACGTAGAAATAAAACGATGGGCATGTGCCGCCTTAGCCGCAGCTACAACTTCCTCATCTGTGGCATCCAATCGGCCATAACGAATATTTTCCATAATTGTGCCTTTAAACAGCCAGGTATCTTGCAACACCATTCCGAAATTCTCTCGAAGCTCGCTGCGATGGAAATCTCTCAAATCATGGCCGTCCACTTGAATGCTGCCTTTTTGCACATCATAAAATCGCATCAAAAGCTTCACCATTGTAGTCTTTCCCGCCCCAGTGGGTCCCACGATGGCCACCATCTGCCCAGGCTCCACCTTACAATTGAAATCATGGATAATCACCTGTTCTGGATCATACCCAAACTGTACATGTTCAAACGCAACTCGACCTTCCATCTTAGCCGCCTTGACAGGATTCTCTACTGATACCACTTCTTCCTCTTCATCTAGAAATTCAAAGACACGCTCTGCGGCTGCGGCAGTAGACTGGAGCATATTCGATACCTGAGCTACCTGGGAAATGGGCTGGGTAAACTGGCGCACATACTGGATAAAGGATTGAATTTCCCCCACCTCAATACTACCGCGGATCGCAAGCATGGCTCCAACCACAGCAACTGCCACATATCCCAGATTCCCCACAAACCCCATAATTGGCTGCATCATACCAGACAAAAACTGAGATTTCCAAGCAGATTGATATAAAATATCATTGGTCTCGTCAAACTCCCGTAACATATCTTCCTCTTTGTTAAATGCCTTTACAATATTATGACCACTGTAGACCTCCTCCACCTGACCATTAATCTTGCCCAGATATTTCTGCTGTGCAATAAAATATTTCTGAGAGAATTTTACTACAATGCCGATCAATACACCAGAAACTGGAAGAATCACAAGGGCAATCAATGTCATCACTGGACTGATGCTTAACATCATCACCAAAATACCCACTAAGGTAGCAACTGATGTGATAAGCTGGGTCACACTCTGATTTAATCCCTGACCTAAGGTATCTACGTCGTTGGTAATTCGAGAAAGCACCTCGCCTACTGTCCGAGATTCAAAATACTTCATGGGCATCCGATTAATCTTTTGAGAAATATCTTCCCGAAACCGGAAGCATATTTTCTGTGTTATTCCCGTCATTATATAACCCTGAACAAAGGAACACAATGCACTGAACAAATAAATTGCCAGCAAGAACAATAAAATCTCTCCGATTCTGCCAAAATCAATACCGCCAGCACCAGATACTTTGGCCACCAAGCCGTTAAACAACTCGGTCGTTGCATTTCCAAGAATCTTTGGCCCCACAATTCCAAATACTGTTGATGCCACTGCAAAAATCAAAACCACAAATACGCCGATTTTATAACGTCCCATGTACTGCAGAAGTTTTCTGACTGTACCACGAAAATTCTTTGCTTTTTCTCCAGGTGCTATTCCTCCTGGCCCATGTCCAGGTCCCATCCTTCTTGGCTGTCTCTGTTCGCTCATCAGTCCGCACCTCCTTGATTTTTAAGTTCCTGTTCTGAAAGCTGGGATCTTGCAATCTCCTGATAGGTCTCACAGTTTGCCATCAGCTCATCATGAGTTCCCATACCCACAACGCCCCCATCTTCTAAGACAATGATCTGATCTGCGTGAAGTATGGTACTGATACGCTGCGCTACAATAATCACAGCAGCCTCCTCTGTCTTTTCCTGAAGAGCCTTTCTAAGCGTCACATCCGTCTTATAATCCAATGCGGAAAAACTGTCGTCAAAAAGAAATACCTTTGGATTTTTGGCAATTGCCCTGGCAATCGAAAGTCGCTGTTTCTGCCCTCCTGACACATTGGTGCCGCCTTGGGATATTGGACTTTCATATTCCTCTTCTTTTTCACAGATAAATTCCTTCGCCTGCGCGATCTCTGCGGCTTCTAACATCTGGGTCTCTGATACATTTCCAGAAAACTTAATATTCGAGGCAATGGTTCCAGAAAACAGCACGCCTTTCTGTGGCACATACCCCACAAGATCCCGAAGCTTTTTCTGCGTCATCTGTCGGATATCCACCCCATCCATGGTAATCCTTCCCCCTGTCACATCATAAAATCTCGGAATTAAATTCAACACAGTCGATTTTCCACATCCAGTGCTCCCAATTATGGCAGTGGTCCGCCCTGGACTAGCAGTAAATGAAATATGGCTCACCGCATCTTCCTCTGCACCTGGGTAACGGAAGGAAACATCCTCAAACGCAACTTCTCCACACCAATCTTCTTTCTTATCGTCCATCGGAAGTGTTGGATCCAACACGGTCTCTGGAGTCTGTATCACCTCTTCAATACGGTTTGCCGCCACTCCCGCACGAGGCAGCATCACAGAGATCATGGTAATCATCAAAAATGCCATGACAATCTGCATGGTATAAGTGATAAAGGCCATCATATCTCCAACCTGTAGATTTCCAAGATCGACTCCCTTTGCTCCAAACCAGACAATCAAAACTGTAATACAATTCATAATCAGCAGCATCGCTGGCATCATCATGGACATGACACGACTGGTAAAAAGCTGTGTCTTCATCAAATCTCGATTGGCGCCCTCAAATCGTTTCTCCTCAAATTTTTCTCTGGAAAAAGCACGAATTACAGAAATTCCTGTAAGAATTTCCCTGGAAACTAGATTTAGCCGATCTACCAACGTCTGCATTTTCTTAAACCTTGGCATGGTAACAGACATCAGCACACCCACCAGCAAAATAATACTTCCAACAGCAACGCCGATAATCCATCCCATTCCTGTCTTCGTACCGGCTACTTTGACAACGCCTCCAATTCCGATAATTGGAGCATACATAATCATACGCAGCAAAAGTACAGTCACCATTTGTACCTGCTGAATATCGTTGGTGCTTCTGGTAATCAATGAGGCCGTGGAAAACTGCTCAATCTCATGATTAGAAAATGCAACCACCTTCTTAAATACCTTTCCTCGAAGGTCCCTACCCACCTTCGCAGAAACTCTCGACGCAAGCAGACCAGCTACAATGGATGCAAGAGTCATGACCACTGTCATAGCAAGCATTTTGCCTCCTGTCCGCAACATATAACGATTCTGATAGTCCTCCATATGATAACCCAAAGCTTCATATTCTTCTCGAACCATCAATCTTGCCTTCTGAGAGATTATGGACTCACTCATATCTCCCATCTGTTTCTTCGCCTGTTCCTCTGTCTCAAGAATCTGCTCTTTGGTGATCTGTCCGCTGTCCAGCATCGTTCTCAACGTCTCCATATCCATGCCAGTCTCCTCTGTCATGGAAGACATCACCACCAATGGCATCCCCAAAATACGCTCCAATTCTTCTAATTCCACATTCTCTTGTAGCGTTAATTCATAATTGCCATTGGATAACTCCTGATAAGAGTCTCGCAACTTCTTGGCATCTTGCTCTGAAAGAAACAAACAGAGATTCTCCATTGTATCTTCTCGCATTTCCTCTGGCACAGCATACGCAATGCCGCTTTGCTGAATTCCAATATCCACAATATCTGACATATACTGGGGAAGCGATAAGTCACAATATGCCTGCACAATCAACAGTAAAAAAATTACAAATACTGCAAGTTTATGCCTTCCTAAATTCTTCAATATTTTTCCCATTTTCAATCATCTTCTTCCTGTTTTTCGATTTTTCAGTCCATACTATTCCTTTTCCCAGTATTTGTCAATGTACCAAATCTTAAACTTTCTAAAAATTTTATAAACTGCCCGAATCTGACAGCAAAACTCCGTGTTCTACAAGATATTTTTAACATTTCATATGTTCTAAAACCCCTGCTGCATCATCCACATCTTCATAATCCACCGCTGAGGCAACACTTTAGAAGCCACATGGGCTGTCTTTGCATAAATTCCATAAACGGACATATCATGGTTGCGCCTTGCGTCCCGCAGAGCCTTCTTTGCAACCCGATGTGGCTCCGTCATCCCAAAGAAATTATTGACCGTCTTTGGCGCACCAATTTTGGCCCTGTCATACAATGCTGTGCGCATCCAGCCAGGACAGACCGCCGTCACAGTAATACCTTTTTGTTTCACCTCCACCTGCAACGCTCTGGAATAATGCCTGACAAAAGTCTTTGTCGAACTGTATATATTTTGATAAGGCAAGGGCTGAAACGAAGCCAGGGAAGAGACATTTAAAATATGGCTTCCCCGTCTCATAAAAGGAAGAGACAGCAATGTCATGGCCACCACTGCACTACAATTTACATCAATCATATTGATCGATTCTGGAACAGATATATTATCGTACGAGCAAAATTTTGCATATCCAGCATTATTAATCAGATATTTGATGTTTGGCTTTTCTTGCTTTATCACCTCTCCAAAGGACATAATTTCATCAAGATTTGACAAATCTACAGAAAAGATCTGGATCTTATCTCCAAACTGTTTTTGCACTTTCTTAAGCTTACGCTTATCTCTGGCAACCGCCCAAATCTCATCTAATTCCGCTTCCTTTCGCAACAATTTTACAAATTCTTTTCCAAATCCGCTGCTTGCGCCTGTTATAAGTGCAATCTTTTTCATTGGCTGCCTCCTTTCTTTGTACCATGTTTTCTTAAATCAATCCATAATGCTTACATGCAAGATAAATCCCATCTTCCCACAGTGGAGCGGTCACATACTCTGCAACCTCTTTTGCCTGTTGCATTCCATCTCCCATGGCAACCGAATGGGCCGTATATTCCAACATATCCAAATCATTGGTACTGTCCCCAAAAGAATACGTATTTTCATGCGCAATTCCAAGTATTCTGCAAATTTCTTGAATTCCGGTCGCCTTATGAAATCCTTTTGGCACAATCTCCATAAAATTGCCTCCCCGATGGATCACCGTATATCCAGGTTCCAGCACATGTTCTAACTCCTGTTGTTTTTTTGTGTCTTCCAGATAATTCACACAAAATTTACTGACCTCCAAACAATCCTCATTCCCTGTCACCCGCAGCATATTCTCTCCCATGTCCCGTTTCAGTTCTTGGGGGAAGGAAGAATCCTTTGGAAATCGCTCCTCATCCAGATACAGAAAATATCTTCCCTCCAAAATATATGCTGCTCCAAGGCTTCGCAAAAAATCATTGATCCGCTGAATCTCCTCCAAAGCAATCTTGTGATAAAATTTTACCTCTCCCTGAAATTCTCCATAAGTACCACAACCTGCCAAAATACCATCAAATCCCAAAGGCATCAGCGCTTGGTCTGGAATAAATATTCTGGTCCTTCCACTGCTGATAAACAGATAATGTCCTTGATGTTTCATCTGTTGAAATGCTTCTCTTGTGCTGTCTGGAATCTGCTGCTTTTTATCCCAGATCGTCCCATCAATATCAAAAAATATCGCTTTTCTCATATGTTTCCTCTCCATGTCTGAAAATATTTGCTTATTGTATCATATTTTTCACTGAAAATGCTATTTTTGAGATACACAAAATTAAATTCTCTTTGAATTTCAAAACTTTCCACAGGAATTTCATATAAAATCCCCTCTTTTAATTCTTGTTCCACCACTGTCTCATACAGAAAGCTAATACCACAATTTCCTCCAACGAATTTACGAATCGCGGCCATATTGGAAACCTCGATCCGATTCTTAAATTTATCCAAGGACTGGTTATGTGTCTGCAAAAACTGTTCTAAAATCCCTCTGGTTCCAGATCCCTTTTCCCGTACAATCAAACGATTTTGAAACAATGCTTCCATGGGAATGCTGCCACCATTGCATTCTTTCTCATAAAAATTCCTGCCACAGACCCCAATATATTTTTCCCGTGAAATCAAATGATAAGAATATATACTTTTGTCAAATCTCCCCTCCACCACAGCAAATTCAATTTCACCTGCCTCCAGCAATTCCAAAAGACTTTCCGTATTTTTCACAGTGACACAGATATCTGTATCAGGATAATCCTCAAGATAACGTCCCAACACAGTTGGAACCACAAATTCCCCAACGGTCAATGTTGCCCCTAATACCAATTTCTCCTTTTTTCGTATACTGTCCTGCAAGACTTTCTGAATTTGCAGTTCATCGGCACACATAGAAGCTGCAAGACGTTCCAGAATCTTTCCCTGTTCTGTCAAAAAAACCTTCTTTCCCCTCATTTCCACCAGCGGTACCCCATAAAACTCTTCCAGATACCGGATATGTTGGGTCACTGCTGGCTGAGTAATATGTAGATTGGCAGACGCACGGGTATAATTCAATGTTCTGCACACCTCTAAAAATGTATAAATCCGACTGTCAATCATAGATCCCCTCCCTTTCTCCCAAGATGTATTCTCGGAGCCTCGCAAAATCAGGCACAAAGGGACTCCCAGAGTACATCCAATACGTTTTTTCGTTACTATTATAATATATTTTTATTATTTTATAAATAATTATAATTTCATTTTATATGAAAATTTTGGTAAAATACAGTCACAAAAAAGATGTCTTCTTCCTTGTGATAAATCCTTGCCAGAACGGACACCATAGAGAAGAGAGCAGAAAAACATCATATCATATTTTTCTTATAAAGGAGGGTCTTATGACAGATCATGTAGCAGAATTTCGTGGAGATTTAAAAGAATTTCATGAAATGACAGAAAAATTCTACAAAAAAGAAATCAATGTAGCACAATACAAAGGATTTTCCGGCGGTTTTGGAAGTTATGCACAAAGAGGTGGCAATGCCAGTATGTTACGACTGCGTTTGACCGGAGGAGAAATCACCAAAGACCAATTAAAATTTATCGCTGACAGCGTTGAGAAATATGAAATTTCCCTTACCCACATCACCACCTGCCAAAGCTTGCAACTTCATAACCTTTCTGAAGAACAAGTCTGCGCTTTGATCGAAGAAGCTTTTGACCATGGCATCATCACACGAGGCGGCGGTGGAGATTTTCCTAGAAACGTAATGTGTTCCCCTCTTTCTGGCGTGCAGCAGGGAGAATATTTTGACGTAATTCCCTATGCAAAGGAAGCTGCTGACTATCTTCTGGGCTTTATCAAAAAGGTGAAATTGCCTCGTAAATTAAAAGTTTGCTTCTCAAATTGTGAGGAAAACGTAACTCATGCCACCTTCCGTGACCTGGGTTTTGTGGCAAAAGAAAATGGTATGTTTGACGTATACAGCGCCGGAGGACTTGGACGCAGTCCAAGAATGGGAGCTCTGGTTGCCACAGATGTGGAACCCTCTAAAATCCTGTATTGTATCAAAGCCATGGTAGATACCTTTACCGCCCATGGCAACTATGAAAAACGGGCAGCGGCACGTACTCGTTTCATGCAGGAAACAATGGGAACTGAAAACTATATCAAGGCTTATCAGGAATATTTCAAAAAAGCGCTGGCTGAGGAATCTTTGGACCTGAAGCATGTGGAGATCCCGAAAATTACCAAACAGGGAAATGGCACCTTGGACAACCCTAGAGCCATCTCTCAAAAACAACCTGGTCTCTATGCCGTTTCCTACCATCCAATAGGCGGAAGTCCCAAGCCAGAATTTTTCCGCAAGTTGTATGATACGATTCTTCCTATGGAGGATGTTGTGGTACGCCTTTCCCCAGATGAGGGCATGTATCTTATTAACCTGACTGCAAAAGAAGCAGAAACAATCCTGTCTCTTACCGCAGATAGTGCACAGAATACCTTTGAATCCTCCGTCGCCTGCATTGGCGCTTCCATCTGCCAGGTTGGTGCGAGAGATTCCCAGAGCCTGCTTGCCGCCTGCGTGGAAAGAGTTCGCAAAGAAAATTTTGCAGATGGTGTGCTTCCCAAAATCCATATTTCTGGATGCCCCTCTTCCTGTTCCGCGCATCAGATTGCACCCTTGGGATTTCGCGGTGGTGTAAGACAGACTCCAGACGGTCCAAAACCTGCTTTTGCCGTATTTGAACAGGGCTGTGAAACACAAGGAAAAGAAGCTTTTGGAGAAGATCTGGGTGTGATGCTAGAATCTGATATCCCGGAATTTCTGGCAGAGCTTGGAACAGCCATCTCCGCCTGCAATCAGACTTATGAGCAGTTCCTTTCTGAGCATCGTGACCAGTTTATGGATATTGTACAGAAATATATTTAATTATTATTAGCGCCTGATATCCAGCACACTAGCTAAACTCTGCTGGATATCAGGCGGCCAGTGCAATTCGTATAACATTTCTAAATATCATTGAAACATAACATTGACTTTCTTTTATTCTCTTACTATAATTTGTAACAAAGATAATAATATCTAAAACAAAAAACTCTTCAACCAACACTAACCCAAATACAAGAACCTAGAAAGGAAGTATTACCATGTCACTAGCACAAGAGAGACTTTATACGATTGATGATATTTACAACTTACCAGAAGGCAGCCGGGCAGAGCTGGTTGACGGAAAACTATTTATGATGGCGCCACCCAGCCGTAAACACCAGACAATCGTCAGAGAACTCTTTTCCTCTATTAATTCCTATATCAAGTCAAACAGCGGTTCTTGTGAGACTTTCTTCGCCCCATTTGCCGTATTCTTAAATGAAAATGCTAACTATGTCGAACCAGATATCAGTGTTATATGTGACAAAAATAAGCTCACAGATAAAGGCTGTTCTGGCGCTCCAGACTGGATAATCGAGGTCGTTTCGCCAGGTAGCAAGAGGATGGACTATTACACAAAGCTATTTAAATATCGTACTGCTGGCGTCCGAGAATATTGGATCGTGGATCCAGAAAAAGACCACATACTTGTTTACAATTTTGAATTAGAATACACAGACGATTATACTTTTTCTGATACGATAAAAGCAGGCATCTACGACGATTTATACATCAACTTTTCTGAAATTGCTGCTGTGTTAAACATTTAATCCAAAAGCAACAGTGTACACACTGTTGCCTTCTGACTTGACGAACTATTCTCCATATCAACTATTACAAATACGTAGATTCACCTACTATTTTCAATTATTTGGTTATAATAACTCCTCCATATCCTATTACAATTTTACATCGCATCAAAATAATATTATCACCCTTTTTCCCTTGAAAAGAATAACTGTGCATACATTTTTCAAATATTTCAGCCAATTTAGATTGATATATGTCATCATCATGAAACACACTTCGTATCAGTTGTTCAAGAATAATCCATGGTAAGATATACAAACCAATTTCAGTCTGAAAATACATGTCTTTTCCTATCTCGAATATCCTATCTACAAATCAGATTTTAACAATATGAAGTATTTGAGACATACTCCCAATAGCATACTTATCCTTTTACCATTTTCAGTCTTTATAGCAACATTTATATTTTATTTGGCTTTTCATGCAAAATAAGAACTTTACTATTGTACAAATCCTAGCTCCCCCCATAGAATTGCTCCTTCTAAATTTGCTCCTCCTAAATTTGCTCCTTCTAAATTTGCTCCTCC
>CAJTVT010000012.1 GCA_910580015.1 uncultured Lachnospiraceae bacterium
TTCCATCTGCTAACATTCTTTTAGCAACCTCTTTCAAAGATTCTTTTCTCATATCTTACATCATTTTACACATTTCTTGAACTCCTTTCGGGTGTTCTTTCAAATATTATGTATAGAAAGATGGGCTTTTTTGAAATGCGCCTAAGGTATCTGATAGGAAATGGCCTTGATATCCTCAAAGAAGGAAGGATAGGAGATAGCCACACATTGTCGATCATCCAAGGTGGTTTCCCCTGCTGCCCGAAATCCAGCAATGGTAAATGCCATAGCGATCCGATGATCCTGACAAGTACAGATTTTAGTGCCATGGAGTGGTGCTCCGCCAACAATCACCATGCCATCGTCTGTTGGAGTGACAATACCACCCATTGCGCTTAGATTTTCCGTAATAGCTTTGATGCGGTCAGATTCCTTCACTTTCAGTTCTTGGGCATCACGTATCACAGTGGTACCTTCGGCAAAAGCTGCCATTACCGCTAGAACTGGGATTTCATCAATTAAGGTGGGAATCGCAGAGCCGCCTATGGTGGTGCCATGCAAAGAGCTACTTTTTACAAGTATATCCGCTACAGGTTCCCCAGAAACAGTGCGTTCATTTTGCAGTGTCAGATTCCCTCCCATGGCAAGGGCTGTCTCTATCATTCCGCTGCGAGTGGGATTGATCCCCACATTTTGAATTAAGATCTCTGCGTGAGGTGTGATTAATCCCAAGGCAATAAAATAGGCTGCGGAGGAGATATCTCCAGGCACATGGATTTTCTGACCCTCTAACATAGGCTCTGGTTGAATAGAAGCAGTGGTATCCACGGAGGTGATCTTTGCACCAAAGCCAGACAACATTCGTTCTGTGTGATCTCTGGATAATACAGGTTCCGTTACGCTGGTAGTTCCTTCTGCATAAAGTCCAGCAAGTAGGACGGCTGATTTCACTTGTGCAGATGCAACCGGAGATTGATAGTGAAGTCCTGTCAGAGATCCTCCTTTTATGGTAAAAGGTGCACAGCCTGAATCAGTAGCCAGAAGAGAGTGTGGAAAAGAATCGGGATCCCAGCACTGAAACGTTGCACCCATTTCAGAAAGAGGAGTGAAAATACGCTTCATTGGGCGTTTTCGGATGGATGCGTCTCCGTCCAAGGTACTCTCAAAGGACTGTCCAGCCAGAATGCCCGATATAAGACGGGTGGTGGTGCCGCTGTTGCCCACATTCAGGACTTGAGAGGGAGAGGTCAATCCATGTAGCCCTTTTCCATGAACTAGTATGCGTGTTCCCTGGTTTTCAATGGGAATTCCAAGTTTTTGAAAACAGGAGATGGTCGAATGGCAATCGGCACCCTGTAAAAAATTTGTGATCTCTGTTAACCCATTGGAGATAGCTCCAAACATAATACCTCTGTGTGAAATGGATTTGTCGCCGGGAACGGATAATTCTCCCCGAAAAGAATAAGAATCTGTAATTTTCATGTTGTTTACCTCTTAAATTCTGTCTTATCGTTCATATATGGTGTATTGGCAGCTCCGAAGTAGTTCCACAGCCTCTTTTCTAGAGCGTTCTTCATAAAATTCGATGTGTAGTACGCCCTCTTGAAATTCACGGTTATGGATGATACCAATATTTTTAATACTGATATTGTGTTCGGAAAGAATCGTGGCAAGCGTGGCGATGCCTCCGGCTTCATCTGCCATATCACAGTAAATTTCATGTATCTTTGGAATCGGGCCGGAAGTGTTGATAGTGATGGAATCTCGGTAGTCCTTGGCATTCTGGAAAAAATCAAACAACTCCTTACTACTTGAATGGGCAATACGATCTTTGGTATGTGCCAGAGAATCTATAAATAAATCAATGAGCTTTATGATTTGTGTCTGATTTGTCAGACAAATTTGTTGCCACATCACAGGAGAAGAGGAAGCGATTCTTGTAATATCCCGAAAACCTCCAGCTGCGACAGTTTTCATTGTCTCTGTATCATCGTCAATAGACTTTACCAGATTTACCAGGTTTGAGGCCAGGATATGGGGGAGATGACTGATCGATGCAGTGATATAATCATGTTCCTCATAATCCAGCGTCATTGTGATAGCTCCAAGGGAAGCAATAAAATCCTCAAATTCTTTTACAATTTCCTGTTTTATCTCAGGGGAGGGGGTGAGAATATAGTATGCATTTTCCAAAAGATAAGAAGTTGCATGTTCATATCCGCTTTTTTCTGAGCCAGCCATGGGATGACCACCAATGAAATAGGGAGCAATTCGAGTGTGAGAAATCTCTTGGTGGATGGGGGTTTTTACACTTCCCACATCTGTAATGATGCAGTTTTCTCCGGCAAAATTAGAGAGTTTTTCAAGAAATTCCGAATTTTTCTGGACAGGCGCACATAGAAAAATGTAACGACAGTCCGCAAAATCTGTTGTCAATTCCTGATATCCTTTGGAAATCACCTGTTCTGTAACAGCAAGATTTAATGCCTCAGTATCTATGTCATATGCGATCATAGTGATCTCTGGATGTATTCGTCGGATGGTCTTAGCGATGGATCCGCCAATCAGACCAAGGCCGATAAAACCAATTTTTTCAGGTTTCATAATGTCCTCCTGAACTTTTATTTTAAGTATGTTCTGTGTAATGGTCTTTTTCTATCGTAAGGGAAAAATCAGGAAAAGTCAACAGATGGAAGAAAGACTTTCCTAGTTGGAAATTTTTAATAGATACATTTTTATTTGTAAAAAATGAATAAAATGGTTGTAAAATTTCTGGAATTTTAGTAAAATATAGACATCGAATAAACTTGTATTGGAGGAAAATGCTATGAACGTTTACACAACTGACAAAATAAGAAATGTAGTTCTTTTAGGGCACGGTGGCAGCGGGAAGACGACTCTGGTGGAAGCAATGGCATATCTCTCTGGCATTACCAAACGCATGGGAAAGATCAGCGACGGTAATACCATCAGCGATTATGACAAAGAAGAAACCAAACGTCTTTTTTCAATTAATACGGCGGTAGTGCCTGTAGTCTGGGAAGATACAAAGATTAATGTACTGGATGCACCAGGATATTTTGGGTTTGTAGGAGAAGTGGAAGAGGCAGTCAGTGTTGCGGATGCGGCGATCATCGTAGTGTCTGGCAAGAATGGGATTGAAGTGGGAACTCAAAAAGCATGGGATATCTGTGAGAAATATAAGATACCACGCATGGTGTTTGTAACAGAGATGGATGATGACAATGCAAGTTTTCGCCAGGTAGTGGCAGATTTACAGGAAATGTATGGAAAGCGGATTGCTCCATTTCATCTTCCGATTCGGGAAAATGAGAAATTTGTAGGGTATGTAAATGTGGTGGCTCAGAGTGGAAATCGCTGGAATGAGAAGGGAGAGGTTGTGGAAGCTGAGATTCCAGAATATTCCAAGGCGAATCTGGAGTTGTGCAGGGAAGCATTGATGGAGGCAGTAGCAGAGACCAGTGAGGAATTTATGGATCGATATTTTTCAGGGGAAGAATTTTCAGAATTTGAAATTCGTTCAGCCCTTCGATCGAATGTGGTGGACGGCAGTATCGTTCCAGTTTCTATGGGATCTAGTATCTTGGTACAAGGTGTGTATACATTGTTAGATGATATTGTAAAATACCTTCCAAGTCCAGAGAAGCGTCCATGTAAGGGTGTGAATATGAAGACCAACGAAGTGTTTGACGGCGATTATGATATTGCGAAGTCTAAGAGTGCATACATATATAAGACCATTGCAGATCCATTTATTGGAAAATATTCTCTAATTAAAGTAAATTCTGGTGTATTGAAAACAGATGATGTACTGTACAATGCAGATAAAGATATGGAGATGAAGATCGGCAAAATCTACGTAATGAGGGGCAACAAATCCATGGAGGTGTCAGAACTTCATGCAGGGGATTTGGGGGCTCTGGCAAAACTTACCAAATCTACAACTAGAGATACCTTGTCAACCAAAGCCGTTCCAGTTCTGTATGGCAAGACACAGATCTCTACACCTTATACTTATAAACGTTATAAAGCAAAGAAAAAGGGAGATGAGGATAAGATCTCTCAGGCATTGCAGAAACTGATGCAGGAAGATTTGACTTTAAAGATAGAAAATGACAGTGCAAATGGGCAGACTTTGATTTATGGAATTGGGGATCAGCATCTGGAAGTTGTGGTGAGCAAGCTGGCGGAGCGCTATAAGGTAGAAATTGAGCTGAGTAGGCCAAAGATTGCATTTCGAGAGACAATCCGCAAGAAATCAGATGTGGAATATAAATATAAAAAGCAGTCTGGTGGACATGGACAGTATGGTCATGTAAAAATGACATTTGAGCCCAGTGATGATTTAGAGACACCCTATGTATTTGAACAGCAGGTGGTCGGAGGTGCTGTACCTAAGAATTATTTCCCAGCAGTGGAAAAGGGCCTGCAAGAATCTGTATTAAAGGGTCCCATGGCAGCATATCCAGTTATGGGGGTAAAAGCAGTGCTCTATGATGGTTCCTACCATCCAGTGGATTCTTCTGAAATGGCATTTAAGATGGCAACGATTCAGGCATTTAAAAAGGGAATTATGGCGGCAACACCAGTATTGTTAGAACCGATTGCCACTATGAAGGTGGTAGTGCCAGATAAATATACAGGTGATGTTATGGGAGATTTGAACAAACGCAGGGGCCGCGTGCTTGGAATGAATCCTGTGGAGGTTGGCAAGACTGAAATCACAGCAGATGTGCCTTATATGGAGATTTATGGTTATATGACAGATCTTCGTTCTATGACCGGTGGAAGCGGCCTATTTTCTTATGAATTTGCCCGTTATGAACAAACTCCTTCTGACATTCAGGAAAAGGAAGTAGCGGCAAGAAGCAGCAAATTAGACAAAGGTGAAGAGTAAAGTAAGATATTCGATTAAAGTATGATAGGTTTCGTGCCAGAATGTCTGCTAAGTGCCGGGATCGTGTCTGAGAATAGAAGGGTGGAAGTTGTACATGAAGAGTAAGAAAGAAGAGAAAACAGTAAAGCAGAGTGTGGGAACTGGAAAAAGGGGTATACAGGAATGGAGGCGTTTGTACCATGAGACGATAAAAGGGAAGATTACCATTTCCGTCTTGATCTTGGTCATTATCTCACTGTTACTTCTGGGCATAATATCCAGTGTGCTGAATAACCACAGTACGAATTCTACCTTGGAGCGAAGCATGAAAGCCACGGCGCGGGTATCCGCGGAACGTGTAGAGTGGGAAATTACTTCTTACAGAAACATTGCTGAAGATTTGGGCATGACGGCTCGACTTGCCAATGATACAGTAAGTGCAGAAGATAAAAAAGCTATCATAGATGAGCGAATTAAGGTCAATGAATTGACAGGCGGAGGGATTCTTGATAGCGCTGGCGTAAATATTTTTACAGGAGAAAAATGCGCAGACACTGCATATTTTAAGGAAGCCATGAAGGGACAGAGTTATGTGACAGAGCCCACAAGCAGTGAAGGAGGTTCTGTTATGGAAATTAAGATTGCAGCGCCTTTGTGGAAAGAAGGGATTCATGGAACAGAAGTGGTGGGTGTAATCTATCTGATTCCAGAGGAAAATTTCTTAAATGATATTATGGTGGCAACCAATGTGAGCGATCATGGTTCTGCCTATATGGTGGATGGAGAAGGGACTGTGATTGCTCATAAGAATCACGATTTGGTGAAAACGAAGGATAACAGCATTGTGGCGGCTGAGAGCAATTCTTCATTGAAGCCGTTAGCAAGATTAGAAGAGAAAATGATCCGTGGTGAGACGGGATTTGGGACATACAAATATGATGGGGTGAAAAAAATTATGGCTTACACGCCAGTGGAAGGCAGCAATCAATGGAGTATAGCTATTACAGCTCCCCTATCTGATTTTAATTTTGAGACCATTGTGGGTATTATCATCACGATCTTGATTGTGCTTGTTTCTATTGTGGTTGCAGTGTTGATGGTGAGAAGGTTGGCCGATAATATTGGTACCCCAGTGCATCAGTGTGCACAGCGTCTATTGGCATTGGCGAATGGAGATCTGCATACGGAGGTTCCACAGGTATCTACACAAGATGAGGTTTTGATTCTTGCAAATGCCACACAGGAAATTGTATCTGGCATGGGGCGGATTATCAGAGATGTGCATTATATTTTGGGGCAGATGAGTGAGAAAAATTTTGCAGTCCATTCTCAGGAGAGAGAATCCTATGTAGGAGATTTTGAGAATATTCTGAATTCAGTTCGGGCGATTAAATATTCCTTAAGCGACACGATGAATCACATCAAAGAATCTGCGGATCAGGTGGGACTTGGATCTTCCCAGCTTGCGGAAAGCGGCCAAGCTCTGGCGGAGGGCGCTACCGATCAGGCAGCGTCTGTGCAAGAGCTTCTAGCCACGGTCAATAACATTGCAGAACAGGTGCAGCGGAATACAGAAAATGCAGTTTCCACCAAACAGCACGCAAGGGAGATTGGAGATCAAGCCCATGCCAGCAGCAAATCAATCGGGAAAATGATGGAGGCTATGAAAAAGATCAGTGATGCGTCGATGCAGATCTCCAATATTATTCAGACAATCGAGGAAATTGCGGATCAGACGAATTTGCTTTCCTTAAACGCTTCGATCGAGGCTGCCAGAGCAGGAGAGGCAGGTAGAGGATTTGCAGTGGTTGCGGGAGAGATTGGTCATCTGGCAAATCAGTGTACAGAATCTGTGGAGGTCACCAGAGGATTGATCGAGGCTGCGCTTCATGAAGTAGAGAGTGGTAACGAGATTGCCGAGGAGATGGCTGGCGCCCTTCAGAAAGTCATTGACGGAATGGATGGAATTGTAACAGCTGTGGAAGAGGTTGCAGAGAATTCCAATGAGCAGAATAATTCCATGCAGCAAATCAATGAGACGATTGAGATAATTTCAGAAGTGGTACAGACCAATTCGGCAGCAGCAGAGGAGGGATCTGCAACCAGTCAGGAATTGTCTGCACAGGCTACCGAGTTGAATGATTTGATTGGTAAGTTTCAATTGTCAGAGAATTGAGAGTGGTGGATATAAAACAGAATAAGTGACGCGTGTTATCCCACGGAAAAGCAAGGTTTGAAAACTGCTTTTCCGTGGGATTTTTTATTCTAATTTTGTGCAGGAAAAGATTGGCAAATTAATTTGAAACCTTTTGTCTAATATGTGTATCTAATGGGTATAAGAAACAGATAATCATTCGAATGATAAAAGATAGCTCCGAATCTGTGGGAAGGAGGGGGTGGAACATGCAAAAGATTATTGACAAAGCCGTCCAGGGGGATGTAGAGGCTTTTTTAGAGTTAATGGACAGAAATACCCTGTCAATGTATAAAGTGGCTCGTGCAATATTGAAAAATGATCATGATGCCGCAGACGCGATTCAAGATACGATTCTGAACTGTTTTGAGAAAATACATACGTTGAAGAAACGTGAATATTTCAAAACATGGATGATTCGAATTTTGATCAATAATTGCAACCGTATTTTGCGACATTACCGACGAGAAAAGTTGTCAGGTGAAATACCAGAAGCAATGAAACCAGATCAGTCCATTGAAGAATTTGAATTTAAAGAAATGCTGAATTTAATCGATGGAAAGTACCGTCTGATTTTAATTTTTTATTATTTGGAAGGATTTACGCTTCCGGAAATTGCAGAGCTGTTGGAACTAAATATCAACACAGTGAAGACAAGACTCTCAAGAGCAAGAGAACAGATTCGCACGGCATATCAGGAAGAGTAGAGAGTACCAATTTTGGAACATTAACACGTGGTAATCAAGGAGGATTTCGAATGAAAAAACAAATTATAGATTCACAATCAGATCATACGAAGTTAGATGAGCATATAAAAAAAACGTTGAATGGCATGTTTCCACTTCCAGAACAGGTGGAGAATGCCAGGAATGAAGCATACGCAAAGATCCGTGCCATGGCTGCTGATACAGACAAAAAAGACGAGATGGATGGAGAAATTGTAAAACAGCAGGAAAAATCCACGAAGGGTTCAAAAAAAGCTAGAAAGATATTTTTCCCAGGTTTTGCAGGGATAGCAGCGGCAGCAGCAGTGTTTTTCTGTATCTATATGGTAAATCCGACGGTTGTGGCGGAGGTACCCATTGTGAAACATGTATTTGAAAAATTTGGGGAATCATTGGAATTTGCGGGAGATTATACAAATCTGGCGGAACCGATGAGCCAGTCTGAAACAGGAATAGAAAGTTTGACTGTGGATGGAAATACAATCACTCTTTCGGAGATTTATTGTAATGAGGCGACATTATACTTGGCCCTAATTATCCATTCAAAAGAAAAGATTCCAGAGACCTATTTAATTGAGGGTGGAAAACCGCAGATTGATATAGAAGGTATGATAGATTTTGATTTTGATCAAAATGGAGAACTGAATTGGTGGGAAGGTGGAAGTACCTTTATCGATGGTGCGATGGTAGATGATTATACTTTTGCAGGAGTTGTTCGATTTGAGATGGCACAATATTTTTCCTATGAAGGTTTTGGTACGCAGGTGCCAGAAAATTTCAATATAAAGATGTCTGTTTCACGGATTGTGGGAACGAAGCTGGAAGATACTCGTCCTGAGATGCCTCAGGAGATCCGAGATCGGTATGAGGCTGCAATGGAAGAAAACGGCCTTGGATTAACGGATGAAGACTACGCACAGTTTACAGAAGAGCAGGAAGAACTAGAGCATCAGTTTTTCAATGATATGTGGAATGCATATTATGAATTATATCCAGATAGACAGACATATCCAAATCAATATGACAACTGGTTTTTGACTGGTCCTTGGGATTTTGAATTTGAAGTCACAAGAAAAGATGATAATGTGATTCGTAAAGAAATAAATGATTTAGATGAAAATGGCATTGGAATTATTTCCGTTACGAAAACCCCAGTGGAAATTGCATTGGAAATGGAACAGAATACAGATTATACTACAATTATTCTGGATGCAAATGGAACGTTGATGGGAGAAAGTGCTTTAGGTTATCAAAATACTGCGCCGGTGGGCGGCTATGACACATCAAAAATTGATGTTTATGTCTGTGAAAGTATGGAGTATATGGATGAGATCCATGGATATTGGTGGTCTGACACTTACGAAGGACGGATGAAACAACCCCGTTTCAAACAAGCACTGGATGAGCGTTGCGTATATCACAAAGAGATTACATTTGACGAATGACAATCAAAATTTCTAAAATAAAGAAAGATGGGGCTGTCGGTACTGGTTACTGACAGCCTCATCTTTGAGAAGTGTATCTTGCAGAAAAGAATTATGTTTCATAGAAAATGTTTTTAAATAGGGGATGGAGAGGAAGTTGCTTGGATGGCACCACAGGCAATCTTGGTTCCCGAATTGCCAGAGGGTTGTGTTGTGAAATCGTCTGGGCCGCTGTGAATAATCACAGTTCTTCCTATTAGATCCTGTATGGTAAATCGGTCGGTGAAATACATGGTCCAGGCAGAGCCATTGTTGCCAAAAAGAGGGGGAAGATCGCCCATGTGAGCTGGGTGGGGACAACGAGAAGGATTGTAGTGATTTCCAACATTTGCATAAGGATCGCTGTTGGTTCCAGTACAGGCATTTCCTTCGTGAATATGAAAACCGAAAATATCTGTTTTACATGGCAGGTCAGAAACAGGAAGACCATATATCTCTGCATTGACAAGGACGCCATTGTCAACAGGATAAAAACGTACAATGCCGTCAATTTCTCCATTTCCTGGGTTTCCGGTGATCACTGCGTAGGCCATGGGCATTTGATAGAGAGCTGTTTCCAGAAAACGCAGCCCAGGATTTTCGTATGCTTTATTTATATTTGATTGAGACATGAAAATCTCCTAAAAATTACTTCGTTGCTTTTATAATATTATGTGGAAAGAAAACGGTGCGTGTATTTTGAAAAGGGTTACGAATAGATTTGAGAAAGAGAGCATGGAACACTATTTTTTGAGAGACCATGTGCCAGGGGAAATTTATCGAGGATTCTCTATGTACCTACAATCAAAAATCTTTTAAAAACGCTCCTGAAATAAACTTGACAAAAAAACCCTGTGTGATAGAATTTTAGAAGTATAAGATTTCTTATTTTTGGAATTTATATGAGCCGTTCGAAAATTTAGGAGGATAAAATATGGCAGCACCATACAATCACAGAGCGTTAGAAGAGAAATGGCAGAAAATTTGGGATGATGAGAAAGCATTTGCTGCAACAGATGATTATTCCAAGCCCAAATATTATGCATTGGTAGAGTTTCCCTATCCATCTGGTCAGGGGCTTCATGTAGGGCATCCAAGGCCCTATACAGCATTGGATATTGTGGCAAGAAAACGAAGGATGCAAGGGTATAATGTACTCTATCCTATGGGATGGGATGCATTCGGGCTTCCTACAGAGAATTATGCCATCAAGAATAAGATCCATCCCAAGGTAGTGACGAAGAACAATGTGGAACGTTTTAAGGGCCAGCTTCACGCATTAGGATATTCTTTTGACTGGGAGCGGGAAGTCAACACCACAGATCCAGAATACTACCATTGGACCCAGTGGATATTCCTTAAGTTATTCAAGGAAGGATTGGCCTATAAGACAGAGATGCCCATTAACTGGTGTACTTCCTGTAAAGTGGGCCTTGCCAATGAGGAAGTGGTAAACGGCGTCTGCGAGCGTTGTGGCGCGCCAGTAGTCCGCAAGGTTAAGAGTCAGTGGATGTTAAAGATCACAGAATATGCGGACAAGCTGTTAGAAGGTTTAAATGATGTAGATTATATTGAGCGTGTGAAAGTGTCTCAACGGAACTGGATTGGTAAAAGCCAGGGAGCAGAAGTGGATTTTCCGATTGCAGGCAAGGAGGAAAAGCTTACCGTTTATACCACAAGACCCGATACCCTGTTTGGAGCCACATACATGGTAGTTTCCCCAGAACATCCCATACTGGATAAATATCAGGATGAGATTAAGAACTGGCAAGAAATCCTAGCGTACCGTGAGCAGGCAGCGAGGAAATCTGATTTTGAGCGTTCAGAGCTTGCAAAAGAAAAAACAGGTGTGGAGATCGATGGTTTGAAAGCCATTGACCCAGTAAATGACAAGGAGATCCCAATTTGGGTGTCTGACTATGTCTTGATGAGCTATGGAACTGGGGCGATCATGGCAGTTCCTGCGCACGATACCCGTGACTGGGAATTTGCTAAAAAATTCAATCTTCCCATTATTGAGGTAGTTGCAGGCGGAGAAGATGTGCAAAAAGAAGCTTATACCGATGTTGCAACCGGGAAGTTAGTAAATTCTGGTTTTCTTGATGGACTTGAGGTGGCAGAGGCAAAGAAGAAAGTGATTGCGTTTTTGGAAGAGAAGAAGATTGGGAAAGGTAAGACCAATTTTAAGCTTAGAGATTGGGTATTTTCCAGGCAGCGTTATTGGGGAGAGCCAATTCCTGTTGTGAGCTGTGAGAAGTGTGGTTTTGTGGCACTTCCAGAAAGCGAATTGCCTTTACAGCTTCCAGAGGTGGACAGTTATATGCCTACAGATAACGGAGAATCGCCTCTTGCAGCAATGACAGATTGGGTGAATACTACTTGTCCTTGTTGTGGAGGTCCTGCAAAGAGAGAGACAGACACGATGCCACAGTGGGCAGGTTCTTCTTGGTATTTCCTGCGGTACACAGATCCGAAGAATACACAAGCATTGGCCAGTGAGGAAGCGTTAAAATACTGGCTTCCTGTTGATTGGTACAATGGCGGGATGGAACATACCACACTCCACCTTCTGTATTCCCGGTTCTGGCATAAATTTTTGTACGATCAGGGCGTAGTGCCCACTTCAGAGCCGTATCAGAAACGTACTTCCCATGGTATGATTTTGGGCGAGAACGGAGAGAAAATGTCCAAATCCAGGGGAAATGTGGTAAATCCCGACGATATCGTGATGGATTACGGCGCAGACACGCTCCGTACCTATGAGATGTTTATTGGTGCATTTGATTTAAGTGCGGCTTGGTCAGAAAACGGTGTAAAGGGATGTCGGAGATTTTTGGAGAGAGTGTGGAAGTTGCAGGATATCCTTGTGGATGGTGATCAGTATAGCCAGGAATTTGAGACGAAGATGCATCAGCTTATCAAGAAGGTAAGTTCAGACTATGAGAATTTAAAGTATAATACGGCCATTGCAGCTATGATGTCTATGTTAAATGAGTTCACTAAGGAAGGGAAGCTCAACCGTGCGGAATTTTGCACGTTTTTATTGCTGTTAAATCCAGTTGCTCCTCATATTACAGAGGAACTTTGGAATGCCTGCGGTTATGAAGGCAGAATCTATCAAAATAGTTGGCCAGAATATGAAGAGGCAAAGACGGTAGAAAATACCGTTGAGATTGCAGTTCAGATAAATGGTAAGACCAGAGCGACGGTGGCAGTTCCGGTGGATGTAGACAAAGAGACAGCCATTGCAGTGGGAAAACAAGCCCTTGGATCGAAACTTACTGGAAATATTATAAAAGAGATCTATGTTCCAGGAAGAATTATCAATATTGTGGCAAAATAAAGTTAGAATGTATATGGACAGATGAGATCTAAAGTAGGATAGAAATCTGGCGCCAGGAGCAAAACTGGCGCCAGATTTTTTTAATGAGCGATATGAGTTCAGTTGCGCATATTTTTCATTAACTGCATCATCATATCTACCTTTTTCTGTTCCTGAGGCGGCAGAGACTGTTTTAAAACTTCTACAATCAAATCCCGCTCTCCAGAAGAAAATTCCATTCCTTCTTTGTTGGCTTGGGCGGAAGCATTTTTCAATGAAGCCGCCATATCTTTGGGGTTGGATCCAGAAGGAGAGGTATTCTGGGCAAGATTCATCAAAAGCTGGAGCTTTTCTGGTGAAATGTTCCGAAGCTGCGGGTTGTTTAATAAGTCCTGTGGATTCATAATATTCCTTTCTTTGCATGGTTAAATGGCGGCTAGGCGAACAGGGTTCCATATGTGGAAAACATCTGTACAAAAGTCATCATATTATCAATCATTTCCTGTTCCTTTTCTGTACAGTATTCCCGAATGGCATTCAGCATCTGTAAGGGCGCATCTGACTGATCTTCTTCCTGGGAGCACATGCGCAGATTATTTTCAGGGCTTTCGAACAGCGCCATAGTCCGTTGAAGTTCCATAAATTTGACCATCATTGCGATCGATTTCTGCCTGGTATTGTCCACATAGGGAAGGGCAGCTTTGAGCATTTGCAGATGCCGATCTTGAATCAGTGTATCAATCGATTCCATTGAATTCCCCTTTTTTATTTTAATTTATGTGAAGAAATGAGGGATTATGACAAAGTAGATGTAAGAATCGGCTATCAACACATCAAGAGATTTTACATATATTAATGATAGTTGTGTTGATATTCAAAAAGGAGATAGTAAAATGGGAAAATTAGTGATAGATGGAAATAGCGTATATGAATTAGATGAAGCATGTATGCAAAAAAAAGGTGAAGCAGAGAAGAAAAAACGAAGGGAACAGGAGGAGAGTAGGAATAACAAAAAGAACAGAAGATATTAAAAATTTTGGGGCGAATCTGAAATCATAGATTTGCCCTGATTTTATGTTATTTTGCCTGTTATTTCATATTTTCTTACGAAAAAACCAGGGCCAGCATAAGCCAGCCCTGGAATGTGCTCTGCCATATGGCAGGCAATTTGGATATTAGCAGAAGGAATTACCGCAGCCGCAGCTATTGCCGTTGCCCCATCCACCACAGCAGAAGAGCAATAAGATAATCCACAGGCAGCTATTGTTACCGCAGCCGTCTCCGCCGTTGCCGAAGAATCCGCCACCGCATCCGCCACAGCAGCAAAGCAGGATAATGATCCAGATAATGGAACCGCATCCTCCGTTGTTATTACTTTCACATCCACATCCACAGTTTGTAGCAGCTAAATCACTCATATTTGTTCCTCCAAAATTTTTATTACACTGTATCATATGTAGTCAGCTTGTATGTGTTTCATGAAGTTTTGAAAAAAATTTTGTAAAATATTACATTGTCTGTTATAATGGGGATAAATGGTGAGAAGAAAGTGTGAACAAGAAATATGCAGGGGTTCAGAGAAAGGGAGGCAGTTATGGATACAGTGGTAATTGTGGACAATACCAGCAGATGGATTGACAATTATAAGCGGATGCTTGCGCCATTTCAGGAGGCTATACCGTGTATGTATTTCAAACACTCAGAAGAAGCTATGGAATATATGTCATCTCATTCTGTGGCGGTACTGGTTAGCGAACTGGATCTGCCCATAATGTCAGGAAGAGAGCTTTTCGAGATGGTGGATATGTTGTCGCCGGATACTGTAAAAATTGCGCTCACTCAGGTGAGAGATGTGGCGAAAACCTTGGATGCCTTGAATGAGAGCAAGGTTTTCAAATTGATTCTAAAACCATTTTTTTTGGTGGAAGACCTGATTGTGCCAATCCAGGAGGGAATTACGCAGTACCGGTTTCAGATGCAAGAAAAAGAGTTCAATAGGAAAGCAGAACAAAAACTTGAAGAATTGAATGTGAAGGTGGAGGAGCTGTGGGGGAAACTGGCAGAGAAAAAGCAGAAATATGACAGACTTTGCCAGGCGGCTGCCGGCCTTATGCGGGGAAATCTGGGAATACACTTGTCTGGGCTTAGCCAGGTGGAAGGAGAATTTGTAGGAGAGTTCTGTGAGAAACTACTTCAGGAGTATGTTCAATTTTATATGTACGAGAAACAGAATTTTATTTTTTATATGAATTATATCAAGAATCAATTTCATCATCCTGGAAAATCTTGTGTTTTCAAGATAATCAATCAGACAGGAGGAGATATTCCGAGTGTGGTGATGAGACGGATTGCCTACGGGATATATTTAATTGGTTGTCTGTGCTGGCAGTGCTTGGAAGGTTATCATATTGAGAATATCATAGAAAGAGAGAAAGATGCCTATGTGCTGAAAGTTCATCAGCTATTTCCAGATGGAACGGTGTCTTATAAAATCAAAAGTCCAAACGCCTTAAAGCTTTTGCTGCGTATGGTACAGGATTTGGGACGTGTACTTTCGGATAACGTAGAAGAACAAGAACTTGGAAAAGACATAGCTGTTAAGCTGTATTATATGTTAGAACATTCATTTTAAACAGATAATAGGAAAGCATTTTTCCATCAGAGAGGAGGAAAGCAGTGAATCAGGTCATTAAGGAATTGTATGAGATAGAGTCACAGGCAGGAGAGCTGATGGAAGGAGCAAATCATTCCAGACAGGCGATACAGGAAGAAACAAAAAGACGAATGAAAGAAATCCAAACGGAGCTGGAAGCAGAGTTGGAAGTTAGACTGACGATTTTGAAGAGCAGGTTAGAGGAGCAGGCGCAGGAAGAGATTCGTCAACTTGAGGAGAGGAATCAGAAGCAGATGTCTCAGCTTAACAAGGAATATGAGGAACATCTTTTTCAATATGCCCAAGAAATCGTCAAAAGAATCACAGAGGTGTAAGCTATGGCAGGAGGATTGCTGGAATATAGTGGATTGGTGACTAAGACTAGAGCAATGAAACAAAGGCTCCTTGGGAGGGAGGATTTTGAAAGGATCTCAGAATTTCAGACCGTGGAAGAAACTATTTGTTTTCTTCGGGAGCAGGAGAGCTATGGCAGGATTTATGGTGGGCATGAGGAAATACAACATCGGGGACAGGTAGAGGCGTTGATACACCATTCCATGCAGGAGGAGGATTATCGCAAGTTGTACCGTTTTGCCAATGCCAATCAGCGCAGGGCTTTGAAGCTGTTTTTTGAACAATTCCAGCTTGAAGATCCTGCGCTGGCCATTGAAACATCTTATTTTGCCAGGGCGTGGAAAGAGATTGATACCTTTCCAGATAGGCGTACACGCTATGTGCTGCGAGAAGTGTTTGGCACACAGAGCGATTGGCTTAATATTATGTGGATTTATCGAGGAAAGCAATTTTTTCATCAGAATCCACAGGAACTTTCAAAGATGCTGATTCCGGTTCGATACAAGTTAAAAAGGGAGACGTTTTGTAAATTGTTGGAAGCAGAGCAAACGGAGGATTTTCCAGGGATTTTGGCAAAGACGGCGTATTTTTTTGGAAGAGAAGCGTTGGTGAAGCTTCAGGATGAGATCTCTTACCGAAATGTGATGGAGAAAATGTATGCAAGGTTATGTAAGAAATACCCTTCCTCCATGGCGCCAATTTATTTTTATTTTTATCAAAAAGATCAGGAAATACAAAATTTGACTGCTGCATTGGAGGGAATACGTTACCAGCTTCCAGCAAAGGACATTCGTGAATTGATTTTGCCCAATGCGCTTGGGAAGTAGAGGAAGGGAGGAGATGCTTTGGTTGAGAAAATGAAACTGCTTCATATTGCAGGGCCAAAAGAGGATATTGACCGAGTGGTGAAGTTATATCTGAACAATTATGACATTCATTTTGAAAATGCCATGACAAGTCTTGGGACCCAGAATAACGTCCGGCCTTTTGTGGAGACGAATCTATATAAAGATGCAGCACAAAAAGGGAAGGAACTGCGGCAGTATCTGGATGAATCGAAAAAGGGAACCATAGTAATGCGGGCGGCCCAGGCCCAGGTGATCGTGGGTGAGGTGTGGGACCAGATTGGGGAAGTGCACAGTCAGCAGGAGCAGCTAACAGAAAAAATTCGAAAACTGAAAGAATGGATGGCACAGATATCCCCCTTTATTGGACTGGATTTTGAACTGAGCAAGTTGAAGGATTTTCGATTTATTGACTATCAGTTTGGACGTATTCGGGTCAAGGATTATCATAGGTTGGAACGCTATATTTTTGAAAATCCGTATACGTTGTTCTATGAGTGCAACAATGATACGGAGTATGTATGGGGGGTGTATTTTGTTCCCCATACTCACCGCGTAGAACTGGAGGCAGTGTATGCGTCTTTCCACTTTGAGGAAATTGAGATTTCAGAGGAATTTCGATCAACTCCTCGACAAGTATTTGAAAAAGCACAGAGTCGTCTGTCAGAATGTCAACAGGCACTTGAAGGACTTCAGATGCGGTTGGTGGAACTTGTGAAGAGTCGGGAAGATGAGATTTTGTCAGCATGTGAGAGTTTGGACAGCTATTGTAGGAACTTTAATATCCGCAAATTTGCGGCATGTACCCAGGACAAGGGAGAAGGGATCGAATATTATATTTTGTTTGGCTGGTTGGCCAGAGAGGACGCAGCCAAGTTGGAACAGGAACTAGCCAAGGATGGCAAGGTCCAATTGGCTCAGGAAGATGGAGATCTTTCTGTGAATCCACCCACGCGACTGAAAAATCCAAAGCTTTTAAAACCCTTTGAAATGTTTGTGGAAATGTATGGTCTTCCAGCTTACAATGAGATGGATCCCACGATTTTTGTGGCACTGACTTATACCTTGATGTTTGGAATTATGTTTGGCGATGTAGGACAGGGCGCTTGTCTCATGGTAGGGGGATTTTTGCTTTATCGTTTCAAAAATCTGCGACTTGCTGGGATTGTTGGGGTTGCTGGGATTTGGTCTGTGGTTTTTGGATTTTTGTACGGCAGTTTGTTTGGATTTGAGGAGGCGCTTCCGGCCTTGTGGATGAAACCCATGGACAATATTATGAATACGTTAATGCTTGCCATTGGATTTGGTGCAGGGCTAATATTGCTTGCCATGGTATTAAATATTATCAATGCAGTTCGGGCAAAGGATTATGGAAGGCTATTTTTTAATCAGAGTGGGATTGCTGGTCTGGTTTGTTATGGGTTTGTGGTACTGTGCGCGTTACTGTTCCTTACAGGACATGGTCTGCCTGCAACGGTACTTATCTGTATTGCGGTGGGAATTCCATTGATTGCAATCTTGTTAAAGGAACCTTTGAGTCATTTGGTGGAGAGAAAGAGCAATATCTTTCCAGAGGGAAGCAAGGTTATGTTCTTTGTGGAGGCTCTAGTAGAAGGCTTTGATGTGGTGTTAAGCTATGCCACAAATACAATTTCCTTTGTGCGGGTGGGCGCATTTGCTCTGAGTCACGCTGGTATGATGGGAGTCGTGATGACGCTGGCAGGATTGGAGAAAGGAAGTCCCAACTGGCTGGTGATTGTGTTAGGAAATCTTCTTGTGGCAGGGCTGGAAGGTCTGATTGTGGGTATTCAGGTACTTCGTCTGGAATATTATGAGATGTTTAGCCGTTTTTACTCTGGCAGCGGAAAGCCATTTGTCTCATTTAAGAAAAGAAATCAGTAGGAGGATAAAAATATGATTATAAAAATAATCTTAGTGGTGATATTACTTTGCAGTATGATTATCCCAATAGGGGGATTTTTGCTGAGTAAGCGGAAAGAAGGCGGTTTTAAGGCAGCGCTTGGCTGTAATGTGTTTTTCTTTTTTGGCACACTGCTGATAGCGGATATTCTGATGTTCCGAGGAGATGTGCAGGCAGCAGGAGAGGCGGCGCAGGCAGCAGCAAATGCGGAAAGCTGGAGATATCTGGCGGCAGCCTTGTCTACAGGGATGTCCTGTATAGGGGCAGGAATTGCAGTGGCAAGCGCGGCAAGCGCAGCCCTTGGCGCGTTGAGTGAAGATTCAAGTATTATGGGAAAGGCGTTGATTTTCGTTGCTTTGGCGGAATCTATTGCTCTTTATGGACTTTTGATTTCATTTTCTATTCTGGGATAGCAAGGAGAATACTTATGAAAATGTATCTGATCAGTGACAATAAGGACACTTATACCGGAATGCGTCTTGCAGGTGTGGAGGGAATTGTAGTCCATGAGCGTCAGGAATTGAAAGAAGCGCTGGAGAATGTGTTCCAGGATAAGGAAATTGGAATTGTACTTCTGACAGAAAAATTCGGCAGAGAATTTCCAGATTTGATTGATCAGGCGAAGCTAAATCGGCGTCTTCCTCTGCTGATTGAGATCCCGGACCGTCATGGAACGGGACGCAAGGAGAATTTTATTACAGATTATGTCAGTGAGGCGATCGGGTTGAAGCTGTAAAAAGGGTTGTTTCATTTTTACAGCGGCCAGAAGGGAGACAGTATGCAGATCAGGGAAAAGCTGGAGGTATTCCGAGATTTTACCATTGATGTAGCGAAGGAAAAGAGCAGCCAGCTAATCGCACAGTATGAAGAGGCCAGCCAGCAGGAGTTAGAAGAATACCGTAAGAATCGGCAGGCAGAGCTGGAGCATCGGATCCAACTGGAGGAGCAGAAGGTCCGAAGGCAGCTTAACAGCAAGGTATCTGGAGAGTTGCTCCGTCAAAAGCATATGCTGGACGAGTGTAAGCGCCAATGGAAGGACAAGCTGCAACAACAGGTGAAACAACTGCTTAAGGAATATCAGAGCACACAAGAGTACCAGGATTTTCTTAAGGCCAAAATTCATATGGCACTGGAAGTGGCGGGAAAGGAATCTGTGATCATTTATATCAATCCTTCCGATGCAGACAGGAAAGAGGAGTTAGAGCGGGAGACAGGAGCGAAACTTACCATTAGCAGTATAGAATTTGGTGGAGGAATCCGAGCAGTGATCCATTCCAGAAATATGTTAATGGACGAATCTTTTGCATCTAGACTGGAGCAGGAGGAAATTTATCTATGAATGTGACAGGAAATATCTATGGGATCAACGGGCCGATTATTACCGTCAAAGGGAACTTGGGATTTCAAATGTCAGAAATGGTCTATGTGGGCAAAGAGAGCTTGGTTGGCGAGGTGATTGGACTGAACCGAGAGGAGACAACTATCCAGGTCTTTGAAGAAACCACAGGATTGCGTCCTGGAGAAGCAGTGGAAGGGGCAGGAAAGGCCATAAGTGTAACCCTTGCGCCAGGAATTATCACCAATATTTTTGATGGGATCGAGCGCCCATTACAGTTGATTGGGGAGAAAAACGGTGCGTTTATTCCAAGAGGCGTTACCGTGGATTTGTTGGATAAGGAGCGAAGATGGGAGACAAAGCTCTGTGTAAAGTCGGGAGATATGGTAAAAGGTGGCACAGTGATTGCAAAGGTGCCAGAGACACCAGCTATTCTCCATAAGGTGATGGTTCCGCCAGGAATGGAAGGAAGGGTTCTCTGGACTGCGAAAAATGGGTCTTATACCATTGAAGAGCCTTTGGTCAGGCTTCAGACAGCAGATGGCAGAGAGGAAACTTTGACAATGACCCAACAATGGCCAATCCGGATTCCACGTCCAATTCAGAAACGTTATCCGGCGGATCGGCCTCTGGTGACAGGACAGCGAATTTTAGATGCCTTGTTTCCCATTGCAAAGGGAGGGACAGCTGCAATTCCAGGGGGATTTGGTACAGGAAAGACGATGACACAACATCAGCTTGCCAAGTGGTCAGATGCAGACATTATCATTTATATTGGCTGTGGGGAGCGAGGCAATGAGATGACGAATGTTCTGGAAGAATTTTCGCAATTAAAAGATCCAAAGACAGGAAATCTTTTGATGGATCGGACCACTCTGATAGCAAATACTTCGAATATGCCTGTGGCGGCAAGAGAGGCAAGCATTTATACAGGGCTTACTCTGGCAGAATATTATCGGGATATGGGCTATCATGTGGCGATCATGGCAGATTCCACTTCCCGGTGGGCGGAAGCACTTCGAGAACTTTCGGGAAGATTGGAAGAAATGCCAGCGGAGGAAGGATTTCCTGCGTATCTTGCATCGAGATTGTCTGCATTTTATGAACGTGCAGGATATGTGGAAAATCTCAATGGAACGGACGGCAGTGTTACGATTATCGGTGCGGTGTCTCCCCAGGGTGGGGATTTTTCGGAACCTGTCACTCAAAATACCAAGCGATTTGTGCGGTGTTTTCTTGCCCTCGATAAGGCTCTTGCCTATGCACGGCATTATCCAGCTATCAATTGGCTCACTAGCTATACAGAATATCTTGGAGATTTGGAGAGTTGGTATGTGGCAAATGTGGGTGCTGATTTTATTCCGTGCAGGAACGAGCTTTTGAATTTGCTTACCACAGAGAGTAGACTCAATGAGATTGTAAAATTGATTGGAAGTGATGTGCTTCCTGATGATCAGAAGTTGATTTTGGAGATTGCAAGGGTAATCCGTCTGGGATTCCTTCAACAGAACGCATTTCATGCAGAAGATACGTTTGTTCCCATGGAAAAACAGCTTGAGATGATGAAGATCATTCGCTATCTCTATGAGAAATGCAAGATGTTGGTGAATCTTGGAATGCCCATGGCTCTGTTGAAGGAAGATAAGATTTTTGAGCGCATTATTGCAATTAAATATGATGTGGCCAATAAAGAACTATATAAATTTGAAGAGTACCGGCAGATGATAGACTCATTTTATGAAAGACTGCTGGAAACCAACGCATAGGGAGGATAGATATGGCGATTGAATATTTGGGCTTGAGTGAAATCAATGGTCCCCTGATTGTGCTGGAGGGCGTGCAGGACGCTTTTTACGAGGAAGTAGTTGAGTTTGTGGTGGACAAAAAGCGACGTAAAAAGGGCCGGATCGTGGCTGTGGACAAGGATAAAGCTGTGATTCAGGTGTTTGACAATACCGATGAAATGTCACTGAAAAATACCCATACTAGACTCAGTGGTCATCCGATGGAACTGGGGCTGTCCTTGGAAATTTTAGGACGCACCTTTAATGGTCTTGGGGAACCCATTGACGGTCTTGGCAAGATTGAACCAGAAGTCGTGCGCGATATCAATGGATTGCCCATGAATCCTTGCACGAGAGAATATCCAAGAAACTATATCCGTACAGGGATCTCTGCCATTGACGGATTAACCACATTAATCCGAGGACAAAAGCTGCCAATTTTTTCTGGAAACGGGCTTCCACATGACCAGTTGGCAGCGCAGATTGTGGAACAGGCGTCTCTGGGAGAGGATTCTCAGGAGGAATTTGGCATTGTATTTGCAGCAATGGGTGTGAAATATGATGTGGCAGAATTTTTCCGTCGTAGATTTGAGGAGAGTGGTGTCAGTTCCCATGTGACCATGTTTTTGAATCTTTCCAATGACCCAGTGGCAGAGCGGCTCATTACACCCAAGATGGCACTGACCGCCGCAGAATATCTCGCTTTTGAGAAAAATATGCATATCTTGGTGATTTTAACAGATATGACTTCCTATGCAGAGGCAATGCGCGAAATTTCAGCCTCCAAGGGAGAGATTCCAAGTCGAAAAGGTTATCCAGGATATCTTTACAGTGAGCTTGCCACCTTATATGAACGGGCAGGTATTGTACAGGGCAGGGAGGGCAGTGTGACACAGATCCCAATTCTCACCATGCCCAATGATGATATCACACATCCGATTCCAGATTTGACTGGGTATATCACCGAGGGACAGATTGTGTTGGAGCGTTCTCTTCATCAGAAGAACATTTATCCTCCCATCAATGTGTTGCCATCTTTGTCTCGTCTGATGAAGGACGGTATTGGAGCAGCATATACCAGAGAGGATCATCAGGATGTGGCAAATCAGCTATTTTCTTCTTATGCCAGAGTGGGTGAGGCAAGGGATCTTGCCAGCGTAATTGGAGAGGACGAGTTGTCGGAAACAGATAAGAAATATCTAGAATTTGGTATCGGGTTTGAGCAAGAATTTGTTGCCCAAGGGATGAATGAAAATCGCACAATAGAGCAGACTTTGGACATTGGCTGGAGACTTTTGCATATTCTTCCAAAGGAAGAATTAGACCGAATCGACACGAAAATTCTGGAGAAATATTATGAGAGATAAACACTGGAAAGGAACAGTCATTCAGGCATTGTTGACAGGTTGTTTTCTGTTGGGACTTGGAATAATTGCAGGAAAAGGCATGGAAACAGATATTTTGGAAGAAAATATAGGCCAAACAGCAGATACACAGAAGAAATCTTCAAAGAAAAATGCATTGTCTGTGGAGGAACATTCCGGAAATTTACAAGAAGAAACGATGGAAGTTCATATTCCAGGACTGAAAAATCAATATAAATTTGTTTTTATGTCTGATCTCCATATTATTGTGGAAAATGAGGAAATTTCATCGCAGGAACTTGAAAATGTCCAGACACGTCATGGAAGGTTCCAGTCGGTAGACGGAAGGTATGCGGCAGAGTTGTGGAAGGAGCTGCCAGATATAGTTTCATCTTGGCAGGTAGATGGCGTTTTGTTGGGAGGAGATATGATTGATTTTGCTTCCACATCGAACATTCAACACTTAAAAGCGGGAATACAACGAATGGATGTGCCGGTGTTGTATGTTCGGGCGGATCATGACAACACCCCGTATTTCTGCGAAGGGGTGGACAAAAAAGAAATGAAAAAGCTGCATCGGGAGATTGATGGATATGAAGGGATTTCTCTGTTAGAGTTTGAAGATCTCTGTGTGGTTGGGATAAATGACAGTACAGAACAGATATCTAAAGGGCAGCTAAAAAGGTTTGAAGAGATTGTAAACATTGGGAAGCCGATTCTTTTGCTAACCCATGTTCCGTTGGAATCTAAGGTGGATGAAAGCCTTTTGGTGGAATCTAGGAAAGAATGGGAGGGTAGAGATTTAGTCTGGGGAGAAGGATGTAGCTATGAGCCAGACGAGACGACCAGTGCATTTCTGGAGTTGATTTACGACAAGAACAGTCAAGTAAAAGCGGTATGTTGTGGGCATTTGCATTTTACTTGGGAGGGAAAATTGACAGAGAACACGGTGCAGCATGTGTTTTCAGCAGCATATCCTGGAAGGATTGGAAGGATAACGGTTGATGGAGATCGGTAAGGGCAGAGAGGTGAGATAGATGGATCCAAACACATTTCCTACCAAGGGAAATCTAATGCTGGCAAAAAATTCTCTTGCATTGTCCAGACAAGGATACGATCTGATGGACAAGAAACGGAATATTTTGATCCGGGAGTTGATGGAACTGATTGACCAGGCCACAGATATCCAGAAAGAAATTGATGAAACTTTTACGAGTGCCTATCAAGCACTGCAAAAAGCCAATATCCAGATGGGTATCCATGAGGTGGAATTATTAAGCTCTCGAATTCCAGTGGAAGATTCGATTGTCATTAAGAGGCGGAGCGTTATGGGGACAGAAATTCCCAAAGTGGAATATCACAAACAAGAATTGCAGCCAGCTTATCCATTCTATGGAACGAAGATGTCCTTAGACCAGGCATGTGAGAGGTTTCAGAAAGTGAAAGAGCTCACGATTCGTCTGGCACAGATTGAAACCAGTGCTTACCGCCTTGCCTATAACATTAAGAAAACGCAGAAACGGGCCAATGCCTTACAAAACATTACGATTCCGAAATATGAGTCTCTGGTTCAAAGCATTCAAAGCGCTTTGGAGGAGAAGGAGCGGGAGGAGTTTACAAGGCTTAAGGTGATTAAACGGATGAAACAGAGGAAATAAGAGAGATGGAAGCAAGAAACGATTCACAACAATTTCCAGCATTTCAAGTGATCCAAGAGGTAAAGAAAGCAGTAATCGGGAAAGATGACTGTATTGTAAAAGCTGTAGCAGCAATTCTTGCTGGGGGACATATTCTGTTGAATGATATTCCAGGGGTAGGAAAGACAACTCTTGCTATGGCTTTATCAAAATCTATGTCTTTAAAGCAGAATCGGGTGCAGTTTACACCGGATGTTCTTCCCTCAGATCTGACGGGATTTTCCATGTATCAGAAAGATACAGGAACCTTTGTGTATCAGCCAGGGAGTGTTATGTGCAATCTTCTTTTGGCAGATGAGATCAATCGTACCTCTCCAAAAACGCAATCGGCTCTTTTGGAGGTGATGGAGGAGCAGAAGGTGACTGTGGATGGCAGGACTCACGAGATACCTTCTCCTTTTATTGTGATTGCAACACAGAATCCGTTTGGAAGTGCAGGGACCTGGATGTTGCCAGAAGCGCAGCTTGATCGTTTTATGGTGTGCTTAAAGTTGGGATATCCCAGCATGGAGGATGAAATAGATATTTTAAAGGGCATTCAGAAGAAAGAAGAGGTGCAGACTGTCATTTCCAGCGATGATCTGCTTTTTATGCAGTATGCAGCCAAACAGGTCTATGTACAGGAGGAACTGTACCAATATGTGGGGAATTTGGCAAATCAAACGAGAAACCATTCCATGATCGATCTTGGGTTAAGCCCAAGAGGTACGATCAATATACTACAGATGGCAAAATCAGTGGCATTTCTGCGTCAGCGGGAGTATGTAGTTCCAGAGGATGTAAAGGATATTTTCTTTGCTGTCTGTGGACATCGTATCATGTTAAGCGCCAAAGCGCGGGCAGCACATATGGATGCAGAGCAGATTTTAAAAGAGATATTGAAGAAAATCAAGGCGCCCCGAATCGTCTGACAGGTGGTGGAGTATGGGAAGGAAGCTATTATATGGGTTTGCAGCCGCAGGGCTTTTTTACTTGTCTGTACTGTATCGCAGCCAGGCACTGTTGGCGGTGTGCGGGGCGGCAGTTCTGTTTCCCCTTTTTTTTGTGTGCGTTTTGTATTCTATAAAGGGAAAACTGGAGATTGAATTGTTATTTTCTTCCTACCCTATGGAGCAAACTGGGGATTATTTGGTTGGAATACGAGTAAAGAATCTTAGCAAGATTTATCTTTCCAGACTTCAGGCGAAAGTTCAAGTGCAAAATATGGCAAATGGCAAGAAACAGTGGATCAAGATAGCAGGAGATATTCCCGCAAACACAGAGACAGATCTTATTGGAACAATGCAAGATCTAGACTTTGGCTTGTGGAAGGCAGAGTGTCAATGGATTCATCTTTTTGATTGGATGAATCTGTTGTATGTGAAAAAGCATGTGACAGAGCAGAAACAGGTAATGATATTTCCAAATGCTTATGAGATAAATATGAAAATCGGAATGCGCACGCGCTTGTTTTGGTCAGACGCAGAACAGTATCATCCACAGTTGGGCGGGGATGATCCCTCAGAGATTCTAAAACTTCGAGAATATCAAAAGGGTGATCGACCCAATCGGATCCATTGGAAACTGTCGGTAAAGAATGATTCTCTGATTGTGGCGGAAATGAGTATGCCCATGAGCTGCAATGTGGTATGTTTCTTGGATGTAGACCTTTCTTCGATGAAAAAAAAGATCAGTAGATGTTACTGGGAGGTGGTCAATACCCTTTCACTGGAACTTCTAAATCAGAAATGTGCTCATTATCTTGTATGGCAAGATACAATGGAGGAGGAATTGTGCCGTATTGCAATTCGTAAGGTGGAAGATCTTACAGATTTTTGGGATCGTATTTCTAGAGCGTGTTTGAAAAGGGGTGCTGATCCGGAAGCGTATACCAGGAATTTTTGTGGAGAAACGTATGCTTCCTGGATTGTATGGAATGGTGAGCTGGAGCTTTCCTGTAATGGAACACATATACAGAAGATTCATCCAGAGCAGGCCAGAGAGAAGATGATGGAACTTGAATTGTTGTTGTAACATAAGGATCAGGATTTAGAAAGGCAGCAGAGAATGAGAAAAACTTTGCCAACAGGGAACATGGGATGGATACAGAAAGGACAGGAATTTGCAGGAGTGTGTTTTCTTGTGCTGGGGATATGTCTGTGCCTGGAAAGTATTTTAAATATTTCTATCCCCTGGAAATTTCGGCTTCTGACAGCGGTAGGACTTGGTTTTTATGTGGAACTGCTGGGAATGGGGCGAAAGTGGTTCGCAGCAGGAATGGTTCTTTTGATGGTACTGTTTGTTCAGTTTGCTACCCAAAACCAGGAAATTTTGCAAATTGGAAATAGGGAATTGAGCAATAGAGTATTAGAGCTTATCAATGACTACCACAGAACAGATTTCTTGTATTGGTATTTAAAAGATGCGAAAGACTATGCATGGCTGTCGCTCTTGTGTGTCTGTTTGTTGGTAGGATTGCTGGAAGGGTTCTTGTTGCTGGCATCCAGAAAAAAGGTTTTGCGCATGCCAATGCTCTTGATTTGCCCAGTGTTTGTCATTGCGGCAGGGCTTACAGTGGGGAGAACGGCGTCCGTGTCAGGGGTTATTATGGTTCTGTCAGGAATATTCGTGCTGCTATTGGATATCCGTCAGGGAGGTGCTTGGTTGTTAATGGCGGGGACGGCGCTTTGTATGGTTGTTGCAGTCTTTGGAACCAGGGAAGGGATCCTCTGGAATCAGGTGCAAATTCTTCACAATGGATGGATAAAAAATCAGTTGGCTTTTGAAAATCGGATGTTGGAGGCAATTTCTGAGTTTAGTCAGAGTTCTCCATTTTCAAATGGGGAGAAGAAGCAGTATGACATGGATAATGATGTGCCTGCCTTTACTGGGAAAAAAGTGCTTGAGATCACCCTCAATAATCCTGTCACACAGCCTGTCTATATTCGTGGGTTTATCGGGGGAGATTATAAGGATGGGAGTTGGACCAAAGTTTCCAGGCAAGAGTTTTCCGACTGGGCCCAGCAGCAGGGAGGTACAGAACAAGAGTATGCCAAGATTATCCAGTCCTTTTCCTATGAATTTCTGGAAGATCAGACGAGATTGTTTCTGACGGAGATTGGAAAGAAAACGGAAATATCTTTGGAATTGGAGGAGAAAATGAGAGGATATACTCTTATGCCGTATTATACAAAGGTTCCAGAGCAGATGGCAATAAAAGCAGATGGCGCGATTCCTCCCAGAAAGGATCAAAGTTTTCAGTGGGACAGTTATGTAGGAATATCGGAACAGAGCGTGGAATTGGCGACCGCAGTAGTTCCAGAGACATTTTTGGAAGATGAGGACAGTAGAAAAAGATATCAGATTTGGCGTTCCTATGAGAATTATGTGCAGAAAGTATATACCCGCTTTCCCCAGGAAGATTTGCAAGAATTGAAAGAGTGGGCAAAAGAAAGGATGCGCAAGGAGGAAAAGAAGTATAAAAAACAGATGCGTATCATGAACGATAAATTATCTTTTGTGGAACAAAATGGAATGATTTATGACGAGCAATGGCAAGCTCTGACAGAGGAGGAGCAACAGCTTTTTCAGGAAAGTGATACACAGCGTCTGATAAAGAATATTCAGCAAATATTGTGGGAAGAAAATATTTATAGTTTTGATCTAAAGAAAGTTCCAGAAGGGAGAGATGTCACAGAGTATTTCCTGCTAGAACAGCACAAAGGTTATTGTGTTCATTTTGCCTCGGCAGCTACGTTACTTTTTCGCATGAATGATGTTCCAGCAAGATATGTCAGTGGTTATCTGGTAGTTCCTTCAGATTTTAAGAAAAATGAGGATGGCACCTTTACGGCAGTGATCACGGATGAACGGGCTCATGCCTGGGTCGAAGTTTTTGATCAAAATATAGGATTTCATCCTGTGGAGGCTACGCCCTCCTCTTATACCGAATTGCTTACGGAAATGCAAAAAGGAGAACGGCTAGAACATGCTGTGGCAAGATTGGAACAGCAGGAGTCAAGTAAGCTGCAAAATGCTCAGAAGCAGGAAACTCAAAACAATCAGAAGAAAGAGACAAAAGAAAAGCCAGAACAGAAAAAGCAAAAGGAAAACACAAAACAAGAACAAAAAAACGGATCGAAACCAGATACAGAGCAAAACAATAGGTCCAATTTGCTTTTTGCTGTCCTCTGTTTTGTGGGGGTTCTGGCAGCCGTGTGGAGTGGTTATTTTTTGTTGGAATATCGCAGAAAATCTGTGCGGAAAAAGCGATGGGAGAGATTTTCACAGGAAGATCATACAAAAGCAGTCTTGGAAATTAGAAAAGAACTCCAGATTCTTTTGCATCTTATGGGATATGGCAATAGGAGTGAGATGGAGGCTGAGGAATACCAGGAAATGCTGGCGGAGGAATTGCCAGAGATTGATTGGGAGCAGGCATTTGCTATCCTGCAAAAGGCGCTTTTTTCTAGGGATGGCATAGCCTTAGAGGAATATCAGGAAATTTTAACGCTATATGGTATTTTAGAACAGAGATTGGCTCAAAAGGGCGGAATCAGAGGTTGGTACTTAAAATATATTAAAATTTACCCTTGACAAGGAAAAGACAGGCTGTATACAATGAATCTTGGTATCGCACTATGTATACATTAATTCACAAAGTTTAAACTTCACAGCAGGAGGAAGACTCTCTTGAATGAAACAAATTATTTATTAGGGCAAAAAGTGTTTCAAAGCATCCGGGAAGATATTTTGTCTGGAAGGTATCAACGGCAAGAGGAGTTAAGGGAGATAACAATAGGTGGGGAGCAAGAAGTGAGCAGAACGCCAGTAAGGGAGGCGCTGCGTCAGCTGGAACTGGAGGGACTTGTGACGATTATTCCAAACAGAGGAGCTTATGTCATAGGTATTTCAGCACAGGATATGAAGGAAATTTATGAGATGCGTTCTTTGCTGGAAGGGCTTTGTGCCAGATGGGCTGCAAAAAATGCAAGCCAGGAGCAGATAGATATTTTGGAAGAAACTGTATTTCTGGCAGATTATTATTTGAAGAGAGAAAATCCCAAGCAAATGACAGAGATTGATCAGAAGTTTCATGAGATTTTGTATGATGCTGGAGGCAGTAGAATTCTTGGGCTTGCCATGAAAAAGTATCATCATTATCTGGAACGGGCGCGAAAAGCCAGTTTGCTTGTTCCCGGACGGGCCGCTGCATTCAGTCGGGAACACAGACAGATTATGGAGGCTGTCAAAGAGCGGGATGAGGAGAAGGCGGAACAGGCTGCACACCTACATATGGCCCAAACAATTAAAAATATTGATTCCTATGGATGGGAAAATATCACAGGAGGACGAAAAGATGGAAAAGATTAAGATGATAACGCCGTTGGTGGAGATGGACGGAGATGAAATGACTCGTATTCTTTGGAAGATGATCAAGGATGAACTGTTGCTTCCATTTATTGATTTGAAGACGGAGTATTACGATTTAGGATTGGAACATCGAAATGAGACAGATGATCAGGTAACGTTTGATTCTGCAAATGCCACGAAAAAATATGGTGTTGCAGTAAAATGTGCTACGATCACTCCAAATGCGGCGCGTATGACAGAATATGATTTGAAAGAAATGTGGAAAAGCCCCAATGGTACAATCCGTGCTATTTTGGATGGTACTGTGTTCCGTAGCCCTATTACGGTAAAGGGAATTGAGCCTTGTGTCAAAAACTGGAAAAAACCTATCACGATTGCGCGTCATGCATATGGTGATGTCTATAAGGCAAGTGAGATGAAGATTCCAGGTCCTGGAAAATGTGAGCTGGTATATACGGCGGAGGATGGAACGGAGACCAGGGAGTTGATTCATGACTTCACTGGGGCAGGAATTATTCAAGGACAACACAATTTAAAGGGCTCCATTGAGAGCTTTGCAAGAAGCTGTTTTAATTATGCGCTTGACACGAAGCAGGATCTGTGGTTTGCCACCAAGGATACCATTTCCAAGAAATATGATCATACCTTTAAGGATATTTTCCAGGAGATTTACGATCAGGAATATGATGTGAAATATAAAGCGGCAGGTATTGAATATTTCTACACGCTGATTGATGATGCAGTTGCAAGGATTATGAAAGCAGAGGGTGGATTTATCTGGGCGTGCAAGAATTATGATGGCGATGTTATGAGTGATATGGTTAGTTCTGCGTTTGGATCTCTTGCCATGATGACCTCAGTTCTGGTATCACCAGAAGGGTACTATGAGTATGAAGCGGCACATGGAACCGTACAGCGTCATTATTACAAGCATTTGAAGGGAGAAGAGACCTCAACCAACTCTGTTGCAACTATTTTTGCTTGGACTGGGGCGTTGCGTAAACGTGGAGAATTGGACAATTTGCCAGAATTGTGCTCATTTGCGGACAAGCTGGAGCAGGCATGTCTGTCGACCATTGAATCTGGAAAAATGACAAAAGATCTAGCGCTTATTACTACGCTGGAACATCCCACAGTATTGAATAGTGAAGGATTTATCAAGGCAATTCGTGAAGTTTTGGAAGGATTGCTGTAGGAAAGTAGAGGAAGATATATCATGATTTTAGCCTGCCAGAATATCAGCAAAGCCTTTGGCGTCGATGAAATCATAAAGCAGGCGTCTTTTCATATTGAAGAATATGAGAAAGCGGCTATTGTAGGAATTAATGGAGCAGGGAAGACCACCCTGCTTCGGATTATCATGGGAGAGTTGGAGGCTGATAGCGGGGAAGTAGTTCTGGCAAAAAATAGAACGATAGGCTATCTTCCCCAGAATCCCGACATTGAAGGAAATAAGACGATTTATGAGGAGGTTCTTTCTGCCAAGGAAGATCTGATCGCCATGCAGGAAACATTGATTTCCATGGAAGAAAAGATGAGCCATTTGGCGGGGGAGGAGTTGGAACGGTTTCTAGAGAATTATAACCGTCTGAATCAGGAGTTTGAAAGAAAAGGTGGTTCTTCCTATAAGAGTGAAATCACAGGTGTCCTTAAAGGACTTGGATTTTCTGAGGAGGAATTTGGGAAGCATATGCAGGAATTGTCTGGCGGACAGCGTACCCGTGTCTGTCTGGGAAGACTTTTGGTGACAAAACCGGATGTTATCTTGTTGGATGAGCCGACCAACCATTTAGATATCGGTTCCATTACTTGGCTTGAGACATTTCTGTTGAATTATAAGGGAGCAGTGGTGATTGTCAGCCATGACCGTTATTTTCTGGACCGTGTGGTACATAAAGTGGTGGAATTGGATCGGCACAAGGTATCTGTATTTTTGGGCAATTACAGTGAGTACGCTGTGAAAAAGGCACAGGTACGGGAAGCACAGCTCAAACAGTATTATAATCAGCAGCGGGAGATCAAACACCAGGAGGAAGTTATCGCAAAGCTGAAATCCTTTAACCGTGAAAAATCCATTAGGCGTGCTGAGAGTCGGGAAAAAATGTTGGACAAGATCGAACGACTGGAAAAGCCCATGGAGGAAAATACAGATATTCATCTGCATCTGGAACCCAGAATTATCAGTGGAAATGATGTGTTGAAAGTGGAACATTTGGCGAAGGCATATCCTGGCCAATCTCTCTTTTCCGATCTCTCATTTGAAATTAAGCGGGGAGAACGGGTAGCATTGATTGGAGATAATGGCACAGGCAAAACCACTATTTTAAAGATTATCAATGAGATGGTGGAGGCAGACAATGGTTCTCTGACTTTGGGAACCAATGTGCATGTTGGCTACTATGACCAGGAACATCAAGTGCTTCATATGGAAAAGACTTTGGTGGAAGAAATTTCGGATGCATACCCCACCCTGACTAACACGGAAATTCGAAATGTACTGGCAGCGTTTCTTTTTACTGGGGATGAAGTATTTAAACGAATCTGTGATCTTAGCGGAGGGGAACGGGGACGTGTGTCTTTGGCAAAATTGATGTTGTCAGAGGCAAATTTCTTGATTTTGGATGAGCCTACGAACCATCTGGATATCACGTCCAAGGAGATTTTGGAGCAGGCACTGAACCGCTACACTGGAACTGTGTTTTTCGTGTCTCATGATCGATATTTCATCAACAAAACTGCTACCCGAATTTTAAATCTTACAGGTGAGACAGTTGTCAATTATCTTGGAAATTATGATTATTACCTGGAAAAATGCAAGGAACTTACCCAAATTTATGCGCCAGGACAGGAGGAGCTTTTGCAAACGCAGGCAGACAGCGAGAGCAAGCTTGATTGGAAACAACAGAAGGAACAGCAGGCACGTCAGAGAAAGCTGGAAAATGACCGTAAGAAGACAGAGGATGCCATTGAACGGACAGAACAGCGGATTGGGGAATTGGAAGCCGCGTTTTCTGACAGTGAAATTGCTACCAATTCCGCGAAACTCCAGGAACTTCACCAAGAATATGAAGAAAAACAACAGGAGCTGGAAATGCTATATGAGAGATGGGAAGAATTGATGGAGTGACAGTGTATGTACTTCAATAAAAGAAAATAGGAAGAGTAGAATTGGGGCTGTCGCTTTAACGATTGAAAAATCGTGAAGTGACGGCCCTATGTGATAATTTTTCAGGTTTTAAATCATTTTCCAGTAAAATTCTTTATTGAATTATAGATCTTTTTCCAGCTATAATGAAGGTATTCATTTTGTATGAAAGGGGTTTCAAAATCAATGGACAATGCGAAAAAGAAACTGCCAATTGGAATTGAAAGTTTTGAGGAGATGATAACAAGAGGATATTATTATATTGACAAAACAGGTTTTATCCGTGAATTACTTCAAAATGGAGGCGAGAGCAATCTTATCACACGCCCGCGAAGATTTGGAAAATCGCTGAATATGAGTATGTTGGAAAATTTCTTTGGTCTGGATGGGGAAGCAGAGATTTTCGATGGACTGGAAATCACAAAAGAACAAGAACTCTGTAATGCATATATGGGAAAATATCCAGTGATTAGCATATCGCTGAAGGATATCGATGCAGATTCCTATGAAGTTGCGTATGACATGGCAGTAATGTTGATCAAACAGGAGGCATGGCGTTATCTATCTCTGTTGGATAGCGAAAGACTGAGCGAAAGTGAGAAAGAAGCATTTTCGAAGTTGTTAGAGGCAAAGATGGAACCAGCGGTACTATCTGGAAGTTTGAAGCTATTGACACATCTATTGGAAAAACATTATAACCAGAAAGTGATTCTTTTGATCGACGAATATGACGTGCCACTTGCCAGGGCCCATGCTCAGGGTTACTATGAGCAGATGATTTGGTTGATCCGAAGTCTGTTTCACCAGGTACTTAAGACAAACAGAAGTCTTCAGATGGCGGTGTTGACAGGATGTATGCGAATCTCGGAGAGTATTTTTACAGGTTTGAATAATCTAAATATATTGTCAGTGACAGATGTAGAATGCGAAGAATATTTTGGTTTTACAGACAGGGAAGTCAGAGAACTTTTGAATTATTACGAACTTTCCGATAAATATGATGTGATAAAAGAATGGTATGATGGGTATCAGTTTGGAAATGTGGAGATTTATTGTCCTTGGGATGTGATAAATTATTGTGACCTTTTGCGGACGGATCCCCATGCCTATCCTCAAAATTACTGGTGCAACACCAGCAGTAACGAAGTAGTTCGCCGCTTCATTCATAGTTCTAAGGACAATGGAACAACCAAACGTGAGATAGAACGATTGATTGGAGGGGAAAGTATTGAGAAGGAGATTCATCAAGAGCTGACGTATCAGGACATGTACCAGTCAATAGAAAATCTATGGAGTGTGCTGTTTACAACGGGATATCTGACCCAGAGGGGGACAAGGGATGGCAGAACCTTTCGTCTGTCCATTCCAAATCGAGAAATCTGTGAGATTTTTACCATTCAGATTATGGAGTTCTTTCAGGAGACTGTAAAAAAAGATGGAGAACTGCTGGGAGAATTCTGTCAGGCACTGTGTGAAGGAAAAGCAGAGAATGTGGAGAAGAAGTTTTCGGAATATCTCAGGAAGACTATAAGCATCCGAGATACCAGTGTAAAAAAGGAGATGAAAGAGAATTTCTACCATGGAATCTTACTAGGAATCCTGGGAGTGAAAGCCCAGTGGAGCGTGGCATCGAACCAGGAAAGCGGAGAAGGCTATGGAGATATTCTTGTGGAGGTGGATGAAGGAGAACCAGTGGGAATCGTGTTGGAAGTAAAGTATGCCCATGATGGAAATTTAGAGAGTGCATGCCAAAAAGCATTAGAGCAGGTGGAACAAAAACAGTATGCAGAATATTTCTATGATGAGGGCATAGACCATGTCTTAAAATATGGGATAGCCTGTTATAAAAAACGATGTAAAGTGATGCTTGCAAAATCTAAAGGGAACAGGGAATGTTCATAGTTTCACACGTTGACATCCATGGATGGATTTATTATAATAAAGTGGATGTATGCAGGAAAGACGAATTAGGAGGAAGGCGATGGAAAAAGGAATATCCCAAGCAGTCATCCGAAGAATGCCCAGATATTATAGATATTTGGGAGAATTATTAGACGGCGGCGTGGAGCGGATTTCATCCAACGAACTTAGCGCCAGAATGCGTGTCACGGCATCTCAGATTCGCCAAGATTTGAATAATTTTGGAGGGTTTGGACAACAAGGTTACGGATATAATGTAAAATACCTCTATGATGAGATAGGAAAAATCCTTGGAATTAACCAGCAGCATAATATTATAGTGATTGGTGCTGGAAATCTTGGGCAAGCGTTGGCAAATTATATGAAGTTTGAAAAGAGAGGCTTTGTTATTATTGGTCTGTTTGACGTAGACCCTGCATTGGAGGGGGTTACCATAAGAGGGATTCAGGTGCGCATGATGGATGAACTACAAGCTTTTGTAAAAGCACAGCGGGTGGACATTGCGGCACTTACCATACCCAAGGAACGGGCAGATGAAACAGCCAATGAGTTGGTGAAGCTAGGGATTCATGCCATTTGGAATTTTGCGCATCTTGATTTGGAGCTGCCAGAATATGTGGTAGTGGAAAATGTTCATCTTTCTGACAGTTTGATGCAGCTATCCTACAACATTGCAAATCAACGTAAATTTAAAGAGCAAAAAGATAAGAAGTGATAATATGGGAAAAAAGAAAAAAATAGTTCCAGAATTTGACCAAATTGCATATAGCACCAAAATACCTCCTCTAATTTTGGATCAAAAATGGCACCATTTATTTCCAGAGGGAGGAAAGCCCAAAGAAGTGGAACGGTTGGAACAGAAGCTGAATAAGCAGCTTGCCAGCCAGGGTGGGATTACCAATGAATTAAAAGAACTAAAAACCATCAAATCAAAACTGATGAAAAATATCGTGGTAAATATGGATGAAATTGGCGAGAATGGACAGGAGACAAAGAAACTTCAGGAGGATCGACGCCTGATCACTGAGATTAATGGACGTATCGAGGAGCGAAGAGCAGAACTTTCGCGTCTTCAGGAAGAAATGGAGGATAACAATGCTCGTTTGATGGTGGAGACTATGGAGTATTGTTACCAAATTATGAGCAGTTTTGAGGGAGAGAGGGAAGAACTTGCCACCTGGATTGCCAAAATGCGTACAGAGTTAAAGATCAAGATCATTCGTAAAGATTATATTGAGGACAAAAACCGAGAAATTTATACATATTTACATGATATATTCGGGGCACAGGTGCTAGAGGCATTTGATTTAAGATATGATGATGAATATAAGATAGCGAAACAATAAGTAATAAGAATAGCCGCGATATAGCTGAAACAAGTTATTTCGCGGCTATTTCTTGAGATTCAGGTGTCAAAAGCACCTTTGGTGCTACGCTCATACCATATATTGCTATTGAAAATCAATTTGCACATCAATATATGGTATAGAGCGGGTGCAGCGCACCATTTTGACACCCTAATATTCTTGATAAATTAAGGTTTAAAATTTGGGAGGAACATATGGAACTTTTAGTTGACAGTCGTCAGATGAGAGAGTGCGATAAAAATACAATTGAGCATTTTGGGGTGCCCTCCCTAGTATTGATGGAACGTGCCGCTCTTGGGGTATCGGAAGAAATAGAAAAGCGTCTGGATAGACCAATTGTGGGAAAACAGGCTCTTCTTGTTTGCGGTTTGGGAAATAATGGCGGAGATGGTTTGGCTATCGCGCGTTTGTTGTGGCAGAAAGGAATGATTGTCACAGTCGTAATGCCTCCGCAGTTAGAAAAAGCATCAAAAGAAACGAAAACCCAAATAAATATTTTGGAGAAATATCAGATTCCTATTATTAACCAGATTCCAGAAGCAAATTACGATCTTGTGGTAGATGCATTGTTTGGAATTGGCCTTTCCAGAGAACTTTCTGGAGTGTTCAGTGAATATGTTCAAAAGATGAATGACAGTTCTGGCCTGAAAGTGTCAGTAGATATTCCCTCTGGGATTCATGGAGATACTGGAGCAGTTATGGGAATCGGGTTTCAAGCGGATGTGACCGTAACTTTTGCGTTTGCCAAAACAGGACTGCTGCTGTTTCCAGGAGCAGAATATGCGGGGATTGTTATCGTCAAAGAGATCGGAATTGATTGGCACAGTTTTCTAACAGAGCAGCCCATGTTCTATCGTCTGACCAAGGAAGATTTGCACAAGATTCCAGCACGCAAAGTGCGATCGAATAAAGGGAATTATGGGAAAGTCTTGGTAGCAGCCGGGCAGAAGAATATGGCAGGAGCAGCATTTTTCAGCGCGAAAGCCGCTTATCTTACAGGAGCTGGACTGGTAAAAGTTATGACAGCAGAAGAAAATCGAATTATTTTACAACAGAACATTCCAGAAGCCGTTCTAGAGACTTACCATGCAAAAGATATGGAAGAAAAATTGGTGAAATGCATGGATGGGGCTTTTGTGATTGCAGTCGGGCCTGGGGTTGGTACAGGAGAAGCAACGCATTTAATAAAGGGGGTTCTTTCTCAGGCAAAAGTTCCTGTGGTCCTGGATGCAGATGGATTAAATATAGTCTCAGAGCATTTAGACTGGCTGAAAAATACTAAGGCAGAAGTAATCATAACACCCCATTTGGGAGAAATGGCAAGACTGGTGAAACAGGAAATCTCAGTAATCCAAGAAAATCTGATAAAGACAGCACAAAAATTTGCAAAAGAGTATGAGGTGATCTGTGTTTTAAAAGATGCACGAACAATTGTTGCCCTTCCAGATGGCAGAATTTGGATTAATACCAGCGGAAACAATGGTATGGCGACGGCAGGTTCTGGAGATGTTCTTACGGGGATTTTGGCAGGATTGATTGCACAGGGCATGGAACCAGCGCTGGCCGCGCCTACAGGGGTGTACCTTCATGGACTTGCAGGTGACAGGCAAGCAGAAGAAAAGGGAAAATACGGATTAATGGCACAGGATATCCTAGAAGGGATTCCGTATGTTTTAAAAGAGATCAACAAGGAAGGAAAACGACATGAAATCATACAGTAGGGTGTATGCTGAGGTTAGCTTGGATGCAATTCAACATAACATTACACAGATGGAGCACAGAATTAAAGAGGGTACAAAAATTATGGCGGTGATAAAGACCGATGGTTATGGTCATGGCGCGGTGCCTATTGGCAGGGAATTGGAACCTTTGCCAATTGTCTGGGGAACTGCCACTGCCACCGTGGAGGAAGCATGTATTCTGCGCAGAAATGGTTTGAAAAAGCCTATTTTGGTATTGGGAGCTTCATTTCCAGAACAGTTTGAACCTTTGGTAAAAGAAGAGATCCGAGCGACAGTATATTCGCTAAAGCAGGCACAAAAGATGGAGGAGGCGGCAGCAAGAATCGGTGGCAAAATGGTTATTCATGTGAAAATTGACACCGGATTAAGTCGTCTGGGATTTCAGGTAACCGAAAAAGATGCAGACGAAATTGCACAGATTGCCAAAATGCCGCATATGGTAATGGAAGGGATATTTACCCATTTTGCGAAATCTGATTCCAAAGATAAAACCATGACCAATGAGCAGCTTGGAAAGTTTACAGAAATGAGAAGGATGCTGGCAGAACACCAAATTCAGATTCCAATGGTTCACAGTTCGAATAGTGCAGCTTTGATAGACATTCCAGAAGCAAATATGAATGTGGTGCGTGCTGGAATTAGCCTTTATGGACTGTGGCCTTCCGATGAGGTTCAGAAAGAGAATTTGGATTTGCGGGCGGCATTATCCCTAAAGAGTCGTATCGTATTCCTTAAGGAATTAGAACCAGGGCGGGCCATCAGCTATGGTGCGTCCTATAAAACAACAGAATTTCAGCGTATTGCAACTGTGCCAGTAGGATATGGGGATGGTTATCCAAGAAGTCTTTCCAATAAGGGCTATGTGCTGATTCATGGCAAAAAAGCTCCCATCTGCGGAAAGATTTGTATGGATCAGTTTATGGTGGATGTTACCAAGATTCCAGAGGCACAGGAGGGAGATCCTGTGGTTTTGGTGGGAAGAGACGGCAAAGAATGTATTACCATGGAAGAAATAGGAGATCTTTCAGGCAGATTTAATTACGAATTTGCCTGTGATCTGGGCAAGCGAATCCCAAGGGTATACACAAAAGAAAACAAGGTCACAGAAACCAGGGATTATTTTGGGGAATAAAATGCAAACCTTGGGAAAATAAATTTGAATACACTCGAAAAAAATGGGAAGAATAGGAAATGAAAATAACCTATAAAATTTTGGAGTGTGAAAAAAGTGACAATTCATAGAGGAGATATTTATTATGCGGATTTACGTCCGGTGGTAGGTTCAGAACAGGGGGGAATCCGTCCAGTTTTGATTATACAAAATGATATTGGAAACCGACACAGCCCCACGATTATCTGTGCGGCCATTACTTCAAAGATGAATAAGGCAAAATTGCCTACACATGTGGAATTGGATGCAGGAAAGTATGATCTGATGAAGGATTCTGTGGTATTACTGGAACAGCTTCGGACCATTGATAAACAGAGATTAAAAGATAAAGTGTGCCGTCTGGACAGCGAAATACTGAAAAAAGTGGATAGAGCGCTTGAAATCAGTCTGGAATTGTATACATAAATCTTGACTAATATACTGCAAAATGGTATATTTCAAGTGTTTGCTGAAAAAGTACAAAAGGAAAAAGGAGTCAAAGATATGGATGATGGCGGTAGTCCGGTCATAGGACTGATGATATTTTTGATATTAACTGTGGTAAGTGGAATACTGTATGGATTTCTTATGGCATTGGAGGAAGTCAGTGATCGTCTTGTGCAAGAACGTTTAGAAGAGGGAGATAAGCGAGCAATCTGGCTGCATAAGGTAAAAAATGCACCCTATGAGACAAAGCACGCCATTCAGATCATGACAACTTTCGTCAGCAGTATTTTTGGAATTTATCAGATACGCCTGCTTGCAAAAATGCTGATGCACAGCCTTTCAGAGGAGGGGCCAGATGCGTTCCTACAGATACTTAGTTATGTGGCGGCGGCGGTTCTGGGAATTTTTCTCTTTGCTGTGCTGGGTGTTATTGCACCACAAAAAGTTGCCGCTAGAAGACCGGAAAAATGGCTATTTACGCTGGCAGGTCCTGTTCATGGCATGATTCTTTTGCTCAAACCCTATACCGTCCTTGCAGAAGCGGTTTCTAATTTGGCGGTACGGATTGTGGGTGTGGATCCCAATGCAAGCATTGACGATGTCACAGAGGAAGAGATTATTTCTATGGTCCATGAAGGACATGTCCAGGGGGTATTGCAAGCAAGCGAGGCAGAGATGATCCATAATATTTTTGAGTTTGATGACAAAGAAGCCAAAGATATTATGACTCACCGAAAAAATGTGGTGGCAGTAGATGGACATTTGCAGCTTCGTGAAGTATTGGAGTTTGTCTTGAATGGAACAAACTCTAGGTTTCCAGTGTATCTTGATGATATCGATCATATCATAGGCATTATACATATGAAGGATGTGATGATTGAGAGTAGAAAAGGGCAATATCTGGATTGGCAGGTGCATGATATTCCCGGACTGGTGAGGGATGCACAATTTATTCCAGAAACCAGAAATATCAACGATCTTTTTAAGGTTATGCAGTCTCAGAAAAATCATATGGTCATTGTCATAGATGAATATGGACAGACAGCTGGTATCGTGGCTATGGAGGATATACTAGAAGAGATTGTCGGAAATATTTTGGATGAATATGACGAAGAAGAGACCGTAATTATGTCTCTGGCAGATGGAAGCTATCTGATGAATGGAATGGCGCCATTTCATGAAGTATGCCAGTTATTGCAGATCTCTTTGGAGGACGAAGAGTTTGAAACATTAAATGGTTTTTTGATTACCTTAATTGGGAAGATACCTGCCGACCATGAGAAATTTGATTTGCAGTGCCAGGGATGGAATTTTCAAGTGGAGTCAGTAAGAGATAAGATGATTCATACGGTGAAGGTGACGAGGATTCCAGAAGAGAGCGCCCAGAACCACAGAGAAGAAACACAGGAAGTAAAGTAAACAAAGAAACAGAAAAGAGGAGAAATTTTATGTCAGGACATTCTAAATTTGCGAATATTAAGCATAAAAAGGAAAAAAATGATGCAGCAAAGGGGAAAATTTTTACCATTATTGGACGTGAAATCGCAGTTGCCGTCAAAGAGGGAGGCGCAGATCCCAATAATAACAGCAGGCTTCGTGATGTAATTGCCAAGGCAAAAGCCAATAATATGCCCAATGATACCATTGATCGCGGCATTAAGAAAGCAGCGGGAGATGCCAATTCTGTAAATTATGAATTTGTATCATATGAAGGTTACGGTCCCAATGGAACAGCAATTATTGTGGACGCACTGACAGACAATAAGAATCGTACTGCCGCAAATGTGCGCAGTGCATTTACAAAGGGGAACGGAAATGTAGGGACTCCAGGGTGTGTGTCTTACATGTTTGACAAAAAAGGGCAGATTATCATCGACAAAGAAGAATGTGAAATGGATCCAGATGATTTGATGATGACGGCATTGGATGCTGGAGCAGAGGATTTTTCCGAGGAAGAGGATAGTTATGAGATCACCACAGATCCAGAAGCGTTTAGTGAAGTGCGTCAGAAACTGGAGGAAGCAAATATTGCCATGGCATCTGCGGAAGTGACGATGATTCCTCAAACTTGGGTGGAACTGACAGACGAATCTGCCATTCGAAATCTTCAAAAGACATTGGATTTGCTGGAAGAGGATGATGACGTACAGGCAGTATACCATAATTGGGATGAATAAATGTCTCCATGCAGGTTGTAGCTTTTAGAGAGGATATTTGCCGTGTGGCATGTTTGGGTGTATAGAATCCTGCTTTGCAGGATTCTTTTTTCTTAGAAAATGAAACACAAACAGATTTTAAATATGCATCTTAGAATTTGGAGGATTATTGTAATGATAACAATACGAAATGAAATTGAGACATTCTTTTGTTGAATAAGGAATCGTACATTGGCAGAGAATCCTATGAAAAGTACAAAATCTACAAAAAAATGAAAAAGAAATTATGTTTTCTGTTGATTTCTTCTAATGAAACAGCTTATAATTAGAAAGGAATATCAATATGTATAGAAGGAACTGGAGATGGCAGAAAGCAATTTTCAGATACGTCTTAGGAAAACTTTTCCTGGCCTTACCATTCTACTTGTGATAAAATTAGATAGAGCAAAAGTCTGTATCAAAGAGCAGGAATGTCTGTGATATTCTTGCATATAATACGAGCAGGAGGAGACAAGATGAGCGGCTATCAAATTGAAACAAAATGTATACAGTCAGGCTGGCATCCCAAACGGGGGGAACCCAGAGTGCTTCCCATTTATCAGAGTACAACCTTTAAATATGATACCAGTGATCAAATGGGGAGGCTTTTTGATTTGGAGGACAGTGGATATTTCTACACTAGGCTTCAAAATCCCACAAATGATGCTGTGGCGGAGAAAATCTGTGAATTGGAAGGCGGTGTGGCGGCGATGCTCACCTCTTCTGGTCAGGCGGCCAATTATTACGCTGTCTTTAATATCTGTGAGGCAGGAGATCATATGATATGTTCCTCTGCTGTCTATGGAGGAACATTTAATCTGTTTTCCGCAACCATAAAAAAGCAGGGGATTGATTGTACTTTTGTGGATCCAGATGCTTCCTCAGAGGAACTTGCGGCAGCGTTTCGTCCCAACACGAAGCTGGTGTTTGCAGAATCCATTGCAAATCCAGCGCTGGTGGTTTTGGATATCGAGAAATTTGCAGGCGCGGCCCATGAACACGGGGTTCCACTGATTGTGGATAATACATTTCCCACTCCTATCAATTGTCGTCCCTTTGCATGGGGCGCAGATATTGTCACACATTCCACCACAAAATACATGGATGGACATGCTATGTGTGTGGGCGGTTGTATCGTGGACAGTGGCAATTTTGATTGGGAGCAATACGCTGATAAATTTCCAGGGTTGACGCAGCCAGATCCCACTTATCATGGTATTGTATATACGCAAAAATTTGGCAAGGGAGCCTATATCACCAAGGCGACTGCACAGATTATGCGAGATTTAGGTTCCATTCAATCGCCACAAAATGCATTTTTACTGAATGTGGGTCTTGAGACACTGCATCTTCGTGTGGCTCGTCACTGCGAGAATGCAGAGAAAGTGGCGAGATTTCTAAATACCCATGAAAAAGTGGCTTGGGTGAATTACGCGGGGCTTGAAGACAATAAATACCATGCACTGGCAGAGAAATATATGCCGTCAGGCACTTGTGGAGTGATTTCCTTTGGGCTAAAAGGGGGCAGAGAGGTATCAGTAGGGTTTATGGATAAGCTGAAATTAATTGCAATTGTTACCCATGTGGCGGATGCTAGAACTTGTGTGCTTCATCCAGCAAGCCATACCCACAGACAGATGACGGATGAGCAGCTCGCTGAGGCAGGCGTGGCGCCAGATTTGATTCGGTTGTCAGTTGGAATCGAAAATGCCCAGGATATTATTGATGATTTAGCACAGGCATTAGAAACCATATAAATATACATGATGGAGGATAGATTATGAGGAAAATTCTGTTTGCAGCATCCGAATGTGTACCATTTATCAAGACAGGAGGATTGGCTGACGTATGTGGAGCGCTTCCCAAGGAATTTGACAAGGCGGATTGGGATATCCGGGTAGTGCTGCCAAATTACACCTGTATTCCAGAACACTGGAGGAATCAGTTTGAGTATGTGACACATTTTTATATGAGCTGCGGGAACTACATCCATGAGAAATATGTAGGAATATTACAGTATAAGATGGATGGCATTACTTATTATTTCATCGATAACCAGGAATATTTCGACTGTTTTCTGCCTTATGGAGATATCCGGTTTGATATTGAGAAGTTTATATTTTTTGACAAGGCAGTGCTTTCCATGCTGCCGCTGATCAATTTCCAGCCCCAGATTATTCACTGCCATGACTGGGAAACTGGATTTATTCCAGTCTATTTAAAAACGGAATTTCAGGGAGATATGTTCTTCTGGGGAATGAAATCGATTATGACGATCCATAACTTGAAATTCCAGGGAATTTGGGATGTAAAGACAGTAAAAGGACTGACAGGGCTTCCCTCAAATTTGTTTGTACCAGATAAAATTGAATTTAAAAAGGATGCCAATATGTTAAAAGGTGGTCTTGTATACGCCGACTACATTACGACTGTCAGTGATACTTATGCACAGGAAATACAGACAGATTATTATGGAGAAGGACTGAATGGTCTGCTCTCAGCAAGACATATGGATATGCAGGGAATCGTAAACGGTATTGACTATAATGTGTATAATCCAGCCACAGATGAGAAGTTGTATGTAAATTATGATGCTGCAAGTCATCGGAAGAAGAAATGTATGAATAAGGAACGGCTGCAACAAGAACTGGGACTGGCTGTCGACAAAAAACGTTATATGATTGGATTGATTTCCCGCCTTACGGATCAAAAGGGACTAGATTTGATCAACTATGTCATTGAACGGATTATTGACGATTATACGCAGTTGGTAGTGATTGGGACAGGAGATCCCCAATATGAGAATATGTTCCGTCATTTTGCATGGAAATATCCAGATAAAATTTCAGCAAACATTTGTTATTCAGATGATTTGGCGCATAAGCTTTATGGCGCGGCAGATGCATTCCTGATGCCATCCCGCTTTGAACCTTGTGGATTGACGCAGATGATCTCCTTCCGTTATGGAACTATTCCCATTGTTCGCGAGACAGGCGGCTTAAAGGACACAGTAAAACCATACAACGAGTATGACAATGTGGGAGACGGTTTCTCATTTACGAACTATAATGGTGAAGAGATGTTGAATATTATCAATTATTCAAAACATATTTTCTTTGATAAAAAACGTCAGTGGAATCAGATGATTGATCGTGCCATGGAAAATGACTATTCCTGGAATGCGTCCAAGTTCCGTTATGAAGGACTTTACAAGTACTTAATGGGAGAATGTTAAACAGAAAAAGCACAGTAGCGAGCAGAGGATATTTTCCTCTGCTCGCTTTATTACGAAGTGTCAAAAGAAATATTTCAGTTATTTCTGATTGTCTTTGAATATAAATAATTTGCTTGCCACATAATTCAAGATAATGACAAGAACATTGGAAAGAATTTTTATCAGAAGATCGTTTTGATGGAGGATGTCCACAAAAACCAACATCAGGGCTAAGTCCAGAATGCCTGTGGCCAGACGGCAGGAAAAAAAGGATAAGGTTTCTCTCACAATACCTGGCAAAGAATTGGCCCGATGTTCAAACACGAAATAGCGATTGGTAAGATACGCGAACAGAACAGATAGAATCCATGCGATCACTGTGCCTGTGGCAGTACCCATTTTGAGTTGAGAGCATATATAATATACAATGATGTTTACCAGTGTTGTACATACGCCAAAAAATAAGTATAAAATAATCTGTTTATAAATATCAAACAATTCCTGAATTTTCTTCATAATAACAATTCCCTCCTTGTATTTTTTCAAGAAACATGAAGTATCATAACACAACTTTGTATAAATTTCCATGAAATTTTTCATACTAAGCATGAGAATGTTTACGCTGATTATTTTAGATTTTAATATTTGAATCTTAAAATCAATTTGATTTTGTGCAGAATGGAGGAAATGAATGGAAGAAAGTTTAAAACAACAGGAAAAACAAAAGAATGAAAATGAAGAGATTAAAGATATGGGGCAGATGACGCTGGAACAGGGAAAGGAGCGTCATAAAATTTATCTGTTGTCTATCATAGGGGAGATTGAAGGCCATGAAACCCTTTCACCCAATGCAAAGACTACCAAATATGAGCATGTGCTTCCAAAACTTGCCTCAATAGAGGACGATGAGAGTGTGGATGGTGTGATGCTTTTGCTCAATACAGTGGGAGGAGACGTGGAATCTGGACTTGCCATTGCAGAAATGATTGCCTCCTTAAGCAAACCCACAGTTTCTCTTGTCTTGGGTGGAAGTCATTCCATTGGAGTACCTCTGGCGGTTTCTACGGATTATTCTTATATTGTGCCTACGGGGACTATGGTGATTCATCCAGTGCGTCTCAACGGGCTTGTGATCGGGGCACCTCAGACGTATGACTATTTCCAACAAATGCAAGACCGAATTACAGGATTTGTGGCTGGACACTGCTTTGCAAGACAGGAAACATTGGAAAAAATGATGATGAATACGGGAATGCTCACAAAGGATCTAGGTACGATTCTGGTAGGCAGACAGGCAGTGGAAGAGGGAATTATCAATGAAGTGGGTGGTATTGACGAAGCGATGAAGAAACTTCATCAAATGATCGATGAAAATAAGCAAAATAACGAAATCTGAAAACCCTAGAAAAGTTGTAATGACATTTTCTGCTAATTGTGCTAAACTATTAAGTACGCTCTCTATGGGGAATTATGAAATGAAAATGATGTTTGCCATATGAGGGCAAACAGCTTTTGAAAAAAGCTGTACGAAATTGGCGGACAATTTAGGAGGAAATGTTATGGCAGCAAAGCCTGAAGGCAGAAAAAATAAAAAGGATACAAAAGAGATACCTTTTCAGAGTGAGGTGACGCTCCTGGCGATATTGGCAGTGTGTATTCTCTTATTTATCAGCAATTTCGGGTTTGGAGGATTTATTGGAGAAAAGGTAAGCCTCCTGCTTTTTGGATTATTTGGTATGATGGCATATCTTGTTCCTGTCTGTTTTTTTGTAGGGGCAGCTTTTTTTATCTCTAACCGAGAAAATGGACTTGCCATGATAAAATTGATTGCTGGAATCTTATTTGTATCCTTTTTATGTCTATTTGTGGAATTGATTGTAGGTGGGGACACAGGATATTCTATTAAGAAATCCTTTCAGTATGCAGTAAAGTATAAAAGTGGCGGTGGCGCTTTGGGCGGAATGATTGTCAGTATTTTGTGTCCAGCTATTGGAAAAGCAGGCGCTTATGTGGTGGATGTGATTACTCTGATTATTTCTATGGTTATTTTGACAGAGCGTTCCTTCCTTGGAGGGGTCAAAAAGGGTAGTCGCAAGGTCTATGACAGCGCGAAAGAAGATGCAGCAAGACGCAAAGAGGTACGGCAAAATCGGAGAGAGAGGCAGGAGTTTCGAAGAGAAAGACAGGTACAGCGGCGGATCGATAAAAAGGTGGAAGGGGTCGCATTAGATACCAAAATATATCCGATTGATGCGAAACTGTCTGATAATATCAGTGAGTTAAAAATGCCTGCGGAGAAAGAACGGCAAAGAGAGAAAGAACCTGAAAATGCCAAGATGAAAGACGATTTTTTTTCGAACATAGATCAGAAGTCCGTTCAAGATGTACCTGAGCAGCCAGAGCCGATGGTGGTGGAGAAGTTACATAGGAAGCCAAGCAAAAGTGGGAAATCTGAGAGTCAAGTAGCGACAGAAGTGGCAGTTCAGATGAGGGAAGCTCCCACTTTTTCAAAGGAAGAGATCCAGGAGACTTCAAATGAAAAGAATGCAAGAAAAGAATCGGATTCTATGGAAGAAATCTTTCAGGAAGTCTCTGGTTCCATGAGCCATTTGGTCCAGGAAGAGATGGGTGGGATAAAAAAAGAGGGAGCAGATTATGTGCTTCCACCAGTCTCATTATTAAAACCAGGAAATCCTGGAAAGCGCGACAACCGACAGCAGCTTCAGGAGACAGCGCTGCAATTACAGCAGATATTAAAGAATTTTGGAGTAAATGTGACGATCAGCGATGTCAGTTGCGGTCCCAGTGTTACCCGGTATGAGCTACAGCCAGAATTGGGAGTGAAGGTCAGTAAGATCGTAAATCTGGCCGACGATATCAAATTAAATCTTGCGGCGGCAGATATCCGTATTGAAGCGCCCATTCCCGGAAAGGCTGCTGTTGGGATTGAAGTTCCCAATAAAGAAAATGTAATGGTGCGATTTCGTGAGATGATCGAGGCAAAAGAATTTCAAAATCATCCATCTAGTATCTGTTTTACCGCAGGAAAAGATATCGGAGGACAGGTGGTTGTGGCAGATATCGCGAAAATGCCTCATCTGCTGATTGCAGGTGCCACGGGTTCCGGAAAATCTGTCTGTATCAACACCATAATTATGAGCATTTTGTACAAAGCAAATCCAGAAGATGTGAAACTGATTCTAATTGATCCGAAAGTGGTGGAGCTAAGTGTATACAATGGGATTCCACATCTTTTCATTCCAGTGGTTACGGATCCTAAGAAAGCCGCAGGTGCTTTGCACTGGGCGGTAGCAGAGATGACAGATCGTTATCAGAAATTTGCAGATTATCAGGTGCGTGACCTTAAAGGGTACAATCAGAAAGTGGAAGCTATCAAAGACGTGGAGGATGACACAAAGCCAGGAAAGCTTCCACAGATTGTCATTGTAGTGGACGAGTTGGCAGACCTTATGATGGTTGCACCAGGAGACGTGGAAGATGCGATTTGTCGGCTTGCACAGCTTGCCAGGGCAGCCGGCATTCATTTGATCATCGCCACGCAGCGACCTTCTGTGGATGTAATTACGGGTCTTATCAAGGCAAATATGCCCTCACGGATTGCTTTTTCTGTATCATCTGGCGTGGATTCCAGGACAATTTTAGATATGAATGGCGCTGAAAAATTACTGGGAAACGGGGATATGTTGTTTTATCCCCAGGGATATCAAAAACCCTTACGCGTCCAGGGACCATTTGTGAGTGATCCAGAAGTGGAAAAAGTGGTAGAATTTTTGAAAAAGCAAAGCACAGTCGTGTACAATGAGGAAATTGAGGAAAAGATGAATACCGTCACCATCTCCTCTGGTGGAACGGGTGCAGTTGGAGGAAGCGAGCGAGATACACATTTTGTGGAGGCCGGAAAATTTGTAATAGAAAAAGAAAAAGGTTCCATTGGTATGTTGCAGCGTATGTTTAAAATTGGATTTAATCGAGCAGCAAGAATTATGGATCAGTTGGAAGAAGCCGGTGTTGTGGGGCCAGAGGAAGGAACCAAGGCAAGAAAAATTTTAATGACCTTATCAGAATTTGAAGAATATGTAGACGAACATGTGTAGGTATGTTATCATCAAACATAATACGAAAAGGGAGGAAGAATATGAAGACTGATATTCAGATTGCGCAGGAAGCAGAAATGATTCACATCCGCGAAGTGGCGGCGCAGCTTGGTATTCATGAGGAAGAATTAGAGCTGTATGGGAACTATAAGGCCAAACTTTCCGACGAGTTGATGGAGAAGGTAAAGGATCGGGAAGATGGAAAACTGATTTTGGTGACAGCAATCAATCCCACGCCAGCAGGTGAAGGAAAGACTACCACAAGTGTCGGATTGGGAGAAGCTTTTGGCAGACTGGGTAAGAGAGCCGTTTTAGCCCTTCGGGAACCTTCATTGGGTCCATGTTTTGGAATTAAGGGAGGGGCTGCGGGAGGCGGCTATGCCCAGGTAGTCCCCATGGAGGATCTGAATTTGCATTTTACGGGAGATTTCCATGCCATTACCTCTGCGAATAATTTGCTTGCAGCCTTGCTGGATAACCACATCCAACAGGGAAATGAATTAGGAATCGATCCCAGACAGATTGTCTGGAAACGCTGTCTGGATATGAATGACCGAGTGCTGCGCAATATTGTAGTAGGGCTTGGAAGCAAAATGGATGGGATGGTGCGTGAGGACCATTTTGTGATCACTGTGGCCTCCGAGATTATGGCGGTACTCTGTCTGGCAGACGACATGGCAGATTTAAAAAGGCGTTTGGGAAGCATGATCGTGGCATACGATTTTGATGGCAAACCTGTGACGGCAGCAGATTTAAAGGCTACAGGGTCAATGGCAGCTCTTTTAAAGGATGCCCTGAAGCCCAATCTGATACAGACTTTGGAACATACACCAGCGATTGTCCATGGAGGGCCTTTTGCAAATATTGCTCATGGCTGCAATAGTGTCCGTGCTACAAAGACAGCTTTAAAGCTCGCAGATTATGTGGTGACAGAAGCAGGATTTGGTGCAGATCTTGGTGCAGAAAAGTTCTTAGATATCAAATGTCGTATGGCCGGCTTACGGCCAGATGCAGTTGTGTTGGTGGCAACGATACGTGCGCTAAAATACAATGGTGGTGTGCCAAAAGCAGAACTTTCTTCAGAAAATGTAGAAGCATTAAAACGAGGGATTGTGAACTTGGAAAAGCATATTGAAAATTTACAGAAATATGGAGTTCCAGTTGTGGTTACCTTAAATTCCTTCCTGACAGATACCAAAGATGAGACGGATTTTGTAGAACAATTCTGTAGAGAAAGAGGTTGTGAATTTGCGCTGTCTCAAGTGTGGGAAAAAGGCGGAGAAGGTGGAATTGCGCTGGCAGAGAAAGTCTTAAAGACACTGGAAGAAAAAGAAAGTCACTTTAAACCCCTTTATGATAGTAAACTCTCTCTCACAGAGAAAATTGAGACAGTTGCAAAGGAAATCTATGGTGCAGATGGTGTAAGCTATGCTCCTGCTGCTTTAAAAGAATTAAAACGGATTGAAGATTTGGGAATGGGAGAATTTCCTGTATGTATGGCGAAGACACAGTATTCTTTATCGGATGATCAGACGAAACTTGGACGTCCTCGTGGATTTACCGTTCAAGTGCGGGAAGTTTATGTATCTGCTGGGGCTGGTTTTGTAGTGGTGGTTACTGGAGCAATTATGACAATGCCAGGACTGGGGAAAAAACCTGCGGCATATGGAATTGATGTGAGTGATGAAGGCGTTATCACTGGATTGTTTTAAAGTGTTTGTGTGAGAAAGGAAGATAAGTCATGGCAGAAATCATAGATGGAAAGAAAATCTCTCAGCAGATTAAAGACGAGTTAAAGGACAAGGTAGAAGCATTAAAAGCGAACGGAAAGACAGGCGCTCTTGCGGTAATCCAGGTGGGAGAAGATCCTGCTTCTAGCGTGTATGTCCGAAATAAGAAAAATGCGTGCGCTTATATTGGGATAGAATCTTTGGCGTATGAATTGCCAGAGGAGACCTCCGAGGAAGCGTTGTTGAAATTGATCGGGGAATTGAATGAGAAGGAACAGGTAAAGGGGATTTTAGTCCAGCTTCCCCTGCCAAATCATATTTGCGAGGACAAGATTATACAGGCAATCAGTCTCAAAAAGGATGTGGACGGGTTCCATCCCCAGAGCGTGGGAGCCATGACAATTGGGGAGCCAGGATTTCTCTCCTGTACTCCAGCAGGAGTGATTCAGCTTTTGAAACGTTCAAACGTGGAGATTTCTGGAAAACATTGTGTTGTAATTGGAAGAAGTAATATTGTAGGAAAGCCCATGGCCCTTCTGATGCTTCGCGAAAATGCCACAGTGACGGTTACCCACTCCAGGACACAGAACTTAAAAGAAATTTGCAGGCAGGCAGATATTTTGATTGTGGCTATGGGCAAGCCTCGTTTTATTGGTGCAGAGTATGTGAAAGAAGGGGCAGTGGTGATTGATGTTGGTATTCACCGTGATGAAAATAATAAATTATGTGGAGATGTAAAATATGAGGAGGTGCAACAGGTAGCGTCTGCCATTACACCGGTTCCGGGAGGGGTAGGCCCCATGACCATTGCAATGCTGATGAGTAACTGTGTACAGAGTATAGAAGAGGAATAAGAATGAAGTGTGCAAATTGTGGAGCAGAGATAAAGGTGGGGTGTATTTACTGTTCTGTCTGTGGAAAAGAGGCACAGATTGTATCCGATTACAATTTGCTGGAAGATGATTTCCTGCGGAATGTTCTGAAAGAAAAGGAGGAGAAGGCCGCAGAGAAGACATCCAGAGAACTATTAGAAAAAGAGAAGAATGATAAAGAGATCTCAAAATCCCATGCTTCCCAGGGTGGGAAAAAGGGAAAAGGGAATCGAAAGAGAAAAAAGCGTCTAATATTTGCAGGAACAGCCATAATACTACTGGTTATCCTGATTGTGTCCATGGTTCTGATTGTAAATTACGGCCAGGAGCATTCCTATGATTATCAGATGGAGCAAGCAAAAGCATTTCAAAAAGAGATGAATTACAGACAAGCAGAAAAGCATGTGAAGCGAGCTTTGGAATTAGAAGGAGACAGTCTGGAAGCAAATTTGACGCTTGCAGATATTTATCTGTTACAGGGAGAGGAAAAACAGGCGTTGTCTCTTCTTGAGAAACTTCGCAAAGAACACAAGGATAATTTGGAAATTCATCAAAAACTGATCCAGATCTATGATGAGAAAAAAGATTTTGAGAGTATCCATGTACTCAGCGAGACCGTGGATGATATGGAAGTTTCCAAGTTGTTTTCCAAGTATGTTCCAGAACCGCCAGAATTTGATATTCCAGAAGGCATTTATGAAGAGGCGGTTTCTGTGAGAATTATGGCGCAGGAGGGCTGCGAAGTTTATTTTACAATCGATGGCTCCGATCCAACACAGGGAATTCGATATGAAAATCCTATTTTGATAGAGCCAGGTCAGGAATTGCAGATTCGGGCGATTGCCTGTAATACTTATGGGATCTACAGTGAGGAGATTGAGGCAAGTTTTAAAGTACAGATTCCAATTCCTGAGATTCCTCAAGTAAGTCCAAGCGGGGGCAGTTTTTATATGCCACAGGAGATCTATGTGAAAGTTCCAACTGGGTGCAAGGTATACTATACCTGGGATGGAACAGAACCGACTGTAAATTCCCAACAGTATACGCAGCCTCTAACAATGCCAGAGGGAAATAATATCCTTTCTCTGGTGCTGGTCAATCAGTATGGGAAAAGTTCTAATGTGCTCCGATGCAATTATATTTATATTCCATAATGTTGCATAGAGCTAAATATGTAGCCACATGACAATCAGTCCAGATAGAATGTTATCATACGGTCAATATACGAATCAAAGTTATCAGGACATATTTTGTCATGTCATAATATGAAAAAGGGCAGATTTTGCCATGGAGTCCTATTTTTTTGGATTTGATGGCAAAACCTGCTTTTTTTCGCGCCAAAACTTGCCTTTAAGCCCTGATTGGTATATGATAATAGAAAACGTTTTAAGGATGTGGCGTATGAAAGATTTGAATAAAATCCGGGAAGAAATTGACCAAATTGACAGCCAGATAGTGGCGCTGTATGAAGAGCGGATGCAACGTACCACGGAGGTGGCAGATTATAAGATTTCTGTGGGGAAGCCGGTGTTAGACAAACAACGTGAAATGGAAAAGATGGAGAAGGTCAAGAGTCTAGTTCAAAATAAGGAAAACCAATATGGAGTGGGAGAATTATTTGAACAGATTATGGCAATGAGTCGTAAGCGCCAGTACCAGCTTTTGAATCAGCACGGTCAGGGACGGGAATTTGGATTTCGTTTGGTGGAAGAGTTGCCTTTTCGGACGAAAAAAGTAGTGTATCAAGGAGTGGAAGGCGCTTACAGCCAGATTGCTATGGAGGCGTATTTTGGGACCGATGTATCTGGTTATCCAGTGGAGAGTTGGCGTGGAGCTATGGAAGCCATTCAGGCAGGAGAAGCAGATTATGCGGTACTTCCGATTGAGAATTCTTCGGCTGGAATTGTGGGGGAGAATTTTGATTTAATGCTGGAATATGAGAATTATATTGTTGCAGAGAAGACGATCAAGATTAATCATGTTCTGCTTGGGCTGCCAGAAGCGGAGCTTTCTGACATTCAGTCCGTGTATTCCCATCCTCAGGCATTGATGCAGAGCATAGATTTTCTGGAGGAACATAAGAATTGGGATAGGATTCCAGCGAAAAATACGGCCATGGCGGCAGAACAGGTTGTGCAAGAACAGGACAAAAGCAAAGCAGCTATCGCAAGCAGTAGAACAGCAGAATTATATGGGCTTAAGATCTTAAAGGATAACATCAATTATAGCAAAGACAACAGCACACGTTTTATCATTGTAGGGGGAGAGAAAATTAGACTGAAAGGTGCAGATAAAGTAAGTATCTGCTTTGAAGTTTCTCATGAAAGTGGTTCCCTGTATCATATGTTATCTCACTTTATGTTTAACAACTTGAATATGGTAAAAATTGAGTCCAGGCCCATTAAGGATAAGAGCTTTGAGTACCGTTTTTTTGTGGATTTAGAAGGAGAACTTGGAGAGGGAGCGGTACAAAACGCATGGCAAGGACTGTCAGAGGAGGCACTTTTTGTGAAAGTTCTTGGGAATTATATAAGCGAGGTAGAGGCCAATGGATAGTGCAGCGGATATGATATTGTATAGGAATATGGAACCAGGCCAGATTTTAATGGATATGGCTTGGATTATAGAACATTGTGATAGTGATTATTTTAATCATCAGGATATCCGTTCTCTGTGCTTTGAGAATTTTCATAATTTAATCGAGTTGGCGGCAGACCATGGATTTGAAGGAAATTTGTGGCATAACTATTTGACTTTTTTAATGGTGAACAATGAAAATGCTTATAGCAAGGCATGTGAGAAACGTGGTAGTATTTCAGGCAGCATTCATGCGCTGGCATACCATGATTTCGCAGTGTTTCGAGAATTGTTTGCTTTTGACTTAAAGGAGTTGGCCAGTAAACTTCAAATGCCAGAGCTTACGCTACTTTTAGATTATCATCGTTCTGGTCAGGGAGGCAATGTGTTTAACCATCGGATTCGGGATCGGATTTGTGGACTGAGCATTCAGTTAGATAAAACCCTTACAGTGGAAGAATTTCAGCGGGAAGTGACAGAGTTTTATCGAGAATTTGGTGTTGGGAAATTGGGGCTTCACAAGGCATTTCGGGTGGAGCATGATAAACGAGGTGTTCAGATTGTGCCCATCACCAACATCACGCATGTGCAACTTTCTGATCTGGTGGGATATGAACGGGCAAAACAGAAGCTGATTGAGAATACGGAAGCTTTTGTAAAGGGCAAGCAAGCCAATAATTGTCTATTGTTTGGGGATGCCGGAACTGGAAAATCCACCAGTATCAAGGCGATTATCAATCAATATTACGATCAAGGGCTTCGGATGATTGAGGTGTATAAACATCAGTTCCAGGATCTAAATGATCTGATTTCCCAGATTAAGAATCGAAATTATAAGTTTATCATATATATGGATGATCTGTCTTTTGAGGAATTCGAGATAGAATATAAGTATTTAAAGGCGGTGATAGAAGGTGGTTTGGAAAAGAAACCAGAAAATATATTAATTTATGCCACTTCCAATCGGCGTCATCTGGTTCGAGAGAAATTTAGTGATAAGCAAGAGCGGGATGACGACCTGCATACGAATGATACCGTACAAGAAAAGCTATCACTGGTATCTAGGTTTGGCGTTACCATATATTTTGGTGCGCCAGAACAAAAAGAATATCATGAGATTGTGAAGAGTCTAGCAGAGAAATATCAGATAGAAATGGAAGAAGAGACATTGCTTTTGGAGGCGGACAGATGGGAACTGCATCATGGGGGGCGTTCTGGAAGATGTGCGCAGCAATTTATCAATTATCTGCTTGGGCGTGTCTGAAAATGATGTTCTGTCAGAAGTGTTCTCAAATTAATGGAAGATTATATTTGATAAGGATGGCATAGCGGTTTCGGTTGGCGGAATTTGGTGGCCATTATACCGTAAATTTGGGATGAGAATGGAAGAATAAATGTTAGATACGCTCGTTAGAAACAGTAAATGGAAGGAGAGGCTATGAAGATTACAACATTTGCGGCAATTTATATCGGCTCCTATGAGGTCAGCATGAAGGTCTTTGAGATAAGTTCAGGCAGAAAAATCCGCCAGGTGGATCATGTCCGCAGTCGGTTGGAGTTGGGTAGAGATGCCTACAGTAAAGGAGTTATCGGTTATGAACTGGTGGAGGAGTTGTGTCAGGTATTAAAAGAATTTTATTCTATTATGGAAGGCTACAAAGTGGATGATTATAAAGCTTATGCAGGAAACGTACTGCGGGCAGTAAGCAATGAATTGTTCATCTTAGATCAAATTCGACTCCGTACCAGAATTGAAGTTCATGTGATTAGTAACTCCGAACACCGATTCATGAGCTATAAATCTCTGGCAGCTTCCCATGATTTTGAAAAAATGATACAGAAAAGTGCAGTTGTGGTAGATGTGGGCGGAGGCAGTATGCAGATAACGCTGTTTCGGAAGGGCACGGCTGTGACAACCCAGCATATCGAGCTTGGGATCATGCGGATTTGGGAAAAATTAACCAAGATTCGGAATCTGGTTTCCCATTATGAGACACAGATTCAGGAGTTGATTGATAAGGAATTAGAGATCTTTAAGAGATTGTATTTGTCCAATCAGGAGATTAAATATGTAATTTTAATGGGGGATTACATCAATGAGATGGTAAAAGGATTTTCCAAAAAAGAGGAGGATGGCACCATTGAGACAGAGCGCTTCCTCAAACTGATGAATAAATGGCACAAAAAATCCCCAGAGGAGCTCTCCAGGGAGCTGAATTTGGCCAATGATCATGATACATTGATTTTGCCTTCTGTAGTGTTATATAAACGTCTAACAGAGGAGATGAATGCCAGCTTTATTTGGGTGCCTGGAGTGGGTATCAATGATGGAATTGTCTATGATTACGCAGAAAAGAAGCGTATCATTCATTTTGCCCATGATTTCAAGGAGGATATTCTTGCGGCTTCTAAGAATCTTGCGGAACGTTTTCAGAGCTATTCCTGTCATACAGAAGCAGTTCTTAACATGAGTACAGTGATTTTTGATGCAATGAAGAAAGTGCATGGCATGGGAAAGAGGGAGCGTCTTTTGTTGCAGGTGGCGGCAATCCTTCATGACTGCGGAAGATATGTGAGCTTGATCAACCAATCAGATTGCTCCTATCAGATTATTATGGCATCCGAGATTATTGGTATGACCCATTTAGAACGAGAGATTGTGGCCAGTACAGTCAAACACAGTTCTATGCCGATGCAGCCCTATGAGAGTGTCAGTGATAAGATGGATCAGCAAAGTTATATGATTGTCTCTAAGCTTATGGCGATTTTAAAGATTGCGAATGCCATGGATCGCAGTCATAAACAGAAATTTAAGACTATTAAGGCAGTGTTAAAAAATAAAGAATTGTTGATTACCATTGAAGCAGAGGAGAGTATTATCCTGGAGAAAGGACTCTTTTCTTCCTATGCGGATTCTTTTGAAGAGGTATTCAGCGTTATGCCAAAGATCAGAGAAAAAAGAGTATTATAGTAGGAGGTAACAGTATGGAAAAAGAAAAAGATTTTCTGAATCCAGAATATTATGAGAACCGGGAATTGAGTTGGCTGAAGTTCAATGGCCGTGTGCTGAATGAAGCGAGGGATAAGTCGATTCCTCTGCTGGAACGGTTGAAATTTGTAAGTATAACATCATCGAACTTAGATGAATTTTTTATGGTGCGGGTTGCGTCCTTAAAAGATATGGTTCATGCAGGTTATAAAAAGAAAGACATCGCAGGTATGACAGCACAGGAGCAATTGGAGGCTGTCAGCAAGGAAACCCATTTACTGGTGGAACAGCAGTATTCCACATATAATCGTTCTCTGCTGCCGCTTTTACATAATTGTGGAATTGAGATATTGGATGCACATGAGGAATTGACCCCAGAACAAGCAGAGTATGTGGATCATTATTTTATGGAAAATGTATATCCAGTTCTTACGCCTATGGCAGTGGATGCATCCAGACCATTTCCTCTGATTCGAAATAAATCTCTGAATATCGCAGCGCTTTTATCTAAGAAGGATGAAAAAAAAGGAGAGACAGAATTTGCTACTGTCCAAGTACCTTCCGTGTTGCCAAGAATGATTCAGATCCCATCATCAGAAGAAGGAATCCGAACATTTCTTCTGTTAGAACAGGTGATTGAGCGTAATATTCACCAACTATTTTTGAATTATCATGTCCTTTGTGCCTACCCTTACCGGATTATGAGAAATGCAGATTTGAGTATTGATGAAGATGAGGCAGAGGATTTGTTACAGGAAATTCAAAAACAGTTAAAAAAGCGTCAATGGGGAGAAGTGATCCGGCTTGAGGTGGAGGAAAAGATTGATAAACAACTCCTTCAGATTCTGCGTGAAGCCCTTCATGTAGCCCAGGAAGATATCTTTAAAATCAGCGGACCTCTGGATTTGACATTTCTAATGAAAATGTATGGGATGGAGGGGAAGGATGAATTGCGTTATCCCTCTTATAAACCTCAGCTTGTACCTGAGATCACACCAGGAGAGGATATTTTTGCTGCAATCCGCAAAGGTGATATCTTATTGCATCATCCCTACCAGACATTTGATCCAGTTGTGGATTTTATCCGTCAAGCGTCAGTGGATCCAGATGTGCTGGCTATCAAACAGACGTTGTATCGGGTCAGTGGAAATTCCCCGATTATCGCATCTTTGGCACAGGCTGCGGAGAATGGAAAACAAGTGTCTGTATTGGTGGAGTTAAAAGCAAGGTTTGACGAAGAAAATAATATTGTTTGGGCAAAGAAACTGGAAAAGGCAGGATGCCACGTGATATATGGTCTGGTGGGACTGAAAACACACAGTAAGATTGCTCTGGTTGTCCGTAAGGAGGAGGATGGCATCCGTAGGTATGTTCATCTAGGAACAGGCAATTACAATGATTCAACAGCAAAGTTGTATACAGACCTTGGAATGTTTACCTGCTCTGAGGCAATTGGTGAGGATGCCACAGCTGTCTTTAATATGCTTTCAGGTTATTCAGAACCACTGAGCTGGAATAAATTGGCAGTCGCACCTATCTGGCTGCGGAAACGTTTCCTAAAGCTGATAAAACGGGAGATGAAGCATGCACAGGAAGGTAGAGAGGCGTTTATCAAGGCAAAGATGAATTCTCTCTGTGATCGGGATATCATCGCTGCACTATACGAAGCGTCTTCTGCGGGAGTGAAGGTGGAGTTGGTGATCCGGGGAATCTGTTGTCTGAAAACAGGAATCCCTGGAATTAGTGAGAATATTACCGTTCGTTCCATTGTGGGTAATTTTCTGGAACACAGTCGTATTTTCTGGTTTCACAATGACGGACAGGAAGAGATCTACATGGGTAGCGCAGACTGGATGCCAAGAAATTTGGATCGTCGTGTGGAAATTATGTTTCCAGTGGAGGATGAACGGCTTATGGATCAGGTGCGTCATGTGTTGGGAACACAGATTATGGACAATACCAAGGCACATATTCTGAATCCTGACGGAAAATATGAAAAAATAGATAAAAGAGGTAAAAAATTGGTAAATTCACAGGAACAGTTCTGTGAGGAGGCGAGGAACGCGGCCCCCAAGAAAGCCAATACATATCAGGAGCGAGTGTTTATTCCGGCAGAGCCGGTAGAGTGATAAAGGAGGACGCCTATGGAACGTAAAATATTGTTTACAGATCTGGATGATACTTTGTTGGGAAAAGACAAGACGATTTGCGAGGAAAACAGAGAAGCAATTGCCAGACTGTTAGATCAGGGACATTATATTGTGATTGCCACAGGGCGTCCTATTACCACCGGACGGATTGTGACAAAGGAGCTTGGACTTAGTATGCCAGGTTGCTATATGGTTGCCTTTAATGGAGCTGTGATCTATGATTGTGCGGCAGAGCGAGTGCTTGCTCAGAGGGCGCTTCCGCTGCGTGTCACGAAGGAAATTATCGATGAGGCACATAAAGCAGGGATTTACGTGCAGAGTTATCAGCAGGATATTATTCTTACAGAACAGCATGGTCCTGAGTTAGATTTTTATCTTTCTCATGCAAAGATGAGATATCAGTTAGTCTCGGATATCTATGGAAGTCTGGAAGCAGAGCCAAATAAAGTGATCTTGATCGATGTGAACGACCAAGAAAGGTTGTTAAATTTTCAGAAAGAACATACAGAGCTCTCAGAAAAGTGTAATAGTTTCTTTTCTAGAAATGAATTTCTGGAATATTGTCCGAAAGATACAGATAAAGGAACAGGTTTAAAATATATCGCTCAATTTTTAAATGTGCCCTTGGAACATACTGTTGCCGTAGGGGACGAACGCAATGATATTCCAATGCTTCGTGCAGCACATATCGGCGTGGCGGTAAAAAATGCTCATATCAGCCTAAAAAGAGCCGCGGACTATGTGACAGAACAGGATTGTGGGCAGGGGGCCATTGCTGAGGTAATAGAGAAGTTTATATTAAAAGATTCTATGAGAGAAAAAACACTTGACACAGACGTTAAATAATGGTAAAGTAATGAAGTTATGAGAAGAAAACAAAGTAGAGTATCCACTCTCACCTTAGCACAAAAGCGTGACTAATGGTTCATATTCAGCTTACCATATCTCTGTGTAGGTATATTTGGAATATAAAGTGGATAGTCTGCCTATCCACTTTTTTTATGCACAGCCCCATGCAGAGGAGCTATGCCGCTACGCGGCGCACGGGGCGCGCGACGAGCAGGAAAAGTCATCCCTACTCGATTCTTATAAGAAATTCCTTCGGATTTTCTATAAGATAAAAAACAATGATCGCACTGCGGCGGAAATGAAATATGTCGCGAAAGCGATCCGCAACAGGCGGAGAATTCTATTTTGCAGGATTCTTTGTTCTAGGTGATTTCAATGAAATTTCCTGTAAGAATAAGCCCTCCGGGCAGAATGCACACTCGTGCGAGAGGAATGTATTACTGTATGACCGCATTTAGCACAACAAAGCGGCCAAATACCTCATGTATGAGAGATGGAAAAGTTGATATGGATGTGTTTGCTTTTTTATGCAGTTGCCATGGTATAGGGAAATTATGATGTTAAATTAATTTTTGGAGGTGTAGGACCATTAGTGAATTAATGATTAATGAACAAATCAAAGATAAGGAAGTTCGTCTGGTTGGACAGGATGGAGAGCAGCTTGGCATTATGCCCACAAGGGAAGCTATGAAGCGTGCTCAGGAGGCGGAACTTGATCTGGTGAAAATTGCTCCGGGGGCGAAGCCACCTGTGTGTAAGATTATCGATTATGGTAAATACAGATATGAGCTTGTAAGGAAAGAAAAGGAAGCCAAGAAAAAGCAGAAAACTGTTGAGATTAAGGAAATCCGTTTATCACCGAATATTGAGACCAATGATCTTAATACCAAAATTAATGCAGCAAAGAAATTTATTTCAAAGGGCAATAAGGTAAAGGTTACTTTACGTTTTCGCGGCAGAGAAATGGCACACGTACAGAGCAGTAAGCATATTCTAGATGATTTTGCCCAGGAATTGGCAGAGATTGCCGTTGTGGAGAAGGCGCCAAAATTAGAAGGACGCAGTATGAGTATCGTGTTGACAGAGAAGAAATAACTGATGTTAAGGAGGAACTAAAAATGCCAAAAATGAAAACAAGCAGAGCAGCAGCAAAGCGTTTCAAAAAAACCGGAACAGGAAAGTTAAAGAGAAACAAAGCATATAAGAGCCATATCTTAACCAAAAAGTCTACAAAGAGAAAGAGAAATCTGAGAAAATCCACGATTACAGACGCTACAAATGTTAAGAATATGAAGAAGATTTTACCATATTTGTAAGAATGAGTTAAGGAGGAATAGAAGTCATGGCAAGAATAAAAGGCGGATTAAATGCGAGAAAGAAGCATAACAGAGTATTAAAGCTGGCAAAGGGCTACAGGGGAGCACGCTCCAAACAGTATAGAGTGGCAAAGCAGTCTGTCATGAGAGCATTGACGAGTTCTTATGCAGGAAGAAAACAGAGAAAGAGACAGTTCCGTCAATTGTGGATTGCACGTATCAATGCAGCTGCAAGAATGAATGGACTTTCTTATAGCAGATTTATGTATGGATTGAAGTTGGCAGGAGTAGATGTGAACCGCAAAATGTTGGCAGAGATGGCAGTAAATGATGCGGAAGGCTTTGCAACACTGGCAAAATTAGCTCAAAGCAAAGTAGAAATGTAGAAAAAGAAAAAATTTTGAAAAAAATTTAAAAAAAATGAAAAAAGCACTTGACTTTCTCGAACCCAGCATGTATAATGACCATGTTGAGTTCGAGAGAACATAACAAGAGACATGGCTCGTTGGTCAAGCGGTTAAGACGCCGCCCTCTCACGGCGGAAACAGGGGTTCGATTCCCCTACGAGCTGTTTGCTATGAATAGAATAGCCCAACCCAGAAGAATACTGAGTTCGTTTACATTTTAAGGATAGAATTGTAAAGAGCTTGGTATTTTTTTATTCTAAAGTATATTCAAAATTCAGTTCTGTTAGGCACATTTCTTAATCATGTGGTTTATGTATACCTCTTTTGTCTTGCGTAAATTTTTCACAAATTAGAGAACACTTTGGATAGTAAACATTTTTTAGATACTACATGATCTTGCGTACCGCTTGATATTCAACTCTGGGTTCATATGGCGACTGTGATGGTGAAATTACAATGGTTTCAAACGGCCATACATGGATTTCTTTTGATTTTTTCCTTGCATTTCCTTATATTAAGTGCTATCATATATATGATAACTAGATAAACTCAGACTTGAGAGTGGGCGGCTGTCCACTCTCAATTTTATGTGCACACGGGCACCCAGAGGAAGATTGTCAGCATTCGCTGATGGGTGCCCGGCGCGCGAGTAGGGGAAGATGAATCTTCCCTATTCGATTGTTCAGGCAAAAGATGCCAGAAAGACAAAGCAGAACATACAGAAAGAAGGTGTAGGAATGTCAAGAAGAGAGAGCTATGAACAGAGAACTGAAGAAC